>DATIWE010000028.1:0-46769 GCA_035519495.1 Actinomycetota bacterium
CGCGGAGAAAGCCCAGATCGTCGCCGGGGTGCTCCTGTTCCGTGCGCTGACCTATGGGGTCCAGATCCCGATCGGCGGCTTCACGTACATCATCTGGCGCCTCAAGCGGGACTGGCGCCGCCCCGAGGATGCCGCACGGCAGCGTGAGCGCGTGAAGGTCTACTTCGCCACCTGAGGATCCGTTGGAGGATCGGTGTCCTCCGGCACGGGCTCGTGCTGGCCGCGGAAGATCAGGTCGCGGCACTCCGTGACCGTCGCCGCCGAGAAGATCGCGATACCCGCGCCGAGGAGCACGCCCGCGACGACGTCGGAGAACCAGTGCGCGGCGAGGTACACGCGCGACATCGCCATCGCGAACGTGAACGCGACCGCGATCCACTCCCAGCGGCGACGGGCGCCTGGCGCGAAGAACGCGATCACGAGCGCCACGCCGGTGGCCGCGGCGGCGACCGCGTGCCCCGACGGGAAGGAGTACCCCGAGGTCACCACCAGCGGGTGCGGCGGTCGGCCGCGGTGGAACCACGCCTTGAGCCACGACAGCGCGAACTCGCTGAGCGCCCACGTCAGCGCGAACGCGATGCACCGGGCCCAGCGACGGCGGATCGCGAGCGCGAGCACGGCTCCGATCCGTACCGGGATCGTGACGAGGCCGCCGCCGACCACGTTGAGCACCTTGCTGATCCACGTCAACGGCGCGTTGCGGATGTCTGCCATCCAGCGGTACATCGTGGTGTCGAACCGGCCGATGAACCGTGCCGTCGTCAGGGGCGCGAGCTCGGGGGGATGCCGTCCCACGAGGAACAGCGACGCGAGGCAGCAGCCGAGGAGGCCAAGCGACCACACGAACGCCCGTCGGTGATCGGTGAGCATGCGCTGCTCGGTGTTCATCCGGGATCCTCGCACGGCGGCGCGCCGGCGCCACACAGGGTCTGGTCGAAGTCCGTGCGGACCGCGGCCGTGACCGCGGAACGAGGCACGAACGAGAACGCACCGTCCGCTTGCAGGGAAAGGGTGGCGGGCACGCCGCCGGCGAAGCGGTAGATGTAGCTCACGCAGCCGCCATCGAACACGACGTACCGCGTCGCGCGGAACGGGTTGAGGCTGTCGGGCGCTTCGAAGACGCGCGCGCCGGCCTCGTCGGGCGCCGGCACGACCTCCGGCGCGGTCCCCGGATCGCACGAGGGCGTCAGCTGCGCCTCCACCGCGTTCGACCCGGCCACGGTCGAGCTGAGCCAGAGCTTCGCCACGTTGTTCTGGACCGAGCTGCCCGTGAAGGACCACCCGACGGGCATGGAGCCGACGCAGGGGATCAGCGTGGCGCTCGGCACGGACTGCGCCATGAGGATCACCAGCCTGTCGGAGCCGACGCAGTCCGGGACGACGCCCGCGCTCGTCGTGCACCCGGTGAGCGAGAGGAGGACGGCCGCGCACCCGAGCGTCGCCGCCGTCCGGCGTGCGGCGCGTCTCACGAGAACACCGTCCAGTTCGACACGAGCAGGCCGAACGCGAGGAACGCCAGCAGCGCGACCCACGCGGTCAACGCGACGCGGCGGAGGCTCCATCGCTGGATCCGGATGGGTTCGCGGTGGGGCGCCAAGGCGCGGAACTCGACCACGAGGTCGCGCTCGTCCGCCTTCAGGAGGTTCCGGAGCTGGGTCGGGCTCGCGACGCCGCGGGCGGCGGCGAAGGCCTCGGCGATCTCGTCGGGCGTGAAGTCCTCAAGGGCGTGCTCGTAAACGGTTTGTGCGTCCGAACGCAGGGCGAGGACGAGCATCATGTTCGCCAGGTCGACGGCCTGGCGCCAGGGCGAGGGGCGCACCTGCACGAAGAACACGTCGATCAGACGCAGGTGGCCGTCCTGGACCATGAGGTTCGCCGGTTTGATGTCGCGGTGCGCGACGCCCAGGTGCCACATCCGGCGGATCATCTGGAGGCCCTCGTCGATCACCTCCGTCGACACCTCGGCCTCGCTGATCTCGACGGCGCCGTCGAAGAACTCCATCAGGATCATGTACTCGCGCTCGGGCGTGATCTCGACGATGCCGAAGGGTTCGGGGCTCGCGAACCCGGCGTCGTACAGCAGGCGCAGCGCGTAGTCCTCGTACTCGACGAACCGCCGGACGGACCCGAACGGCGTCTCGTCCTCGAGCGCGCCGTAGAGGATCGTGCGGCCGAGCTTGTACCAGCGGTCGGCCCGGACGTGGCTCATGGCGTAGAGCTTCGCGAAGACGTACCGGTGCGAGCCGTCGGCCTGCTCGATGGTGAGCCGCAGCGGCGTCGACCCCCCGGAGCCCTCCAGGCCGATCGGCTTGATCTCTCCGACCCGTTCGCCCAGTTGGTCGGCCACGGCGTGCCGGATCGCCTCACCCCGCGAGCCGCCGACATCGAGGTGGGCGGCCTTCCCGCGTTCGTAGGTCACCGGGAACACGTCGTTCGGCACGAACAGCCGGAACGCGCCGAGCCCGATGGCGACGCCGAGCACGGCGCCGAAGATCGCCGACGTCGGCGCCTCGATCGCCAGGATGAGTCGCGCCACGAGGACCGCGCCGAGGACGATCGCCACGGTCCACTTGCCGAGGTCGCGTGCCCGTCCGTGCGGCAGGACCGTGTAGAGCACACCCATCAGCGAGACCGCGAGCGCGGCGAGCGGCCGCGACGGCATCGAGAACCCGGACCACGGGCCAAGGACCGTGACGCCGAAGGGCCGCGCGCGGCCGAGCGACAGCGACGCCTGCTGGACGAGGAGCTCCAGCGCGAGCACGGCGCCGGCGTAGACGAGGAGGTGGCGCCAACGACGGGAGATCACGAGGATCGCGATCACGGACCAGCGGATCGCGCGGATCGCCCAGAGCGCCGCGAGCCCGTTCACCGCGAGCGAGACGTCGTTGACGACCGGCGAGCGCAGCGCCACGAACCGTTGCAGCACCGCGGCGTCGAGCGACTCGAAGAAGCGGCTCATCGGGTTGAAGAGCAGGACGCCGAGGATCGTCAGGCCGAAGTACACGGTCAGAGCCAGCCAGAATCGGCCGCTGCGGCCGAGCGTGTGCGGCAGGGCCGGCGGCTCGCCGGACGGGCGGCGGTGCCGTCGCCCGGTGCCGAATCGCCGGCCGCTCCGCGCGGCCGGCGCTCCGGTCGCTGCCTCGGAGGTGTCCACGCGCCGACTCTAGCCCGACCCCGTCGGGTGGGCCGCGACCCACGCCGCCGCCACGTCGGCGACCGACCGACCGTCCTGGACCTGGGCGTTCAGCCGCCGGAGATCGGCCGTGGTGAGCGGCGCGGTCACGGCCGCGAGCGCCTCGGCGACGCCGGTCCCGAACCGCTGGAGGACCTCGGGCCGGATCACCGGGACGATGTGTTCGGCGGGTTCGAGGTGGCGATCGTCCCGCAACTCGACGAGGTCGCCGCCCTCGAGCGCGGCGCTCGACGTGAACAACAGTCCCACGTCGACGAACCCCTGCCGGAGCGCCTGCACGGTGAGCGGGCCGCCGGTGTCGAGCGGCACGAAGCCCGCGAACCGGATGCCGTAGACGTCCTCCAGCCCCCGCATGCACAGGGGGCGGTCGGCGCACTCCTCCGGCCCGCCCAGGCGGAGCGTGCCGCCGGTCGTGGCCAGATCGGAGAGGTCGAGTAGGTGGAGGCGCCGCGCGGTCTGGTCGGTCACCACGAACGCGTTCTGGTCCTGCGCTGGGGCGGGCGGCAGCCCGCGGAGGCTGCGCGCGGCGAGCGCCGCGAGGAGCGCGGTCTGCGTCGCCGATGCCTCCGCGCTCGGCACGCCGCCGAGGAACTCCAGGGCGCTGCCCTGGTACTCGGGCACCAGTTCGACGAGCCCGCGTTGCATCGCCGGCAACACCAGCTCGCGCGGCCCGAGGTCGAAGTCCCGCAAAACGGAGAACCCCGCCCTGGTCAAGGCCTGGGCGTAGATCTCGGCGAGCAGCTCGCTCTCGGGGAAGTCGAAGGAACCGACGGTGATCGCATCGTCGCCCAGCACGGCGGCCCCACCCGTCGCGCTCGAGCCGCGCGTGCACGAGCCCGTCAGCAGCGCGCACGCGATCGCGGCCCCCAGCAGCGCGCGCGGGGCGCCCGCGCGACGGTTGCGTTGGCTCACCCGTCCTCCTCGGTAGCGCTGGAGGGTCCCACGCCCGCGCTGAGGCGTGCAAGGCCGCTACGCTCTGCGGCCGTGGAGATCGTGCGGGGGCTCGATGCGTTGCCGCTCGACGGCGGGCCGGCCGTCGTCACGGTGGGATTCTTCGACGGCGTCCACCTCGGGCATCAGGCGGTGCTGGGGACGATCGTCGAGGACGCTCGCGAGCGCGGCATCCGCTCGGTCGCGATCACGTTCGACCGGCACCCGCGTGAGGTCCTGAGCCCGGGGAACGAGCCCCGACTGCTCACCACCGTCGAACGCAAGGCGCGTTCGATCGGTCGGCTCGGGGTCGACGCGCTCGTCGTGCTCGAGTTCGACCGGGATTTCTCGCTGATGCCGGCCGACGTGTTCGTGCGCGACGTGCTCGCCGGGGGTGTGCACGCCGTCCACGCGGCGATGGGCAGCAACTTCACGTTCGGCTTCCGGGCGCTCGGCACGATGGAGGCCCTGCCGGTCCTCGGGGCGCCGTTCGGGCTCACCGCCGAGACCGTCGGGCTGGTCGCCGTGGGGGGGCGAACGGTGTCCTCCACCTCGATCCGCGAGGCGTTGTCGGCCGGCGACCTCGAGTGGCCACGGACGGCGCTCGGCCGGCGCTTCGTCCTGGACGGCCAGGTGGTCACCGGGCATGGCCGTGGCCGGGGGCTCGGCTATCCGACGGCGAACCTCCGCACCTGGCCGCGGCTGCTGCTCCCCGGCCCCGGCATCTACGCGGGCGTCGCCGAGCACGGCGGCCGTCGGTACCGCGCGGCGCTCGACGTGGGCACGAACCCGACGTTCGGGGTCGAGCCGCTGCACGTCGAGAGCTTCCTGCTGGGCTTCGAGGGCGATCTGCCCGGCGAGCCGCTGGCGATCGAGTTCTGGTCGCGGCTGCGCGACGAGGTGCGCTACGACTCGGTCGACGCCCTGGTGTCGGCGATCGGGCAGGACGTCGAGCGGACCCTCGAACTGATCCCCGACGACGCCCTCGGCTGAGCCCTCCCGGCCTGGCCGGGGCCTCGGACCGGGGTATCGGGGCCCGGTCGGACCCCCGTCGCCGCTGGTAGCCTTGGTCTTCGACCATGACCCTGACCCAGGACGACAAACGCACGATCATCCAGGAGCACGCGCGTTCCACGAACGATACGGGCTCCGCCGAGGTGCAGATCGCGATCCTGACGACGCGGATCTCGCAGCTGACCGACCACCTCAAGACCCATCCGAAGGACCACCACAGCCGCCGCGGCCTGCTGATGCTCGTCGGGCGCCGCCGCCGGCTGCTGGACTACCTGCGGCGCGAGGACATCGGGCGATACCGCGACGTGGTCGCGAAGCTCGGTCTCCGTCGCTGACGTTCGTTCCGGGAGCCAGAGGCTCCCGACCCATGAAGGGGTGATGCCGCCAGACCCAGACCAGGCCGACGGGAGGGAAGGCCCAACCCGCGGTCGGTTCTCAGTGGCGAGCTTCCGAGGCCTCTCGGCGGCTGACCACTGACAACCGGCCGGAACCCTCCACCGACGCGGCGCGCGCCGCGCGCCCACGACTCCTGAGGAGGAGATCGACCGGATGGTCACCACGATGTCGCGCCAGATCGGCGCACTCGACATGACGCTCGAGGCCGGCAAGCTCGCGAAGCTCGCCGACGGAGCCGTCGTCGTCACCTACGGGCAGACCCAGGTGCTCGCCACCTGCGTCAGCTCCAACCCCCGCGAGGGGATCGACTTCTTCCCGCTCACGATCGACGTCGAAGAGCGGATGTACGCCGCGGGCAAGATCCCCGGCTCGTTCTTCCGGCGCGAGGGTCGGCCGGGCGAGACCGCGATCCTCACCGCTCGCCTGATCGACCGCCCGCTGCGGCCCACCTTCAAAGACGGCTACCGCGACGAGGTGCAGGTCGTGTGCACGATCTTGTCGGTCGACGGGGCCAACCCCTACGACGTCCCGGCGATGAACGCCGCGGCCTGCGCCGTGAGCCTGGCCGGCCTGCCGTTCGACGGGCCGGTCGGGTCCGTCCGGCTCGGCTTGATCGGGGGCGACTGGGTGGTCAACCCGACGTTCCAAGAGGCGGACGAGGCCACGTTCGACATCGTCGTCGCGGGTTCGAAGAACGCCGAGGGCGGTGTCGACATCCTCATGATGGAGGGCGAGGCTCCGGAGACCACATGGCCGCTGCTCGCCCAAGCTGAGGGGGCCGTCGCGCCGACCGAGGAGATCATCGCCCGGGGGCTCGAGGTCGCGAAGGCCGAGATCGCGAAGGTGATCGCGTTCCAGGCGGAGTTCATCGCCGCGCACGGCGTGACGCCCAAGGAGTTCACCCCGACGCCGCTCTACGGCCAGGATATCTGGGACGAGCTGTGGACGAACTTCGCCGGCAAGCTCGAGGCCGCGATCGTGCCCGACCGCCAGGCTCGGGAGGATGCGTTCGCCGCGGTGAAGGAGGAGGCGAAGACCCACCTCGCCGGCACGCTCGGCGAGGGCTTCGAGTCGCGCGGGCAGGAGTTCTCCGCGGCGTGGAAGTCACTGCAGAAGAAGGTCATGCGCCGTCGGGTCGTGGAGCAGGGCGTGCGGCTGGACGGCCGCGGGCCGACCGACATCCGCCCGCTCAAGGCCGAGGTCGGCCTCGTGCCGCGGGCGCACGGCTCCGCGCTCTTCGAGCGCGGCGACACCCAGGCGCTGAACGTCACGACGCTCGGGATGCTCCGGATGACCCAGATGATCGACACGCTGGATCTGGAGGACTCGAAGCGGTACATGCATCACTACAACTTCCCGCCGTACTCCACCGGCGAGACGGGCCGGGTGGGCTCGCCGCGTCGCCGCGAGATCGGCCACGGCGCCCTCGCCGAGCGTGCCCTGATCCCCGTCGTGCCGAACGAGGAGGAGTTCCCCTACGCGCTGCGTCTCGTCTCCGACGTGCTCAGCTCGAACGGGTCCACCTCGATGGCGAGCGTCTGCGGCTCGACCCTGTCGCTCATGGACGCGGGCGTGCCGATCAAGGCCCCCGTCGCCGGCATCGCGATGGGCATGATCGCCGACGAGGGACGGTTCGTGACCCTTACCGACATCCTCGGTGCCGAGGACGCGCTCGGGGACATGGACTTCAAGGTCGCGGGGACCAGTGAGATCGTGACCGCGATCCAGCTGGATATGAAGGTCTCGGGCATGCCCGCCGACGTCCTCGCCGGCGCCCTCCAGCAGGCGAAGGAAGCGCGGCTGAAGGTCCTCGACGTGATGCTCGCGGCGCTCCCCGGGCCTCGTGACGAGGTCAGCGAGAAGGCGCCGCGGATCATCACGATCCACATCCCGGTCGACAAGATCGGCGAAGTCATCGGCCCGAAGGGGAAGAAGATCAACGAGATCATCGCGATGACCGGCGCCGACATCAACATCGAGGACGACGGCACCGTGTTCATCGGTTCGCACGACTCGACCGGCGCCGACGAGGCCGCCAGGATGATCGAGGAGATCGCGAACCCGCGGCCGGTGCTCGTGGGCGAGACCTACGAGGGCAAGGTCGTGAAGACCACGACGTTCGGCGCCTTCGTGAACCTCGTGCCGGGTCGCGACGGTCTCGTGCACATCTCGAAGCTGGGGAAGGGCAAGCGCCTGGCCAGCGTCGAGGAGGCCGTGCACGAAGGCGACGCGATCACGGTCCTCGTCGAGGACGTGGACGCGCAGGGCAAGATCAGCCTGAAGCCCGTCGGCCCCGAATGGGAGGTCCCCGAGGGCCAGGAGGCCCCGGCCGGCGGCGGCGGTGAGCGTCGCGGCGGCGGCGGTGGTGGCGGCGATCGCAGCCGCGACCGCGGGCCGCGGACCGACCGTCACGGCAAGCGCTTCCGTGACCGCGACGGCGGCGGCGAGAGCCGCTCGAGCTCCTAGCGAACGATGCCGATCACGCGCTCCGAGTTCACCTCGGGCCTGCGCGTCGTGACGGAGCGGATGCCAGGCGTCCGCTCCGTCTCGCTCGGCTTCTGGGTCCTCGCCGGCAGCCGCGACGAGAGGCCGGCGATCAGCGGGCACTGCCACTTCCTCGAGCATCTCCTCTTCAAGGGCACGACCACGAGGACGGCGCTCGAAATCGCGGAGGCGTTCGATGCGGTCGGCGGCGACGTGAACGCGTTCACGGCGAAGGAGTACACGTGCTACTACGCGCGGGTGCTCGACCGCGACCTCGAGATGGCCGTCGAGCATCTCGCCGACATGCTCGAGCACTCCACGATCCAGCCGGACGACCTCGAGGCCGAGAGCCGCGTGATCCTGTCCGAGATCGACATGCACGAGGACTCGCCCGAAGACGTCGTGCACGACCTCTTCACCGAGACGCTGTGGCCTGGCCATCCGCTGGGCCGGCCGATCCTCGGCGCCCGCGCCCGGATCCGCGCCGCGACGCGCGCGTCCGTCCGCGGCTTCTACCGCCGCCACTACGTGCCGGGCCGGCTCGTCGTCGCGGCGGCCGGCAACGTGAAGCACGAAGCCCTGGTCCGGCTCCTGTCGGACCGGATGGACGTCGGGCGGGAGCGGTCGGGCCGTGGAAGGTCGGCGTGGAGCGTGCGCGACGCGCGCCGGCCGCCCCGGCCTTCCGGGCAGCACCTGATCCGTCGGAGGAAGACCGAGCAGGCCCACATCGTGCTCGGCACGAACGGCCTGCCCCGTACCGACCCGGACCGGTTCGCGTTCCTGATCGCGAACACGGCGCTCGGCGGCGGGATGTCCTCGCGGCTGTTCCAGGAGATCCGCGAACGGCGTGGTCTGGCCTACACGGCCTACAGCTACCACGCGCAGTACACGGAGACCGGCCTGTTCAGCGCCTACGCAGGAACGACGGCCAACCGCGCGAAGCAGGTCGTCGCGCTGATGCGGCAGCAGATCGAAGCGATCCGCGACGGCGCGCTGACCGAGGAGGAGTTCGAGCGGGCGAAGGGCCACGTGAAGGGCTCGACGGTCCTGTCGCTCGAAGACCCGGGCGGCCGGATGTCGCGCCTGGGCAAGTCGGAGATCAGCCACGGTGAGATCCTCACGGTGGACGAGACGCTCCGCCGCGTGGACGACGTCACGCTGGAGGATGCGCGCCGCGTCGCCGGACAGGTCCTGTCGCAACCGATGACCCTGACGGTGCTGGGTCCCGTCGCGCCGGGCCTCGAGAAGGCTCTCGCGTGATCCGTGTCGGCGTGCTCGGCGCCGCGGGTCGGATGGGCCGCGAGGTGGTTCGGGCCGTCGGTGGGGCCGAAGACCTCGAGCTGGTCGCGGCCGTCGATCCTCACCACGCCGGTTCCCGCGTGGAGGGGGTTCCCGTCGTCGCGGATGCGCAGGCGCTGCACGTCGGCGACGTCGCCGTGGACTTCACGCGACCCGACGCCGTGCTGGCGAACGCGCGGTCCTGCCTCGAACGCGGCGTGCACGCGGTGATCGGCACGACCGGCATCGGTCCCGGAGGACTGGAGCAGATCCGGATGCTCGCGGAGGGCGGCTCGGCGAACGCGATCGTCGCATCGAACTTCGCGCTCGGCGCGGCGCTCCTGCTGCGGTTCGCGGCCGAGGCCGCGCGGCACTTCGACGCCGTCGAGGTGATCGAGCTGCACCACGAGGGCAAGGTGGATGCCCCCAGCGGGACCGCGATCGCGATCGCCGGCCGGATCGCCGCCGCGCGCTCCGGCGCGCGGCCCGCCCCGGGCGGCGACGACGGGCACCCGGGCGCGCGGGGCGCGGACGTCGAGGGCATCCGGGTGCACAGCGTCCGCCTGCCGGGGGTCCTCGCGCACCACGAAGCCATCTTCGGCGGGCCCGGGCAGACACTCTCGATCGGCCACGACACGACGGACCGGACCTGCTACCTGCCGGGGGTGCTGCTCGCGGTCCGCGCCGTCGCGACGCGGCCCGGCCTCACGATCGGCCTCGACGCGCTCCTGTCCTGAGACGCGCGTACCCTGGGTGCCATGGCTCGCCGCCTCGCCGTGGTCGTCGCGCATCCCGACGACGACACGTTCGGTTGCTCGGGCACCGTCGCGCTCCACGCCGACGATCCGTCGTTCCGGTTCGTGCTGATCCACGCGACGAACGGCGCGGCCGGGCAGATCGCGGAGGGGAGCGGTGCCACACGAGAGACCCTCGGCGCCGTCCGCGAGGAGGAGGATCGCCGGTCGTGGGTCGCGCTCGGGCGCGAGCCGGACCGTCACGAGTGGCTCGGGTACCCGGACGGCGGCGTCGCGGAGGAGCCGTTCGACCGATTGGTCGACCGGATCGCGGAGATCCTCGGTGAGGAGCGACCGGACGTCGTGATCACGTTCGGTCCCGACGGCATCACGGGCCATCCGGACCACATCACGGTCGGCCGGGCCGCCACGGCCGCGTTCGACCGGCTCGCCGGGGAAGACGGGTTCGACCGGCTCCTGCACCAGGCGATCCGCCGCTCCGAGATCGAGGCGTGGAACGAGCGGCTCGTCGCCGACGGCAAGGAGCCGTTCGACCCGACCGAGCTGTACCACCCGCGCGGGGTCCCGGACGACACGATCGGGGTCGAGGTCGACTGCTCGAGCGTCGTCGACCGCAAGCTCGCGGCGCTCCTCGAGCACCGGACCCAGGCCGGCGACATCGACACGTTCGACGACGACGGGATGCGCGAGGCCCTCGCGCGCGAGACGCACGTGATCGCTCGGCCGGAGCGCGGAGCCGACGCCCCGCCGCTGGGCGACGTCTTCGAGGGCCTCTGAGCGACGAAGTAGGCTCCCGGCGTGGAGTTCCGCGCGATCGAGCCCGAGGAGTTGGACGCCTTCCTGGTGTCCCTGTCGAACGCGTTCAGCGAGGTCGAGCCGGACGAGGATGAGGTCCGCAGCGACAAGCTCCACCTGGAGCCGGATCGGTGCTTCGCCGCGATCGACGAGGGCCGGATCGTGGGCTGTGCGGGCGCCTTCTCGCTGCGGACGACCCTGCCGGGCGCCGCCACGGTGGGCACGGCGGGGATCACCACCGTCGGGGTCCTGCCGACGCATCGCCGACAGGGCATCACCCGCCAGCTGATGGGCCGGCTCCTCGAGCAGGCGCATGAGCGCGAGGAGCCGCTGGCCACCCTGTTCGCATCGCAGGGCGCGATCTACGGGCGGTTCGGGTTCGGCGTCGCGACGACCCTGATCGACCTGGACGTCTTGGTGGAACGTGCATCCTTCGTGCCGTCCTACGAGCCGCACGGCCGCACGCGGCTGCTGGACCGCGCCCAGGCCGTACCGCGGATGCATCGCGTGTACGAGGCGGTGGTGGCCACGCGGCCGGGGATGATCGTCCTCAGCGAGGAGGACTTCGAGTGGCTGCATCCGGCACACGAGAAGCGCGAGCACAAGAGGTTCTACGCCGTCCACGAGGACGACGCCGGCGAGCCCGACGCGTACGCGGTGTACAACGGCAAGCACGAGTGGCCCGAGGGCCTGCCGCACGTCGAGCTCAAGATCCAGAACCTGTTCGCCGCGACGGCGCAGGGCGCGGCGGACATGTGGCGGTTCCTGCTGGATATCGACCTCGTGTCGAGGGTGATCGCGGAGAACCGAGCGATCGACGAGCCGCTGCGCTGGTTCCTCAACGAGCCCCGCGCCGTGCGGACCAAGCTCTTCGACGGCATGTACGCGCGGCCGGTGGACGTCGCGAGCGCCCTCGCGGCGCGACCCTATGCGGCGGACGGCCGCCTCGTGCTCCGCGTCACCGACCGCTTCGTCCCGCGGAACGAGGGGACCTACGAGCTCGTCGCCGGTGAGGGGGCGGCGCTGTGCGTGCGGACCGAGGCGGAGCCCGAGCTCGAGACGGACGCGAACGGCATCGGCGCGGTGTACCTGGGCGGCGCGTCCTGGCGCGAGCTCGCTCGCGCCGGCCGGAGCCGTGAGCTGGTGGACGGGACCCTCGCGAAAGCCGACCGCCTGTTCGCCAGCGACCCCCCGCCCTGGGAGCCGATCGGCTTCTAGGGCTGGCCGCGCACGCCCTGCACGATGAACGCGACGCCGATCAGGACGAGCAGCGTGGCCAGCCCGAACCGGATCGCCCGCAGGCCCCGCTCGCCGAACAGTCGACGTCCGCCGCTGCCGAGCACGGTGAACGTCGCGTCCGAGCAGCTGACGCCCACCGCCATGGCAACGACGGCGAGGACGGCGTCGGCTGTGCCGCCCTCGTGTGTCGCGTTCGCGATCACCGCCGACGCGGTCGTCGCGAAGAAGATCCACGCGCCGGGGTTCAGCAGGACCGAGACGATGCCCTTGAGCGTCGGGCCGTACGCGGCGGCACGGCGGGTCACGTCGTCGGTCGCGGCCGGTTCCGGCCGGGCGATCGCGCGCAGCTCCATCGCGCCGAGCACCACCAGGAACGCGCCGCCGACGATCCGGAGCGCGCGCAACACCCCGGGGCCGAGCTGGAGCGAGGAGAACCCGAGCGCGAGCACCACGAGGATCGCGAGCAGCGTGAGGTTCGCGCCGAGCATCACGCGGAGCCCGCCGGCCAGACCGCGCTTCGCGGTCTCCGAGAGGATCAGCACCTGCACGGGCCCCGGCGCGGCCCCGAGCGCGAACCCAAGGGCGAACGCGGAGGCGGCGAGGCCCCAGAGATCCGTCATCCCGCGTCGGGGTCGCGCAGCCGGAGCTCCTCGACCTCGAGGGTGCCGTCGTCCCGCTGCGTGATCAGCAGCCCCTCGCCCGGGCGCATCGGCTCGACCTCGTGGCCGGTCAGCCCGAACGCCGCGCGCTCGACGAACGGCGTGTGGCTGATCGCGAGCGCCCGCCCGCCATCGGGGAGCTCGCCGAGCATCGCCCGGACGCCCGTGGCCATACCGTCGGGCGAGCCGCCGGAGGCGTCCGCGCCGGCGAGGCCGGGCACCACCTGATGCGCCGGCGGGAGCTGCCGGTGCGCGCCGCGGAGGATCCACGCGGCGGTCTCCGCCGCCCGCGCGGCCGGTGAGACGAACACCACGTCGTACGCAACGTCGGCATGCGCGCGGCCGATGTCCTCCGCGAGCGCGCGCCCGGACGCCGACAGCGCATCGGAAGAGGGGTCGCGCGTCGCGTGCCGACGCAGTTCGAGCCGCTTCACCGTCAGCGGCTCGCCGGCTCCGCCTCGCCGGCTTGCCAGCGCGCCATCACGAACAGCAGGTCGCTCAGGCGGTTGAGGTAGCGACGCACCGCCGGGTTCACCTCGCGCTGCGCCTGCTCGAGCGCGACGACCGCGCGCTCGGCGCGCCGGACGACAGAACGTGCGACGTCGATCGCCGCGCTGGCCGGGTTCGCGCCCGGCACGATGAACGAGGTCGGGAGCGGATGCTGCGCGACCAGGTCGTCGATCCGCCGCTCGAGCCGCGCGACCATCCCGTCGGTGACGGCCGAGACCTCGGGTTCCAGCTTCCCCCGCTCGTGGGGGTTCGTCGCGAGGTCCGCGCCGACCACGAACAGCTCCCGCTGGAGGGTCAAGAGGTCGGCGGCCAGCGCGTCGTCGTCGGCCAGCGAGCGGGCCAGGCCGAGCGCCGCGACCGCCTCGTCGGTGGACCCGTACGCCTCCGTGATCAGGTCGGATTTCGGCACGCGGCTCCCGTACAGAAGCCCTGTGGTGCCGTCGTCTCCGGTCTTCGTGTAGATGCGCGGCATCGCGGGCTAGCATAGGCGGGTTCGGCGACCCGCCGGACCCGTCCGACGAAGGAGGGGATCGCGATGACCGGAAGGTTCGGGTCCGTCATCACCGCGATGGTGACGCCGTTCCGCGAGGATCACGCCGTCGATCTGGACGCGGCCCAGGAGCTCGCCACGTGGCTCATCGCGAACGGATCCGACGCGGTCGTCGTGGTCGGCTCGACGGGCGAGTCGCCGACGCTCACGTACAAGGAGAAGGCGGAGCTGTTCCGGGTCGTCGCGGAGGCGATCCGCGGCCGCGGCAAGGTCCTGTGCGGCACGGGGACCTACTCCACCGCGGAAACCCTCGAGCTGACCCAGGCCGCCGAGGACGCCGGCGCCGACGGCATCCTGGTCGTGACGCCGTACTACAACAAGCCGCCGCAGAGCGGCCTGCTCGCCCACTACGCGCGCGTGGCCGAGGCGACCGACCTGCCGATCATCGCGTACAACATCCCCGGCCGGACGGCCACGCGTATCGAGCACGAGACGCTGCTCCAGCTCGCCGAGAAGGCGAACATCGTCGCCGTGAAGGATTCGACCGGCGACTTCCAGGGGCTCTCCCGCTTGATCGCGGAGGCGCCGGCGGGCTTCGAGGTGTACTCGGGGGATGACTGGGCCGCGTTCGGCTACGTCTGTCTCGGAGCCGTCGGGGTGATCAGCGTGGCGAGCCATCTCGTTGGCCCGCAGATCCGCCAGATGATCGACCTGATCGAGACGGGCGACGTTCCCGCCGCTCGGAAGATCCACGAGTCGCTGTCGCCGCTGTTCAACGCGCTGTTCATCACCTCGAACCCGATCCCGGTGAAGGCCGCGCTGCAGATGGTCGGCAGGCCGTGCGGCGAGCCGCGGCTGCCGCTCGTGCCGGCCACGGCCGAGGAGCGCGACCGCATCCGCAAGGCGCTGGGGGACGCGGGGCTCCTTGCCTGATCCCGCCTGCCGCCTCGTCCTGCTGGGAGGGATCGGCGAGGTCGGCCGGAACATGGCCGCCCTCGAGCTGGACGGCAAGCTCCTGATCCTCGACGTGGGCCTGTCGTTCCCCTCGGCGGACATGCCGGGCATCGACCTCGTGCTGCCCGACATGGAGTACGTCCGCGATCATGCCGACGACGTCGTGGCGATCGTGCTGACCCACGGCCACGAGGACCACGTGGGGGCGCTCCCGTACCTGCTCCGCGACCTCGGACGCCGCGTCCCGGTCTACGGCACGGCGTTCACGCTCGAACTGCTCGGCGGCAAGCTCGAGGAGCACGAGGTCACGGATCTCGTCGAGGAGCGACTGGCGGTGCCGGGCGGGTCGGCCGCCGCCGGACCGTTCTCGATGCGCTTCTACCACGTGACGCACTCGATCCCGGATGGGATGGCCATCGCGATCGACACGCCGCACGGGACCCTGCTGCATACCGGCGACTTCAAGCTGGATCCGACGCCGATCGACGGGCGGCCCACGGATCTGCACGGCCTCGCCGAGGAGGCCGGCGCCGGCGTGCACGTGCTGCTGTCGGATTCGACGAACGCGGAGGAGCTCGGCCACACGGCAAGTGAACGCACCGTCGGCCCGGTGTTGCACGACATCGTGGCGCAGGCGCCCGCGATCGTGGTGGTGGCGTGCTTCTCCAGCCACATCCACCGGATCCAGCAGGTGGTCGATGCGGCCCTCTCCAACCAGCGGGTCGTCTGCTTCCTCGGCCGGTCGATGCGCAACGCCGTCGAGGCGGCGCGCCGGCTCGACATCCTCCACGTGGACGACCGCGACGTGATCCAGATCGAGGAGGTGGACGCGATCGACCCCAGCCGGGTCGTGATCGTCTGTACCGGGTCGCAGGGCGAGCCGTACAGCGCCCTCAGCCTGATGGCCGCGCGCGAGCACAAGTGGGTCAAGCTCAAGGAACGGGACACGGTGGTCCTGTCGTCGAGCCTGATCCCCGGGAACGAACCGGCGATCCATCGCGTGGTCGACGCGCTGTACCGCAGCGGCGCGAACGTGTACCACGTGCCGGCCGACGCGGTGCACGCGTCGGGTCACGGGGCCCAGGAGGAGCTCCGGCTGCTCCTGTCGCTCGTGCGGCCGCGCTGGTTCGTGCCCGTCCACGGAGAACGTCGTCACCTCCAGCATCACGCGCGCCTGGCCGAGGAGGTCGGGATCCCGCACGAGCGGATCTTGATCTGCGAGGACGGCGACGTGCTCGAGATCGGTGAGGAGGTTCGAAAGGTCGACCGCGTCCGAGCGGGGATGACCTTCGTGGACGGCCTGGGTATCGGCGACGTGGGCGGCGAGGTCCTGCGGGATCGGCGCAAGCTCGCCGGCGACGGCGTCGTGGTGGTCGTCGTGGGCGTCGACATGCAGACGGGGGACATCGTGAGCGGCCCCGACGTGGTGAACCGTGGGTTCGTCCACGAGGAGACCTCGGGCGACATCCTTGAAGAGGCGCGCAAACGCGTCATGCTTGCCTTCCAAGGCAGCGCGTCAGCTCATGTGACGGATCCGTCCGTCTTGCAGCAGAACGTTCGCCGGGTGCTGAAGAGGTATTTCTTCGAGGTGACCCAGCGCAAGCCGGTGATCCTGCCGGTGATCATGGAGGTATAGGTGCCGACGAAGACTTCCCCCTCGCGGCGCTCGTCGTCGCGAGCCTCGAAGGCGACGCGCGCCCGGAAGCCCGCCGCGCGCACGCCCGCGAAGCGCAGGTCCGCGAAGGCGAAGCAGCCGCCGAAGACGCCGGTCCGGCAGATCCTGTCGCCGCACGCGCGGGACGCGCTCGGCATCTTCCTGGTGGTCGTCTCGCTCCTCGGTGTGCTCGGCATCTGGTTCGGATCCGCCGGGCCGGTCGGCGGCTTCCTCACGTGGCTCTCCCGGGGTGCGTTCGGGATCGCGGCGTACGTGTTCCCGTTGCTCGGCGCGTACTGGGGGCTCGTGCTGCTCCGCGACACCGCCCGCGAGGACCGTGTCCGGATGTTCATCGGGTTCTGCATCCTGGTCGCCGGCACGCTCGGCACGCTGTCGCTCCTCGGCGGACGCCCCGCGCCGACCGACGGCTACGACGCCGTGGCGGGCGCGGGCGGAGTCCTCGGCGCCGCGACCGCGCACCCCCTCACCCGGGTGATCTCACCGATCGGCGCCGCCATCGTGTGTCTGGGCCTCGTCGTGCTCGGCCTGCTGATCTTCACCGGCACGCCGATCGCCGCGGTCTGGACCCGCACGCGCGACTTCTTCACGGCCGCCGATGTCGAGGACCCCGAGCCTTCGGACGAACCGCGGGGCGCCCCGGCGCTCCGGATCGAGCCCGATCCGATGCCGACGGCCGCGCCGAAGCAGCGACGGGTGGCCCGGCTCAGGGAGGCGTTCGGTCTGGTCGAGCCCGCGTACGACGAGGTCGTCGTCGTGCCCGATGGACCCGACGACGACCTCGAGCAGCCCGGCGAACGCGACGACGAGGAGGACCGCCCCGCGAGCTCCACCGCCCGGGCTCCGCGCGGCAGGACCGTCGAGACGAACAGCGGCCCGTACCAGTTGCCGCCGCTCGACCTGCTCCGCGTGGCTCCGCCGTCGAACGCCGACCTCACCGACGAGCGGAACATGCAGACCGCCCTCGAACTGACGTTGCACACGTTCGGGGTCGACGCGCGCGTCTCGGCCGCGCACCGCGGGCCGACGGTGACGATGTACGAGGTCGAGGTCGCCTCGGGCACGAAGGTCAACAAGGTCCTCGGACTCTCGAGCGACATCGCCTACGCCCTCGCGACGCCGGACGTCCGGATCATGGCGCCGATCCCCGGGAAGTCGGCGATCGGTATCGAGGTCCCGAACAAGCACCGTGACTTCGTCATGCTGGGCGACATCCTGCGGTCCTCCGCCGCGGCCGAGGCCACCCACCCGCTCGAGGTCGCTCTCGGCAAGGACGTGCACGGCCGCGCGCGCCTGGTCAACCTCGCGAAGATGCCGCACCTGCTGATCGCGGGGGCGACCGGTGCCGGCAAGTCCTCGCTCGTCAACTCGTTCGTCACGTCGCTGCTGATGCGCACCACGCCCGACGACGTGCGGCTCGTGCTCGTGGACCCCAAACGCGTCGAGCTGAGCCACTTCGCCGACGTGCCGCACCTGTTGAGCCCTGTGATCGTGCACCCGAAGCGCGCGGCCGAGGCCCTGCAGTGGATCGCGCGCGAGATGGAGCAGCGGTACGAGATGCTCGCGACGGTCGGCGCGCGCGACATCGACGGCTACGAGGAGGGCCTCGCCGCCGGGACGCTCCGCATCCCGCCGGGGCTCGAGCACCGGTTCGAGCACCTGCCGTTCATCGTGGTCGTGATCGACGAGCTGGCCGATCTGATGATGGTGGCGCCGCGCGACGTGGAGGACGCGATCTGTCGGATCGCCCAGATGGCACGCGCCGTCGGGATCCACCTGGTGGTCGCGACGCAGCGTCCGAGCGTCGACGTCGTCACCGGACTGATCAAGGCGAACATCCCCAGCAGGATCGCGCTGATGACCTCCTCGCAGGCGGACTCTCGCGTGATCCTCGACATGAACGGCGCCGAGAAGCTGGTCGGGCACGGTGACATGCTCTTCGCGCCGTCCAGCATCTCCAAGCCCGTCCGCCTCCAGGGGGCGTGGGTCACCGAGCAGGAGATCTTCTCGATCTCGGACTTCATCCGCGGGCAGCGCGAGACCGTCTACGAGAACAGCGTGGAGGGGCTCGGCCTGCCGCCGACCGAACCGGAGGGTGGCGCGTCCGGGATCGGATCCGACGACGAGCTGCTCGAGCAGGCGGCCGAGCTCGTGATCCGGTCGCAGCTGGGCTCGACCTCGATGCTGCAGCGCAAGCTCAAGGTCGGCTTCGCGCGCGCGGGTCGCCTGATGGACCTCATGGAGGACAAGGGGATCGTCGGGCCGTCGCAGGGTTCGAAGGCGCGCGACGTCCTCGTCACGTGGGAGGAATGGGAGGAACGTCGCAGCGCGTGAGCGCCTACAGCGCGCCGACGCGCCGCGCGACCTGGAAAAGCGTGTCCGCGTGCATCTGCGGGTCGATCATGCAGGTGCCGGCCACGCCGACCAGCTTCTGCCAGTACCGGTAGATCGTCTCCGCGGTCCAGCCACGCGACGTCGCGCTCTTGAAGCTGCGGACCATCTCGGAGCCCTGCCAGATCGCCTGCGGCGAGACGAGGAACCCGCCGCGGCTCCCGTCGATCGAGAGCCAGAACGCGCCGACCAGCCCCCACGTCGCGTCGTCCAGCTCGCCGGAGACCAAGAGGAACCGGATCGGACCCTCCGACAGCGCGTAGGACGCCGCGATGCGATCGTTGTACGACGCGAGCGGCGAGCGCTCGAACTGCGCCAGGGTGCTGTTGTCAGGCTCCATCCCGTGGCTCCCCTCCACGAGGCGATGCTAGTCACCCATCCGGGGGACGCCAGCCTCCATACGGCTCGTTCCGGCACGGCATCGGACCTAGGGCCGACGACCGGTCATGCAACCCTGGTCACCGGGCTGGTCACGTCGCGGGACCACGTGCATCCTCGGCGAGGATCGCCCAGTGTTCGTGGTCGCGCCAACGACCGCCGATCTTGAGGTACCGGCGGCTCAGCCCTTCGCGGCGGAAGCCCGCGCCGCGCACCAGCGCGATCGAGCGCTCGTTCGCCGGTTGGATGCTCGCCTGGAGGCGGTGCAGCCCGAGATCGTCGAACGCGAAGCGCAGCACCAGGCGGAGACCGTCGCGCATGTAGCCCTGGCCGGCGTGTGGCACGAACGCGTAGTACCCGAGGTACGCGCTGCGGAACGGCCCGTAGAAGATCTGCGAGATCGAGAAGGAGCCGCACAGCTCGTCGTCGTCGAGCCGGAAGACGCCCAGAGGGAACCGCGTCGCGTCCGGTTCCGTGTAGGCGGTGTACGCGTCGGCGTCCTGGGGCGGATACGACCAGGGCCGGTGGAGGCCTCGGCTCCGGCGGGCGGCGGCGAGGAAGGCGTTGCGGTCGGCGGGGCCGAGCGGACGCAGGCCCACCCGGGGGGCCGCGCCGGCGCTCACCCGCCCGGGGCCAGCCGCGAGCGAGCCTCGTCGATGATCCGGGCGGCCGCGTGCCGGCCCTCGAACCCGTCGGTCGAGACCGTGTGCCCTTCCAGGTCCTTGTAGACCTGGAAGAAGTGCTCGATCTCGTTCAGCAGCGGCTGGGGGATCTGGTCGAGCTCGGCGACGAGCGACCACATCGGGTCACGCAGCGGCACGCAGAGGATCTTCTCGTCCACGCCCTTCTCATCCGTCATCCGGAACACGCCCACCGGACGGCCGACGATGTGGCACCCCGGGAAGGTGGGCTCGCTGACCAGCACGATGGCGTCGAGGGGGTCGCCGTCGCTGCCGAGCGTCGCCTCGATGAAGCCGTAGTCGGCCGGGTACTGGACGGACGTGAACAGCATGCGGTCCAGGAAGATCTGGCCACTGACGTGGTCCATCTCGTACTTGTTCCGCGAGCCCTTCGGGATCTCGACGACGATCTCGACCTCGTCGGCGTCCATCGGGGCAGTCTCGCACACGGCCGTGGCGCTACCATCACGGCCCATGGCCGGCAAGACCGCCCGCCCCGGGATGATCGGGGTCGGGTCCGCGCTCCGGCGCGCCCGGGAGATCGGCGGCATCTCCCTCGAGGAGGCGTCGCGCGACACGAGGCTGCGTGTCGAGCAGCTCCACGCCCTCGAGGACGAGGATTTCGAGGCGTTGGGCGACGACGTCTATACGCGCGCGATGCTCCGGACCTACGCGCAGTACCTCGGGCTCAAGCCGGGCAAGGTCGCCGCGATCTACGCGAGCCACACCGATGCGCCGGAGCCACCGGCCCCGCCCGCGAAGATGGGGCGACTCGAGCGCGGCCTGGCCGCCTCGCGGATCAGGGACAACCAGAAGTTCCTGTTGATCGCGGCGGCGATCACGCTGATCGTCCTGGTCTCGGTGGGGCTCGTGTCGCGATCCGGCGCCCCGGCGCCGGCCGTGATCCCCTCGACCACGGCGTCCGTCGCGTCGCCCACCAGCCGCCCCGGCATCGACGTCACGATCGATGCGACCGGTCCGGTCCAGGTCGGCGCGATCGTGGACGGCACGCAGCAGGCGCCGACCACGCTCCGACCCGGTGAGTCGGTGTCGTTCATGGCGCAGGAGCAGCTCGTGGTGACGGCGTCCGACGGCGGCGCCGTGCGCGTGACGGTGGACGGTCAGGACTTCGGCGTGCCAGGGTCGCGCGGAGAGCCCTGGACGCGGACGTTCGGGCCCGTGGGATCGTCGTGAGGGCAGAGATCGTCGCGGTCGGCACGGAGCTGCTCCTCGGCCAGATCGCGAACACGAACGCCCGGTGGATGTCCGAGCAGCTGGCCGCCGTCGGGGTCGACGTGCTTCATCACCAGACGGTGGGGGACAACGTCGAGCGCGTCGCCGAGGCGCTGTCGCTCGCCGCCTCGCGCGCCGACGTCGTCCTCGTCACCGGCGGGCTGGGCCCGACGCAGGACGACCTCACCCGGGAGGCGATCGCCCTCGTGGCCGGCGTCCCGCTCGTACGGCGTCCGGAGCTGGAGGCGATGCTCCGCGAGAAGTTCCGGGGCTTCTCGGGCCGGTCGATGCCGGAGAACAACCTCCAGCAGGCCGACGTCCCGGAGGGAGCCCGCGCCGTCGTGCCCGAGCGCGGCACGGCGCCGGGGCTCGTCGTCGATCTCCCGGGCGGGGCGCGGCTCTACGCGATGGCCGGCGTGCCGCTCGAGATGGTCGAGATCATGGAGGGGACGGTCCTGCCGGAGCTCGCGACGCGCACCGGCGCGGCGATCGTCTCCCGCGTGCTGCGCGTCACCGGGATGGGGGAGTCGGCGGTCGCCGAGGCGCTCGGAGACCTGTTCGACGCCTCGACGAACCCGACGGTGGCGTTCCTGGCGACCGGCGGGGAGGTGAAGGTCCGGCTGACGGCGAAAGCCACGACGCGGGAGGAAGCCGAACGACGCATCGCGCCGCTGGCCGATGAGGCCGCGGCGCGGCTCGGGGACGTCGTCTTCTCGACGCGCGACGAGAGCCTCGAGGGAACGGTGCTGCGGCTCCTCGCCGAGCGGCGCCTCACGGTCTGCACCGCGGAGTCGTTGACGGGAGGGAGCGTGAGCGCGCGCCTGACCGCCGTGCCGGGCGCCTCCGCGGCCGTCGTCGGCGGGGTCGTCGCGTACTCGGCCGCGGTCAAGCGGGACGTGCTGGGCGTCGCGCACACGACGCTCGAGGGTGACGGGGTCGTGAGCGAGGCGTGCGCGCGCGAGATGGCCGCCGGCGCCAGGCGACTGCTCGGCGCGGACGTGTCCCTCGCCCTGACGGGGGTCGCGGGGCCGGAGCCCCACGGGGGCGAGGAGCCCGGGCTGATCTGGATCGCGCTCGAGGCTCCGGGCGTGACCCACGCCCGCGGCTTCCGGGTCTCGGGGGAGCGGGATCGGGTCGTGCGGTGGGCCCAGCAGGCCGGGCTCGACCTCGTCCGACGCGCCCTGGACGGCTCGCCCCTACCGGTCTCCGAGACCACGGTCTAGTCGGTGCCGGGCGACCGCGAGACGGGGGAGACGAGGTCGCTGCGGCTGTTCGTCGCGTTCGATGTTTCGTCCCAGGCCGCCGACGCGATCGACCGGGCGATCGAACCGTGGCGCGCCGCGTTCCCGGCCGCCCGGTGGGTCCCACGGGAGAACTGGCACGTCACGCTGAAGTTCCTCGGGCAGACCTGGCCGCGCCTGGAAGCCTGGGTGGGTGAACGGGTCGGGGAGACCGCGGCATCCTGCGCGCCGGTGCAGACGCGGCTGCGCGGTCTCGGGCGGTTCCCGGCCGGCGGACGCGCGCGGGTGCTGTGGGCGGGGCTCGACGACGGTGCCGGGCTCCTGGGCCGGATCGCCTTGGCGCTGGACGCCGCGCTGGCGCCGGAGTTCCGGGTGGAGACGCGGGCGTTCTCGCCTCATCTGACGGTGGCACGGAGCGACCCGGCTCTGGACCTCCCCGAGGCGTTCGTCGAGACGCCAGTGGAGCCGGTGGGGACCCGGATCGGGTCAGTCACCCTGTTCCGCAGCCATCTGCGGCGGCCCGCGCCCCGGTATGAGGCCCTCGCGACGTACCGGCTCGGCGGCTGAGTCCGCATGCTTGCACCCGAACACCTGTTCGACTACCGTTCGGCGGGTCCGCGTCCCGAATGACAGGGGTGTAAGTTATGTCAGACACAGCCGCTAGGGTCCTCGAACGTTCGTCAGGCACGCTCACCCGTTCCTCCTCCGGGATGGGCAGGGATCGGAAGGAGGATCGCGTGGACCGCGACAAGATGCTCGACGTCACGCTCCAGCAGATCGAGAAGCAACACGGCAAGGGCGCCGTGATGAAGCTCGGGGAACACCCGATGAACGCCGGGATCGGCACGATCGCCACAGGATCGCTCGCGCTCGACATCGCGCTCGGCATCGGCGGCATCCCGCGCGGCCGGATCCTCGAGGTCTTCGGGCCGGAGGGCTCGGGCAAGACCACGGTGTGCCTGCACATCATCGCGGAGGCGCAACGCGCCGGCGGCATCGCCGCGTTCATCGACGCCGAGCACGCGCTCGATCCCACCTACGCGCGCGAGCTCGGCGTCAACATCGACGAGCTCCTGGTCAGCCAGCCGGACTCGGGTGAGCAGGCGTTGGAGATCGCCGACATGCTCGTACGGTCAGGCGCGCTGTCCCTGGTCGTGATCGACTCCGTGGCGGCCCTCGTACCACGCGCCGAGATCGAGGGAGAGATGGGCGACTCGCACATGGGCCTGCAGGCCCGGCTGATGTCGCAGGCCATGCGCAAGCTCGCCGGATCGCTGTCGAAGTTCGACACCAGCGCCATCTTCATCAACCAGCTGCGGGAGAAGATCGGGGTGATGTTCGGCAGCCCCGAGACCACCACCGGCGGCCGGGCGCTGAAGTTCTACTCCTCGGTCCGGCTCGACGTGCGTAAGATCGAGAACCTGAAGGACGGCACCGAGGTCGTCGGCTCGCGCACTCGCGTGAAGGTCGTCAAGAACAAGGTCGCGCCGCCGTTCCGTCAGTGCGAGTTCGACATCATGTACGGCAAGGGCATCTCGAAAGAGGGTTCCCTCTTGGACGTCGGCGTCGATCTCGAGATCGTGAAGAAGGCCGGCGCCTGGTTCACGTACGAGGGCGAGCAGCTCGGCCAAGGGCGTGAGAACGCCCGCGCGTTCCTCGCCGAGCACATCGACGTGCGCGACGAGATCGAGCGGAAGGTCCGTGAGGCCGTCGGTCTCGTCGGGTTCACCGACGCGGACGATCAGCCGATCCAGATCGAGCCCGATCTCGTGATCGAGGACGAGCCCGCTCCGAAGGTCGCGGCCACGGCGAAGGACTGATCCGCGTGACACGCCGGGCTCGAACCGGCGGCACGGCCCAGCCCAGGGACATGCACGAGCGGGCGCTCGGGCTCCTCGCCGTGCGACAGCGGAGCCGCCGCGAGCTGGAGCGGCGCCTGACACAGGCGGGGTTCCCCGCCGAGGAGGTCTCCGAGGAGCTCCTGCGGCTGCAGGCGGTCGGCCTGATCGACGATGAGGCCTTCGCGCGCGCGGTCGCCGAGCACGCCTTCGGCACGAAGAAGCAGGGACGCCGGGCGGTCGCCACGAAACTGGCCGCGGCGGGGGTCGCGGCCGATACCTCGGCGGCCGTCCTCGAGGAGCTCGGTGGAGGGGAGCAAGGCCGCGCCGAGGATCTCGCGGCGGCCAGGGCCGGCCGCATGCGGGGCGTGCCGCCCGACAAGGCGTTCTCTCGCCTGTACGGGGTGCTGGCCAGGCGAGGGTTCGCTCCGGGGGTAGCCCGGGAGGCCGCTCGGAAAGCGCTTGCGCTGGAAGCGTTCGAGGACTGAGCCTTGCCTCGCCGGAGGTCCGGCCGTATCGTGGTGGCAGACCGAAAAACCCCGAGAGGCAACCGAACGGACACCCGACGTACACCGAGCGGCTCGTAGACGTGAGCGAACGGATCATCCCAACCGAGACCTGTTGCGACAGGGGGCGTCGACCCGGGTAAGCCGGGGCCCTCGAAGCTCACCATCACGCCGCATCTGCACGGCCGGGACCGCAGGCCCTCTCCCTGACCTCAGGGAGGAACCATGGCTCCGGTCATCGTCGGCGTCGCCGCCCTCATCGTGGGCGTCGCCGCCGGGTTCCTGATCCGAACGAACATGGCCCGTTCGAGCGCCCATTCGCTCGAGGCCCAGGCACAACAGCGGCTCGTCCAGGCCGACCAGAGGACCGTCCAGGCGGAGCAGGAGGCCGCGCAGACCCTCCGCAAGGCGTTGGAGGATGCGAAGAACGACGCCGCCCAGATCCGCCGAGAGGCGGAGGAGGACGTGAAGGCCCGTCGGGACGAGATCGCGCGTTTGGAGCGCAGGATCGCCGACACGGAGGACGAGCTCCGGAGCCGCACCGCGAAGCTCGATCTGAAGGCGGGGGAGCTGGACGAACGCGACGAGAAGCTCCAGGAGGTCCGGCTCCGCCTCGAGCGGTCGGCCGATCAGCAACGGGTCCAGCTGGAACGGGTCGCGAGCATGACGTCCTCTGAGGCGCGCGACCAGCTCATGACCGACGTGGTGGACGACGCGAAGCGCGCCGCGATGGCGCAGGTCCGCGAGATCGAACAGCGCGCACGTGAGGAAGGCGAGGAGCGGGCTCGGAAGATCCTGACGATCGCGATCCAGCGCGTGGCTTCCGAGCAGACGGCCGAGTCCACGGTCAGCGTCTTCACCCTGCCGAGCGAGGACATGAAGGGACGGATCATCGGTCGCGAGGGCCGGAACATCCGGGCCTTCGAGGCGACGACCGGCGTGAACCTGATCATCGACGACACGCCCGAGGCGGTCGTCCTGAGCTCGTTCGATCCGGTGCGCCGCGAGGCCGCCCGGCTGACGCTGGAGAAGCTGGTGCAGGATGGGCGGATCCATCCCGCGCGGATCGAAGAGGTGCACGAGCGGTCGCTCGCGGAGATCGACGAGCAGATCCGGCGCGCCGGTGAGGACGCGGTCGCCGAGGTGGGCATCACCGACGTCCACCCGGAGATGGTGAAACTGCTCGGCCGGCTCCAATACCGGACCAGCTACGGTCAGAACGTCCTGAAGCATCTCGAGGAGTCGGCCTTCATCGCCTCGGCGCTCGCGTCCGAGCTCGGGGTGGATCCGACGATCGCGAAGCGCGGCGCATTCCTGCACGACATCGGCAAGGCGGTCACGCACGAGGTCGAGGGCTCCCACGCGATCATCGGCGCCGAGATCGCGCGCCGGCTGAAGGAGGACCCGGAGGTCGTGCACTGCATCGAGTCGCATCACGGCGAGGTCGAGCAGCGGACGATCCACGCGGTCCTGGCCCAGATCGCGGACGGCATCAGCGGGGGCCGGCCCGGCGCACGGCGCGAATCGCTCGAGACCTACGTGAAGCGTCTCGAGCGCCTCGAGGAGATCTGCAACTCGTTCGGCGGCGTCGAGAAGGTCTACGCGATGCAGGCCGGGCGCGAGGTGCGGGTCCTCGTGCAGCCGGGGTCCGTCGATGACCTCCAGGCGCAGATCATCGCGCGCGACATCGCGAAGCAGGTCGAGGAGGAGTTGCAGTACCCCGGGCAGATCAAGATCACGGTCGTGCGCGAGATCCGCGCCACGGAGTTCGCCCGATAGATGCCGGCTGCGGCGACCCGCCTTCGGCCGCGGTAGCCTCGTCGGCATGGAACGGACGTTCCTGATCCGCACCTTCGGGTGCCAGATGAACGAGCACGACTCGGAGCGCATCGGCGGGCTGCTGCTGCGCGACGGGATGACGCCCACCGAGGACGTCGCGGAGGCGCGGCTCGTCGTCCTGAACACGTGCGCGATCCGGGAGAACGCCGACAACAGGCTCTACGGGAACCTCGGCCACCTGAAGCCGCTGAAGGATCGGAACCCGGACCTGCGGATCGTCGTGGCCGGGTGCCTCGCGCAGAAGGACCAGGGTGCGATCCAGCGGCGAGCCCCGTGGGTCGACGTCGTGGTCGGGACCCACGCGCTGCCGAACCTGCTCGAGCTCCTGCGCCGCTCCGAGACCGAGGGTCCGATGATGGACGTCCGGGAGTACACCGAGGTCTTCCCGAGCGCGTTGCCGGCGGCACGGCAGGACGCGTTCCGGGCCTGGGTCTCGATCGCGACCGGATGCGACAACGCATGCACGTTCTGCATCGTGCCGTTCGTCCGCGGGGCGCAGCGGTCGCGGCCGATCGGCGACGTCCTGGCCGAGGTGCAGGGCCTGGTCCGGACCGGCGTGGTCGAGGTGACCCTGCTGGGGCAGAACGTGAACACGTACGGCCGCGACCTCACCGTTGCGGGATCCGCGAACGCGCCGCTGTTCGCGAGGCTCCTTCGAGAGGTCGATCGGATCGACGGTCTGCGGCGGATCCGGTTCACGTCGCCGCATCCGCACGACTTCACGCCTGACGTGATCGACGCGATGGCGTCTTCCGAGCGCGTCTGCGAGCACATCCACTTCCCGCTGCAGTCCGGGTCGGACCGGGTCCTGAAGGCGATGCGGCGCTCGTACCGCCGTGACCGGTACCTCGGGTGGTTGGAGGCGATCCGCGCCGCCGTCCCCGGCATCGCGATCTCGACCGACGTCATCGTCGGGTTCCCGGGGGAGACGGAGGAGGACTTCGCCGACACCCTCGACGTCGTGGAGCGTGCGCGCTTCGACGCCGCGTTCACGTTCCAGTACTCGCCCCGGGCCGGCACGCGGGCGGCCTCGATGCCGGAGCAGCTGCCGAAGGAGGTCGTGCAAGAGCGGTTCGACCGGCTCCTGGCCATCCAGACGCCGATCACGGCGGCGGGGAACCGGGCGCTCGTGGGGCGGACGGTCGAGGTGCTCGTGGAGGGCAGCGGCAAGCGCAACGGCTCCACCCAGGCGCGGACCAGGACGAACCGGATCGTGCACCTCCCCGAGCCGCTCGCGCCCGGCACGTTCGTCGACGCGCGCATCACCGAGGCCGGCGCGCACCACCTGTTCGGCAGCGTCGCGGCGCCGATCGCCGTCTAGCGGATGCTCCTCGCGCTGGTCGGGCCGACCGCGAGCGGCAAGACCGAGGCGGGCATCGCGGTGGCCGAGCGGCTCGGCGCAGAGATCGTCTCGGTCGACTCGATGCTCGTCTACCGGGGGATGGACATCGGCACCGCGAAGCCGACCGCGGCGCAGCGGGACCGCGTGCGTCACCACCTGTTGGATGTGGCCGAGCCCTCCGAGCGCTTCACGGTCGCCCGGTACCAGGAGCTCGCCCGGGGCGTGCTGCCCCGCATCGGCCGGCCGCTGCTGGTCGGCGGCTCGGGCCTGTACTTCCGCGCGATCGTCGATGGGCTCGCCTTCCCCCCGGAGGACGCCGAGGTTCGCCGATCCCTGGAGACCGAGCTCGCCGTGCTGGGGGCCGCCCGTCTGCACGACCGGCTCCGATGGACCGATCCGGTGGCCGCCGGGAGGATCGACGCGCCGAACGCGCGTCGGACGGTGCGCGCGCTCGAGGTCGCGGCGTTGACCGGGGAGCCGTTCAGCTCGTTCGCCGAGCCGTGGACGCGCTACGACCCCGCGAGCGTGCGCGCGGTCGGGATCCGGATCGACCGGGCCGCGATGGCGGCGAGGAGCCAGGCGCGCGTGCAGGCGATGCTGGACGCCGGCTGGCTCGAAGAGGTGGCCGGTCTGATTGCCCGCGGCTTCGGCGGATGGCTCACCGCGTCTCAGGCGATCGGCTACGCGGAGTTCGCGCGGCACCTCGACGGTAGGCTCTCGTTCGAGGAGGCGGTCGACCGGACCGTGCGTCGGACGAGGGAGCTGGGGCGCCGCCAGATGACGTGGTTCGCGCGGGATCCGCGGATCCGATGGATCGACGCCGGTTCCGGCGGGGCGATGGACGTCGTGGACGAGCTCGGCGCCGCCCTGGAGGGCGCGTGAGCGCTCGGCTCGCCTTCACGAAATACCACGCCTCG
This sequence comes from Actinomycetota bacterium, assembly GCA_035519495.1. Taxonomy (GTDB): domain Bacteria; phylum Actinomycetota; class UBA4738; order UBA4738; family HRBIN12; genus AC-51. Next base: position 28,735 of record DATIWE010000028.1, read on the forward strand.
GGCAACGACTTCCTGATCGTCGACGAGCTCGAGGGTCCGGCCCCGCTCGTCGACGTCCCTGGGCTCTGCGACCGCTGGCTGGGCGTCGGCGCGGACGGGGTGATCCGCGTGTCGGCCGGGAGCGCGGCGCCGTTCCACTTCGGCCTCACGAACGCCGACGGCTCGCAGGCCGCCGTGTCCGGGAATGGGCTGCGCTGCGCGGGGGCCTTCCTGCACGACCGCGGTCAGGTGACGGGCGACATCGTGGAGCTCGAGACGCCGGCCGGTGTCCGCCGAGTCACGCTCGAGTTCCGTGCGGGCCGCGTCACGGGCGCGGTGGTGTCGATGGGCGCGCCGAACTTCACGCGAGCGGCGATCCCGATGGCGGGCCCGGCGTGGGAGACGTTCCGCGAGCAGCCGTTCGACGTGGGGGGCGGCCTCACCTTCCCGGCCACGGCGCTCACGATGGGTAACCCGCACCTCGTCCTGTTCGTCGCGGAGGAGCCGGAGCGCTACCACGTGGAGCACATCGGATCCGCGATCGAACACGACGCGCGGTTCCCGGAACGGACCAACGTCGAGTTCGCGCACGTGCGCGACGGCGAGATCGCCGTCCGGGTGTGGGAACGCGGCGTGGGTGAGACGCTCGCGTGCGGCTCCGGCGCCTGCGCCGTCGCGGTGGCGGCGAACGAGGCCGGCCTGGCGCCGGCGGCGGTGACGGTCCACTTCCCAGGCGGGCCGCTGACGGTCGAGCGCCGGGCGGACGGCGAGGTCCTCCTCGGCGGCCCGGTCGCGCACGTCTTCGACGGCACGGCCGATCCGGACGAGCTCGCGTGAGCCTCGCGGAGCGGCTGGCCGCCTCGACGCTCCAGCTGGTCGACGTCGCCTCCGTCAGCCGCGACGAGGGAACGCTGCTCGACCTGCTGCAGGAGCGGCTCGCATCGGGGCCCGGCCTCGTGCTCGAGGACGGCGGGGACGCCGTCCGGCTCTTCCTCCCGGGAGCGCGACGCCCGGACGTGCCGCTCGTCGTGTTCGCGGGGCACGCGGACACCGTGCCGGTCGGCGGCGCCGCCTTCCCCGGACGGCGCGAGGACGATGCCGTGGTCGGTCGCGGCGCGGCGGACATGAAGGGGGGCCTGAGCGTGCTCCTCGCGCTCGCCGAGGCCGGCGCGTCGTCGCCCTCGATGGACCTCGGCTATCTGGTGTTCGGCCGGGAGGAACTCCCGATCGCCGAATCCGCGCTCCTGCCGTTGCTCGAGCGATGCCCGGCGCTCCGCGACACGGCGCTCGCGATCGTCCTCGAGCCGACGTCGAACGCGATCGAGGCGGGGTGCAACGGGAACCTGACCGCGCGCGTGACCGTGGACGGCGTCGCCGCCCACGCCGCGCGGCCGTGGCTGGGCGACAACGCGATCGCGACGGCCCTCGACGTGCTCGCGACGCTGACGCGCCACCCGATCCGCGACACCGAGATCGAGGGGCTCGTGTTCCGCGAGGTCGTCTCGGTGACCACGATCGAAGGTGGGTCGGTCCCGAACGTGGTCCCCGATCGCGTGACGGCGACCGTCAACCTCCGGTACGCGCCCGACCGCTCGCCCGAGGCGGCGGAGGGGGTCCTGCGCGGCCTGCTCGGCGCCGATCCGCGCGTGCGCCTGGAGATCCTCGGGAACGCGCCGCCCGGACCCGTCCACCTGTCGAACCCCCTCGTGCGGCGGCTCCGGGCCGCCGGCGACCTGACGGTCGGCCCGAAGCAGGCATGGACGCCGGTCGCCGAGTTCGCGATGGCCGGCGTCGACGCGGTGAACTTCGGCCCCGGCGACCCGCGGTACGCTCACCGCGACGAGGAGCGGGTCGACGTCGCCGCGCTCGTCCGCGCGCACGGCGTCCTGACCGCGTTCCTCGCGGAGACCGGAGGGAACTGACGGGATGATCCACCTGTCGCCCGGGTTGCGTGCGATGCAGGCGTATCCCTTCGAGCAGCTCGACCATGCCGTGGCCGCGGTCCGCGACGCCGGCCACGAGGTGTTCGACCTGGGCGCCGGCGATCCTCGCGAGGAGACGCCGGCGTTCATCCGCGAAGCCCTCGCGGCCGCGATCGGGCCGGTGTCGTCGTACCCGCGCGCGGCCGGCCTGCCGGAGCTGCGCGCGGCGATCGCGGACTGGATCGGATCGCGCTTCGGCGCTCGCGTGGATCCGGACACGGAGGTCCTGCCGACCCTGGGCTCGAAAGAGCTCGTCTTCTCGCTGGCCCAGGACGTGCTGGATCCGGCGGCCGGGAAGGACCTGGTGCTGACGACGTCGCCGGGGTACCCGGTGCCCGAGCGCGGCGGGCGGTGGGCCGGCGGCGAGGTGCTCCCGATGCCGCTCCTGGAGGAGAACGCCTTCCTGCCCGATCTCGACGCGATCACGCGGGAGCAGTGGGATCGCGCGGCGGTCCTGTGGCTCAACTACCCGAACAACCCGACCGGGGCGACGGCGCCGCTCGCCTTCCTCGAGGACGTCGCGGCGCAGTGCCGAGCGGCCGGTGTCGTGTTCGCGTCGGACGAGGCGTACTCCGAGCTGTGGTTCGGCGAGGAGCCGCCCGCCGGCGCGCTGCAGGTGTCCGACCGGACGAACGTCCTCGTGATCAACACGCTGTCGAAGCGCTCGTCGATGACCGGCTACCGGAGCGGGTTCGCGGCGGGGGATCCGGTCCTGATCGCCGCGCTGAAGCGGCTGCGGCCCAGCACCGGCGTGACGCCGCAGGAGTTCGTGCAGGCGGCGTCCGTCGCCGCCTGGCGCGACGAGCGGCACGTCGAGGAGAACCGCGCGCGGTACGCGGCGAAGCGCCGCGTGTTCCTCCAGGTGTTCGCGCGACACGGTCTGCACGTCGCCGCGAGCGAAGCCACCTTCTACCTCTGGGTGCGCGTGCCCGGCGATCGTCCGTCGCTCGCTTGGGCGCTCGAGCTGCTGGATCGCACCGGGGTCGTGGTGGCGCCCGGCTCGTTCTTCGGGCCGGAGGGCGAGGGCTCCGTCCGCCTCGCGATGGTGCCGACCCTTGCGGCCTGCGTACGGGCCGCCGAGGCCCTCGACGGCGTGCTGTCCGAGGTCCCGGCGTGATCGAGACGGCCGAGCTCCGCGAACGCGTCGAACGATCCTGGGTCGCGACCGACGCCGATCCGGCGGCGCCGATCGACGCGGAGGCGGTCGAGGCGACCATCGCGCTCCTCGACGCCGGCCGGCTGCGGGTCGCGGAGCCGTCGGCCGACGACGGCGGCTGGATGGTGAACGCCTGGGCCAAGCAGGCGGTCCTGCTCTACTTCCGGGTCCGCGGGCTGGAGACGACCGAGGCGGGACCGTTCGAGTACCACGACCGTCTGCCGTTGAAGCACGGGTACGAAGAGCAGGGCGTTCGGGTCGTGCCGCCTGCCACCGTGCGCTTCGGCGCGCACCTGGAGCCGGGCGTGGTCCTGATGCCGAGCTACGTGAACATCGGCGCCTACGTGGGCCCGGGGACGATGGTGGACACCTGGGCCACCGTGGGGTCGTGCGCGCAGATCGGCGCGGACGTGCATCTCTCGGGGGGCGTCGGGATCGGCGGGGTGCTCGAGCCGGTGCAGGCCGCGCCGGTCGTGATCGAGGACGGGGCGTTCGTCGGCTCGCGCTGCATCGTTGTGGAGGGCGTGCGCGTCGAACGGGGCGCCGTGCTCGGCGCCGGCGTGGTCCTCACCGCCAACACGCCGGTGATCGACGCGCGAGGGGCAGAGCCCATCGAGTACCGCGGTCGCGTGCCGGCGCGGTCGATCGTCGTGCCGGGCACCCGTCCGCGCGCGTTCACCGCCGGCACCTACGGCATGCCGTGCGGGCTCATCATCGGTGAGCGATCGGACGCGACCGATGACAAGGTGCGGCTGAACGAGCTCCTGCGCGACTTCGGGTCCTCGACGGGCTGATGTCGCCCGACCGCCCGACCGCGCCGCGCCCGGACGACAGGATCCTCGAGTCGCCGATCGCGGCGACCTGGCGATCGGTCGCGCACGAGAGGGCCGTGCTGGTCGGCGTCGGCCCCGGCATCCGCGAAGACGACCTCGACGAGCTTGCCGCGCTCTCTGCCTCGGCCGGCGCCGAGCCGGTCGGCAGGCTCGTGCAGAGCCGGAGCCAGCCGGATCCCCAGTACTGGATCGGCAAGGGGAAGGTGGAGGACCTCCAGGGGCTCGTGGGTTCGCTTGGCGTCGGGCTCGTGATCCTCGACGATGAGCTCGCGCCCGGGACGCTCCGGTCGCTGGAGAGCCGGCTGAAGGTCAAAGTGATCGACCGCACCGCGCTTATCCTCGACATCTTCGCGCTGCACGCCCGCTCGAAGGAGGGCAAGGCGCAGGTCGAGCTTGCGCAGCTGAACTACCTCCTGCCGCGGCTGCGCGGCTGGGGCGAGGCGATGAGCCGGCTCGGCGCCGGCATCGGCACGCGCGGTCCCGGCGAAACGAAGCTCGAGGTCGACCGCCAGCACATCCGCCGCCGCATCGCGAAGCTCCGCCGCGACGTGAAGGACCTCCAGAAGACGCGGGACGTGAAGCGCGCGCGGCGGCAGTCGTCGAACGTGCCGCAGGTCGCGATCGCCGGCTACACGAACGCGGGGAAGTCGACCCTCATGCGGCGCATGACCGGCGCCGACGTGATCGTCGCCGACCAGCTGTTCGCGACGCTCGACCCGACGACCCGCAAGATCACGCTGCCAGGCGGCAGGAAGGCCACGCTCACGGACACCGTCGGCTTCGTCTCGAAGCTGCCGCATGACTTGGTGGAGGCGTTCCGCTCGACCCTCGAAGAGGTGACGCTCTCCGACCTCGTGCTCCACGTCGCCGACGCGTCCTCGCCCGACCTCGAGGCGCAGATCCAGGCCGTGCGCCGGGTCCTGGAGGAGATCGGCGCGGCGAACATGCCCGAGGTGCTGGCCCTCAACAAGGTGGACCGTCTCCGCGGCAGCGAGCGCGCCCGGCTGGCCACGCGGTACCCGGGATCCGCGGCAGTCTCGGCGTTGACCGGCGAGGGGGTGCCCGGACTACTCGAGAGCATCGGTGCGGCGGCGCCCGATCCGCCCGTCGAGGTCCAGCTCCTGATCCCCTGGTCGCGCGGGGATCTCGTCGCGATGCTCTACCGGGAGGCCGAGGTGCTGAAGGCCGAGGCCGAGCCCGACGGCACGCGCGTGCACGCGAGGGTGGGTCTGCGGGAGCTGGCGGAGGTTCGCGCGTTCGCCGAGAGCGTGCGAGGTGCGCCGGAGGCGGTCGAGTAGCCGTCAGCCGTGCGGGGGAGCGCCGATCGACCACAGGGCCGGGTCGTCCCAGTTCCCGACGATCACCTTGTCTGGGTCCTGGCCGCGTTCCTTCGCGAACCGGAGCGCGAGCAGCTGGAGCCGGACGGTCAGCGGGACCTGGGCGAGGGCACCGGGGAGCGTCGCGGTCTCCGCGAGCCGACTCACGCCGATCCCCTCGGCCTCGGCCGCGGCGGCCACCCCCGCGACCAGCCCGTCGTCGTCGGGCGTCGTCAGGGCGAGCACGTGGTCCTGGGCGCCGAGGGGCACCGCGGTCCCGTGGAGGAAGAACTCCGCGTCGTGGCCCTCGGCGAGCACCCGCGCACCTTCGCGCACCTTCAGGGCGCCCTCACGGGCGGTGATGGAAGCGTGTCCCGCGCCGACGATCTGGAGCGACCGCTCGGGGATCGGGATCGCGTCGACGCCGGGGGCGTCGAGCGCGGCGCGCACCGCGGCCGGGACCTGGCCGATGCGGTCGACCGTGACCTCGTTCGCGCCCATCTCCGCCGCGAGCAGGCCGAGCGCGAGCAGCGCGGCCGTGTAACTGACGGTGTACGTCTCGGAGGTCTCCTTCGGCACGGTCTCGATCGAGTCGTTCATCCCGAGCCCGTCCCGCGTGATCATCACGGTCTGGAGGCCGGCGTTGAAGGCCAGCGCCCGGGCGGCCAGGGCGTAGGCCGTCTCGCCGGTGTGGGAGATCACGACGACGCCGTCGTGCGGCCCGACGATCGGCGCGTTGCGCACGAACTGCATCGAGGAGACCGAATGCGCCGCTCGACCCGCGTCCTGGAGCATCGCGGCGCCGAGGGCGGCGGCGTGCTGGCTCGTGCCGGTGCCGACCAGCCAGATGCGCCGGACGCGGTGCAGGGACTCGGCCGCCCCGTGGACCTGCAGGCGGGTGCGGCCGGCCGTGAGGAACTTCTCGAGCTCTTCGGGCTGCGAGCGGATCTGCTGTTCGAGCTTGGTTTCGGTCTCTTCGGGCATCGGAGGGCTCCCCTCGTCGTGGCCGCCGGAGGGAGCCTAGCCCACTCAGACGCGCCTGAGAACCGCGACGACCTTCCCAAGGATGCGCCCGTCGATCATCTCGAGCGGTTGGAAGGCAGGGTTCTCGGGGAGCAGTATCGCCCGGGGCCCGTCGTGGCCCAGGCGCTTCACGGTGGCCTCGTCCTCGGCCGGGCCGGGCAGGAGGGCCGCCACGATCTCGCCGTCCCGAGCCTGGTCCTGGCTGTGCACCACGACCATGTCGCCGTCCAAGATGCCCGCGCCGATCATCGAATCGCCGGCGACGCGTAGGGCGAAGTGGTCCCCGCCGCGCAGGTACTCCGTCGGCACCGCGAGGTAGTCCTCGACGTGCTCGGCCGCGAGGGTGGGGGTGCCGGCCGCGATACGGCCGAGGACCGGAACGGCCGTGCCCTCGGCCCGCGCGCCGGTCGCGAGCGTCATCGCCCGGGGTTTCGTCGGGTCCTTCCGGAGGTAGCCCGCCCGCTCCAGGTTCGCCAGCTGGGCGTGGACGGAGGACGAGGAGGTCAGGCCAACGGCCTCACCGATCTCCCGGACGGTGGGGGGGTAGCCGCGCTCCCGCACGGTCTCGGCGATCACGTCGAGGATGCGCTGCTGCCGCGGGGTGATGTCAGACACGGTGCGTAGCCTCCTGAGCAGCCGGTTCGGTGAGCCGGACGCTACCATCCGATCCGGGGGGGTGCAAACATATGTTCGACCCGACCTTGACACCGAACACGCGTTCGTCCAGGGTGGTCGGGTGAGCCGAACACGTGTTCGACGTCGGCGCCTCGCCTGCTCCGTGATGATCCTGCTGGCGTTCCATCTGTGGGGCCCGGTCGCGGCCCGCGCGGTCCTGCACCGTCACGCGGACGCGCCGCCGGTGGTCGCCCGCACCTACGTCGTGCAGCCAGGGGACACGCTGTGGTGGATCGCGGCAAGGGTCGCGCCCGGCGCGGATCCCCGCCCGGTGATCGACGAGCTGGCCCGGACGAACGGCCTCCAGGCCGGTTCGCTCGTGCCCGGGCAGGTCATCCAGCTCCCGTCCGCCGCTTGACGCCCCATCATGTCGCGGTTACCGTTCGCGCGGCCACTACATCTTGTGGCTCCTTGCGATGCGTTGTCCCTGGTGTGCCGCCGACCACGACCGCGTGGTGGATTCACGACCCGCCGACGCCGGCGCGTCCATCCGTCGTCGCCGCCACTGCCTGGCCTGCGGGCGCCGGTTCACCACGTACGAGCGCATCGAGGGCGTGGGCGTGGTCGTCACGAAGCGGGACGGCTCCAGGGAGCTCTTCGACCGCGACAAGCTGGAGGCGGGGATCCGGAAGGCCCTGGCGGGGCGGCCCACCTCGAACATCGCGATCGAGCAGATGGTCGGTCGGATCGAGCAGCGGATCCGGCGCAAAGGCCCGGAGGTCTCTTCGCGGCAGGTGGGGGCGGAGGTCCTGGCCGCCCTGAAGCGGGCCGACGAGGTTGCCTACCTCCGGTACGCCAGCGTCTACAAGGACTTCCAGGGGATCCCGGATTTCGAGCGAGAGCTCGGCCTGCTCGGGGACAAGAAGGAGCCCGCGAAGCGCCGTTCCCGTTGATCCGTGAGACACTACATGTAGCGGTAGGGCAGGATTCTCGCCACAACCCCTTGACCTTCGGGCGTCGGGGCGGCATCATGCGCGAGCGCGAATGACACGGATGTAACTCTGTCCACACGCTTCGCACAGGTTGTCGACCGGTTGTCCACACGAGGGGGGCTCGGAAGAGCCGTCGGCGGGGGAAGGAGGGGTCACGTGGCGACACGCCAGGGGGACGTCGAGGTGATCCGGGACGGGCTGACGTTCGAGCGGTTCTTCACCCGGGAAGGGGTCCATCCGTTCGAGGAGATCGGATGGGAGACGCGGGACGCGATCATCCCGAACTACAAGGAGGGCGGGAACGCCTTCGAGCAGCGCGACGTGGAGTTCCCGATCGGGTGGTCCCAGAACGCCACGAACATCGTCGCCCAGAAGTACTTCCGTGGCACCCTCGGCACGCCCGAGCGTGAATCCTCGGTCCGCCAGCTGGTCTCGCGTGTCGTCGACACGATCACCGGCTGGGGGACGAAGAACAGGTACTTCGCCTCGGACGACGACGCGAAGGTCTTCGCGGACGAGCTGACGCATCTCCTCGTGAACCAGCGGGCCGCCTTCAACTCGCCGGTCTGGTTCAACGTCGGCGTCGCGAACACCCCGCAGCAGTGCAGCGCGTGCTTCATCCTCGCGGTCGAGGACCACATGTCGTCGATCCTCAACTGGTACGTCGAGGAAGGCACGATCTTCAAGGGCGGCTCCGGCTCGGGCATCAACCTCAGTCGCATCCGGTCCTCGAAGGAGCAGCTCGCCGGCGGCGGGACCGCCAGCGGGCCGGTCAGCTTCATGCGCGGCGCCGACGCCTCGGCCGGCACCATCAAGTCCGGCGGCAAGACGCGGCGTGCCGCGAAGATGGTGATCCTCAACGTCGACCACCCCGACGTGCGCGACTTCATCTGGTGCAAGGCCACGGAAGAGAAGAAGGCGCGCGCGCTCCGCGACGCCGGGTTCGACATGGATCTGGACGGCCGCGACAGCTACTCGATCCAGTACCAGAACGCGAACAACTCGGTGCGGGTGACCGATGAGTTCATGCAGGCCGTGGGCGAGGACCGCGACTGGAAACTGAAGGCGGTCACCTCGGGCGAGGCGCTCGAGACCGTGCGGGCGCGCGACCTGATGCGCGAGATCGCGCAGGCCGCATGGGAGTGCGCCGACCCGGGCATGCAGTACGACACGACGATCAACGAATGGCACACGTGCCCGGCGACGGGCCGGATCAACGGCAGCAACCCCTGCTCGGAGTACATGCACCTCGACAACAGCGCCTGCAACCTGGCCAGCTTGAACCTGATGACGTTCCTTGACGCCGAGGGCAACTTCGACGTCGCCAGCTTCAAGCACGCGGTCGAGATCGTGTTCACCGCGCAGGAGATCGTGGTCGGCGAGTCCGACTACCCCACGCAGAAGATCGGCGACAACGCCCGCGCGTTCCGCCAGCTCGGCCTGGGGTACGCGAACCTCGGCGCGCTGCTGATGGCGCGGGGCCTGCCGTACGACTCCGACCACGGGCGGGCGTGGGCCGGCGCGATCACGGCGATCATGACCGGGTGGGCCTACCGCACCAGCGCGCGGATCGCCGAGGTCACGGGTCCGTTCGCGGGCTACGCGCCGAACGCCGACGCGATGATCCGCGTGATGCGCAAGCACCGCGCCGCGGCCGACGAGATCGACGGCGACATGGTGCCCGAGGCGCTGCTGTCCGCGGGTCGGCAGGCCTGGGACGAGGCGATCGCCATGGGCGAGCGGCACGGCTACCGCAACGCGCAGGCGAGCGTCCTGGCGCCGACGGGCACGATCGGCCTGATGATGGACTGCGACACGACGGGCATCGAGCCCGAGCTCGCGCTCGTGAAGACGAAGAAGCTCGTGGGCGGCGGGACGATGCAGTTCGTGAACCAGACCGTGCCGCGTGCGCTCGAGCGTCTCGGCTACGATCCCGAGCAGATCGAGGACGTGGTCACCTACATCGCCGAGCACAACTCGGTCGTCGATGCTCCGCACCTGAAGCAGGAGCACTACGCGGTGTTCGACACGGCGATGGGCGCCCAGCCCATCCACTACATGGGCCACGTTCGGATGATGGCCGCGGCGCAGCCGTTCATCTCCGGCGCCATCTCGAAGACGGTGAACATGCCGGAGGAGGCGACGGTTGAGGAGGTCGAGCAGCTGTTCCTCGAGAGCTGGCGGCTCGGCCTGAAGGCCGTCGCGATCTATCGCGACAACTGCAAGGTCGCGCAGCCGCTGTCGGCCGACAAGAGGAAGACCGCCGAGGTCGTCGAGGCCGAGCCGCTCACGCTCGCGTGGTCGGCGAAGAAGCGGCTGCCGCAGTCACGTCCGGCGATCACCACGTCGTTCCGCGTCGGGGATGCCGAGGGCTACATCACGGCGGGCTCGTACCCGGACGATGGTCTCGGCGAGATCTTCCTGAAGGCCTCGAAGCAGGGCTCCACGCTCTCGGGGATCATGGACGCGTTCTCGATCGCGGTCTCGGTTGGCCTGCAGTACGGGGTGCCGCTCGAGGACTACGCCTCGAAGTTCATCAACATGAAGTTCGAGCCGAGCGGTCTGACGAACGATCCGGACATCCGGTTCGCATCCTCCGTCGTCGACTACGTCTTCCGGCGGCTCGCGCTGGATCACCTGACGCCGGAGCAGCGCGACGTGCTGGGGATCCGGTCGATCGACGAGCGCAAAGAGGAGGCCCAGCGCAAGATCGGGCAGCTCGAGGATCCGTCGGAGCAACCGTCGCTCCTGCCGCCGGCGCAGCAGGCGGAGATCGTCGAGGAGACGAACGCCCGGACCCTGGACGCGCCGCTCTGCTACCAGTGCGGCTCGAGGATGCAGCCAGCCGGCTCGTGTTACGTGTGTGGGACGTGCGGCAGCACCAGCGGATGCTCGTGAGCCGCGGCCGCCCGTAGACTCCGCGCCGTGGGGGACAACGCGGCGAGGCTGATCGGGTTGCATCACGTCCAGCTCGCGATGCCGCCCGGCGAGGAGGAGGCGGCGGCGCGGTTCTACAGCGCGATCCTCGGGTTGCAGCAGGTCGCGAAGCCCCCGGAGCTGGCCCCGCGCGGCGGGGTGTGGTTCCGCGAGGGCGACCTTGAGGTGCACCTCGGCGTGGAGGAGCCGTTCACGCCGGCGCGGAAGGCGCACCCGGCGTTCCTGGTCCGCAACCTCGAAACGCTGCGCGCACGGATCGAGGCCGCCGGCTACCGCGTGACCGACGACGTGCCGCTGGAGGGCTTCTACCGTTGCCACGTCCGCGACCCGTTCGGCAACCGCCTGGAGCTGGTGGAGCCGTCCTGATGGAGCTGCCGTTCAAGCGGCTGCGGCCCGAGGCCGAGCTCCCCGCCGCACAGCACGTCGGGGACGCGGGGCTGGATCTGCGTTCGGCGGTCGAGGTCGTGGTGGGGCCGGGGGAGCGCGCCATGATCCCCACCGGCGTCGCCGTCGCGATCCCCGATGGGCATGCCGGCCTGGTGCTCCCCAGGAGCGGCCTGGCATCGAAGCGGGGTCTGACGCTCGCGAACGCGCCGGGGCTGATCGACGCCGGGTACCGGGGCGAAGTGATCTGCGCGGTGGTGAACCTCGATCGCGACGCGAAGGTGGAGATCGGGATCGGCGACCGTATCGCCCAGCTGGTGCTCGTGGAGTTGCCGTGGGTGACGCCGTCGTGGGCTGAGGAACTGCCCGGGAGCGCTCGCGGCGAGGGCGGGTTCGGATCCACCGGCACCGCGTGAACCTCTGATCGGAGGCGTGGTGACCGCGCCACGTCGCTCCCGATGTAGCGCTTCCACGATTTCTCTCGACCGGGGGTGTCGCGCCGCGAGGACCCCGGCAGACTCGCGGCATGCGTCGCGGGCTCGTCCTGTTGCTGGTCGTCGCGGTGGGGTGCACGGCTCGCACCAGCGCGCCTCGGACCCCGCCGGCCGCCTCCGATTTGACCGCGGCGACCCCGACCTCGACCTCGACCGTCCAGCCACAGGTGCAACCTCCCGTCCCACCGAAGCCGCGATGGCCGCTCCCCGGGTACCTACTGATCGCCGATCGGGGGAACGACCGGATGCTTCTCGTCGATAGCGCGAAGCACATCCTGTGGCGGTATCCGGCCGCCGGACAGGTTCCGGCGATGCCGTTCCGGTTCGACGACGACACGTTCTTCACGCCGAGCCACACCGCCGTGATCAGCAATCAGGAGGAGCAGCAGACGATCCAGGTGATCTCGTTCCCGGGTCGGCGGATCCTGTGGAGCTACGGCCATGTGGACGTCGCCGGCTCTGCCCCAGGCCTCCTCCACACACCGGACGACGCCTACATGCTCCCGAGCGGGACGGTTTCCGTGGCCGACATCAGCAACTGTCGCATCGTGTTCGTCGGGAGACATCATGCGATCACGCGGCAACTGGGCTCGCTGACGACGTGCGTGCACGACCCGCCTCGGTCGCTCGATCTGCCCAACGGCGACACCCCGATGCCTGATGGCGGCACGCTGGTCACCGAGATCGGCGGATCGTGGATCGACTCGATCGGACCGAACGGCAAGCTCCGGTGGGCGGTGCAAGCCCCCGTGTCGTATCCATCCGATGCGCAATGGCTCGGGCACGGACGGGTCCTGCTCACCGACTACCACGCGCCCGGAAGCATCGTGGAGATGACGCGCGCGGGACGGGTCCTGTGGCGCTACGGTCCGGCGAGCGGACCCGGCGAGCTGAGCTTCCCGTCGCTCGCGCTGATGCTGCCGAACGGGCTCGTCGCGGTCAACGACGACGCCCGGCATCGCGTCGTGGTGATCGATCCCGAGACCGACGCGATCGTGTGGCAGTACGGGCACACGGACATGGCTGGTTCCTCGGCCGGATACCTCACGAGGCCGGACGGGATGGACTACCTGCCCTACGACGTCGCGATCGAGGTGCCGCGGGTCCGCGCGTACCTCGTCGGCCGTCTCGGGTCGGCCGCCGGGTCCGGTTGAAGCTCGGTGTGGAGCGCCCTAGTATCGAGGTGCCGCGCGGACGTGGCTCAGTTGGTAGAGCACCACCTTGCCAAGGTGGGGGTCGCGGGTTCGAATCCCGTCGTCCGCTCCAGAACGCAGCGCTGGTGAGGCCGCCATGCGCCGGCAGGATCGACCCTCCTCCGGGACTCGTGTCATCGAGCAAGGGTGCACGGCACTAGGATGCGGAGAACGGTGACAGACTTCGCGAAGCGTTCTTGGTGGGCGTTGCTGCTGATAGGAGGGATCCTGCTTTGGCTGGTCGGCATGGCTGGCTGGCCAGACCCGGCCGTGTCGGCGCTGATCTTCATGTTGGGCCTCGCCGTGATCGTCGCCGACGGCCTGCTCGTGGGTCGCTACTCCTCCAACAGTTAGCGCGCGCGGGCGTGTCGCCCCGCCCGTCCTAGGCGGGACGCCTCGGATCACGTCTCCGGAGTCTTCCGTTCTCCTTACCGTCGTTGGCGATCTGCTGCAACTCGTGGCTGAGGTGCGAGGCTCGTCGCTCGATCAGATGCTGGACGTCGGCGGCTTCCCGCGAGTCGGGGTGCTCGGCGAGTACATGCTCGAGCCACGAGCCAGACCCCTCCCATGGCAAGTAGACGTTGCAGTAACGGCAAAGGCTTACGACGCCGTCCATGTTCGAGGAAGCCAGCCCTCCGGCCCTCCCGTCATGCGGTTCTCGCCGTCGTTCCGGCCATCGACGATCGCCGCGCTTCGCGTCCGTGTACCGGGGGACCGTAGCGCGTCGAGCAGGCTTTTGCAGGAGATTCCGTGACCAGCGGGAACGGGTTGGCTACGAAGGGGACGCGCAGGCCGGCGGTCAGAAGTCGCTCGGCGACCTAGACTGCGGCGTTGCTCCGGCGGGGTGGCCGAGTGGTTAGGCAGAGGCCTGCAAAGCCTCGTACACCGGTTCGATTCCGGTCCCCGCCTCTGTCGCCGCTCTCGGGCGCTGTAGCATGGGTCGTCTCTCGGGCGCTTAGCTCAGGGGGAGAGCGCTTCCCTGACACGGAAGAGGTCAGAGGTTCAAATCCTCTAGCGCCCACCCGAGAAGCAGCAGGTCAGTTGGGGTTAGCACCACCTCGGCGGGAATCACAGAAGCCAGGAAACGGCCCAGAGTCAGCAGACAGTCAGCAACCCTCGTGAAGAAGCCCCCGGCGCGATGCCGGGGGCTTCATGGTTCCGAGGATCAGCAGACCTACCAGCGCCCTGACGCGACCTCGGCGTCCTGGTCTCGTAGCCACCCAAGCATCAAGAGCCGAGACGGAAGGACTCCACCGAGCCGCTGGAGTCTCTCCGCGTGCGCTCCTCCTCGGAGTGTCCGAAGGAGATGCCGGAGGAGCCCACCATATAGGGGCGACCAGACTCTGTGGCCCCGGTGCGAAAGCCCGGTGCTAGAGGCGCCCAAGTCAGGATGGTGACGAACAGAAGTGTCGGGCGAGCGACGTCGGGCCGTCCCGTGGGCGAACATTGCCTTGGGCAGAACCTCAACGCCGGTTCGCGGGAGACATGGACACTTCGCCTCCTGAGGCACGGGTCCCGAACGAGCAGGGACGAAAGCCTTCGTCGCCGGTCAAGTCGCCGACGAGCATATGGAGCGGATCGAATGATTCACGTGGAGCACCTTGATGATCGGGAAGGAGATCTGTGGCCCCACAAGACACTCTGATGGACGGATCGATCAAGGACCCATTGCCTGGGCTATGCCAGCGGCTCGCGCGAGAGTTCGACGGAGCTGTCCCCAGAGAAGTGATCGACCAGGCCGCGCAGGAAGCGCTTGAAGAGCTGAACGACGCCAGGATCCGCGAGTTCGTTCCGATCTTTGCATGGCGCACTGCGCGAGCGTCCCTCAGGACGACCCTCGTAGCCTCGTCGTCCCCGTAGGAACCGTGCGTCGAGCGGTGAGCATCTTGCTCAGACCTCGCACCGGCATCCGGTGGTGGATCGCGTCGGAAGCTCGCACTGACTCGCTGCGAGACCACAGGCCGAGGATGGTGTCAGCGTTTCAGGAGTCCGAGGGCCCGGCCCCCCTGGTGGAGTGAGCATCCTGCGGATCTCGCGCCATCGAGGTGCGAAGATCAGGGTTGAGACCCCAGAGCGCGAGCGCCGCGATGCCGTAGAGGGCCGCTCCGAGCCACCCGAACGCCTGGTCATGCGAGGCCGTCAGCGCGAGGACGAGGCCGAACCCGGCGCTGAGGGCGCTGATCACGAACGCGATCCCCCACGCGAGTCGTCTCCCGAGGATGGCGAGCACGAAGATCAAGACCGATACCGCGCCGAACGGTTCGAACTCGATCGCACGTCCCTTCGAAATGACGGACAGGGGAAGCACGCCTGCCAGCGCCACGATGAGGATCGCCGTCAGGATCGCCCGCGAGCGCACGCTGCGAGCATAGTTCCTTACCACGCCAACCCGGAAGACGCGTGTGATGCTGCCACCGTCAGTGCTACTGAGCCCCGAATCTGATGCCCCAAAGGTTCAGGAATGCGGGGTAGCGACGCCAGAGTTCGATCCCCGCGACGATCGACAGGACGGTGGCGACCGCGAACGTTATGTAGGACCTCACAACGACTTGGGAATGCCAGTCATCCACGACAGACGGGAGGTACCACACCAAACCCAAGAGGATGGTCACCGCCCAAGTGACCATCATGGCCAGCAGTGTGGACAAGAACCTCCTCAGCCACTCGTACCAGCGAGCCCTCCTCCGGTCCATCACTCGATCTCAACTCCTCAGCCCCCAGGTCACGGTCTGTGTCGGCTCTCCATCTCAACTCCGACACACCTGACCCGATGCTACGGTTCGCGCGTGAGTGAAACACCGATCCCCAGCCGACGGCTCCCCACCAGCGGAGTCGTGCCTGGCCTGCTGCCGTTCGTGGCGTTCATCGTGTTCACGGTGTTCTTCAGCAGCGGCTCTGCTTCCGCTCCTTGATGCGGCGGGTGCCCGCAGTGCTGGTCGCGGTTTCGGCGACGATCCTTGCGGCGTGCTCGCACCATCCGCAAACGGTCCTCGGTGCGTTCGAGACGCTCGGTTCGACGTGTTCGCCGGTCACGCAGAAGGGGGTCGCGTCGAGCTTCGAGTGCAGCTGGCATGGCGACAAGGTCCTCGTCGAGACGCTGACACCGGATCAGTGGACCGCGTACCGGTCCCGACTGCGCACGCTGTGCCGGGCGGGAGGGTTCATCCCGAACCCGATGCTGACGGATGGAAGGTCCCTCCACATCACGGTCGGGAGCGACCCTCCGACGTCGATCGGGTCGCTCGCCCGGAGCCTGAAGGACGCCGGACTCGACCTCCAGGAAGTCACCGACTGCGCGCTGGCGAACGGAGATCTCAGCGGCTCGTGAATGGTGCTCGGCAAAGGTCGTGGGCCGACCGGGGCTCCATGTGGGGCGACCGGCGGATGGCGATACGGCCGACAGCCACTACCCTTCCGAGCACGCACGTCCCGGTCTGCTCGTACGTCTGAGGTCTGGAGGGGAACGACATTGCCCGAGTCGCTGCCGAACGAGTCCGCGCCCCCGAGCTCGAGGGATCACAGCACGCTTCGCGCCCGTCTGGTGGGTCACACGCTGGAGAACCGGTCGATCGAGGCTGAACTCCGTACCGCCATGACCGAGCGCGAGGAGCTCGAGTCGAAGGAGCAAGAGACCGACCGACGGTAGAGCTCAGCCTCCGGGCGAGGCGGGCCGCACCTTCAGCCGCTCTCCTTGAGGATCCACCTGGCAGGAACCACGCCCTGGTGCGCCAGGAAGTCGTACGCCGGAGCGACCTGCGCGGGAACGGGTTGGATGGTCCACCAGGTGCCGCACTCCGGGCATCGCCACTCGCTCGAGGCCGAGGCAGGTCGCTGCTCCATCGGCGGCTGGCAGATGTGCAGTTCATCCATCCCGTCACCTTAGACCGCTGCCTCACCCGCCGCAGGCGCCACCGGCGGGCCTGGCCCGCCGGTCGGGCCGGGTCTATCCTCGAGGGATGGAACTCCTGCTGGTTGGGCTCGCGTGGGTCCTCCTCGGTGGGTTGGTGATGGGTGGCGCGGCCGTGATCCTCGAGTATCAGGCGTCGGGATCGCTGATGGACCAGATCCTCGACGGCCTCCGGCAGTTCGTGCCCAAGAGCAACGACGCATCGCTCGGGCGGGCGCCGGGACGTACGCGCTGACGCTGACGCTGGCCTAGCCGGCCGCGTCGTCCACGAGCCACCGAACGACGTCGACGTGTTCCTCGACAACGTCGTCCTCGTCGACGGCCCAGGCGAGCGTCTGCGCCAGGCACCAGCCGCGGGCTCGGTCGCGGTCGAGCCCCAGCTCGGCGGTCAGCCGGTCCAGGCGGTGCAGGACGTCGCTTCGGGCCCCGCCGAGCTCGGCGCCGCGGACGAGCGCCGCGATGCCGAACTCCCGCTCCCCGGCGAGCGGCTTCGGGTCGATCGCCAGCCACGGCTCCCGCTCGGCGCGAAGGACGTTGTCCGCGTGCAGGTCCTGGTTCACCAGGACCTGCTCGCCCTGGGTCACCGACAGGTCGGCGATCGCCTCGAGGGCCGCATCGACGAGACGGTGCTCGAAGGGCCGGCCGGTCGCAGCCCAGTCGGCCGGGAGGGACCGGGCCCACCCCGCGGCCTCGTCGGCGAGGCTGGTGAACGGGGGTCCGGCCGGTTTCCAGAGGCGGGGGAGGAGCCCGATGGCGACATCGAGCGCCTCGTCCTGGGGCACGTGGGCGAGCGACGTCCCAGGGCGGCAGCGCTCGAGCAGAAGCGCCCACAGAGCGGGATCGTGCTCGAGCGATCGGATCGCGCCCTCGCCGTCCCACGCACAGAGAGCGGCGGCCTCGTGTTCGCTCTCGCGATGCGGGAACTGGACCTTCAGAACGGCGTCGGAGCCGTCGGCGCGCCGGGCCGGGAGTGCCAGCGACGCGAACGCGTACGGGAACGGCGGCTCGCTCAGCTCGAGGGACCATCGCGCCGCGCACTCGCGTACGGTCTCGGGCAGCGCGCCGAGCCAGGCTCGGCCCTCGACGTCGTCGCGGATCCAAGCGAGACCGGGGTGGTTCGGGAGGTCCTCGAGGTCGATCGGCTCAACCGTCGCTCGAGCTCGCCGTCGACCGCATCGCCCATCCCAACCAGAGCGCGAGCGGCACGATGGACATGACCCCGAG
>DATIWE010000029.1:0-12410 GCA_035519495.1 Actinomycetota bacterium
GTCCATCCGGCTACGGGAGGAACGCCGCGTACTGCACGTAGGCCGGGTGCGGCAGCGACGCGTCCGTCGAGCAGTAGACGAAGGGGTAGAAGCCGTCCGGATCCATGCGCATCCCGGCGCGCAGGAGCGTCGCGAGCAGGGTCCCGCTCCAGCCCAGCACGCCGATCTTCGCGTCTTGCGGACGGTCCTGGTGGGCGAGCAGGTCGCCGGCGATCGCGGCGGTGAGGTGCTCGTCCGTCGACGCGATCGGCGCGACCCAGCTGTCGGTGTCGTAGATGCCGTAGCCGGCGACGGACCCGTCGCTTCGGAGGTAGGCCGTGGCCGTGACGCGGTCCTCGAGCCAGAGGGTCAGGTCCTGGGGGCGAGCGAACCCGAGCAGCTCGCGGGTCAGGTCCGAGCACGCGTCGACCACCTCGGCGGTCAGCGGCGTGGGGGTGAGGTCGGCGGGAAGGGCCGGCAACCGAGACGGATCCTCCAGCCCTTTCAGCGTGTAGCTCGGCGTGCGCGGCGCCATGCCGAAGCTCGCGTAGAGGCCGGTCGACACCGGTTGGATCGATTCGACCATCGTCGCGAGGGTCACGCGGTCCCGCTCCGCCGCCGGCGGGAAGAGCTGCTCGATCAGCGCGTGCCCGACGCCGCGCGCCTGCGCCCGCGGGAGCACGAACAGGAACGCGAGGAACCAGAAGTCGTCGCGTCGGACCGCGGAGCCGAACGCGACGGGGCCGTCGTCGTCGAGCGCGAGCAGCGTGCCCGCCGGGTCCGTGAGGCCCGAGCGCATGAGGGCGCTCCGGAGCCACCCGTCGTCGAACGGGTCCTCGACCGGCAGGTTCCGGCGTGTCCTGAGCTCGGTCTCGGCCTCGTGGAAGATCCGGCTGCAGACGGGGATCTCGTCGGAGCCGATGGGCCGGATCGTGATCGCAGGCGCGTCGTGAGGCACGTCGCGCGAGTCTACGCGGTGCCGCCCCCGTCCTTCGGGTCCTGGTCGGCGGTCTCGCGCCGCGCCTTCTCGAACTCGGATCGTGACCTCCCGAGGGACCGGGCGAGCTCGGGCAGCTTCGCGCTGCCGAACAGGAACACGGCGATCGCCGCGACCACGATCCAGGACTCGGGGCTGTCGAACATGGCCAGCATCACGCGCCTCCTCGCTCGTGTGCGGCCCCTCTCGCGTCCAGGGTACGCCCGGATCCGGTTCCTGTGTCGTCAGCGGGTGGCGATGCCGTCCAGGATCGTGTCGACCGCGGTCCGGATGAGGTGGGGCGTGACGGCGCCCCCCGTGAGCAGGACGCGCATCATCACGATGCCGCCGAGCATGTCGGCCACGACCTCGATGTCGATGTCCGGGCGCACCTCGCCGCGCTCGATGCCTCGCTGCAGGATCGCGAAGACCACCGAGCGCCGGTGCTCCAGGATCCCGGCGCGCACGGCCTTCGCGAGCTCGGGGTTGCGCGCCATCTCGGCGACCAGGCCGGCCATCATGCGCCCGCTCTCGGAGCGGCCGACCGCCCGGATGAACCCGCCGAGCACCCGAGCCAGCGCATCCCGGGTCGATTCATCCTCCCGGGGTGGTTGGGGGTCCTCCGGCGACTTGTAGCGCTTGATCGCGTCGACGACGAGCGGTTCCTTCGACGGCCAGCGCCGGTAGACCGTCGTCTTGCCGACGCCGGCGCGCGCGGCCACCGCCTCGATCGACAGGCCGTCGTAGCCCTCCTCGCCGAGCAGCTCGATCGTCGCCTGGAGGATCGCCCGGTCGGCCTCGGGGTCGCGCGGACGCCCGGGCCCCTTCGCCCGAGCGTCCGTCGCGCCCGTGTCGAGGCTCACGGCTCGACCCGTTCGGTGACGGTCTCGATGGCGCCTTCATGCCGATCCACATGCACCTCGATCGCGTCGACCGCGGGCGCGCGGCTCGGCAGCCACATCAGCGCCACGAACGCGCCCACGAACGCGATCAGCGCGCCGACGTTGAGCCCTCGATCCATCGCGTGGATGAACGACGTCTTCGCAGCGGTCACGATCGCATCGCCGGCGGCGCCGCCGATCTTGGTTCCGATCGCGATCGCCGCGCCGACGGAGCTCAGCGCCTGATCGGTCGTCGGCGTGGCCAGGCCGCTCAGCACCGGGCGGAGCGCCGCCGTGTAGGCCGAGGCGAACACGCTGCCGAGGATCGCGACGCCGAGCGCGCCACCGACCTGTCGCGTCGTGTCGTTCATCGCCGAGCCCACGCCCGCCTTCGCGAGCGGTAACGACCCCATGATCGATTCGGTCGCCGGCGTCATCGCGAGCGCCATGCCGGTGCCGAGGATCATGATCGAGATCAGCACGTGCCCGTAGCCCGAGTCGATCGTGGCGGTCGACAGGAACCACAGACCCCCCGCGACCACGGCCATCCCGAACACGACGAGGATCTTGTTCCCGACCTGGTTCACGAGCCGGCCGGTGATCGGCGAGACCACGATCAGCACGAGCGCGATCGGCGCCACCCGGTAGCCGGCTTGCAGCGCCGAATACCCCAGCACGAACTGGAGGTACTGCGTCAGGAAGAACAGCGAGCCGAACAGCGCGAAGAACACCAGGGTGATCGAGATGTTCGCGGCGGTGAACCGTGGGTTCTTGAAGAACTCCAGGTTCAGCATCGGGTGGTCGCTGCGGCGCTCCCACACGACGAAGCTCGCGAGCACTATCGCGGCGACGGTGAACGACACGAGGATCACCGGGTCGGTCCAGCCGTTCGAGGGCGCCTCGATGATGCCGTAGACCAGGGCGAACAGCCCGACGATCGACAGGACGGCGCCGACCGGATCGAGCCGCGGCGCCGACGGGTCCTTCGAGTTCGGGATGATCAGCCGGCCGGCGATCAGCGCGAAGATCACGACCGGGACGTTGACGAGGAACACCGAGCCCCACCAGAAGTGCGTCAGCAGCCAGCCGCCGACGACCGGGCCGATCCCGATCCCCAGGCCGGACACGCCGGCCCAGATGCCGATCGCGCGACCGCGCTCCTCGGCGGGGAAGACGTTGGTGAGGATCGACAGCGTCGAGGGCATGATCAAGGCGCCGCCGAAGCCCATCAGGGCGCGGGTGAAGATCAGGGTGGTGGCCGAGCCCGCGAACGCCGACGCCATCGAGCCGAAGCCGAAGATCATGAGGCCGAGCGCGAGCGCCGAGCGCCGGCCGTACTTGTCCGAGAGGCTCCCCGCGGTGAGCAGGAGACATGCGAACACGAGGGTGTAGGCGTCGACGATCCACTGGAGCTGGCTGTTCGACGCCCCGAGGTCCCGCACGAGCGTGGGGATCGCGACGTTCAGGATCGTGTTGTCGAGCCCGATCACCAGCAGCGACAGGCACAGGACCCCGAGGATCCACCACCTCCGCTCGTAGCCCTCCGCGTGTTCCATGGCGTTCCTCCTGTGCCTCGACCCGGGCCCGGGGGGTCCGGGTTCCGATCCGGTTCCGTACCGGAAACCATATCCGATACGCCCGGGAATCGCAACTACCACGTATCGGAATGGACCGTTACGCCCCCCGGAAGAACCATGGGGCGAACCCCTACAGGTTCGGCGATCTCGAGCCGATGTCCTAGGGCAAGGGATAGCCGGGAGGCGCATATGTCGCGCGTGCTGGTCATCGATGACGAGACGGTGGTGGGAACGATCCTCCGCTATGCGTTCGAGGCGAACGGTCACCAGACCGTCGTCGCGGACGGCGGTCGCTCCGGTATCGACATGGCTCGAGCCGAGCACCCCGACGCGATCGTCCTGGACCTGATGATGCCGGCCGTGACCGGCCACGACGTCCTCGAGATCCTCCGCGATGACGACGCGACCCGGGACACGCCGATCCTCGTGCTCACGGCCGTCACGATGTCGAAGGAACGCGACCTCTGCCTGTCCGAGGGCGCCGACATGGTGATGACGAAGCCGTTCGACCCCCGCGACGTCGCGAACGCGGTCGACGAGCTCCTGTCCCCGGACGAGCCCGCCGAAGCCAGCTAGCCTCCGGACGCGACACCCGTTCGCCGAACTACCCTGGGTGACATGACGCGTGCCGTGGACGCGGCCGAGGGACGCTTCCGAGGCGAGCCCGCCGTGATCCTCCGCAGCGGCGACCTCTCGACCACGTTCCTGCCGAGCCTGGGGCTGACCGGCGTCTCGCTCCGGTACCGGGGCGGCGAGTACCTGGCCGTTCCCGGCGGCCTCGACACGCTGCGTGCCGGCGGCAGCGCCGGGATCCCGCTGCTCGCCCCCTGGGCGAACCGGCTGGCCGCGCGACGCTATCGGGCGGCCGGGGTGTCGGTGGACCTGAAGGGGATGCGCCTGGGCACCGACGACCACGGGCTGCCGATCCACGGGCTGCTGCTGGGGCGTTCGCGGTGGTCGGTCGGCCGGCTCACGACGCACCGCGACGCCGCTTCCCTCGACGCGTCGATCGACGTCGACGCGCCGGCCTTCCCGTTCCCGCACCGGATCGACGTGCGGGTACGGGCGCGCGAGAAGCGGCTCACGATCGACACCACGGTGACCGCCACGGGGCGGCGGCGGGTGCCGGTCGCGTTCGGATGGCACCCGTACCTGCGTGTGCCCGGCACGCCCCGGGCGCGATGGCGCCTGCGGCTGCCGCCGCGCGAGCATCGGGCGCTCGACGCGCGCTCGATCCCGACCGGCGCCTCGGCGCACGAGCCCGCCGACGCCCAGGCGATCGGCCAGCGCACGTTCGACGACCTCTACGGTCTCGGGCGCGACCGCCGGTTCGCGTTCGTGGGTGAGGACGGGCGCGGGATCGAGATGCGGTGCATCGACGGCTACCCGTTCGCGCAGGTCTGGGTGCCCGCGGGCAGGTCGTTCGGCGCCCTGGAGCCGATGGCCGCGCCGACGAACGCGCTCGTCGAGGGCACGACACCGCTCGTGGGGCCGGGCGGGTCGTTCACGGCGAGGTTCGCGCTGACGGTTTCCTGAGCCTCAGGCCCCGAGCTGCTCCAGTAGGTGGTCGCCGACCCGGAGCGCGTTCGCCATCGCGGTCAGCGCCGGGTTCACGGCCCCGATGCTCGGGAAGAAGCTCGTGTCGACGACGTACAGGTTGTCCACCTCGTGCGCGCGGCAGTCCGTGTTCAGTACCGAGCTCGCCGGATCCGAGCCGAACCGGCACGTGCCGGCCTGGTGCGCGACGCCGGCGACCGGGATGTCGGTCTTCAGGTAGGCGTGGCGCGGGAAGAGGTGATCGGGGTGCATGCCCAGGTGGCCGAGCATCGACTTCAGCTTGTGGAACAGGCGGTCGGCCGAGGCTCCGTTGCTGGGCGTGTACGTGAGCTGCACGTTCCCGTCAGGCCCGAGCGTGACACGGTTCTCCGCGCGGGGGAGGTCCTCGGTGGACAGCCAGAAGTCGACGGCGTGCGTGGCCACGTCGCGCAACGCGAACCCCGGTGCGAGCTTCGTCTCGGTCGGCTTCTCGCCCTTGAACATGTCGGCCTGCGACTTCCCGATCATCTGGAGGTTGCCCAACGGGAACCCGAAGTCCTCGTCGCCGAGGTAGAAGTCGTTCAACCCCAGCGTCTTCTGGAACCGCGTCGGGTTCGGCTCCTTCGACAGCGCGAGCACGGCTTGGCTGTTGTGGAACATGTAGTTGCGTCCCACCTGGTCCGAGCCGTTCGCGAGGCCGTTCGGGTGGGCCTCGTTCGCCGAGGCCAGCAGGAGCTTCGCGGAGTTGGCCGCGCCGCACGACACGACGTATACGTCGGCCGAGTGCGTCTCCCGCTCGCCGTCGCGCTCGACCTCGACGCCGGTGATCGCCGTGCCCGCGTCGTTCGTCAGCAGCTTCGTCGCGCGCGCGTTCGTGAGCAGCGTGACGTTCGGGTGCTCGAGCGCGGGCCGGACCGCAAGGACCTCGGCGTCGGACTTCGCGTGGACGAGGCACGGGAACCCGTCGCACGTCTCGCACCGGATGCATGCGCTGAACGGCGGGTTCGTCTCGTCCAGCATGACGCCGCACGGCGCATGGAACGGGTGGTAGCCGGCGGCCGCGAGGTCGTCGGACAGCTGCTGGATCCGCGGCTCGTGCGTGAGCGCCGGGTAGGGGTACTGCTGGCTGGCCGGCGGATCGGTCGGATCCTCCCCGTGGTTGCCGTGTACCTGGTAGAGCTGCTCGGCCTGGGAGTAATACGGCTCCATCTCGTCGTAGCCGATCGGCCACGCGGGGGAGATGCCGTCGTGATGCGTGAGCTCGCCGAAGTCCTCGCGCCGCAGGCGGTAGAGCGCGGCGCCGTAGAGCTTGGTGGCGCCGCCCACGTAGTAGTGGATCTGCGGCTGGAACGGCTTCCCCCCGGCGTCGTACCACGTGTCGTCGGAGATGTACCGGTTGTCCACGAAGACGTCGGGCGTCGACCAGTTCTCCGGCTCGCGCGGCAGCCAGTCGCCGCGCTCCAGCAGGAGGACCCGTTTGCCCGAGGGCGCGAGGCGCCGCACGAGCGTGCCGCCGCCGGCTCCGCTGCCGATCACGATCACGTCGAACGCGCTCACGTGATCTCCTGGATCATCTCGGAGAGGATCAGTCGGCCGGCCGCCTCGATCAGCGCGAGGTGGGAGAACGCCTGCGGGTAGTTCCCGAGGAACCGCGCCGTGCTCGTGTCGAACTCCTCCGCGTACAGGCCGAGCGGCGACGCGATGCGGAGGAGCCGCTCCATGAGGTCGCGCGCCCGCTGGTGCTCGCCGACGATCGCGAGCCCCGACACGAGCCAGAACGAGCAGATCAGGAAGCTGCCCTCCTTCCCGGAGAGCCCGTCGTCGGTCTCGTCGGTCTTGTACCGAAGGACGAAGCCGTCCTCGGTGAGCTCGTCCTGGATCGCCAGTACCGATGCGTGGAGCCGCTCGTCGTCACCGGGGAGGAACCCGAAGATCGCGGCGAGGAGCGTTGAGGCATCGAGCGCGTCGGTCCCGTAATGCTGCACCAGGACGCCGTCCTTCCGAAGGCCGTGGTCCAGGATGTCGGCCTTGATCTCGTCGGCGGTCTTCTGCCACCCGGCCTCGAGGTCGGGGAGACCCCGCACGGCGGCGAGCTTCGCCGCCCGGTCCATCGCCACCCAGCACATCAGCTTCGATGACACGTAGTGCTGCGGCGCGCCGCGTGCCTCCCAGATCCCCTGGTCCGGGTTGCCCCAGACGTTCGTCGCGCACGTCGCTTGTGCTTCCACGACCGGCCAGATCCTCCTTGGGAGGCGCTCGCTCCGCCTGGTGTGCAGCAGGATCGAGTCCAGGACCGCGCCGTAGACGTCGTTCTGGCGCTGGTCGAACGCGCCGTTGCCGACGCGGACGGGTCGGGCACCCGCGTAGCCGGAAAGATCGTCGCGGGTCGACTCGGTGAGATCGCGGTGCCCATCGATGCCGTACATGATCTGCATCCCGCCGTCGTCGTTCGGCTCGAGGTCGGCGATGAACTGGATGAACTCCTCGGCCTCCCAGTCCAGGTTCAGGTAGTGCAGCGCCTGGAGCGTGAACGTGGAGTCCCGCATCCAGCTGAACCGGTAGTCCCAGTTGCGCTCGCCGCCCGGTGTCTCGGGGAGCGAGGTGGTGAGCGCGGCGACCGTCGCTCCGGTGGGGGCGTAGGTCAATCCCTTGATCGCGAGGGCCGAGCGCTGGAGCGGCTCACGCCACCGATGGTCGGGAAGGCGAGCCCGATCGAGCCACATCCGCCACAGCTGCGTGGTGGTGTCGATCCGTTCCGACGCCTCCTCGATCGAGCTCGGCGCGGCCAGGTCCTGTTCCCACGACAGGGCGACGTACAGACTGTCCCCGGCGCCGACGGTGTGCCGAGCGCGAACCTGGTCGCCCTCGATGCCGAGCGCCATATCGGTCCGCAGCCTGATCGTGACGCCGGCGCCGGTCGCGTCGGCCGTGTGCCGGCCGTCCTCGCCCAGGGTCCACTCGCCGGGCGACCGTCCGTAGTCGAAGATCGGATCGCAGATCAACTCAACCTGGACGGTGCCCTCGATCCCGCGCACCGTCCGAACGAGCAGGTGGTCGGCGTCCCAGTCGGCGGGCGGCCGCGTGTGGGGCGTGACGGCGTCGTCGCGCTGCGGCGGGCCCATCGTGAGCGCGTCATAGACCTCGATCCAGCCGTTCGGCGTCTTCCACGTCGTGACGAGGACGTTCGTGCCGGGCACATACGCACGTGCGGTCGGCACGTTGATCCCGAACGGCCCCAACCGGAACGTGCCCGCTCCGCGGTCGAGCAGCGACCCGAACACGCTCGGGGAGTCGAAGCTCGGCACGCAGAGCCAGTCCACCGCGCCGTCAGGTGCGACGAGCGCGCCCGTGTGGCAGTCGGAGAGGAACGCGTAGTCCTCGATGGGAGGGAACGGAGACGGCATCGCTGCGCTCTGCTGCATGCTCATGACACACTCCATGGCTCGTACCAGCGTCCGTGGCCCGCGACCAGGTCGTCCGCTGCTTCCGGTCCCCACGACCCCTTGGCGTAGGGATGGACCGGCGGCGGCGCGTCCAGGAGCGGCTGCATCACGCGCCAGGTCTCCTCGACGGCGTCCTGCCGGGTGAAACGGGTGTTGTCGCCGACCATCGCCGCGTGCAACAGGACCTCGTACGGCGTGGGGCCCTCGCCTCCTTCCTGCGCGAACTCCATGTCCAGTTCGATCGCGCTCGCACCTGCGATGTCGGCCCGATGCGCGTCCATCACCATGCGGATCCCGGTCGTCGGGTCGAGCTTCACGACGACCTGGTTCGGCTCGGCGTGACGCATCAGCCCGAAGCCGAGCTTCGGTGGACGCTGGAACACCAGCCGGAGCTCGGTCTGCGTGATCGGCAACCGCTTGCCGGTCCGGATGAAGAACGGGACACCGGCCCAGCGCCAGTTCTCGATGTCGAGGCGGAGCGCTGCGTAGGTCTCGGTGGTGGAGTCCGGGGCGACGCCGTCGATCGAGCGGTAGCCGTCGTACTGGCCCCGCACGTAGTTCGCCGGATCCGCCTCCATCACGGCGCGGAACAGGCCGACCTGCGAGTCCTTCAGCGTCTGGGGATCACCGCGCGACGGAGCCTCCATCGCGCACGCCGCGACGACCTGCATCAGGTGGTTCACGACCACGTCCCGGAGGGCGCCGACGGGATCGTAGAAGTGGCCGCGATCCTCGACGCCGAAGTCCTCGGCCATCGTGATCTCGACGCATTCGAGGTAGTTGCGGCTCCAGACCGGCTCGAGCATCGAGTTCATGAACCGGAGGTGCAGGATCTCGACCAGCCCCATCTTCCCGAGGTAGTGATCGATCCGGTACAGCTGCGTCTCGTCGATGTACTGGTGCAGCTCTGCCGCGAGCGCCCGTGCGGACGCCTGGTCGTGCCCGAACGGCTTCTCCACCACGACGCGAGCGTCCTTCGTGAGTCCGGCGTCCGACAGCCCCTTCACCACCGTGCCGAACAGGAACGGCGGGATCTCGAGGTAGAAGACGGGCGTCTCCTTGCCCTTGATCGCCGTCGCGACGCGCCCGTAGGCCGCGTCGTCGGAGAAGTCGCCCTGCACGTAGGACAGGCGCTCGGCCAGGCGATCGAACACCTCCTTGTCGAGCTCCTCGCCCGTGCCCTCGATGCACTCACGCGCGTGCTCGCGCAGCTTCTCGACCGTCCAGTCGTCCACCGCGACGCCCACGATCGGGCAGTCGAGCAGCTTGCGCATCTCCAGCCGGTAGAGGGAGCGGAACGTCATCACCTTCGCCAGATCGCCCGTGATCCCGAAGATCACGAGCACGTCGGCGGGTCGCTGCTGGTTCATCGTCGCCACGCCTGCATCACTCCTCATCGGCCGACACGCTGATCCTGCCGGGTCGCTCGTGGGAGAACCCCGCCCACGTCCAATCGACGACCGCTTTCGCGCGATCCTCCCCGGTGGACAGCAGCGCGAGATGCACCGCTCCCCATGCGAGGAACGCGGGCTCGCCCTTCATCGTCTTGCCGCGGTGGAACTGCACGACCGCGGCGCCGCGCCCGATCGTCGCCATCGTCCCCTTGTCCTTGTACTCGAACGGCTTCGTCTCCTTGCCTCGCACCTGGCGAGCGATGTTCTTGCCCGCCCGCTCGCCGGCTTGCAGCGCCACGGATCCGAGCTGCGGGAGGACCCGCTTGGTCGCGGTATCGGTGATCGCCGCGACATCGCCGACCGCGAACACCTCGGGGTGTCCGGAGATGCTGAGGTCCGGCTCGACCGCGATCCGGTTGCCGCGTTCCAACTCGAGGCCGAGCGCATCGGCGAGGGGACTGCCCTGGAGGCCGGCGCCCCACACGAGGGTGTGCGCGTTCAGCACGGTGCCGTCTCCGAGGGTCACGCGCGTCGGCGCGATCGACTTCACGCTTGCGCCGGTCATCACCTCGACGCTTCGATCCTCGAGCGCTTTCTTCGCATACGTCTGGAGGTTCTTCTTGAACATCGAGAAGATCACGGGGCCTGCCTCGACCAGGATGATGCGCGCTTGATCCTGCGGCACGTGCGGGTAGTCCTTGCTGAACTCGTTCCGGTAGAGCTCGGCGATCGCCCCGGCGCTCTCGACGCCGGTGGGGCCGCCGCCGACGATCACGACGTTGAGCGCCCCGTCCGCCACGAGCGACGGATCCTTGTCCGCCGCTTCCCATCGTTCCAGCACGTGGGCCCGCAGCTGGACCGCATCGTAGAGCGTGTACATCGGGAACGCGTGGGCTTCGGCTCCCTCGACGCCGAAGAAGTTCACCCGGGCGCCGAGCGCGAGCACCAGGAAGTCGTACGGACGCGGATCCATCTCCTTGAAGGAGACGGTGCGCGCCGTGAGGTCGATCGACGTCACCGCATCCTGCTTCACGGAGACGTTCGGCTGATCGTGGAACAGGTCGCGCAGCGGATGGCCGACGGCGCTGGTGTCGAGGAGGTCGGTCGCGACCTGATACAGGAGCGGCTGGAACGTGTGGTAGTTGTGCTGGTCCACCAGCACGATGTCGACGTCGGCATCCTTCAGCGAGCGGGCCGCGCCGACGCCGCCGAACCCGCCGCCGAGGATCAGGACCCTCGGCTTCACCGTTCCGTCCTCCGCCACATCCCCTCCCAGCGATGCAGACCCCAACACATACCACCGAATGGTGAACGTTGACGGTCGGGCCCCGGCCACCTGCGGGCGGCCGCCCCTCCGACCCCGTATGCTTGGCGGCGAGGGTTCAGATCGCGGTTCGCTACGAGCAGTTCCCTCGAGCGGCCTCCGGTTGGGGTCGCGGCCGTACGGGCGCGAGGTGCGCCCCGACGGTGATGGAAGGAGGGAACGGCATCATGGCAACCGGAACGGTGAAGTGGTTCAGCGCTGAGAAGGGCTTCGGGTTCATCACCCCGGAGGACGGCAGCGCCGACGTGTTCGTGCACTTCAGCGCGATCCAGGGCGAGGGCTACCGAGAGCTCGCCGAGGGTGCGCGCGTCGAGTACGACGTCACGCAGGGCCAGAAGGGCCCGCAGGCCAGCAACGTCAAGAACGTCTGACCTGCATCGCATCTGGAAGAGGGAGGCCGAGAGGCCTCCCTCTTCCGTGTCCCGAGGACCCCGTTGGAGGAGCCTCCGTTACCCGGAGCCCCGTCCGAGGGCGTAAGCTGTCGGTATGCGGGAGATCGGCTTCTACAAGACCGAGTCGGGGACGATCTTCCGGGTTTCCCAGGAAGAGGACGGCCACCTCTGGGTCGAGACCTTGAAAGCTTCCCTCTGGGAGCCGGCCCCGATCGGGATGGCCGGTCTCCGGGTGGCCAGCAGCACCACCCGCCTCAGCCAGCGCCAGATCGACTCGTTGCCTCGCTAGCCGGCTCAACCCGGACCTGAGCGATCCCCTCGCTACTTCTTGACGATCCTGGTCGTGTTCGCCTGGTCCAGCAGGGTGCTCCCGTCAAGGGCGACGGCGCCGCTGTCGAACCGAACGTTGAGGCTGCCGTTGAGGTAGCTGTCGGTGTAGACGATGTTCCTGCATTTCCCGAACACGAACGAGTGCTTGCGGCCGCCCTTGTACGTCAGTTTCGTCGCACTCAGGAACGGCGTCGCGACCGATCCATCGATCGTGGCGTTCCCGGTCGCGCCGATCACCACCGCGCTCGCCGGGCCGCTCGCCGTGATCGAGTGGAAGATCGACGTCGCGGGTGCGATCGTCGGTCCGCTCGCGAACTGGCTGAAGGTGAGGAACGACGACTTCCCGATCGGACCGGCAGAGATGCTGAGCGTCGGCGGGCCGAAGAGCGTCCCGGAGAAGCTCTTGCCCGTCGCGCATCCACCACCACCACCACCGCCCCCGCCTCCGCCGGAAGGGCAGTTCCGGTTGTAGTTGATGGACTTCGTGATGGTGAAGGAGAGCGGGGTCCTGATCACGTCGGCGGGCATGCCTGTGCCGGCGTTCGGCTTGAAATCGAAGGTTCCGCCCAGCTTGCCGT
>DATIWE010000030.1:0-33992 GCA_035519495.1 Actinomycetota bacterium
TGCGCCGCGTCGAGACCGCCGCCGAGCGGAAGGACGCCGACGCCCCGGAGGGCGCCGAGCGTGTCGGCGATCCCGCCGGGCCCGGCATCGCCTGCGTGGTTGTTCGCGATCGAGACGGCGTCGAAGCCGGCGGCGGCCAGCTGCCGGGCCGCGGAGGGGTCCGCCTCGAGCGCGTTCGGCGTCGGAGCGACGTGGGGACGTCGCGTGAGCGGCGACTCGAGGTTCGCGATCGCGATGTCGGCGGACCGGACCTCGGTCTGGACGTCCGAGAAGATGCTCCACGGGTCGTGCGCGGCCACGTCGGCCACGCCGCGCCCGAGCATCACGTCGCCGCCGACGAGGATCCTGACGACGCCGGGGCGAGGCTCGGACGGGCTCCCGCCCGGCGACGAACCGCAGGCCCACACGGTCGCGGCCATCACGACGAACGCGACGGCTCGAACCGCGGCGCGATCCATCACACGTCCTTTCCCCTTCGAGGCTAAGAGAGATGCCGATCCGGGGAACGGGTCGCTCGACCCCGGGTCGGTGGGCCGATCGGCGGGCCGGAGGGTGTCGTCGATGGCCGCATACGCCGCGCCCGCGCGACGGGTGATGCGGGTCCGCTAGGCGTCCAGCCGCTCCCGCACGGCGAGCTCGATCTCGCCGAGCTGCCCCGGGTCGACGATCTTGCGGCCGAGCGCGTCGCGCACGTAGAACGTGTCGACCACCCGGCCGCCGTAGGTCGCGACCTTCGCGAGATGCACGTCCAGGCGCAGGTCCGCGAACGTGCGCGTCACGTCGTAGAGAAGGCCGATCCGGTCGGGCGCCCCGACCTCGACCACCGTCGAGAACTCCGAGACGTCGTTGTGGCTGCGCACGGTCAGCGGCGCGCGGAGCCGGGGCGGCGGGTAGGTGCGCCGCTTCTCCTCGACGCGATGCTCGAGCGAGAGCGATCCCTCGATCGCCCGCCGGAGCGTGCTGCGGAATTCGCGCCACCGCGCCTCCGTGATCTCGGCCTCGAACGCGCCCTCGACCTCGAACAGGTCGACCGCCGCGCCGTCGCCGGTCGTGAACACCTGCGCGGACAGCACCGAGATGCCGCCGATCGCGAGCGCGCCGGCGATCCAAGAAAGGAGGCCGGGGCGGTCGCTCGCCACGACGAGCACCTCGTAGGTGTCGGGGCGCTCGCCGGCGGTCGCCGCCGTTCGCACCTCGTTCGCGCCGATCGGCGGCGCGATCGTCCGGAAGTGGCGCGCTACCTGGGCGGGCTCGGTCGCCAGGAAGTACCCCCGCGGCATCCGCAGTACGAATCGATCGACCTCCGGCTCGGGTTCACCGGCGAGCAGCGCGCGCAGCCGCTCGGTCCGGCCGGCCAGGCGCTCCGCCAGCTCCCGCCCCATGTCCCCCCGCTCGAACACGCGCTGCAGCTTCGCCACCAGCTCACGGATCAGCGCCTGTCGCCATGGGGTCCACGCGGCCGGACCGGTCGCGAGGGCGTCGGCCTTCGTCACGAGGTAGAGGGCCGCGAGCCGCTCCGGCGTGCCGATCCGAGCCGCGACATCCAGCAGGAGGTTCTCGTCCGAGAGGTCGCGCCGGGTCGCCGTATCCGCCAGCAGCAGATGCTCGGCCACGAGGAACCCCGCGAGGTCGCGGATGTCGGGCTCGACGCCCATCATCTCGAGCGTGTCGGCCGCGATCGCCGCTCCGATCGGCACGTGGCCGCCGCCGCCGACCTTGCCGATGTCGTGCAGGAGCGCCCCGAGCAGCACCGCGTCCGGCCGCGCGATCTGGTCGCGGGTCTCGCGTTCGATCGGATCGTCGTCGTCCGCGGCTCCCTCGAACGCGGCCGCCGCCTGCGAGGCGGCGCGGAGCAGGTGGACGTCGACCGTGAAGCGGTGGTACGGGTCGCGCTGGGGTCGGCACCGCACGCCGGCCCACGCGGGCACGAACCTCGTGAGCAGCCGCAGACGATCGAGCACCTCGAGCATCCGGGTTCCTGCCGCGCCCGCTCGGAGGAGCCGCAGGAACCCCGATCGGACCTCGGCGTCCCACCGCACGGGGTCGTCGACCTCGACCGCCTCCACCGCGTCCAGCAGGGCAGCGGATGGCGGCGCCCCCGCCTCGGCCAGGTCGGCCAACGCGGCCAGGATCGACGCCGGGCCTTCGATCAATGTCGTCGGATCGGCGGGTGTGCCGGCGGCCCCGATCCGCTGCGGCACGATCCCGGCAACGAGCTCCACGTCGCGCGCGTGCTCGAACAACACCCGCATCAGCGCGTCGGCGGCGACGAGGCCGGGCTCGTCGGTGAACCCCATCTCGCGCGCGACGTCCGGTTGGAGCTCCGCCACCAGCCGGTCGGTGCGCCGGCCGGTCAGCAGCTGCACGGCGCTGCGCGCACGCACGAGGAACTCCTCGGCGTCGTCGACCGCGACCCGTTCGCGGGAACGCAGCAGCCCGGCGGCCTCCAGGTCGGCGCCGACCGCGGCCGCGATCCACCCGAGCGACGCGACGTCCCGGAGACCGCCCGTCCCCTCCTTCAGGTCGGGCTCGAGCAGGTGCGCGCAGGAGCCGAACCGCGCGGCCCGGACGTCGGCCGCCTCCCGCAGCCGATCGAGGAACGATGTGGGGTCCTGCCGGGCGATCCTCCGGACCGGCTCCATCGCGCGATCCGCGGCGGCCGCGTCGCCCGCCACCGGCCGCGCATCGAGCATCGCCGTCCACGAATCCAATCGCGCCGCCGCCGCGACGCACTCCGCCGGCGTGCGGACCGCGTGCCCGATCACCAGGCCGGCGTCCCAGAGTGGATACAGGATCGCGTCGACGAGACGGGCGACCTCCGGCGGGTCGACCCCGTCGTGCAGGATCAAGAGGTCGACGTCGGACATCGGGAGCTGGATGCGGCGCCCGTACCCACCGAGCGCCACCAACGCCGCGCCCGGCGGCCCGCCCGCGCGTTCCCAGAGCGCCCCGAGGCACGCGTCGATCAGCCCCGCGCGCCGGCGCGCCACCCATCGGCCGTGATGTCCCGCCGAGTACGCGCGGGCGAGCGCGTCGAGCTCGTCGCGGAGGGTGGCGACCGGGTCGGCCACCGCGTCAGCCGGACAGGGCGTCCGAACCCATCTCGCCGGTCCGGATCCGGATCACGCGGTCCACGTCGCCGACCCAGAGCTTCCCGTCCCCGATCTTGCCGGTCCGTGCGGCCTCGACGATCGCATCGACCACGCCGTCCACGTCGGCATCCTCGACCACGACCTCCACCTTCACCTTCGGCACGAAGTCCACCTGGTACTCCGCGCCCCGATAGACCTCGGTGTGGCCGCGCTGGCGGCCGAACCCCTCGACGTCGGTCGTGGTCAGGCCGCTCACGCCGAGCTCGCGCAGGGCCTCCTTCACGTTCTCGATGCGGTGCGGCTTCACGATCGCGGTGACGAGCTTCACGGGCGCGAGCTTACCCCCGCCGCCCCTCGCCCCCGGGACACGGGCCGCTCCCGCCCGGGGGTCATCAGAGATCCACCTGGAAGACGTCGGTCACGACGATCGCACGCATCCCGACGTGCTCGTACACGCCGACCGCTCCCGTCGCGTTCTCGGAGTCGACCCACAGCGTGACCTCGGATCCGCCCCGCCGGACGATGTCCGCGAACGAGTGGCGCAGCAGCGCCGTCCCGATCCCGCGTCCGCGCCACGCCGGACGCACCCCCAGCTCGGCCACCTGCGGCACGAGACCGCCCGTGACCTGGAAGAGGAACCCGACGACCTGCTCGCCATCGAGCGCGAGGAACCATTGCGTCGGATCGTGCCGGTCGACGTCGATACGCCGCGCGCGCCATCCCTGGAACGTCTCCGCCACGAAGCCGAAATGCTCACCGAACGCCTCCTGATCGGCGGCGTGGAGGGCCGTGTGGTCGGGGTGATCCTTCAGCGTGACGACCGCGATCCCCGCCGGCGGTTGAGCGGGTTCGGGATCGGGCAGGTCCCGGTGCATCGTCCACATCGAGCGCACACGTTCGAAGCCTCGCTCCCGCAGCAGCGCCTGCCGACGAGCGTCCTCGCGGGGCACGTACTGGCGGACACCGACGGCCCCGCGGGCGCTCGCTCGATCGGTCGCCCAGTCGATCAGGGACGCCTCGAGCGCCTCGCGGACCTGCGCGTCGAGACCGACCATCGCGCCGTACGGCTCGGCGGGCGCTCCGCCGCCGGGCCCGTCATCGGGGGGGAACACGCCGACGAAGCCGACGGGCGTCCCATCGAGGACCACGATCCGAGCGTCGTCCGCGGGACTGAACCCGGGCGCGCGCCAGATGAACGCCACGATCTCGTCCCAGTCGGCGGTGACCCGGCCGTACTCGGCGAGCTCGGCAGCCTGGAGCAACCCGCTGATCGCCGCCCGGTCGCCGGCCGACGCCGGCCGGAGATCCGGCTCCACTACTCCCCGACGGCCTTCTTGCGCGCCGCGGGCTTCTTCGCCGCCGTCTTCTTCGCCGCGGGCTTCTTCGCCGCCGTCTTCTTCGCCGCCGGCTTCTTCGGCGCGGGCTCCGATCCCTTCTTCGCGGCGGCGACGCTCGCCTTCAACGCCTCCATGAGGTCGACGACCTTCGCGGTGGGCTCCGGCTCGACGACCTCGATCTCCTGGCCGTTGAGCTTCGCTTCGACGATCTTGAGCAATCCCTCCCGGTACTCGTCCCCGTACTCGGCCGGGTTCCACGCCGACGAGAGGGAGTCGATCAGCTGCCGCGCCATCTCGAGCTCCTGGCCACGGACCTCCGCCGCGACGTCGACGCCGCCGAAGTCCGCCTCGCGGATCTCGTCGGGCCAGTACATCGTCTCCAGCACGAACGCGTCGTCCTTGAACCGGAGCGCCGCGAGGTGCTCGCGGTCGCGGAAGCTCACCTTCGCGATGCCGACGCGGCCGTCCTCCGACATCGCCTCGCGGAGGAGGGAGTAGGCCTTCGCGCCGGTCTCCTCCGGCACCAGGTAGTAGCTCTTCTTGAACATCACCGGATCGATCTGGTCCAGATCGACGAACTGCTGGATGTCGATCGCCCGGCTGGACTCGACCGGTATGGCGTCGAAGTCGTCGTCCGTGAGGATCACGTAGCGGTCCTTCTCGACCTCGTAGCCCTTCACGATGTGCTCGAAGCCGACCTCCTCGCCGTCCTTCTCGCAGACGCGCTTGTAGCGGATGCGACCGCCGTCGGCGTCGTGCAACTGGTTGAACCTGAGCGACTTCTCCTCGGTGGCCGGATACACCGCGACCGGGATCGTCACCAAGCCGAAGGAGATGGCGCCCTTCCACATTGCTCTCGGCATGATCGGAACCCCCCCGGGTTGCAGGCCGTCTGCCTGCGGGAACGGCAGTCTACCGAGAACCGCCGACAGTCATCGAGGACGTTCCCCGGGCCAGCGAGCCGATGTTGCGGCACCCTTGCGATGAGTGCTTCGGAGCCCGAGACTTGCTCGGTCGGCTCGCCCGGGCCGGTCGGTCACGAGAGGGGGACGTTCCATGTCGACGCCTCGAGGACGTCGGTGGTGGTTCGGCGCGGCCACGGCGGTATCCGTTGCGATCGTGGTGCTCGCGGCCCTGCCCGGTGTCGCGCAGCAGGGAACGTCCACGGTGGCCGGGACGGCCGTCGCCGAGGGCGTCAGGTCGGCCTCGACCACGTACGACGCGCGAGCCGGCGTGCCGGCCCGGATGCGCCAGGCCGTCCGCGCCGCACGCCTCCTCGCCCACGCGCCGCCGGCGCTCCGTCGGCTCGACGCGTCGCTCGGCGTCCAGGGCGTCGTGCAGCTGGACCCGATCACCGGCACGCCCCGGATCATCGCGAAGCTGAACGGCTTCCTCTCCGCCCCGCGCGCCGGATCGGCGCGCGCGGTCGCGATGGACTACCTCCGCGCGCACGAGGCCGCGTTCGGCATCACCGACGCGACGCTCGGCACGCTGACGTTCGTCCGTGACTACGTGTCGATCGACGGCACCCACCACCTCGCGTGGACGCAGCGGCGCGCCGGGATCGACGTCTTCGGGAGCGGGCTGCGGATCAACGTGACGAAGGACGGCCGGGTGATCAACGTCCTCGGCTCCCCGGTCGCCGATCTCTCCGGCGTCGCCACGGCGCCGACCGTGCCCGCCGCACGCGCGATCTCGACGGCGGTCGCGGACGCGAAGCTCACGAACGTCATAGGCCTGCCCGCGGTGACGCGCTCCGGCACGATCCGACGGACGAGCCCCACCGCGACGAGGGTCTTCTTCCCCCGCTCGGGCGGCACGCGGCTCGCCTGGCAGACGTACCTCTGGGGTCGCCAGGGGTTGTTCCTCAGCATCGTGGACGCGCGGACCGGCGCGATCCTGTACCGCCAGTCGCTCACCGACGACGCGCGCGGGAGCGTCTTCGAGAACTACCCGCACGCGCCGAAGGGCGGCGCGCAGCACACGGTGAACCTCAACCCGTACGTCTTCGCGCGGAACCGCCTGTTCGGCGACAACGCGTGGGTCACCACCGACGTCAACGACGACAACGTGGCGCAGAAGTCGGAGGAGGTCCGCCCGCGCAAAGACGGCGACTGGACGTTCCCGTTCGTGCCGTTCACGAACAGGAGGGACTCACCGTGCGTCGTGCGGTTCCCGTGCTCGTGGGACTCGCGCAAGAAGGGCGGCTACTCCTGGCGCACGAACCGTCGCCAGAGCGCCACGCAGCTGTTCTGGTTCCTGAACAGGTACCACCAGCACCTCAGGGCCGCGCCGATCGGCTTCACGCAGGCGGCGGGGAACTTCGAGGTCTTCAACGGCTCGGGCCACGGCTTCGGCGGGGACCCGGTGCTCGGCCAAGCGCTCGACGGCGCCAACACGCTCAACCTGGGCAGCGGCCTCATCGGGCTGCCCGACTTCGACCATACCGACAACGCGAACATGAGCACGCCGCCGGACGGGTTCGCCCCGACCATGCAGATGTACCTGTGGAACGACCCGCTGACGAACATCATCTCCGGGCCTGGGTTCGATCCTTACGTCCAGAGCAACGGGGCCGACGAGGCGGACATCGTCTTCCACGAGTACACACACGGCCTCTCGAACCGGCTCGTCGTGGACCCGAACGGCGTCTCGACCCTCGGCACCATCCAGGCCGGCGCGATGGGCGAGGCCTGGAGCGACTGGTACGCGATGGACTACCTGGTGAATCGAGGCCTGTTCACCGATACGGCCGCACCGGGCCAGCTCCGCCTGGGGCAGTACGTCGGCGCGGGGCAGGACCTGCTCCGGACCGAGCCGATGGACTGTCCGGTCGGTTCGACCTCGCCCAGGTGCCCCGGCACCACCGGGACCGGCGGCTACACGTACGGCGACTTCGGGAAGGTCGTCGATCAGGTCGAGGTCCACGCGGACGGCGAGATCTGGGCCCAGACGCTCTGGGACCTCCGTCGGGCGCTCGGTTCGAAGGTGACCGAGGGGCTCGTGACGCGGGCGATGGAACTGTCGCCGTCGAACCCGTCGTTCCTGGATGAGCGCAACGCGATCCTGCAGGCCGACGAGGTCCTGCACGGCGGTTCGCACCAGACGAGGATCTGGCAGGTCTTCGCGCATCGGGGCATGGGGTACTTCGCTTCGTCGATCGACGGCGACGACACGCAGCCCGTCGAGAACTTCTCGATGCCGCCGGCGCCGGGATCGCCGACGGGCACGCTCTCCGGGACGGTCCGGGACTCCGAGACGGCCGATCCGATCGAAGGCGCGGTCGTGGCCTTCGGCGGACACGCGTCCGGCTTCGTCGGCGACCTTGCGGCCGTGACCGACGCCGCCGGCCACTACTCGATCCCGAATATCTTCGTGCACACCTACGGCGGCGTGAGCGCGGCGGCGGCCGGCTACGACCGGTCGGTCGACGACACCGTGGCCATCGCTGCGGGCACCAACACGAAGGACTGGAGCCTGGATCGTGACTGGGCCTCGGCGTCCGGCGGCGCGTCGATCGCGAGCTTCAACGGGCCAAACTACACCACGTTCGGGTGTGGGCCTGGGGACGCGATCGACCAGTCGCTCGGCAACGGCTGGGGCAGTACCACGGGCAACAACAACGGGGACGAGACGGGCAGCGCGACCCCGAAGCGCGTCGTGATCGCGCTGCCGGTCCCGGTCGACATCTCGTCGATCACGATCGATCCCGGCCACACGTGCGGCGACGGCCTGTCGGCCTCGACGCACGACTACACGGTCGAGACGTCGGCGAACGGGACCACGTGGAGCCAGGTCGCCGCGGGGACGTTCTTCTCGGGCGACGTCGGCACGCTCAACACCGTTCCCCTCGGCGGCACCACGACGGGCGTCAACTTCGTGCGCTTCTCGATGCTGGACCCGATGGTCCCGCTCACCGGCGACACGTGCGACGACGGGACGAACTGCCCGCCCGGCGGAACCGGCCTCGCGGCGCGCTGCGGTCCGGCCGCCTCCGATCCCGGCGCGTTCGACGGCTGCTCGTTCATGGACATGTCCGAGATCGAGGTCTACGGGACCCCGTCGTAGCGCTCAGGTCTGGGGCGACGGCGCCGCGTCGCGGCGCCGTCGCCGCCGGACCACCCAGACGATGACGGCGAGGGCAAGCAAGCCGTAGAACGCTCCGTACCACCCCGACGAACGGTGTGTGACGGCCGCCACGCCCGGCAGCGGGGCCGACCCTCCGGGCGTGAACGCGTAGACGGTGCCGTCCACCGGGCTCGCGAGCAAGAGATCGCCGGCAACGGTCGTATGGTTGTTGAACCCCCCGATGGACATCTGCGAGGACCATAGCGGGGAGCATGGCTCGGCCGTCCTCCCGCACGAGGCGTTGAACACCCTGAGCCCATCCCTCCCGGCGACGTAGAGCAGGTCGCCGGAGACGGACGGGCTCCCGTCGCCGCCGTCCTCGATCGAGGCGATCGGCCGGCAGGTGCGGCCGCACGTTTGCGGCAACACGCTGATCGCCCCGTCGTAGGTCGAGGCGAACACCGAGCCGCCGCCGACGGCCGTGTCGTCGATCCACGAATCGAGCTCGGCGACCCAGAGCGGCCGACATCGACCGTGGGCGGGCGTGCACCGGGCCCGATAGGCGTACATCGCGGACGCCGCTGGAACGAATACGGTCGAGCCGGCGGCGGTGATCGGCGCGGGCGTGTCGCTCCATCCGCCCGAGACGCCGCGGCCGATCGTTGCGCTCCAGAGCGGTTGACAGCGCCCTCCGTCGTCGGCGCATGTCGTCGAGAACGCCGAGAGGACTCCATCCTTCGAGCCGACGAACACAACGCCGTCGGCGACGGCCGGCTGCGAGCCGAGGAACCCGGAGGGCAGCCGTCCCGTCCACAAGGGCCCGCAGGTCCTCTCGACCGGGACGCACGTCTCCGGATAGGCACCGATCAGGCCGGCCCCCCTGGCATCGGATGCGACGTAGACCACCCCGTCCGCCACGATCGGCGACGCGCTCGACATGTCGTCGCCCAACTTGGCGCTCCAATCCGGCGCGCAGGAGGGGTCTCCTCCGCACGAGATCGGATAGGCGAGGAGCGTGCCGTTGGACGTGCCGACGAAGACGTGGTCCCCCGCCGCGACCGGGGCTCCCCAACCCCACTGCGTCGGCGGCCCGATCCGCTCGGTTGAGGTCGGCTCGCACGGCGTCTCGCAGGACACCGGGTAGACCCGGAGCCGCTCCGACCCGTCGATCGCGTACACGTGGCCGCCGGCGAGGATCGGCTGGGTCGTGCCCCCGACCCCGCTGGGCCGGCTCCACCACGCGGGACCGAGCGAGCCGACGTTCGCCGTGGTGATCGCGCCGTTCCCCGGCTCCGTGCGCTGCCGGCGGAGGGCGAGCGCGCCGGCCAGGGCGGCGACCAAGAGGACGACGAGGATCAGGGCGAGCGCGCCGTCGGCGATCTTGCGCGTGCGTTCGCGTCGTGCCCGTCGGCGGACGAGCCGCTCGAAGGAGTCCGGCGGCGCCGGGAACGTCCGTTCGAGGATGTCGGGTGACGTCGTCACGGGCTCACCGCCTTCCGCATCGAGGCCCGGCCGCGCGTCGCGAGCATCCGGACCGCGCCAGGGCTCAACCCGAGCATCTCGGCGGCCTCCTCCGAGCTGAACCCCCGGAGCGAGGTCAGCACGACGGCGGCGCGCTGTCGCGGCTGGAGGGCCCGGAGCCCTTGGATCACGACCTCGCGGGAGTCGACCTCCTCGTAGGCGTCCTCGTGCTCGGCGGGCCGGACGGCCTTGCGCACCGCGACCTTCGCGCGGCGCAGACGCTGCCGGAACACGTTCATCGCGGTCCGGTAGAGGTAGCCGACCGGATCCTCGATGCTCGAGATCCGCTCCCACCGCTCCCAGAGCCGCAGGAACGCCTCCTGCATGATCTCTTCGGCTTCTTGGGTGTTGCCCGTGACGGCGCACAGGGCCGAGTAGAGCCGGGCGTGCTCCGCCGCGAAGAACTCCTCGAACCCCACCGTCTCCACCGCCCCGAGATCCTCGGCGACGAGCGATGCCTCATCGTTGAGGGAACGATCCACCACGCACCATGGATCCCCGAGTCGCTTCCGTGCAACGCCCTCCAGTGGAGTTGTTCAGATCTCGAGGATGTCGGCGTTCGCGGACGGTGCGGCCGCCTGACGCCCATCCCCGTCCTCGAAGGCGACCTGGCGGCGCGACGTCCGGTCGACCCGGAGGGTGAACACGTCGGGGCGGTTGTAGTGGCCGGCGGCGTCGAGGGTGTAGTGCGACGCGCGAGCGGCGTCGGGGTCGACGTCGGCGAACAACACGCCGTACTCGCGACGGAGCGGCCCCGCCACGATCTCTCCCCTCGGATCGACGATCACGGAGTCGCCGTCGTTCAGCCACTCCTCCGGGTCGGGGTAGAGCCGGTCGCGATCGGGGAAGTCCGCGGGGACGTCGCTCGCGGCGATCGCGCAGCCGGCGCCGAGGACCCAGCACCGGCCCTCCCTCGCGATGTGCCGCATCGTGGCGATCCACCCGTCGCCCTCGTCCCAGGTCGGCGCCACGTACACGTCGACCCCCTGCGCGTAGAGCGCGAACCGGGCCAGGGGCATGTAGTTCTCCCAGCAGATCAGCGAGCCGAGCCGACCGACCGGGGTCTCGACCACGCGCAGGCCGGCGCCGTCGCCCGGCGACCACACCATGCGCTCCGGGTTCGTCGGCACGAGCTTCCGGTGACGGTTCAGGACCGTGCCGTCCGGACCGATCGTCACGACCGTGTTGAACAGAGTGGCCCGGCTGAACGCGCCGTCGCGCTCGTGCACGCCGATCACTACCGCCGTGCCGGCGCGGCGCGCGGCGTCCTGCACGGGTTGGAGATCGTCGGCGTCGAGGTCGATCGCGTTCGACAGCAGGCGTCCGTGGATCTCGCGCGAGAGGTCGTAGTCGTCGCCGGGGCTGAGGCGCCAGATGTATTCGGGGTAGCCAGGGAGGTACGTCTCGGGGAAGACGACGAGTGCGGCGCCCTCGCCGCTGGCCTCCTCGAGCCCGGCGAGGACCCGCTCCATCGTCTCGTCGCGGTGCAGCAGCACGGGGGCACGCTGGACGATCGCGGCGCGGACGGTCGGCACGTCCGCGAGCGTACGCCCGGTCCGGCGGCGCGACCAGCCCCGCTACCATCGGACGATGCCGACACGCAAGCGCGGCGCGGGGGGGCCCGCCTTCACCCTGTCGCTGCCGCACCCCCTCGAGGTTCGGAAGGGCGAGCGCGACGCGTGGTGGCTGGACCTCCCCGAACGCGAGCTCCGCCTGTCCAACCTCGACAAGGTCTTCTGGCCGGAGGAAGCGATCACGAAGGGCGACGTGATCGCCTACTACGCGAACGTGGCCGATCTGCTGCTCCCTCACCTCGAGCACCGGCCGCTCACGATGAAACGGATGCCCGACGGCATCGACGGCGACGCCTTCTACGAGAAGACGGCGCCGTCGCACACGCCGGAGTGGGTGCACCGCTGCACGGTCCTGTCCGAGGACGCGAAGGCCGGCCGCATCGACTACCTCACGGTCGACGACCTGCCGACGCTGCTGTTCGTCGCGAACCTCGGCGCGATCGAGATGCATCCGCTCCACTCGCGATGCGAGGACGTGGAGCACCCCGACTACGTGTTCTTCGACCTCGATCCGTTCCCGCCGTACACCTACGAGGACGTCCTGGCGGTGGCGCGCCACATCCGCGTGCTGCTCGACGGCTTCGGGATGACAGGGCATCCGAAGACCTCCGGCGCGACCGGCCTGCAGATCTTCGTGCGCCTCGAGCCCGGCTCGGCCACCTACGCGGAGGCGCGCGCGTTCGTCGGGGCGTGCGGCAGCATGATCAAGCAGGCCGACCCCGATCGCGTGACGATGGCGTGGCGCGTCGCCGACCGGGCCGGCAAGATCTTCATCGACCACAACATGAACCGCCGGGGCGCGAACATCGCCGCGGCGTACTCGCTGCGCCCCGAGGCGCGCGCGCCGGTCTCCACGCCACTGACCTGGGACGAGGTCGAGTCCGGGGGGTTCGAGCCGCAGGACTTCCGGATCGACAACGTGTGGGAGCGGTTCGCGGCGGTCGGCGACCTGTGGGACGGCGTGCGGACGGGGCCCGCGGCCGATGTCCGCGGAGCGCTCGACGCCCTCGGCGTGCAGGTCGAGGAGGACGAGGACCCGGGACGGCTCCCGCGCACGGCCGCGCCGAGCGTTGCGGGGAAGTCCTCCGACGAGATCGCGCTCGCCTCGAAGGACCCGGCGCTGTTCGAGTACGTCCGTCGACGCGAGTTCGGCCCGGCGGGCACGACCGAGCCCGCGCCGGGCGACGAGGCCGGCGCCGGCAACTCGTTCGTGATCCACAAGCACCGCGCCACGCGCCTGCACTACGACGTCCGCCTGGAACGCGACGGCGGGCTGCCGTCCTGGGCCGTGCCGAAGGGCCTGCCAACGCAGAAGGGCGACAAGCGGCTCGCCGTACAGACCGAGGTCCACCCGCTCGAGTACGGGCGGTTCGCCGGCACGATCCCCGAGGGCCACTACGGCGCCGGCGAGGTCCGGATCTTCGACGACGGCTGGTACGAGCCGATCGAATGGACCGACACGAAGGTGTCGTTCCGCCTGCACGGCCGACGCTACCCCGGCATCGAGTTCCACTTCGTGAAGACGCGGACCGACTGGCTGGCCTTCCTCGCCTCGAACCAGACCGCGCCGATGATCGCCTCGCCGCCGCGCTTCCAGCCGATGCTCGCCGAAGGCGGCTGGGATCCGTTCGACGATCCGGGATGGTGGTTCGAGCCGAAGTTCGACGGCATCCGATGCCTCGCCGAGATGTCCACCGGGCAGACGGTGCTGCGCACGCGCACCGGCCGCGACGCCACCGCGCAGTACCCCGAGATCCACATGATCCACGAGCTCGTCGACCAGGTGAACGCGGTGATCGACGGCGAGATCGTGGCGTTCGACGAGGACGGCAAGAACTCCTTCGAGGTCCTCCAGCAGCGCATGAACCTGGCGAACCCCAGGGAGATCGACCGGGCGCGCAAGCGGATCCCGGTCGCGCTCGTGGCCTTCGATCTGCTGTGGCTCGACGGGCGCGACACCACCGCGCTCGGCCTCGAGGAACGGCGGGAGCTGCTGGACTTGGTCGTCGAACAGGACGAGCGGCTCCAGATCGTGACCCACGTCGAGGGGGACGGCGTCGCGCTGGTCGACGCGGCGCGCGGGCAGGCGCTGGAGGGCGTGGTGGCGAAGCGTCGCGGCACCCCGTACGTCCCGGGCAAACGCACGGACGCGTGGCGCAAGATCAAGATCACGAACACGCAGGACTGCGTGGTCCTCGGCTTCACGCCCGGCCAGGGGGGTCGCAGCGCGACGTTCGGCGCGCTCTTGGTGGGCGCGTACGACGACGGCGGGTATCTCCGATGGGTCGGCCAGGTCGGCAGCGGCTTCACCGACGGCATGCTCGCGACGGTGCTCGACCTGCTGCGTCCGCTCGTGCGGCCGGATCCGCCGATCGACGATCCGGAGCTGGGGCGGGTCGGCGGCGCGGTGTTCGTCCGGCCGGAGGTCGTCGTCGAGGTCGAGTTCCTGGAGATCACGAGGTCGACCGGCAAGATGCGTGCGCCCGTGTTCAAGCGGCTGCGCCCCGACAAGCTCGCGGCCGACTGCATGCTCGAGCGGTCCCGCGCGGCCCGCTGATCAGGAGCCCTCGGGTAGGCTCACCGCCCATGTGGGGACGGATCGTCTTCGGAACCGATGGATCGCCGGCGGCGACGCGGGCCGGCGAGGTCGCCGCCGAGATCGCTCGGGCCACGTCGGCGCGCCTGATCGCGACGAGCGGCACGGCGGCGGAGCCCGATGCGCCCGACCACCT
The DNA here is from genome assembly GCA_035519495.1 of Actinomycetota bacterium. Lineage (GTDB taxonomy): Bacteria > Actinomycetota > UBA4738 > UBA4738 > HRBIN12 > AC-51. The sequence continues at coordinate 14,325 of DATIWE010000030.1, forward strand.
CGAGGCCGCGCTCGCGGCAGCGGAGGCGGCGGGCATGCGCCGGGCGAAGATGGAGGCGGTCGCCATCCCGGGACGAGCCGGCGACGTGCTCGTGAGCCTCGCCGAGGAGCGGGACGCCGGCCTCGTGGTCGTGGCGCGCGGCGCCGGCCAGCAGCTGTCCGGCCTCACGCGGTGGATGGTCCGCCACACCCCGTGCGACCTGTTGATCGTCGCCGGCGGGAACCGCGATCCGCACGCGCCGTACGGACGGATCCTGATCGCGAGCGACGGCTCCGCCACCGCCGACCGGGCCGCGCGGAAGGGGTTCGATCTCGCACGCGAGGTCCTGGCCGCCGTGACGCTCGTGTTCGTCGGGCATCCGGCGACCGGCGAGCTCGTGATGCAGGACACGATCGACGTGTACGGCCGCGGCATCGAGACCGACGTCCGGCTGCTCCAGGGCGATCCCCGCGAGGAGATCCTCCGGACCGCCGAGGCCGTGGACGCGGAGCTGGTCGTCGTGGGCAACAAGGGCCTCCAGGGTGCGAAGGGTTACCTGCTCGGGTCGGTCCCCGAGACGGTCGTGGAGGGGGCCGACCGCGACGTCCTGCTGTGCCGCACGGTCGTGCAGATCGCTTCTGAGCTCGCGCCCGGCGAGGGCGGTGTGATCGAGCGACGCGGGGAGAAGCTCGCGGTGTTCGTGGACGACGGCGGCGAGCAGCACCTCCTGTCGGCGCGGTGCACGCACCTCGGGTGCACGGTCGCGTGGAACCCCGGCGAGCGGACGTTCGACTGCCCGTGCCACGGCTCGCGGTTCTCCCGGCTCGGCGAGGTCGTGAACGGGCCTGCCGCTCGTCCCCTGCCGCCGGCGTGAGTCCCGGCGCGGTCAGGCCGCGCCGGGCTGGAACACCATCAAGTAGAGGATCGCCACCAGCCCGATCACGCCGATCGCCGTGATCACGTGCGCGCGCGAGGACCGCAGGATCTGGCCGAGCTCCTCGTCGGAGACGCGCGGTACGCCGGAGGGCCGGACCTCGCACGCTTCCTTCACCCGGCGGAAGTACGGCTTCGCGATCGCGGTCATCAGCGCGATCATCACCGCCAAGATCCCGATCGCGACCCAGATCCACCAGTTCGAGAAGACCGTCAGCTTCAAGCCCAGCAGGATCCCGGTCAGCACGATCGCGCCGATGGAGACGTACATCGGGATCGAGGTCTCACCGGACAGGCTGATCAGGTCGACGATCCTCCGCCGGTCGCGTTCGGCGCGGATCCGGTACAGGACGACCATCGACGTCCCATGGGTGCCCAGCAACGCGAGCACCGACAGGATGTGCAGGAGCAGGATCCACTGGTAGTACATGGCGCGACAGGATACGCCTGCAGGCGTTCAGAACGGGTCGTAGCCGGCGCGGACGAGCATCGCCCTCGCCTCACGCTCCTCGACACCGCGGTCGAGCAGCTCGCGGTACAGCCGGATCGCGCCCAGCTGTCGGCCGCATCGAGGGCAGAACCGGGACGCGTCGTCGAACGGGGTCGCACACCACGGGCAGGTCGTGATCTCGATGATGCGCTCGGCCTCCAGGCCGGCGTCCGCGAGCGCGTCGATGTACCCCTTGCCGTAGTCCCACTGGATGTACTCGTCCTCGTGGATGTTCCACGCCGGCTCGTGCATCCGCGGCTCGCCGGTGTCCAGCATGTGCTCGAGGTTCTCGCGTAGGAGATCCCACTCGTAGAAATGGTTCTCGCCGCAGTCCTGGCACGCGATCACGACCCCCTTGACCCCCTGGGGTGCGAACACGCCGAACATCTTCGCGAGGTCCTGGAGGTCCGCGGCGATATCGCGGCGCTCGCGCTCCGAGAGCTCGCCGGGACCCTCCTCGATCGGTGCTCCCTCGTTCATCCCTGTTCCTCTTCGTCGTCCACGAACCGGAGCGCCTTGAACCCCTCGGCGTACGTGCAGCCCAACCCGCTCTGCGCCGCAAGCTCTTCGGCCCGTTTCCGGACCCACGGCTCGGCCTCGCCGGTGCCCTGGGAGACGTGTTCTGCGAGCGCGGCCAGCTTCGTCTCCATCGTCTCGGTGATGTCCACGTAGGTGTCGGGCTCGTTCGAGGAGAGCCACAGGTTCGGCACCTCGAACGGCTCGAGGCCCTCGTCCTCGAGCTCCGGGAACATCGGCCGCGTCGGAGCATCCGGCATCACGGCCGTCAGCGCGAGGAGGCCGGCCTGCTTGTGGTCCCAGTGGTTCACGTAGTTGTCGCTCCACAGCCGCGACGGGTCGGGCGCCACGATCACTTCGGGTCGCAGCCGGCGCACTTCCCGACAGACCTTCCGCCGCGTGTCCAGCGTGACCTCGAGCGTGCCGTCCACCTCGCCGAGCATCGTCACGCTGCGCACGCCCAACACGTCGGCGGCGGCGCGCTGCTCGCGCTCGCGGACCGGGCGTAGATGCGCGCGGGTGACGCCCGGTTCGTTCGATCCGGCGGAGCCGTCGGTGATCACCACGTAGTGCACGTCGCACCCACCGCGGGCCCAACCGGCGACGGTGCCGCCGCACATGAACTCGGCGTCGTCGGGATGCGCGAACAGGACGAGGGCGCTTCCGAAGCTCCGCTCCACGATCGTTGAGCCTAGCCCACGAGGCTGGCATCGACCGGATACGGTCGGGTATCGTTCCCCGGCGAGGGTTCAGCATCTCGGTTCGGCACGACGAGCGGTTCCCTCTCGGCGCCGGGAGCGCCGGAGGCCGGCGGACATGCACCCGCACCACGTCCGTCCGGGCCGAGGAAGGGGGGAACGCCGGTGGCGAACGGAACCGTGAAGTGGTTCAGCCCGGAGAAGGGCTTCGGGTTCATCCTGCAGGAGGGTGGTCCCGACGTGTTCGTGCACTTCTCCGCGATCCAAGGTGAGGGATACCGCAACCTCGAAGAGGGGCAGGCGGTGGAGTTCGACGTCGTCGAGGGCCAGAAGGGGCCGCAGGCCGCGAACGTCCGCATCGTATAGATCGCGAGCACCACGGCAGCATCGGAGGGCCCGCAGATGGCGGGCCTTCCGTCACATCCGGACCGCTCCTCTCGTCGATGATGGAGCGGTGGCGGACATCGCGATCGACGCGCACGGGTTGGGCAAGTCCTTCGGCACCGTTCGCGCGCTCGACGGGTTCACCCTCAGCGTGCGGACCGGCGAGGTGCTCGGGCTGATCGGCCCGAACGGAGCCGGCAAGTCCACGTTCATCCGCACGGTCGCGGGTCTGCTCGCCCTCGACCGGGGAACGGTCACCGTGCTCGGCCAACCTCCGGGACGGGGTGTGGCGAACCGGATCGGGTACATGACGCAGTCCGCCGCGCTCTACGACGACCTGTCGGTGCGGGAGAACCTCTCGTTCTTCGGTCGCATCTACGGGCTCGGCCGATCCACCGTCCGCGAGCGCACGCAGCGATTGTCGGATCTGCTCCGCATCGACGACGAGGTGGACCGACCGGTCCACGAGCTCTCCGGCGGTCAGCGGCAGCTCGCGAACCTGGCGTGCGCGATGGTGCACGACCCCCGACTCCTCCTGCTCGACGAACCCACGGTCGGCATCGACCCGGAGCTACGCCATCGACTCTGGGACGAGTTCGCCGCCCTCCAAGGGACGGGCACCACGATCCTGGTGACCACCCATGTGATGGACGAGGCCGACCGTTGCGACCGCGTCGCGTTCGTCGCCGACGGGCGCGTCCTGGACGTCGGGACGGCCGACGAACTGCGCCGGCGGACGGGCGCGGACACCGTCGAGGAGGCGTTCCTCACGTTGCGGGGCGGGGCGGGGTCGTGAACCGCGAACGGACCTGGGCGCTCGCCCTCCGGATCATCCGTACGTTCCGTCACGACCGGCGGACCCTCGGACTGATCGTGATCGTCCCGTTGGTCGTGATGGCGCTGATCGGCTACATGGTGGGCGACTCGGGCAAGGAGCCGCTCCGGGTCGGCGTCGTTCCGCCCGCCCTCACGCCCGGCGGCGAGGCCGCTCCCGTCCTCGCGTTCCAGGATCAGCTCCGGCGCCGACCCGGGATCCGGGTGACCGACGTGACCTCCGAAGCGATGGGACGGGCCCGCGTGGCGGAGGGCTCGCTCGACGGGCTCGTGCTGGCCGAACCGATCGGTGTTGGACCGACCGCGTCCCTGGGACGGATCACCCTCGTGACGCCGGGTCTCGACGTGCAGGTCGAGACCCCGATCGCGCTCGCGGCCGCGACGGCGGCCGCCGAGGTCCGCGGCCTGCACGTGACCCCCGGCGACCTCCCGGGCATCACCGTCGACCGCGTCTCGCTCCCCGCGAACCGACGCCCGTCGACGATCAGCTATGCGGCGCCGGCGATGATCACCGTCTTCGGATTCCTCTTCACCTTCATGATCACGAGCGTCTCGTTCCTCCGCGAGCGTTCCTCCGGCACGCTGGAGCGGCTCCTCGCCTCGCCCATCCGCGCTCGCGAGATCCTCGCGGGCTACATGGTGGGGTTCGTTCCCTTCGCGTCGATCCAAGCGCTGATCGTGCTCGCATACGCGACCCTCATCCTCCACGCGCAGATCGCGGGACCGGTCTGGCTCGTGTTCGCCGTCCTCATCCTCCTCGTCTTGGGCGTCGTGAACCTCGGGATCGCACTGTCGTTCGAGGCGCGGACCGAGCTCCAGGTGATCCAGTTCATCCCGCTCGTGTTGCTGCCGCAGGTGTTCCTCTGCGGGTTGTTCTGGCCGATCCGGACGCTGTGGCCCCCGTTGCAGTGGATCTCGAAACTCCTGCCGATGACCTACGCGGTGCGAGCGCTCCGGGAGGTGATGCTCGCGGGCGCGGGTCTCATCGATATCGCTCCCGAGCTGGCGGCGCTCGCCGTGTTCGCGCTGGCGATGATCGTGCTCGGCACCGCCGTGCTGCGTCGGCTCCGTGTCTAGGAACGGTCGGCCTCGAGCAGGCGCCGCAGCTCGGCGATCTGCTCGGCGACTGCTGCCGGTGCAGGCCCGCCGCGTCCGTCGCGGACCCGGACGGCACGATCCGGGTCCAGGAACCCGGCGCCGTCGGGGAGTCCGTACGCCTCCCACTCCGAGACGCTGAGGTCGTCGAGGCTCCGGCCCTCGTCCCCCAGGCGCTGCAACAGCTCCCCCGTCCGGCGATGGGCGACGCGGAACGGCACGCCGCTGCGGACGAGCCCCTCCGCAAGATCCGTCGCGTACAGGTCCTCCTGCCGGCATGCCGCGCGCATCGCCGCCTCGTCGAACCGGATCGTCCGGACGGCGCCCTCGAGGGCCGGCAGCACGAGGGCCAGCGTGTCCGCGGCGTCGAACGCCGGCTCCTTGTCCTCCTGCAGGTCGCGGTGGTAGCCGAGCGGCAGTCCCTGGAGCACGGCGCAGACCGTGGCGAAGTCCCCCGCGATCCGCGCGGCCTTCGCCCGGACCAACTCGGCGCTGTCCGGGTTCCGCTTCTGCGGCATCATGCTCGACCCCGTCGCGTACGCCTCGTCCAGCTCCGCCCAGCCGAGCATCGGATCCGTCCATCGAGCCAGGTCGGCGGCCAGCCGGGACGCGTGCATGGCGAGGATCGCCGCGACGGCGAGGAACTCCTGCACGACGTCGCGGTCGCTCACCGCGTCGAGCGAGTTCTCGAACGGCCGGTCGAACCCCAGCCGTCGGGCCGTCGCCGCGGCGTCCAGGCCGAGCGTCGACGTCGCGAGCGCGCCCGCACCGAGCGGACAGACCGAGGCCCGCGCCGACCACTGCGCCAGCCGTTCCCGGTCCCGCGCGAAGGCCCAGGCGTGCGCGCACAGGTGATGCCCGAGGGTCACCGGCTGCGCCGCTCGGAGGTGCGTCGTGCCCGGCATCACGGTGGCGGCGTGCTCGCCCGCTCGTTCGACGATCGCGAGCGCGAGCCGCCGGCTGTCCCCGTCGATCGCGCCGGCGACGTCGCGGAGCCACAGCCGCAGGTCCGTCATGACGAGGTCGTTGCGCGAGCGGCCGGCGTGCAGTCGGGCCCCGAGGTCGCCGAGCCGGTCGGTCACGCCGCGTTCGATCGCCGAGTGCACGTCCTCGTCGGCGTCGTCGAACGCGAACCGCCCCTCGGCGATCGCGGCGCCGACCTCCTCGAGTGCCGCCGCCAGCCGGTCGGCGGCAGCGCCGTCGAGCACGCCGGCGTCTTCGAGGGCGCGGACGTGCGCGATCGACGCGGCGACGTCGTGCGGCGCGAGCCGCACATCGAACGCGATCGAGCTCCCGAGCGCGTGCGCCGCCGGCGCCGGCGCCGACGAGAACCGGCCGGCCCACAGCGGCGCGCCGTCGTCGCTCACCCGCTCACCCGTCCGCCGGCGCCGCCTGCTTCGCCGCCCACACGGCCAGCGGCAGCCCCGACAGGCGGAGGTACCCGCGCGCGTCCGACTGATCGAACGCGTCGCCGGCGCCGTACGTCGCGAGCGATAGGTCGTAGAGCGACCCGGCCGAGCGCCGGCCGACCACCGTGCACGTGCCCGGCTCGAGCCGCAGCCGGACGTCGCCCGTCACCGAGATCTGGGTCGCGGCGACATAGGCGTCGATCGCCCGTCGGAGCGGACCGAACCATTGGCCGTCGTAGACGAGCTCGGCCCACCGCGCCTCGATCCCGGGCTTGTGGTGCGCCACGTCCCGCTCGAGCGTGAGGTCCTCCAGCGCCCGGTGCGCCAGGATGATCGCGAGTGCGCCCGGCACCTCGTACAGCTCGCGGCTCTTGATCCCGATACGGCGGTTCTCGATCATGTCCACGCGGCCGAACCCGTAGGCGCCGGCGCGCGCGTCGAGCGCGCGCACGATCGCCGGCAGGTCCATCGCCTCGCCGTCGACCGACACCGGGACCCCACGCTCGAACCCGAGCTCGAGCTCCGCGGGCTCCTGCGGCCGTGCCGCCGGCGCCGCCGTCCGTTCGAACGCCTCCTCCGGCGGCGCGACCCAGGGATCCTCGAGCGGGCCGCATTCCACCGTGCGGCCCCAGAGGTTCTGGTCGACAGAGTACGTGGTCGCGACTGTCGGGACCGCGATCCCCCACTCCTCGGCCAGCGCGAGGGCCTTCTCGCGCGCGATGCCGGCGTCGCGGATCGGCGCCACGATCGACAGGTCGGGGGCGAGCACCGAGAACGACACCTCGAACCGCACCTGGTCGTTGCCCTTGCCGGTGCATCCGTGCGCGAGCGTCCCGGCGCCCACCTCGCGTGCGACGCGGACGATCTCCTCGGCGATGCACGGCCGCGCGAGCGCCGACACCATCGGATACGCCCCCTCGTAGAGCCCGTTCGCGACGATCGCCGGGGTCAGGAAATCGGCCGCGAACCGCTCGACCGCGTCGACCACCCGCACGTCGGCCGCGCCCGCGTCCCGACCGCGCTCGGCGATCGCGTCGAAGTCCTCCCGTTGCCCGACGTCGACGACGACCGCGTGGACCTCGTAGCCCCGCTCGGCCAGCCACCGGATCGTGACCGATGTGTCCAGCCCGCCGCTGTAGGCGAGCACCGCCTTGTCCGTCATCGGGTCCTGCCTTCCGTGATATCCGCCAGGGCCGACTCGAGGTCGGCCGCCCGTACGCCTTCGTTGCCCAGGATCAAGATCGTGTCGTCGCCGGCGATCGTGCCGGCGACCTCGGCCAGCCCGGCGCGGTCGAGGCCCTCGGCGAGCGCCGCGGCCGCGCCGGGCGGCGTCCGGACCAGCAGACCCGCGTCGGTGCGCCGCAGCGACAGCGCGAACTCGTCGAGCAGCCGCTTGAGCGGGCCGACCGGCGCGCGGCCGTTCGCCCCGCCGGGCACGACGTAGCGCATCCCCTCCGGACCGTGCACCCGCGCGAGGCCGAGCTCCTCGATGTCGCGGCTGATCGTGGACTGCGTCGCCTCGATCCCGCGCGCCGCGAGTCGCTCCCGGATCTCGCCCTGGCTCCCGAGGCGCTCCCGGTCGACGAGGTCGAGGATCGCCGTCTGGCGTCGCGACTTCACCGCCCCGTTGCCGACGCTCATGCCGCCGCCTCCGCCAGCGCCTCGGCCAGCGCCTTGGCCGCCACGTCGACCTCGCCGGCGTCGATCGTGAACGGCGGCGTGAACCGGACGACGCCGGTCCCGGCCGTGGACGCCAGCACCCCGCGCTCGCGCAGCCCGTGGACGACGGTCGTCGCGTCGAGATCCTCCGCGACCTCGAACCCCATCAACAGGCCGCGCCCCCGGATCTCGCGGAGCGACCCCGCCGGCACCAGCCGCTCGACCTCGCGCCGCAGGAGCGCGCCCATCGACCGCACGCTTCCGAGGAGGCCGTCGCGCTCGATCACGTCGAGCACGCTGAGCGCGGCCGCGCACGGCACCGGCCCGCCGCCGAACGTCGAGGCGTGCTCGCCCGGCTCGAACGAGAGCTCGGCCGGCGAGACGAGGGCGCCGATCGGCAGGCCGCCGCCCAGCGCCTTCGCGAGCGACGCGACATCCGGCCGGACGCCCGCCAGCGAGATGCTCAGCCACTCGCCGACGCGGCCGGCGCCGGCCTGGACCTCGTCCACCGCCAGAAGCGCGCCGGCCGCGTCGCACCGTTCGCGGACGCCGCGCAGGTAGCCGATGCTGAGCGGGACCACCCCGCCCTCGCCGAGGACCGGCTCCAGGAACACGGCGCCGACGTCGCCGGGCGCGAGGGCCTCGTCGAGCGCCGCCAGGTCCCCGGGCGGCACGAACCGGAACCAGTCCACGAGCGGTTCGAACGGCGCGCGCTTCGAGGGCTGGCCGGTGGCCGCGAGGGTGGCTACCGTCCGACCGTGGAACGAGCCGTCGAGGACGACGATCGCCGGACGTCCTTCGCGCAGCGCGTGCTTGCGGACCAGCTTCAGCAGCGCCTCGTTCGCCTCCGCTCCGGAGTTGCAGAAGAAGACGCGCGCGTCCTCGATCGGCACGAGCGCCGCGAGCCGGTCCGCGAGTACGGCCTGCGGGACGGTCGCCACGAGGTTCGAGGTCATGCCGATCGTCCGCGCGGCCCGCTCCACGGCCTCGACCCACTCCGGGTGGCAGTGCCCGAGCGACAGGGTGCCCAGCCCCCCGATCAGATCGAGGTAGGAGCGGCCGGCGTCGTCCCAGACCCGGAGGCCCTCGCCGCGCACGAGCGTCACCGGGTACCGCGCGTACGTCCGCATCACCGCGGGCTCGTCGATCACGAGGGCGCTCCCGCGTCCGGCGTGATCATCGTGCCGACGCCCTCCGGGGTGAACAGCTCGAGCACCAGGGAGTGCTCGACGCGTCCGTCGACGAGGTGGACGCGGTCGACGCCCGCCCCGAGCGCCCGCGCCGCGCTCTCGAGCTTCGGGATCATGCCGCCGTCCACGACGCCGTCCGCAGCCAGCAGTTCGAGGCACTGGCGCGCGGAGAGCTCCGACAGCAGCTCGCCGTTGGGGCCGACCACACCCGGGACGTCGTTCAGGTAGACGAGCTTCTCGGCGCCGATCGCCATCGCCAGCTCGCTCGCGACGACGTCGGCGTTCACGTTGTAGGCCTGGCCGACCTCGTCCAGCGCGATCGACGCCACGACCGGCACGAACCGCTCCGCCAGCAACGTCGACAGGACGTGCGCGTCGACGTGCACGACCTCGCCGACGAAGCCGAGGTCCGGGCCTTCGGACTTCCGGGCGAGCAGCAGCCGTCCGTCCACGCCCGAGAGGCCGACCGCGTCGACGCCGCCGGCCACGAGCGAGCCCACCACCTCGGTATTGAGCTTGCCGGCCAGCACCATCGTGGCCACGTCGAGCGTCTCGGCGTCCGTGACGCGGATCCCGTCGACGAAGGTGGTCTCGATCCCCAGCCGCGCGGACATCTTCGTCACCGCGGGCCCGCCGCCGTGCACGATCACCGGCCGGATGCCGACCGACTGGAGCAGGCCGACGTCCTGCGCGAACGACGCCGCCAGCCCGGCCGAGTCCATCGCGGCGCCTCCGTACTTCACGACGATCGCCTTGCCCTGGTGCGCCCGCATGAATGGCAGGGCCTCGAGCAGCGTGCGCGCTTTCGCGACCGTGCGCTCGCGGATCTGCGGCGGCAGGACGGGCACGCTCACGTCGTGTACTCCCCGTTGATCCGCACGTACTCGTAGGACAGGTCGCAGCCGAACGTCCGCGACCGGCCGGGGCCGTCGCCGACGCGCACGCGGATCGTGAACTCCTCCGACGCCATGGCGCGGCGCGCGTCCGCCTCCAGCGCGCCGTCGGCGAAGTACGTGGGCGGGATCGTGCCGCGCTCCACGAGGTGCGCATCGCCGATCCACACGTCCACGCCCGCCGGATCGAGGTCGACGTCGGCGGCCCCGACCGCCTGCAGGATCCGGCCCGGGTTCGGATCCCCGCCGAAGGCCGCCGTCTTCACGAGCGGCGAATCGACCACCGCCCGCGCGAGCGCCCGGGCCGCGCCGTCGTCGGCGGCCCCGTCGATCTCGGCGATGAGGACCCGCGTGCCGCCCTCGGCGTCGCGGATCAGCTGCCCGACGAGGGCGTCCGCGACCTCCCCGACGGCCGCCGCGAGCGCGGCCCACGGGGCCGAGTCCGGCGTGACCGGCTCCCCGCCGGCCGCTCCGCTCGCGAAGAGCAGGACGGTGTCGTTCGTGCTGGTGCACCCGTCGACCGACAGGTCGTTGAACCGGGGCTTGAGCTCGGCCTCCGCGAGCGATCGCAGATCGGACGTCGCGACCCGCGCGTCGGTCGTGAGGAAGGTCAGCATCGTGGCGAGGTTCGGACTGATCATCCCGACGCCCTTGGCCGCCCCGCCCACCCGGATCCCGCCCGCGCTCGCCGTCGCCGACTTCGGCACGGTGTCGGTCGTCATGATCGCGCGTTCGAACCCCTCGCCGCCGTCCGGGGCCAGCGCGTCGATCAGGCGTGGGAGCGCCTCGATCATCGGCGTCACGTGGAGCGGCTCGCCGATCACGCCGGTCGAGCAGGGCAGCACGTCGAGAGGATCGACGCGCAACAGCGCGGCGGCGGCCGCGCTCGTGGCGGCCGCGTCGTCGAGACCGCGCAGGCCGGTGCCGGCGTTCGCCTGGCCGCTGTTCACGAGGACGGCGCGTCCCCGGGCATCGGCGAGCCGCCGGCGCCCGAGCACGACCGGGGCGGCCGCCATCGCGTTCGTCGTGAACAGCCCGGCGGCCGTCGTGCCGGGGTCGCCGATCAGCAGCGCCAGATCCGGCCGGCCGCTCGGCTTCAGGCCGGCCGAGATCCCGGCGGCGCGGAACCCGTTGGGGAACGTGACCCCCGTGCTCACGGGTACACCGCCGTCGTCGGGAGCGCGGTCGCCTCATCCAGCCCGTGGACGAGGTTCGCGTTCTGGATCGCCTGCCCGGCGGCGCCCTTGATGAGGTTGTCGATCGCACCGACGATCACGGCGGTGCCCGAGCGAGGATCGGCGAGGGCCTGCAGCTCGATCATGTTCGTGCCACGCGTGCGCTTCGCGTCGACCATGCCGCCCGGCTCGAGGACCCGGACGAACGCGCGGCCCGCGTACGCGGCGGCGAGGGCCTCGGTGAGCGCCTCGGTCGTGACGCCCTCCTCCAGCCGCGCGTAGCACGTCGTCACCACCCCGCGAACCGCCGGCACCAGGTGGGGCGCGAAGAGCACGCGCGGCGTCCGACCGGTCGCGAGCTCAAGCCCCCGCTCCATCTCGGGGGTGTGCTGGTGCCCCGGCACGCGGTAGGGCCGGATCGACTCCTCCGTCGAGGCGAACGACGTCGCCTCGGAGGGGCCGCGACCCGCGCCGGAGACCCCCGTTTTGCCGTCGACGTGGATCGTGCTCGACCCGATCAGGCCCGCGGCCAGCAGGGGCGCGCAGCCGAGGATCACCGGCGTCGCGAAACAACCGGGGCTGGCGACGAGCCTCGCGCCGCGCAGCCGGTCGCCGAACAGCTCCGGCAGGCCGTAGACGGCTTTGTCCAGCCACGCCGGCGACGGGTGCTCGAAGCCGTACCACGCCGGGTAGTCATCGGCGGGGAGCCGGTGATCGCCGGAGAGGTCGATGACGGTGGTCCCCGCCTCCAGCATCGCCGGGACCAGCGCCGCGGCGGCGCCGTTCGGCAGGGCGCTGAAGACCAGATCCGTCTCGGCGGCGATCGCGGCCGGGTCGAGCGGCAGGAGCTCGGCGGCGGCCATCCGGGACAGGTGCGGATGCACGGCACCCAGTGCCGAGCCCGCCGAGCTGGCGGCCCCCAGGTACCGCACCGCGAACGACGGGTGCCCCTCCAGCAGGCGCACCAGCTCGCCGCCCGAGAAGCCCGAGGCGCCGAGCACCGCCGTTCGGATCGTCCGCATAGCGCATGATTATGCAGACGATGGGTAGAAACGTCACATGGAGATCCCGCGGTGGCCCGCCTCAGCGGCAGGCGCGACGCCAGGGACCAAGCGCGAGGTGCTTCTTCAGGAAGTTGAAGTTCCGGGCGTTCGCCGCCGGGCAGAACGACGCGATCGGCAGGGAGTACTCGACGCCGAACACCGGCTTGCCGGCCTCCACGAACCGCCGGAGCTTCCCGCACTCGTCGTATTGGAAGCACTGCTCGTTGAGCGCCGCGTCGAAGTACGGCAGCAGCGTGGGGATCTGATCGAGGTCGTTCTTGAGGAAGGCCGACAGCCCCCACCGGTGGGCCTGGTTCGCCAGGAACGTGTCGTAGCGGAGCTGGTCGGCGGGGCGCAGGTCGAACCCGGTGGGGTTCGTGTACGCGTCGACGTTGTCGAACTCGATACCGTCGAAGCCCTTCCTGGCGCACAGGCGGATGCGTGCCCGCATGATCGGGCCGAGCACGTGGACGCGACGGATGTCGAGCCACCGCTCGCCCGGCCACCCGCCGTCCTTGAGGCCCTTCACCGAGGCGGGGAACCGCTTCGCGTCGGGGCGCCACTTCTCCCACGTGCCGGCGCTGATGTAGCAGACGGCCCGCATGCCGCGGCGGTGCATCGCCCGTACGAGCGACCGCGGCGTGTCGAACGTGTCGACGTCGTACATCTTCACGTCGAGCAGCTGGGCGACGGTCGGCGGATCCTGCAGTTGCCACTGCCAGGAGACGCGGAGCGGCGGATGCCAGCATCCCGGGCACGGGATCCGGCGAGGGAGCGCGGCCGCGGCCGTGCGCGCGTGAGCCGTGGGCGTGGTCGCGGCGGCGGTGCGCGCGGCCGGCGCCGCCATCGCGGCGATCACCGCGATCGCGGCGAGGCCGGCACGGAGCGACGCTCGCAGACGCATCCACTCAGTATGCGCCCGGCGCGCTCAGCCCACGACCGAGAGGTTGGGCTCCGGCGGCTCTGTCGAGGCATCGGGCGCGCTCACCTGGGCACGAGAGATGGACCCGCGCGCCTTCCCCAGCTGGGAGCGGAACTCGTCGGCGCCGTTCGTCAACATGACGGCGGCCTTCTGGAACCGGTTCTCGACGACCGACTCGAGCACGTCGAGCACCGCGGTGACCTCGCTCAGGCTGGCCTGCACATCGGCGGCGTCGCCGTAACGGCGGACCAGGGCGTAGAGGAACAGCACGATCGGCAGCGCGCTGGAGTAGGGCACGATCACGACACCCTTGCCGAACGCCTCGGCGTGCACGCGCTTCAGCGACGCGTAGACGGCGTCGGGCACCGCGGCCACGGCGATCGGCGCCGTGATCGCGGGGTCGAGGTACTGCGCCACCTCCTTCACCCGGATGGCCGTCGCGCGCTCGACGGCGCGCGCGCACGCGTCCCGTTCGACCGGGTCGGTGGCGGTCTCGAGCGCCTCGACCTCGGCGAGCGCGGTCCATTTCGAATCGATCGGCAAGCGACGCCCGTCGGGCAGCACCAGCCCGAACTCGACCACCTTGCCGTTCACGCGGACGTCCGTGGCCAGCATGTCGGGCGGCAGCTCGGCGAGGTGCTGGCGGAGCAGATGCTCGCCGGCCCGGCCCTTCCCGGCGCCGCCCGCAAGGACCGTGGCGAGCCGCCGCACGACGTCGCGCTGTTCCTGATCGGTCATGCGCCGCTCCTGGTCCCGGGTGCGCAACTCCTCGAGCGCCCGCCGGGCGCCGTCGAGGCCCTGCCGCAGCTGTTCCGAGGAGAGCTCGCGCTGCGCGCCCTGATCCGCGATCCGGCGGAGCTCAGCGGCCTGCACCTGCACCTGGTGCTCGAGGCGCGCCGTGGTGGGGTCTGCAGCGCTCACGTGCCGGCGGCGGGCGAGCGCCGCGCCGCCGAGCGCGCCCAGGACGAACACGAACACGACCATCAGCCATGCGTCGCTCTGCATCTGCCGCTCCTTCGGGGAAGGGTCGCTCGGACGCTAGCTCGCGCCTCTGACATCGAACCGTCCTCGACGTGGCAGGATGCCGGGATGACCGACGGCATCCTCGCCGCGGACGGCGATCTCACGATCCGGCTCCTCCGCAACGAGCCCGAGGACATCTCCGCCGTGACGCGGTGGCGCGCCCGTCCGCACGTCCAGGAATGGTGGGATCCCGACGAGGAGCCGCCCGGCTACGACGAGGTCGCGACGCGCTACGGCGGCCGGACCCATCCGTCCTCGCCGACCACGCCGTGCATCATCGAGCTCGAGGGCCGGCCGATCGGCTACCTCCAGTTCTATCGGTGGTGCTCGTGGCCGGACGCGGCGCGCGAGCTCGACGTGGACTTCGACGCGGACACGTACGGCCTCGACGTGCTGATCGGTGAGCCCGATCAGATCGGGCGGGGCGTCGGCAGCCGGGCGGTGGCGCTCGCGTCCACGTACCTCGAGACGGAACGTCGGGCGTCGTGGGTGTCGCTGACCACCGAGGAGACGAACGTCCGCGCACAGCGCGCCTACGAGAAGGCCGGCTTCGTGAAGGTTCGGAAGGTGCTCGACACGGATACGCGCGGCGGCGAGCGCATCCGCAGCTGGCTGATGGAGCGCCGCCGCCCCGCGTAGCCTGCCGCGATGCCCGCGCTCGGCGATCTCGACCGCGACCTGATCCGCCGCCTCCACGATGAGGAGCTGGTGCGCTTCCGGGACGCGGTTCCCCGGTCCCTCGCACTGCTCGAGCGCGCACGCGCCCACATGCCGAACGGCACACCGATGGCGTGGATGACCTCCGACAACGAACAGCCGATCTACATCGACCGTGGCGAGGGCGCGTCGTTCACGGACGTCGACGGCTCCACGTACGTCGACTTCAACGCGAGCGACATGTCGGCGTTCTGCGGCCACGCGCCGCCGCCGATCGTGCGCGCCGTCCAGGAACGGGCGGCCCGCTCGACGCAGTTCCTGCTGCCGACCGAGGAGTCGATCGAGGTCGCCGAGGAGCTTGCGCGGAGGTACCCGCGACAAACCCACTGGCAGTTCACGCTGTCGGCGACGCAAGCGAACACCGAGGCGATCCGACTGGCGCGCGCCGTCACCGGCCGCGAGCTCGTGGTGCTGTTCGCGGGCCATTACCACGGCCACTTCGACGAAGCGCTGATCGACGTCGAGGACGGGCGCCAGGTGCCGGTGCAGCGCGGGCTCGTCCGCGCGGTGACCGGAGCGGTCCGGATCGCGGAGTTCAACGACCCCGCCGGGCTCGAGGTGGCGCTGGCCCGCGACGACGTCGCGCTGGTGCTCACCGAGCCCGCGATGACGAACACCGTCCACTTCGTGGAGCCCGAGCCCGGCTGGCACGAGGCGCTGCGGCGGAGCACGGCGGCGCACGGCACGCTCCTGGCGCTCGACGAGACGCACACGCACATCGTGGGGCCGGGCGGCGCGACCGAGCGGTGGGGCCTGGAGCCGGATATCCTCACGATCGGCAAGGCCGTCGCCGGCGGGGTGCCGATGGGCGCCTACGGCGTGACCCCGGCGCTGGCGGGGCACCTGGACGTGGCCGAGAACATCGCGACCGGCGGGACGCTGTTCGGCAACCCGCTGTCGGCTGCCGCCGCGGTGGCGGCGCTCACGGAGGTCCTCGTCCCCGAGGCGTACGCGCACACCGCCGCTCTGGGCGGCGTCCTCGCCGACGGCATCGAGGCCGCGATCGCCGCCACGGGTCTGCCGTGGACCACCTACCGGTTCGGCCCGCGCGCCGGCCAGTGGTACGGACCGAAGCCCCGCACGGGCGGCGAGGCCTACGCGAGGACCGATCCGGAGCTCACCGCGCTGCTCCGGATCTGGATGGCGAACCGGGGGATCTGGGAGGCGCTGCCGGGCGCCGGACCCACCGTGCCGGTCCCGGCGACCCGCGGGGACGTGGACCGGTACGTGGTCGCCTACGGCGAGCTCCTGGCTCGGCTCACGAGCTGAGGGATACTCCCGACATGGCCCCGCCCCGGATCCCGCTGCTGCGCGTCGCCGGCACGTTCCGGGAGGTCGGCGCCGCGATCGGCGAGGCGTGCGTCGAGACGATCGCGCGCGAGGTCGACGCCGGCGCGTGGACGGTCCCGTCGGGCAGGACCGTCGCCGAACAGCTCGCGCTCGCCGATCGGTACGCGGAACCGACGCGCGCCGCGATGCCGTGGATCTTCGAGGAGCTCGAGGGCTGCGCGGACGGCGCCGGCGTCGATCCGCGCGCCCTCTGGGCCTGCTGCATCGAGGAGATCTGGTACGAGCCGCGCGTGGCCGGCAGGCCGGGCGCCGCGATCGCGGGCCGGTGCAGCGACCTCGTGGCGGTGCCTCCTGCGACCGCGGACGGCCACGTCCTGACGGCGCACAACAACGACATGTCGCGCAGCTACCAGCACGACCTCGTCGCGATCGAACGGACCTGCGGCGAGGACCCGACGGTCCTCACGATCGGGAACGGGATCTGGATCAGCACCGGATGGAACGACGCCGGCCTCAACCTGACCGGGAACGAGCTGAGCCCGAACGACGAGCGCGTCGGCATCCCGCGCGAGATCCAGGTCCGCGCGATGCTGCGCGAGCGCACGATGCGCGGCATGCTCGACGTCGCGCTGCACCCGGACCGCGCCTCGTCGTACAACAACGTGCTCGTCGACGCGCTCGGCGAGGTCGCCAACGTCGAAGGATCGGCCACCGACGCGGTCGTGGTCGGGGCGGACGCGCACGGCCACCTCGTCCACACGAACCACTACGTCTGCGACCCGATGCTCCGCTACGAAGGCGATCCCGAGTACGCGGTGCTGTCGCAACGGCGCTACGCGCGGGCTGCGCAGCTGCTCGCCGGGGCGCCCGACGGCTCGGTCACGATGGAGCTGCTCCATTCCTTCCTCCAGGATCACGAGGGCGCGCCGGACTCGCTGTGCCGGCACGAGGCGCCGGGCCGCACGTCCGTCACCGCGTTCTGGTGCGTGGCCGACATGACCGACGGAGCCGTCCGGTTCGGGCGCGGGAACCCCTGCGACTCCGAGGTGCAGGAGCACCGGTTCGGAGCGGCGGCCGCGTGAGCCCGCTCGGCTGGCTGGCGGCGCTGTTCCTGCTCGCACTCCTGCTCGCACTTGGGGCCACCCTGTTCGTCGTCCTGACCGAGGGCCGGTTCGGTGGCCGGCGACTGGTCGAAGCCGTGTACGACCGTGCCGGTCCGAGGCTGTTCGCGCGGGAGACCGACGCCGGCCGCTGGCGCGTGCTCGCCGGGGACCTCGGGCTGCGACCCGACGCCACGTCGCTCGACGTCGGCTGCGCCACCGGCGACCTCGTGCTCTCGTGGGCCGCGTTGGACGGGTTCCACGGTGTGGCCGTCGGGATCGATCGCTCGCGGCCGATGCTCGAGGCGGCCGAGAAGCTCGCTGCCGACCGCGGCCTCACGCACGCGACACGGTTCCTGGGGGCCGACGTCGACGACGGCCTGCCCGTCCCGGACGGCGCGGTCGACACGCTCACGTGCCTCGGCGTGCTCGAGGTGGTCCGCCGACCCGAGGCGCTCGCGGCGGAACTCGCCCGCGTCCTGGCGCCGGGCGGCCGGCTCGCGGTATCGCTCTACCGGCGGGCGCCGGCGGGGGTGCGAGAACTCGACTTCGACGGCTACGTGTCCCTGCTCCGCCCGCTCGGGTTCGAGGCGTTCGAGGCCCGGCCGTGCCGGCATCAGCACGACGTCGTCCTGGCCACGCGGGTCGCGACGTCGCGCTGAGCGAGCACCCGCCCGAACCGCAGCGAAGGATCACCCCGCGTGCTTGCCATCGCGTCGGTCTGCCTCTAGGATTCCATTTGCTTAGGCTAAGCAAATAGAGACAGGCAGACACAAGCGGATAGCGATGCCGTCGTCGAGGCGAACTTCCCCAGCGCGAGAGGTCGAGGCCGTCGCGGACCGGTTGCATGCCGCGGCCCTGCACCTGTTGCGTCGCCTGCGAACGGAGGACGACGCCCTCGGCGTCTCCCCTCCCCGGCTGTCGGCGCTCTCCGTCGTCGTGGTCGGCGGTCCGCTCGGGATCGGCGCGCTCGCGGCGGCGGAGGGCGTGTCCGCTCCGACGATGACGCGGTTGGTCGACGGCCTCGAACGCGACGGGCTCGTGCGGCGCGGCCCGGATCCCGCCGATGCGCGCGGCGTCCTCGTACGCGCCACCTCCAAGGGGAGCCGGATCCTCACGGCCGGACGACAGCGGCGGGTGCGAGCGCTGACGACCGGCTTGGCCGCGCTCTCACCCGAGGAGCTCGCGGCGATCGCGCGCGGAGCTGAGCTGATCGAGCGCGTGACCCGTGTGACCGACGGACCCGGGGAGCCGTAGGGAGATCTAGCGTCCGGGTCGGACCCGGATCCCACCCTTCCACACCATGGCCGGCGCGCGGAGCGCTTCGATGTCCTCGGTCGGGTCGGCCTCGTACAGGACCAGATCGGCTGCGAAGCCCGGCGCGACGCGACCGATGTCCGGCAGGCGAAGGAGCTCGGCGCCGTTCGCGGTGCCGGCGACCATCGCCGCGAGCGGCGACATGCCCCAGGCGACCATCGCGATCAGCTCCTCGGGGCCGTTGCCGTGCCGGTTGAACGGCGTGCCGGCGTCCGTCGAGCACACGTGTCGGACGCCGGCACGCAGCGCTCGCGCGTGGCTCCGCCGCGCGTCGTCGACCAGCGAGAGCGCCTTCTCGACCGCGTAGTCGGGCACGGCCTCCTGGTGATCGACGATGCCGGCGATCGCACACAGCGTCGGTCCGCGGAACGTGCCGCGCTCCGCCATCTCGCGTGCGGCCACGGTCGTCGTCTGCATCGCATGCTCCACGGAGTCGACGCCTGCGCGCACCGCCTGGGCGACCCCCTCGGCGCCGATCGCGTGCGCCGCCACGCCGCGTCCCCACGAATGCGCCTCGTCCACGGCGGCCCCCAGCTCCTCAGGCGTGAACGACGTGAACGTCGCGCCGATCCCGGGCGTGAGCACGCCGCCGGTCGCCACCACCTTGATCGCGTTCGCGCCGGCGCGGATCTCCTCTCGGACGGCGGTGCGGACGGCGTCGGCGCCGTCGACCTCGCGCGCGATCCCGATGTTGTGCCCATGCCCGCCGGTGATCGTGAGCGCGCGGCCGGCCGGGACCACCCGCGCGCCGGGCACGCGCCCCTCCTCGATCGCGCGCGCGGCCTCGATCGTGCCGAGGCCGCCGAGGTCGCGTACCGTCGTCACGCCGTGTTCGAGGTTCCGGCGCGCGTTCACGGTGGCCTTGATCGCGCCGAGGGCCGGCGAGAGCGCGGCCGCCTCGCCGGCGAAGTCGGCGGCGCCGTCGAAGCACAGGTGGACGTGGCAATCGATCAACCCCGGGGTCAACGTCCGGCCGTGCCCGTCCACGGCACTCGCGGCGG
>DATIWE010000031.1:0-36229 GCA_035519495.1 Actinomycetota bacterium
CGACTCGAAGTACTCGCCGACCCCCTCGACGTTCGGTGCGGGGCCGAGGAACTCGAAACCGGAACGATCTTCGGAGAATCGCCGAGCCATGAGAGCGCCTCGATAGTGGGTATCGAGCAACCAAATCGCCTTGTAGAACTGCTCCTGAAGGTCAGCGTCCTTCGTAAGGACGATGACTGGCTGGCCGGAAACAATCGAGTGCCTTATGGCCTCGACCACGACTTCCTCGTCCGCGGACGTGCGCTCCCGCAGGCCCTTCTTGGCCATGAAGTAGCCTCGGGGCCCTAGGCCCTCGTGGAGATCCCGCCGAAGTTCGGTCTCCTCGTGCGGTGTGGGAGCCCGATCGTGTTCGGCTTGGAATCGCCTCTCGGGTAGGCGCATAAGGCGCTTGCCTCTGATCCGGAGCCTTCTTGAGATCGTGCATCGTTCCGTCGCACGCCGGGCCCCAGGGCACATGCGTGGTCGGGTCCAACGGCGGCGTGTCTGCACCGGGGAACGTCGCGAACAGGTTGTCGAACGTCCGGTTCTCCTTGATCACGAAGACAACGTGCTTGATGTGCTGCCGAGCGAGCGCGAGCTGCGTGGCCGAGATCGGCGTCGAGGTGGCGTGAGCGGTGGATCCCGCGTCACCGTCCGAGCTCTTCGTCCGACACGAGGCCGCCACGAGGAGGATCAGCGCGATCCCGAGCGCGAACGTACGCGCAGAGCGGGGGGAAGGCCGGTGAGGCATGTGGCCCGCAGGCTACTGCACGGCCCGATGTCTTCCCGGCCGTGGCCCTCGCCTCCACGGAACCTCCAGATCGGCCCGCTGGCAGAAGGCCGCATGTCGTATGGAGCTCAGGTGACGCCCAGACGCTCCCACATCTCGTCGGCCGTGAATCCGGCCGGTAGCGAGTCGAACCCGACGAATGCTGCGTCGACGAGTGTGCGCACGACGTCGTCTCGATACGCTCGTTCGAGCCGGGCCGCCCGCTCCGCGGGGTCCTGCACGTGGTAGCCGTCGTTGATCCACAGATCGAGCTCCGTCGCGAGCTTCGACAGACGGCGGAGCCGCGATCGCCGAGTGCTGAACCGCTCGAGCACCTCCACGCTCCAGTCCGAGGTGGCGAGCAGGAGATCGGAAAGCTCGCGGACATCGCGAAGCGCGAACGACAGCCCTAGCCCTTGGAGCGGGTTCTCGTAGCCGGCGGCATCTCCCACAAGCACCACGCCCTCAACGCACGTGCGTTCCGCTCGTGCGTCGGAGCACAGGTACGTCGCGCACGGCCCCGCCACCCGGCCGGCTGTCCAGCGTTCGGCATCCGGGACACACCCGAGCGAAGCCTCCGAGAGGAAGCGCGCGGCCGATCCGCCCCCGGCGAGGCGGTGCGGTTGTTCGACGGGGAACGTCAGGTACAGGCGGGCGCGGCCGCTCCGCTGCGGGAACGCGTAGAAGAGCAGGTCGGCCTCGCGCGCCATCAGGTTCTCTTTCACGTCGATGCCGTCGAGGCCCTCGACGTACAGCCCGGCCATGCAGTTGCCGGGAGGATCGATGTCGAGGTCGATCCCGACCTGGCGCCGGACGGTCGAGCGCCTGCCATCGGCGCCGACCAGGAGCCGAGGGGCCGCGCTCGCCTCGTGCCCATCGATCGACCAGTGGATGGCCGGATCGCGCCCCGCCGCGATCCGGATGTCCGCCACGCCGCGACGGACGTCCGCGCCGGCGGCCGCGGCGGCGTCGACCAACGCTTCGCAGGCGACGGGGTGCGCCAGGTTCAGGCTGCCGGGGATCCCCGCGACCGCGTCGGCCAGGTCCTCGGGCGCCGGCGGGGCCACCTCGTCGAAGAACACGAACCGAGGCACGATCAGCCCACCCGCCTCGATCAGGACGTCCTCGAGGCCGAGCCGCCGGGCCTCCGCCACGCCCCACTGCCACAGGATCTCGCCGCGTATGTGGTCCCGATACCGGGTCTCACGCTCCAACAGGAGCACGTGGGCTCCCCGCCGAGCCATCACCGTGGCCAGCGCGCCACCCGCGATCCCCCCGCCCACGATGGCCAGGTCGAGGTGGCTGTCGGCGGCCGACCGAACCATGGCTCGATACTGCATCACACCCGCAGGTACCGCGGCGCCGTCGGGCATAGGTCCTTCAGCGGGCACTGCCGGCAGCGCGGCGTCGGCGCCTTGCAGGTCTCGCGGCCCAGCCGGATCAACGCGACGTGCAACGGCGTGCGCAGCCCGTCCGGCACCAGGTCGTGAAGCAGCCGGTCCGCCTTCTCGGCGCTCGCCTTCGGTGGCACGAGACCGAGCCGCGTCGCCACCCGATGAACGTGCGTGTCGACCGGGATCGCGTCGCGGCCCAGCGCGAACGAGAGCACGACCGCAGCCGTCTTCGGTCCGATGCCCGGCAGCGACGTGAGGTAGCTCCGGACCTCGTCGTCGGGCATCGTGCGCAGCCGCGACAGATCGAACCGACCCTCACGCAGCCGGACCTCCTCGAGCACCGCCTGGATCCGCGGCGCCTTCGTGTCGGCGAGGCCGCCCGAACGGATCGCGTCCGCGACCGCAGAGGTGGGCGCCTCGGCGACACGCTCCCAGTCGGGGAACGCCGCGCGGAGCGAGGTGAACGCGCGGTCGGCGTTGACGTCGCTCGTGTGCTGCGACAGGACCGTGAGGATCAGCTCGTCGAGCGGATCGACGGCTCGCGGCGGCACGAGCTCGCCGTAACGCTTCTGGAGCCGCGCGAGGATCGCCCGGGCGCGCCGCGGGGTCGCGGTTCGAGCCGGATCCCGGGCGGCGCTCGTCGGCATGCGCGGGATGGTAGCGACGGCGGCGCTACCCCTGGGCGCGGGCGGCGTTCCGGAACTGGGTCAAGGCGGGCTCGAACGTGAGCCGGATCGAGCCCGTGGGCCCATTGCGATGCTTCGCGACGATCAGCTCCGCCTCGCGTTTCTTCTCGGGGTCGGCGTCGTCGCGGTGGATGAACATCACGACGTCGCTGTCCTGTTCGAGCGAGCCGGACTCGCGCAGATCCGAGAGCTGCGGGCGCTTGTCCGCGCGCGCCTCCGGGTTGCGGTTCAACTGCGACAGCGCCAGCACCGGGATGGAAAGCTCCTTCGCGAGGAGCTTCAGCGACCGCGAGATCTCTGCCACCTCCTGCTGGCGGTTGTCCGGCCGCCGCGCGAGCGGGCTGGTCATCAGCTGGAGGTAGTCGACGATGATGAGCGAGAGGTTCTGCCGGCCGGTGCGCATCCGCCGCGACTTCGCCCGGATGTCGACGATGTTGACGTTGCCCGAGTCGATGATCGACAGCGGCGCATCGTGCAGCGTCTCGCCGGCGGCGACGACCCGGGTCCAGTCGTCGGGACCCACCCGCTTGTTCCGGATCCGATCCCAGGGGACCCGCGCCTCGGCGCACAGCAGGCGCATGCCGATCTCGTAGCGCGACATCTCGAGGGAGAACATCGCCACCGACTCGCCCGTGACGGCGACGTTCCGCGCCACGTTCATCGCGAGCGAGGACTTCCCGATGCCCGGGCGCGCCGCCAGGATCACGAGGTTGCCCGGCTGTAAGCCCGACATCAGGTCGTCGAGGTCCCGGAACCCGGTGGGCAGCCCCGTGTAGGCCGACTCGCGGTTCTGGATGGCCTCGAGGTCGGACATCGCCGCGTTCACGAGATCTCCGATGACCGCCGTCTCCTCGGCGTCCTCCCGGCGAGCGACGTCGTAGATCCGCTGCTCGGCGCCGTCGGCGATCTGATCGGCCTCCTGGGCGCCGGTGTAGGCACCGTCCATGATGTCGGCGGCCGCGGCGATCAACCGCCGACGCAGCGCCGCGTCGGCGACGATCCGCGCGTAGTGCGTGGCGCCGGCCGGCGTCGGCACCTCGTCCACCAGGTCCCGGAGGTAGAGCGCTCCTCCGACCTCTTCGAGCGAGCCGCTCCTGCGGAGCGCGTCGACGGCGGTGATCACGTCGACGGGTTCGCCGTGCGCGAATAGGGTGCGCACGGCCGCGTAGATCTTGCCGTGCGCCGAGCGATAGAAGTCCGCCGGGTCGAGGGTCTCGACGACCTCGGCCATCGCGTCGGTGGACAGGAGCATGGCCCCGAGGACCGAGCGTTCGGCGTCGAGGTCCTGCGGTGGGAGACGCTGCCCGGCGGGGATCCGGACGACCTCGTCAGCCGCACGCGCCACCAGGTACGCCCTCCCTCCGAGATCCCAACGCCGACCGACCGGGGACGGTACGCCCCGCGCGCCCCCGGCGACAGTGGACAACCGGTGTGGATTGAACAAGGGCAGGTGGGCGCGTGAGATTCCTTGTCACTCCGCCCCTGAGCAGGGTTTTCCCCATGTGGACCGACATGTGGACAAGTGTGCAAAGCGCCTCTGACACGGATCGGAGCGGCAACAGGGGCGCCCCCTCCCGAGAGCGCCCCCGTCGCCGTGCCCGCGGTTCCCTGCCGCTATCCGGCCGCCGTCACCTCGACCGTGAGGACCGGCTCGACCTCGTGGAAGAGCCGAACGCTCACCTCATGCGTTCCGACGGAACGGATGGGCTCGTCGAGACGGACGTCGCGGCGATCGACGGTGACCCCGGCCTGCGCCGAGACCGCTTCGGCGATGTCGGCCGCGGTGACGGAGCCGAAGAGCTTTCCCTCCTCGCCGGCTCGCGCTTCGATCCGCAGCGGCCCCGCCGCGATCAGCTTCGAGGCGACGGCCTCGTACTCGCCCTTCTGCTTCGAGAGGCGGGCGCCGTGCTGCCTCTTGAGCGACTCGGCCTGCTTCACCGCGCCCTTCTCGGCCTTGATGGCCATCCCCCGAGGGATCAGGTAGTTGCGCGCGTAGCCGTCGGCCACCTCGGCGAGGTCACCGGGATCCCCGAGGTTCTCGACGGGCTTCTGGAGGATGATCTTCATCGCGCGCTGTACGGCAGCAGGGCCATCTCTCTGGCGTTCTTCACGGCGGAGGCGACGTCGCGTTGGTGCTGCACGCAGTTGCCCGTCACGCGCCGCGCGCGGATCTTCCCGCGCTCAGACACGAACTTCCGCAACGTGACGATGTCCTTGTAGTCCACGTACTGAACGCGGTCCTTGCAGAAGATGCAGAACTTGCGCTTGCCCTTCTTCTGCCAGGCGGCGTCCTTGTCTCGCTTGCCGCCCTCGCGCTTGCCGCGCTTGGGTCCTGAAGGTTTACCCGGCATCCAGTGGTGTCTCCTCTTGGTCGGTCGAGGCCCCGACCGGCGCCGCGACCGCCGCGCCCCAGTCGCCGCCCGAGGACGACGAGGAAGAGCTGCGGCTGGCCTTCGTGACGCTGGCCGTGGCCCATCGCAGGCTGGGACCGAGGTCGTCGGCCTCGATCTCGATCACGGTGCGCTTCTCCCCTTCCTGGGTCTCCCAGGAACGCTGCTTGAGCCGGCCGGTCACCACCACGCGCGTGCCGCGCGTCAGCGACTCGGCGGCGTTCTCCGCGAGGTTCCGCCAGCAGTTCACCGCGAAGAACGACGTGTCGCCGTCCGTCCAGTTCCCTGCGGCGTCGCGGATCCGCGTGGAGTAGGCGACCCGGAAGTTCGCCACCGCGGCCCCGTTGGCCGTGTAGCGGAGCTCGGGGTCATCCGTGAGGTTCCCGACGATCGTGATCTGGTTGTCGCTCGCCATCGAGCGGTCCCCCTTCGTTGCGTCTCACGCCTCCGCGGAGGCGGGGGAAGCGGTTGCGTTCCTCGCTGGTCTGATCTTTTCCTTCTGGGGCTTGAGCACCGGCGGCAGCAGGATCTTGTGTCGGATGACCTCGTCCGCCAGTTTCAGCGCCCGCTCGAGCTCCGTCTGAACGGTGGGCTCGGCCGTGAACCGCACCACGACGTAGTACCCCTCGTTCTGGTGCTCGATCTCGTACGCGAAGCGCTTGCGACCCCACCGGTCGAGCTGCGTGACCGACCCGCCGTCGGGTGCGATGACCTTGGTGATGCGCTCGACCGCCGTGCTCACCGCGGCCTCATCGGCCTCGGCGGGCAGGATGAGCATGCATTCGTACTCCCTCAACATTCACCTCCTCTGGTCTGGACGGCCCCCCCGAGAGGGGGAGCAGAAGGATGAGGGCTGCCCAGCAGTGTACGGGACGGCGGTGGGTCAGGCCGCGGGCCGTTCGTCCGCGGCGAGGACGTGACGGTACAGCCCGTCGCGGAGCACGTACCGCTCGGTCGGGTGATCGCCCGGCCTCCCGAGGCCGGGGACCGTGAGGCTGCGCGGGACGAGGCCATCCGGCAGGGGGTAGCACCGCCCGTCGAAGGGACCGCCTACGAGGATCCCGAACCGCGCGTCCCCGAGCGTGAGCACCTCGGCCCACGGCTCGGCGCGGGTGTCGTTCCTGGTCGTCATGGTTGCCTCCTTCGTTCGCACGATGGAACCGTAGCCGGCGGGTCTGACATGGCCGTTCCCGTCCCGGACGCGGGTACACTCGGCGCAGAAGGCCGTGCACTCAGCAGAAGGAGGCGCGAGCGATGACCGTCACGATCCACGACCTGCGAGCGTGGAAGACCGAGGGGACGCGGTGGGCGATGCTCACCGCCTACGACTTCCCCACCGCGGAGATCCTCGACGGCGCCGGCATCCCGGTGTTGCTGGTCGGAGACTCCGTCGGGCGCAACGCGCTGGGCTACGAGAACGAGCTCCCCGTCACGATGGAGGAGATGCTCCATCACACACGCGCGGTCGCGCGCGGCGCCGATCGAGCGATGGTGGTCGGCGACATGCCGTTCATGTCGTTCCAGGTCTCGGTCGAGGAGGGCGTCCGCAACGCGGGGCGGTTCATCAAGGAGGGCAACGCGCACGCGGTGAAGATCGAAGGCGCGCAATACGACCTGGTCCACCGGCTCGTCGACATCGGTATCCCCGTCATGGCGCACGTCGGATTGACGCCGCAATCGGTCTACGGGCTCGGCGGCTACCGGGTCCAGGGGCGCGGGGAGGCGGCCGCGAAGGTCCTGGACCAGGCGCACGCGTTGGAGAAGGCCGGAGCGTTCGCGATGGTGTTGGAGGCGATGCCGGCCGAGCTCGGCGCGGAGATCACGAAGGCCGTCCAGGTCCCGACGATCGGGATCGGCGCCGGGAGCGCCACCGACGCACAGGTGTTGGTGATCAACGACCTGCTCGGGCTGAGCGAGAAGCCGCCGAGGTTCGCGAAGGCTTACGCCGACCTGCGAAGCACGATCGCGGACGCCGCGACGGCGTTCGCGCGTGACGTCGAGGCCGGCGCCTTCCCCGACGGCGAGCACACGTACTCGTAGCCGCCGACGCTACCGGAGCGCCCGGGGGCGCGCCCTATGCTCGGGGCGTGCAGGGGTTCCGCCGCAGATGGCCCGGTCTGATCTGGGCGGCCGGCTTCGCGGTGGTCGCGGCGGTGTTCTCGCGGCGTGAGGTCACGACCGGGAGCATCTCGCTCCTCGTGCCGATCGCGGCCGGCGCCTTCGCAGCGATCGCCGCGCTCTCGGCGTCCGCCTATCGCGACCGGCGCGACCCGGGGTTGCTCTTCGTGTCGGTCGGCGCGGGTGCGGTCGCGGTCCAGTACGCCTTATGGCACGTGGTGATCCCGATCGTATGGACGTCGTCGCGTTCCGGCGTGCCGGCGTATCTCGCCGGGGCGGTGTACGGCGCCACGGCGGGCGCGTTCGTGCTCGTCGTCTGCCTCGGCCTCGCCGCGCCGTGGCGTGACCGCCGCGGGCGGCCCGCCGTCCGTCCGACCCTGGTCGCCGGCAGCGCAGGCGGCGCGGTGGCCGCGTTCGATCTGTTGCTCCTGCTGGTGCGCCCCGCCGATCCGATCCCGGCCTTCCTCGCGGGCGGCGTCCACGCGCGGGTGCTCCCGACCCTGTCCGTGGCCGTGATCGCGGCCGCCGTGGTCACCGTCGTGCACACGTTCGATCGACCCGGCTGGTACCGATGGGTCGCCGGCGCGGCGGCGGCCACCGGCGTCGCCGCGATCGGTACGGCGGTGACGTACCTCGCCACCCCGCGGTGGACGACGTACCTCGGGATCAGTTGGCAGAACGTGATGCCGGCCGCGGCTGCGGCGTTGCTGCTCGCCGGCGTCGTCGCGGTCGATCGCGCCGACGTCACGCGGATGCGTCGCGCGAGCGACCGCGCCGCGGCGGTGCTGGCCGGCCGCTCCGAGATCGCCTCCGTGATCGCGCACGACGTGCGAGGGCCCGCGTCGTCGATCAAGAGCATCGCGTCGTCGTTGCGCTCGAACTACGGCCGGCTCGGCGACGCGGAGCGGCTCGAGTTCGTCGGGATGGTCGAGCACGAGGCCGCCCGACTGCTGCAGCTGGTCGGGCAGATGTCGCTGGCGTTGAAGGTCGACGCCGGCTCGCTCGACTACCAGCCCCGGACGCAACCGGTGGGCCCGATCGTCACGCAGGCGATCAACGACGCCGAACCCACCGAGCACGCGGTCGAGGTCGACGCGTCCGATCCGGCCGAGGCCGACGTCGACGCACGCTGGCTGGCCGAGGCCATCGGCCAGGGCATCGACAACGCGACCAAGTTCTCGCCCGAGGGCTCGCCGGTGCGGATCGCCATCCTGACCGACCAGGACGACGTCGTGATCCAGATCGCCGACGAGGGCCCCGGCGTCCCGCCCGAGGTCCGCGATGCGGTCTTCGAGAAGTTCGCCCGATGGCGGCCCCCGGGGTACGAGGATCAGCCGGGGAGCGGCCTCGGATTGTTCATCACGCGCAGCATCGCGCGGGAGCTCGGTGGAGATGCCGTTCTCGGCTCGGCAGCGAGCGGCGGTACCATCCTGCGGATCCGGATCCCCAAGAAGGACTGACGCGTGGCCGAGAAGCAACCGGTGTCCCTGTTGCTGTGCGACGACCACAAGGTGCTGACCGACGCACTGGCCACCGTCGTGGGGTTGGACGACGGATTGATGCTGGTCGCGCCGCCCGTCCACTCGGCCGAAGAGGCGATCCGCCTCGCCGAGGAGCACCTGCCGGACGTGGTGCTGATGGACATCGTGTTCAAGGGCGGCGGCATGAGCGGGATCGAGGCGACCCGCCGGATCAAGGAGGCATCGCCCTCGACGAACGTCGTGATCATGACGGCGCACGACGACGACCGTCTGCTGGTCGAGGCCGTCGAGGCCGGAGCGTCCGGGTTCCTGTCGAAGGACGAAGCCGCCGAGGATCTCCTCGCGGCGGCGAAGTCCGCGGCGGATGGCGAGGTCCTCATCGATCCGGCCACCCTGACCCGGCTGCTCGCCCGGGTCTCCCGCCAACGCCAGGAGGAGCGGGCCGCGCTCCGGCTGCTCGGCGACCTCACCGAGCGCGAGCGAGAGATCCTGCGCCTCCTCGCCAAGGGCATGCGCAACGACGACATCGCGAAGGAGCTCTTCATCAGCCCGCAGACCGTGCAGACGCACGTCAGGAACATCCTGGGCAAGCTCCGCGTCCACTCGAAGCTCGAGGCCGTCGCGTTCGCCGTGCGTCACGGGGCGATCGAGGTCTCCTAGCCGGGCCCCGGACGGCTACCCGGAAGCGGGTATCAATCGACAGGAGCCTGCGGACGATTCCTATGGTGCGACGCCATAGGGAACCTCCCGGGACCACCACCCCCTCGGTGGGCCCGGGGAAGACTGAAGGCCCGAGCGAACCCCTCCCTCGCTCGGGCCTTCATTCATCCCCTGCGGGGCAGCTCGTTCCGGCGGAGCTTCCCGGACGCGGTCCGCGGGAGCGACTCCACGATCCGCAGCTCACGCGGCGCCTTGAACCGGGCCAGACCCTCCCGGCTGTGCTCGCGGAGCTCCTCGAGGCTCGGCGGGTCGAACGCGTCCGCCGGCACCACCCACGCGACGACGCGGGCTCCCCACTCCGCGTCCGGCATACCCGCGACGGCGACGTCGGCCACGCGGTGATGCGACCGGAGGACCGCCTCGACCTCGTCGGGCCACACGGTCTCGCCGCCGGTCCTGATCGCGTCGCCGGCGCGCCCGTCGACCACGAGCCGTCCTTCCGCGTCGAGCGACCCGAGGTCGCCCGTGCGGAGCCAGCCGTCGACCGTGAACGCTCCGGCGGTCCCCTGAGGATCGGCGCGATACCCCTCCATGAGCGTCGGCCCCTTCACCTCGATCGCGCCGCCGTCGGCGATCCGCACGGCGGTGTCGTCGAACGGGATGCCGTCGTAGGCGATGCCGCCGCACGACTCCGTGAGGCCGTAGGTCGTCACGATCCGGGCGCCGAGTCGTGCGGCGGCATCGCGGAGGGCGCCCCGGAGCCGGCCGCCGCCCACCAACACCACGCCCAGGCGCGAGAGGTCCTCCCCCGTGGCCACGAGCCGCTCGAGCATCGCGGGGACCAAGGAGACGTGCGCCCCGTCCGGCGCGTCGTCCGTCAGCCACCGGGCGTCGAACCGCTCACGGACCTCGACCGGCGAGCCGGCGAGCGCGCCGCGCAGCAGCACCAGCAGCCCGCCGACGTGCGCCGGGGTCAAGCAGCACACCCAGGGATCGAACGCGGACGCGTCCAGGGCCGTGAACGACCCCGCGACCGCGGCCCCGATCGCGCGGCGCGGGAGCTCCACGAGCTTCGGCTCGCCGCCGGTGCCGCTCGTCGCCACGACGGCCCACGCGCGCTCCGGATCGGCGGTGTTCGCGCCACCGAAGAGGACCTCCTCCTCGGGCGTCACGAGCATCGTCGGCGACGCGCGCGCGATGAGGCGGCGCTGCTCGCGCTCGGTGAGGCGGACGTCGACCGGCAGGAAGGATGCCCCCGAGGCCGCGTGCGACGCCAGGATCTCGAGCCAGACCGGGCCCGGCGGTACGGCGTACGCGATCAGCTCGCCCGCGTTGGCCCGCCGGTGCGCCGTCACCCCCACGTCGGGTAGCCTAACCGTTCGAGTTCACGCTCTAGGAGTTGATGGTCACATGGTCGAGTGGCAGCCGCAGGGCGAGTGGAGCGATATCCGCTTCGAGACGGCGGAGGGCATCGCGAAGATCACGATCGACCGCCCGGAGGTGCGCAACGCCTTCCGTCCCCGGACGACGAGGGAGCTGATCCTCGCGTTCGAGCGGGCGCGCGACGATCCCGGGATCGGCGTCGTGATCCTGACCGGCGAAGGCACCGAGGCCTTCTCCTCCGGCGGCGATCAGAGGATCCGCGGAGACGACGGCTACGTCGACGAGGAAGGGATCGGACGGCTGAACGTCCTCGATCTCCAGATCCAGATCCGGCGGTTCCCGAAGCCCGTGATCGCGATGGTCGCCGGCTACGCGATCGGCGGCGGCCACGTGCTCCACCTGTGCTGCGATCTGACGATCGCGGCCGACAACGCGCGGTTCGGTCAGACGGGCCCGCGCGTCGGCTCGTTCGACGGCGGCTACGGCATCGGCCTGCTGGCGCGGCAGATCGGCGAGAAGCGCGCGAAGGAGGTGTGGTTCCTCTGCCGCCAGTACGACGCCGGGACCGCGCTCTCGTGGGGACTGGTGAACGCCGTCGTGCCGGTCGCCGAGCTGGAGGCGACGACGCTCGCGTGGGCGAGGGAGCTGCTGGAGAAGTCCCCGCTCGCGCTCCGCTTGGTGAAGGCGGGCTACAACGCCGGCGTGGACGGCCTCGCCGGCGTGCAGCAGCTGGCGGGGGATGCGACGCTCCTGTACTACATGACCGAGGAAGCGCAGGAGGGCAGGAACGCGTTCCAGGACAAGCGCGACCCCGACTTCGCGAGGTTCCCGAAACGGCCGTGAGCGCCGCCGCCGGCTGGCGTGTGTGGTGGCTCGGCGCCCGGCCGCGCACGCTGGGCGCCGGGTTGGTGCCGGTGCTCGTCGGCACGGCGGCCGCCGGCCACGTGATCTGGTGGCGCTTCGCCGCGGCGCTCCTTGTGGCCGCGGGCCTGCAGATCGGGGTCAACCTGGCGAACGACTATTTCGACGGCGTGCGGGGCGTCGACACGGGCGAACGGCTCGGCCCCCCGCGGCTGACGCAGAGCGGCGCGGCGTCGCCGCGTGCGGTCCTGATCGCCGCGCTCATCTCGATCTTCGTCGCCGGCGTCGCGGGGCTGGCGCTGGCGCTTGCCACGGAGCCGGCGGCCGTCCTGGTGGTGGGCGCGCTCGCGATCGTCGCCGCGTTCCTCTACAGCGGCGGGCCACGGCCGTACGCCGGGCTCGGCCTCGGCGAGGTCATGGTCTTCGTGTTCTTCGGGCTCGTCGCGACGTGCGGGACCACGTTCGTGATGGTGGGCACGATCACGGCGACGTCGTGGTGGTGCGCGGCCGTCCTCGGCTTCCTGGCGGTGGCGATCCTGGAGGCGAACAACATCCGCGACATCGCCACCGACGCGGCGTCGGGCAAGCACACGCTCGCGGTGCGGATCGGCGACCGGCACGCGCGGGCGCTCTACGGCACGCTCGTCGTCGGCGCGTTCCTCACCATCGTCGCGGGGATGCTGGCGTACATCCTCGATCCGGCGGTCGGACTGACGCAGTGGGGGCTCGTCGGGCTCGCGGCGCTGCCGTTCGCGATCCAGCCGCTGGACGCGATCCGGACCGCGACCGGCCGGGAGCTGATCCCGGTACTGGTCGGCACGGCGAAGCTGCACGCGGCGACCGGCCTGCTGCTGACCCTCGGCCTCGTCCTGTCGCACACGGTGTGACCGCGTGAACCTCGCGGACGTGTCGCTCGGCTGCGCCTCGGCGATGGTCGACGCGCTCGTGGCCGGGGGCGTGCGGCACGCGTGCGTCTCTCCCGGGTCGCGATCGACGGCGCTCGCCCTCGCGCTGGCGCGACACGATGCGATCACGGTGCACGTCCATCTGGACGAGCGTTCGGCGGCGTTCTTCGCGCTCGGGATCGTGAAGGCGAGCGGTGAGCCCGTCGCCCTGGCGTGCACGAGCGGGACCGCCGCCGCCGAGTACCTGCCCGCCGTCGTCGAGGCCTCACAATCGCGGACACCGCTCGTGCTGCTCACCGCCGACCGGCCGCCGCGCCTGCGCGGCACCGGCGCGAACCAGACGATCGACCAGACCGACCTCTACGGTCGGTTCGCGCGCACGTACCTCGAACCGCCCGTCCCGGCCACCACCGCGGACGTGGCCGCGTGGCGCGACACGGGCGAACGCGCCGTGGCGACGGCGACGTCGCCACCCACCGGACCCGTCCACGTCAACTGCTGCTTCGAGGAGCCGCTCGTGCCCGACGGCGCCGACGTCGGCGCGGCTCCCGACGTCCCTGCCGCGGAGCCCACCGCACGGGAGCCGGATCGCGAGGCGGCGCGCGCGGCGCTCGGCGGCATCTTCGAGACGTTCGCCGGTCGCCGCGGCGTGCTCACGGTGGGGGGGCTCCGACCGCCCTCGACGCTGGCCCTGCTGTCGCTCGCCGGGCTCCTGGGGTGGCCGGTCCTCGCCGAGCCGCTCTCGGGCCTGCGGCTCGACGCATCGTCGGCGGGTCGCTCGCTGGCCGCCGGTCAGTGGCTGGCGGGCGATGCCGCCTGGCTGGCGGCGCATCGTCCGGAGCTCGTCCTCCAGGTCGGCGCGAGCCCCACGACGCGTGCGACGCAGGCGCTGTTGGGATCCGCCGACGCCGTCGTGGTCCTCGACCGCGACCACCTCGACCCCGATCCGGACCGTCGAGCCGAACGACGCGTGCGGGTGGACCCCGAGCTGTTCGCGGCGGTCGCCTGGGACGAGGCCGAGGCGGGGAACCGGCCGCCGCCGGCCGATCCGGCCTGGGCGGATGCGTGGCGCGGGGCGGACCTCCTCGCGCGCGCCGCCGTCGACCGCACGATCGACGCCTGGTCCGAGCCGTTCGAGGGCCGCATCGCGCGCGACCTCGCCGGCTTCCTGCCCCACGGCTCCGTCTTCTGCGTCGGCTCCTCGAGCCCGGTCCGCGATCTGGACGCCTACATGGCGCCCCGCCGGCCGCCGAGGATCTGGAACCCGACCGACCTCGTGCGCTTCGTGGCGAACCGGGGCGCCAGCGGCATCGACGGCTTCGTGTCGACGACGCTCGGCGCGGCGGCGGCCGACGTCGGCCCGACGTACGCCCTGCTGGGCGACCTCACCTTCCTGTACGACGCCGGCGCGCTGCTCTGGTCGGCGCGTCGCGGTGCGCCGGCCGTGCTCGTCGTGCTCCGCAACGGCGGCGGTGAGATCTTCTCGCTCCTGGCGCAGCGCGAGCTCCCCGAGCATCGCGAGCTCTTCGTGACGCCGCACACCACCGACCTCGGCGCCGTGTGCGCCGCGGCGGGCGCCGGCCACGAACGCGTCGACCGTGCGACGGCGTTCCTCCCGGCGGTCGAGCGTGCCGCGCGGGAGGGCGGCGTCGGGGTGGTCGAGGTGGTCGTCGATCCGGAGCTGAACCGCACGCGCCGCGGCGAGGTCCGGGCCGCGGTCGAGGACACGCTGCGCGCGTGATGAGCCCAGCGCCGAGCGGCGAGCTGCGTTAGCGTTCGGCTGCCGTTCG
This sequence comes from Actinomycetota bacterium, assembly GCA_035519495.1. Taxonomy (GTDB): domain Bacteria; phylum Actinomycetota; class UBA4738; order UBA4738; family HRBIN12; genus AC-51. The sequence goes on from DATIWE010000031.1 coordinate 14,417, forward strand.
AGGAGGAGGTGGATCCGTGACGACGTTCCGCGGGCCGTTCCCCGACGTCGAGATCCCGACGACGCCTCTGCCGGATTTCGTGCTCGAACACGCGGCCGCGCGGGCGGACCGGCCGGCGCTCATCGACGGACCGAGCGGTCGGACGCTCACCTACGGCGCGCTCGCGAGCGGCGTGCAGGCGCTGGCGTCGGGGCTCGCCGGGCGCGGCTTCGCACCGGGCGAGGTGGTCGCCCTGTTCGCACCGAACCTGCCGGAGTACGCCGTGGCGTTCCACGGCGTCCTCGCGGCCGGAGGCGCGAACACGACGATCAACTCGCTCGCCGCAGAGGAGGACATCCGCGCCCAGCTGGCCGCCACGCGCGCTCGCTACCTGATCACGATCGCTCCCTTCCTGGAACGGGCGCTGCCGGCCGCGGCGGCCGCCGGCGTGGAGCGCGTCTTCCTGCTCGGGGCCGAGGGCGTCGAGGGGACCGAGTCGTTCGCGTCGCTCCTGGCTCCCGGCGCCGAACCGGTTCGGCTGGGCGCGGTGGATACGGCGACCGCCGTTGCCGCGCTGCCGATGTCGAGCGGAACGACGGGCTTCGCCAAGGTCGTGCAGCTGACGCAGCGCAACCTGGTCGCCAACGTCCTGCAGTCCGACGCGGCGATCGACATCACCGAGGACGACGTGATGATCGGCGTCCTGCCCTTCTTCCACATATACGGGTTGACGGTCCTGGTGAACCTCGCGCTCCGCAAGGGCGCCACGGTGGTCACGATGCCGCGGTTCGACCTGGAGGAGTTCCTCACCCTGTTGCAGGAACATCGCGTGACGTTCGCCTGCCTCGTGCCGCCGATCGTGCTGGCGCTCGCGAAGCACCCGTCCGTCGACAAGTACGACCTGTCCGCCCTCGAGCGCGTGATGACCGGCGCCGCGCCGATCGACGCCGACACGATGCGGGCGGCGGCCGCACGACTGGACGCCTCGGTGCTCCAGGGGTACGGCTTGACCGAAACGTCGCCCGTGATCAGCGCACCGACGCGCGATGCGACGACGGGCCGGCCCGCCTCGACGAGCTTCATCCTGCCGAACACCGAGATCCGGATCCGCGACATCGAGACCGACGCGTCGCTGGGGCCCGACCTCGACGGCGAGATCATGATCCGCGGCCCACAGGTCATGGCGGGCTACCTCGACGACCCCGAGGCGAACGCGTTCACGCTTGAGCCCGACGGGTGGCTCCACACCGGCGACATCGGTCACGCCGACGCCGACGGCTACCTCTACGTGGTGGACCGGTTGAAGGAGCTGATCAAGTACCGCGGCTTCCAGGTCCCGCCCGCGGAGCTCGAGGCGCTCCTCGTCCAGCATCCCGCGGTGATGGACGCGGCCGTGATCCCCGCCCCGGACCCGAACGCGGGCGAGGTGCCGAAGGCGTTCGTCGTGCGCGCGCCCGGCGCCGAGATCACCGAGGGCGAACTGCTGTCCTACGTCTCCGAGCGCGTCCCCTCGTACAAGAAGGTGCGACGCGTCGAGTTCATCGACGAGATCCCGCGCTCGCTGTCCGGCAAGATCCTGCGCCGCGTGCTGGTCGAACGCGAACGCGGCGCGACCCGCTAGCGACCGGATGGAGCCCCGTTCGGACGACGGCGGGGACCGTGCGCTCGGCCGCGACGACGAGCTGCGGATCGTGATGGAGCGGAGCTCCGTGAAGTTCCGGAACGCCGTCAGGACGGGGCGGGCCACCGTCTGCCTCGAGACCACAGACGGCCCCGACCGTCGCTTCGTCACGGGTCGAAGGCTCCGTTCGGGTGGAGGATCCCGCGACGAGGGACGAGATCGTCGCCTTCAACGACCGGTACGGACGACCGGACCCGGATCATGTGGATATGCGCGAGTTCGTCGACTCGGTCATCGCGGTGCTCCGGCCGGATCGCTGGATCTCGCGGTCGGACTTCGACTGACCTACCGGACGATCCAGCCGTCGACGGCGACGGCCGTACCCGTCCCGGACGCGCCGTGCGCGCCGACGACCACGACGCGGATCGCGTGGGACCGATCGGCCAGGCCGGTCACGGTGATCGGGACCCCGACGATCGTGTGACGCGCGTACAGGCCGACGGTCCGCACGAGCTTCCCGTCCACCCAGATCTGCGCTCGACCCATCCCCGGCCCCCGCACCGTGATCCACGAGGCGCCGGTGCCATGGAAGTGCAGCTGCGCGCTGGACCCCGCGACGTCGCTCACGACGAAGGTGCCGTCGGTGGCCGAGGCGGCGCTCACCGGTCCCCAGGAGCCCGAGCCCGGGACGGGCGAGGGGCGCAGCGACCCGGCCGCGCGGATCGCGTCGATGCCGACCTGCGTGCCATGGCCCGCCTGCCCGGCCGTGCCCAGCGCCGCGACCGTGACGGTGTGTCGGCCGCCGCCGAGATGCGAGAAGACGTGGGCCACGTCCGTGCGGAACAGATGCGCGTAGCCGTTGAACGTGCCACGCGGCACGCCGTCGATCGTGATCCGGCCCCGGCCCATCGAGGGGCCGTCGACGGTGTACACGGTGACGCCGCCGCCCGTGAAGCCGAACGTGGCCGAGGCGCCGGCGCGATGGTCCACCAGGTACGACCCGCCGAGCGCGCGGGGATCGGCGTGCCGCCCCCACGCGTACCGCGTCCCGGCGCCCGCCTCCGCCAGCTCCACGGCGGCGTCGAAGCGCACATCGACGCTCGTCGGACCGGTCACCGTAACCGTGCACGTCGGGTTGGGATCCGCCCCGGCGCAGGCACCGCTCCACCCGCCGAACCCCGAGGCCGAGTCGGGATGCGCCGTGAGCGTGATCTGTCGCCCGTAGGCATAGAGCGTAGAGCACGACGACGAGCACGAGGCGGTTCCCGGCGAGGACGCGACCCGCCCGGCGCCGGTGCCACTGACCGAGACGTTCACCGGGTACCCGAACACGGCCGAGGTCCCGCGCGATCCGATGGCCGTGGCCGCACAGACCGGGGAGGAGCCGGCCGCCGCGCACGCGCCCGTCCAATGCAGGAACGTGGCGCCAGGGTCGGGCGTCGCCGTCAGCGTGACGACGTCGCCCGGGTTGGCCAGGCGCGTGCAGGCGACCGCCGACCCGCCGCAGGAGATCCGGTTCCCGCTCACCGTCCCGCCGCCGGTCGGCGTGACGCTCAACCGCGCGATCTCCGCCCGCTTCAGGTTCGTGCCGTGCAGATGGTCACGGTCGACGGCCGGCGCGATGCCCTTCACGCGTCCGCGGCTCGTGTATTGCCAGAACGTCCAATCGCGCCCGGACCACGAGACGGCCGGCACGTCGATCCCGTTCACGCCGACGCCCCAGTGGGCGACCCACACCTCGTAGCCGTTCTGCGCGAACCACTGGGAATCGCCCATCGCCACGCGCCAGAAGTACGGGCTCGTGTAGACCATGGGCCGCACCCCGATCCGCGACCGGACCCGCTCGAGCCACGTACGCACCCACGCCTGGAGCTTCACCGGCGCCAGCCCTCCCGTCTCCTCGATGTCGAGTGACGGCACGAGGTCGCCGGGCGCGTTGCGCGCGACCGCGACGAAGTGATCCGCCTCCGCCACCGCATCGCCGGACGCGGCGCTGGGCGTGGCGCGGTGGTACGCGCCCACCACGATGTGGTTGGCGGTGGCTCCGGCCTGGTTCGCCGCGAAGGTCTCATCGACGTAGGCCTTGCCCTTCGTGGCGCGCATGATCACGAACCGGACGGTGGTCGTGCGCACCTTCGCCCAGTCGACCGAGCCCTGCCAGCGGGAGACATCGATCCCGTTCAGCATCGGGGGCGGGGCGGCCGCCGCGGGGAACGCGGGCACCTGGATGAGCGCCGCCAGGACGACGGCGGCGAGGATCAGGCTGGCGGCACGGGCCGGACGCACCCTTTGGTCGTCGACGCCGGACGGCCGGGCCTTGAAGGGGGTTGGGGTTGGGGAGCCCACGAAGTGCGGCAGCCTACACGCCGCGGGGGTGAACGTCGGTCGGTCCGGCCGCCAGGAGCGGTCAGGTTCCTTCGGCCGCAGGCACCACGGAGATCGAGGGGAAATACGGCGGCGGATCGGGGGTCGGCGGCTGCTCGAACAGCGAGCGAACCGCGTCGATCGGCAGCGGGTCGACCGCGTACACATCGAGGAGCCTGGCCTGCAAGACCTTCGGACCGACATCGACGGGTCGGGTCCGCCGGCCGTCCTGTACCCGGATGCCGCCACGATGCATCTCGCACAACGCGTAGAGACAGCCCGAGAAGGCGTGGACGACCGACGGCACCCCCGGTCCGGGCTCGAACCAGGCACACATCGAGCACACGAGACCGAGCCTGGCGGGATAGGCGAACCGCGCCCGCCACCCCTGTTCGTGCTCGATCACGGTCCCCCACAGGGACACCGTGCCGACGACGCACGGCGGCGGCCAGGCGGGGCGCGGTCGCTCGAAGACATCGAGCGAGCGGCTCGCGTAGATCCCGCAGGTGCAGCCGAGGAACGGGGCCACGTGGCGGCCACTCCGCCTCCGCAACGACGGTTGGGCGCACCGCGCTTCGACGGCGTGCATCGGCTCCCAGGGATCGACCCCCGAGCCGGCGGGCAGCAATCGCGGTCGCTGGACGTCCTTCGAGATGTTCCAGATCCGCCAGCCTGAGAGAGGCTCGTGACGCTCCTCGGTGGGGATCGGGGCCATGCCCACCATGGTCCGTCGCGGTGTGCGATCAGGCAAGGGGCGCGTGCGTCAGCCGTTCGAGGAGCGCCGTGCGGATCGGCGGCCTCGAGCCGAAGACCAGGAGGAACAGCGCCTCGCGCGCGAGGCGCTGCGCGTGCGCCTGCATGAGGATCGAGCGGGCGCCGCCGGCGACGACGAGCGCGGCGGCCATCCGCATCGCCAGCTCGGCCGCGCGAGCACGCGCGGCCGGCAGCTGCGCCGGCGACGCTGCGTCGAGCTCGGCCCGCGTCGCATGGAGCTCCTCGTCCATCGGGCCGGGGCCGAGCAACCGTCCGCAGCGGCCGGCGACGCCGAGCGAGAGCGAGCCGTTCATACGGAGGCGCGCCGCATCGCGCGCGAGCACGTCGTCGAGCGATCCCTCGTTCACGATCCGATCGGCCGGCACGCGATGTTCCTCGAACCGCAGCGTCACGGTCCCGCTCGCGTTCGCGGCGACGAGATGCAGCGTCTCGGCGACGACCGTCGTGCCCGGCGCGGCGTCCACGAGCATCCGGATCACCCGGTCCCCATCGCGGGCCGCGACGAGGACGACGTCGATCAGTCCCCATCCGGAGACCCAGGGCGCCTCACCGTCGAGCGTCAGCCCGTCGCCCTCGCGACGCGCCACCAGCAACGGTGGCCCGGGCCGTTCGCCGGCCAGCGCGATCCCGGCCCGCCGCGCTCCGGCGCAGAGCGGCGCGAGCCACTCCTCCCGCAGACCCGGCGTCGCCGAGGCGGCGACGGCCCGCACCGGGTTGCGGTGTTGGAGCCACACGAACGTCGTCGTGAGGCAGCCGCCGGCGAGGATCTCGACGACCTGCGCCGAGGTCGCGGGATCCAGGTCCCAACCGCCGACGTAGGAAGGCCCCGCCATGCCGTAGAACCCCTCGCGCGCCAGCAGGTCGAGCGAGGCCACCGGAAGGAGCGGCGCTGCGTCCGTGGCGGTCGCGGCGGGGAACAGGACGTCGTCGGCGATCGCGGCGGCCCGCGTCAGGACGTCGTCCATCGCTCAGGAGCCACCGATCACGTGATGGTGGTGCCGATCGCGCGACCGATCGAGTACGTCACGAGCGTCGCCGCGATCCCGAGCCCCAGCATCCGCGCGGCCGAGTACAGCGCGCTCCGGCCGGTCAGCAGCGAGGTGAGGCCGCCGACCGTCGCGATCGCGATAGCCGCGAGCAGCGCGGATGCGATCACCGCGGTCTGGCCCTGCGCGAAGAAGAACGGGATCAGCGGCACGAGCGCGCCGAGCGCGAACATCGAGAAGGAGGAGATCGCCGCGCCCCACGGCGAGCCCAGGCCCTCGTCGGGATCGATGCCGAGCTCCTCACGCGCGTGGGTGTCGAGGGCTACCTTCGGATCGCGCATGATCTCGGTCGACATCCGATCGGCCAGATCGGCGGAGATCCCCTTCTTCCGGTAGAGGTACGCGAGCTCCATCCGTTCCCCCTCCGGATCCGTGCCGAGCTCGTGCGCCTCGAGGTGCAGCATCCGCTCCAGGAGCTCGCGCTGCACCCGCATCGAGATGTATTCGCCCGAGCCCATCGAGAACGCGCCGGCGAGCAGGCCCGAGATGCCAGCAAGCACGATCACGGCGCGCGACTGCGACGCGCCGGCGAACCCCATGATGAGCGCGGTGTTCGTCAGGAGCCCGTCGTTGATCCCGAAGATCGCCGCCCGCAGCGCCCCGCTCTTGCCGATCCCGGTGGCCGACTCCTCGTGGACCGGGCCACGATGCGGCAACAGGTCGGCGCCGCGACGGTTGATCCGCCGCCGCGCGTCTATCAGCCGCGGGAGCTCGGCCTTCGTTCGGCGGTCCTCGGGGGTCAGCTCGGCCATCGAGCCAGCCTAACGGAGCACCGCGCGGAAGCGTCCGAACCCGCTCCGGCGTGGCACCATCTGGGCATGCCCGGCCTGGAGAACGTGCCCCGCGACGTGCGCACGGTCTACCTCGGCCAGTTCCTCGGCGAGCACGCGAGCGCGATCGCCACCGAGCTGGACACGCGCGGGATCGTGTGGTGGTCGAAAGAGCCGAACGGCCTCACGCGGATCTGGGACCACGGCGGCGTGCACCTGTTCGTCGATCGCACGAAGATCGACGAGGCGAAGGAGATCGCGACCGCGGTGGCCGGCTCGTAGCGCTCGTCGGCGCTCAGCCCCACCGGAGCGCGTCGAGGAACGCCCGGAACTTCCGTGCGGTCTCGTCGACCTCGGCATCCGGCTCGCTCCCGGCCACGATCCCCGCTCCGGCGTAGAGCGTGGCCCGCTCCCGGTCGAGCACCGCGCACCGCAGGGCGATCGCCCACTCGCCGTCGCCGTCCGCATCGACCCAGCCCACCGGGCCCGCGTAGCACCCGCGATCGAACGGCTCCAGCTCGGCGATCGTCGCGAGCGCGTCGGCGGGCGGCGCGCCGGCGACGGCCGGCGTGGGATGCAGGGCCGCGACCATCTCCAGGACGCTCGCGGCGGGCTCGGCGAGGACGCCGCGGAACCGCGTCGAGAGGTGCCAGACGTTCGGCGTTTCCAGGAGCACCGGCTCCGGGTCCCACGTCAGTTCGGTACAGAACGAGCCGATCACGCGGGCCACGTCGTCGACGACGATCCGATGCTCCTCCCGGTCCTTCGCCGAGCCGGCGAGCTCGTCGGCGAAGGCCCGGTCCTGCGTGGGGTCGCCGGATCGCGGGGCCGAGCCGGCGAGCGGGTTCGACCGCACCTCGCGGCCGAACCGGGAAACGAGCAGCTCGGGCGACGCGCCGACGAGCACCCCGCCGTCGACGGGCATCGCGAACGTGAACGCGTCGGGATCGACCGCGCGGAGCCGGTGCGCGAGCCGCCGCGGATCGAGGAGCCGGCCGGCGTCGACCTCGATCGAACGCGCGAGCACCACCTTGCGCAGATCGGAGCTCGCGATCCGGTCCACCGCCGTCCGGACGGCTGCCGCGTATCCCTGCGCCGACGGGATCTCGTGGAGCTGCGGCTCGGCGAAGGCGACCGACGGAGGCGCGCCGGCCGGCCGGCCGAGCAGCGCGGGTCCGGCCCCGATCCGTTCGACACCCTCCTCGCCCTTGCGCCGCGCGCCGGCCGCCGGGATCGCGAGCGCGCCGTCGCCGACGAACGGCAGCGCCCCCACGGCCACCGCGCCGCGCCCGAGCGACCCCAGGCGCGCCGGGACCTCGGCGACCGCGACGCGCTCCCCGCCGGGTGAGCCCGCGACGCCCCGCCCGCGATGTTCGAAGAACGAACCGGCGTCGGGCTCGTACGCGGCCAGCAGGTCGAAGGCGGCGCCGAGGCGCTCGGCGCTCACGCGCGCGTCCCGACGAACAGTTGCGTGAGCCCGCCCGAGAGCTGGAACCGGCGGGCCGACGGGAAACCGGACGCGCGCAACATCCCGAGCATCTCTTCGGAGGGCGGCAGGTACGCCATCGACCTCGGGAGGTAGGCGTACGCATCACGGTCGGACAGGAGCCCGCCGATCATCGGCACGACGCGCTCGAAGTAGACCGCGTGCCCCGCGCGCAGCACCGCGTTGTCCGGACGGCTCGCATCGAGCAGCGCGACCGCACCTCCCGCCCGCACCACCCTTCCGAGCTCCGCGAACAGCGCCTCGAGCGAGACCACGTTCCGCAGGGCGAAGCCGCAGGTCGCGCCGTCGGCGCCGGCGTCGCGCACCGGGAGCCGCAGGATGTCGGCTTGGACCAGCGGCGCGTCCGTGCGGGCGTTCGCCAGCATGCCGAACGAGAAGTCGAACCCCGTCGGCAGGTAGCCGGCGCGAGCGAGCTCAACCGACAGGTCTCCGGTCCCGCAGGCCAGGTCAAGGACGCGAGCGCCAGGCGGAAGGCGGAGCTCCCGGACCGCCCGACGACGCCAGCCCACGTCCATCCGGAACGTCATCACGCGGTTCACGAGGTCGTAGCGAGGGGAGATCGTGTCGAAGAGATCCCGGACCGAGCGGGCCTTCTCCTCGCCCTGCGGCAGCTCGTCGCTCACGTCTCGATCCGTTCCTCGGCCGTCTCGAGCAAGACCCGCCGGAAGTGGTGAGACACGAGCGTGGTCACGGCGGGCAGGAGCTCGTTGAAGGCCTGGACCATCTGGGCGGCCGCGGCGGCGTCGTCACCGGCGGAGTCGCGGATCGGCTTGCGTACGTGCTCGTCGAACAGGTCCACGGCACGGCCCGCCAGATCGCGGAGCGCGCGGTCCGTGTCGCGCGCGAGCGACAGCAGGTCCCCGAGCGGCAGACCGAACTCGAGCAGGTGCAACGCCGTGCGGACGAGCTCGATGTCTCCGGCGGTGTACCGCGTCTGCCCGCCGACGTCGCGGCCGATCCGGATACCCTCCCGTTCGACGGCCTGGATCAGCGACGCAGGCACGCCGCTCGCCGTCGCGAACCCGTCGAGCGTGAGGAGCTCTGCCTCCTCGCCCGCCAGCTCCCGGGCCTCGGCGATCGCGGCCGCCAGGTCGGCGTCGGCGTCGCCGAGCTCGCCCCGAACGACCCTCCCGATCGCCTCGAGGGTCAGCCCCTTCTTCTGGAGCTCGCGGATCCGGCGGATGCGGGCGGCATGCGCGTCGCCGTACCAGGCGACCCGTCCCTCCCGCTCCGGCTGTTGCAGGAGCCCTCGGGACTGGTAGTAGCGGACGGTGTCGACCGAGACGTCGCATGCCGCAGCGAGCTGCTCGACGCGGTACCTCACGACCGGTCACTCTACGAGTCGGCGCTCACACCTTCACACCGAACGCTCGAACCGAGGTTCGGAACCGACCTCGGGGGGCGTCGGGCTACGATGCGCCGCGTGAAACATGCGCGGGCCGTCAGCCTCACGGTCGTGCTCGCATGCGTCGTCGGCACGATGGCCGTGGGCACAGCGATGAAGACCCCGTGCGCCGGCGGCAACTACGACGGGCGGCAGTACCGCCTGCTGTGCTACAGCGACATCGTGCCGCTGCTCGGCACCGAGCAGCTCGGGCACGGCCGGCTGCCGTTCCTCGACCGCTGCGCAGAGACCGGGAACAACTGCGACGAATACCCGGTGCTCACGATGTACCTGATGCGCACGGCCGCCTGGATCTCCGGCGACCACTACGCGTCCTTTTACTACGTCAACGCGATCCTGCTGACGGTCTTCGCCGCCGGAACCGCGGTCGGGTTATGGATGCTCGCGGGGAGACGTGCGCTCTGGTTCGCCCTCGCCCCGACCCTCCTCATCTACGGCACGATCAACTGGGATCTGTTCGCCGTCATGTTGATGGTGCTCGCGCTGGTCGCGTTCGCCGAGCGACGCGACGGCTGGGCCGGCGTGTTCCTCGGGCTCGGCGCCGCCGCGAAGTTCTTCCCGGCGCTCCTGCTCCTGCCGCTGTTCCTTCAGGGCCTGCAGGACCGGGAGCCGGATCGGTCGGTCCGGGTGCTGTGGTGGACCGCCGGCTCGTGGGCGGCCGTCAACCTGCCGTTCGCGATCGCCGCGCCGAGCGCGTGGTGGGAGTTCTTCCGGTTCAACGGTGAACGGACCCCGGACTTCGACAGCCTCTGGTACATCGCCTGCCGTCACTCGAGCGCGGCGTGCATCTCGACCGGGACCGTCGACGCGCTCTCGCTCGGGCTGTTCTTCGCGCTGTTCGGCGCGCTGTTCCTGCTGAAGCTGAGCAGGGATCGAGACTTCCCTCGCTGGACGCTCGGCTTCCCGCTGCTCGTGAGCTTCCTGCTGGTGAACAAGGTCTACTCGCCGCAGTACGGGCTGTGGCTCCTGCCCTGGTTCGCGCTCGTCGTGCCCGGGCTCCGGAGGTTCGTCGCCTTCGAGATCGCGGACGTCGCGGTGTTCGTCACGCGGTTCTGGTTCTTCGGGGCCTTCACCGGCGCGATGACGTGGCCCCGGCAGTGGTGGTTCGAGACGGCCGTGCTCGTACGGACCCTCGTGTTGATCTGGTGCCTGATCGGGTGGGTGCGTGACGACGCGCCGGTACGGGCGCTCGGCATGCGCGGATGGGGACGGGTGCGTCCGAGCTCGGACGAAGCCGTGACGGCGCCCGCGTGAGTGCGGTGCCGGAGGATGAGGCGGCGCCGCGCATCCGCGACGGGCTCCGCGAGGCCCTCTGGGCGTTCCTCGGCGCCCGCATCCTGCTCTTCGTCGTCTCATTGATCGGCGGCGGCGCGATCTTCCCGCTGCCGCCCGGGCAGCCGCCGACCGACTCGGGCTTCCCGGCGCCGAACCTGCTCCCCGGATGGCACATGCTGATCACAGCGACCGAACGGCAGGACGCGCTGTGGTACCTGCGCTTGGCGACCACCGGGTACCGGGCCGACGATCAGAGCGCCGCGTTCTATCCGCTGTTCCCGATGGCGGTCCGCGCCGTCGCGTGGCTCCCCGGCATCGGCCCGCTCGGCGCCGCGCTGATCGTGGCGAACCTCGCGTGCTTCGGCGCGCTGCTGATGCTGCACGCGCTCACGCGGCTGGAGCTTGGGCGACCCGCCGCCCGGCGCACCGTCTTGTTCATCGCCCTGTTCCCCACCGCCTTCTTCCTGCTCGCCCCCTACGGCGAGTCACTGTTCCTGCTGCTGTCGGTGAGCGCGTTCTGGTTCGCGCGGCGCGATCGGTGGGCGTTCGCCGCCGTCGCCGGCGCCGGCGCGGCGCTGACGCGAAGCGCCGGGGTCCTGTTGATCGTCGCGCTCGCCGTCGAGGCGCTCCGGCAGTGGCGTGCCGGACGACCGCTCCTGCCGAGATTCGTCGCGGCCGCGGCGATCGGGATCGGGCCGCTCCTGTACTTCGGGTACTGGCAGGTTCGGTTCTCGGACTTCTGGGCGCCGTTGTCGGCGCAACGGAGCTGGCAGCGCGAAGCGTTCTTCCCGCCGACGGCGTTCGGCCGAGCGGTCGAGCTCGCGGGGCGATACCAGACGTGGTGGATGATGGATCTCGTCGTGGTCGTGATCGCGATCGTCGCGGTCTGCATCGCGGCGCGAGCGGTGCCGCTGACCTACACGGTGTACGCCGGGCTCAGCGTGCTGCTGCCGATGACGCTCACGTTCGCGAGCCGCCCGCTGATCTCCGTGCCGCGCTACTTCGCCGTGGTCTTCCCGATCTCCTGGGGACTGGCGCTCGCCGCCGAGCGCCGTCGGCCGCCGGAGGCCGCGATCCTCGTCGGATCGGCCGCCGGCTTCGCGCTGCTCGCGTACCTGTTCATCAACTGGCTGCCCGCCTTCTGAGCCGCGGCGCTCACCTCCGGGGGAAACCGTCTAGGATTGGCCGCGACCGGGCCGGGGGGTCCCGGACGGGGACGGCCGAGGGAGGAGCCCGTGACGATCAGGGTCGCCATCGCCGACGACCACTCGCTGGTTCGTCAGGGGCTGCGCCGCTATCTGGACATGGCCGACGGCATCGACGTCGTCGGCGAGGCGTCCAATGGCAAGGAGCTCCTGGAGCTCGTCGACGCCGAGCAACCCGACATCGCCCTGGTCGACATCCGTATGCCGGAGATGGACGGCCTGGAGGCCGCCCGCGTGCTCCGCGACCAGCATCCGAAGGTCGGCGTGATCATGCTCACCGCCTACGACGACCGGCAGTTCGTGGTCGAGGCGGTGCGCAGCGGGGCGCGCGGCTACGTCCTGAAGGCCCGCGATGCAGAGCATCTGATCCAGACCGTCCGGTTGGTCGCCGGCGGGAACATGGTGATCGACCCCCAGCTGGTCGTGGCGCTCGCCGAGGAGCTCTCGACGGCGAAGGAACGCGATCGCAAGGCCGAGACCCTGACGGCCCGTGAGATCGAGGTGCTCCAGCTGCTGGCGTTCGGCCACACGAACCGCGACATCGCCGAGCGCCTGTACATCTCCCCCGACACGGTCAAGACCCACCTCGAGCACATCTTCGAGAAGCTCGGCGCGTCGGACCGGACCGCAGCCGTCGCCGAGGCACTCCGCCGCCGGCTCATCGAATAGCTCCCGGGCCGTCGACAATCGGTCGCGCGGCGCCGACCTCCGTCCCACGGATGGCCTAGTCCTTCGAGCCGCCGGTGTCACCTGGCTGGGTGATGGAGGCACGGGGCACCGTCAGCCATCATTGCATCACCGATGGATGACGCCGTCCTTCCCCGACGCTCCGCGAGCGTGCTGGTCCTGCTGCTGCTGGTCGGCGTTGCAGCCATCGGCGTGTCCCTCCTGACCGAGCAGGGCTCGAAGGCGCAGGCGACGACCGGCACCGCCGGAGCGGCGCTCGCCACGCTCGTCGCCGCCGCGCTCATCGCGGGCTCGATCCAACGCGACGGAGCGTGGCCCAGCGCGCGTGGCATCGCGGCGGGACTCCTGCTGATCGGACTCACCGACCTCGGGTACCTGGCCCTCCAACTCTCCTCCGACACCGCCGGCCGGCCCGGTGCGGCCGACGCGCTCCTGCTGGTCCTCGTGATCCCGATCACGATCGCGATGCGCGACGAGCTCCGGGTGCACTTCGACCCGAGCGACCGTCGCGAGATCGCGATCGACGTCTGGTTGATCGCGGCGTCCGTCGCGGCCATCCTCTACCTGCTCATCCGGCCCGCCGGCACCGACGGCGTCACGTCCGGCACGGCCGCCGTCATCGCGATCCTCGCGGCGGCGCAGTTCGTCACGTTCGGGGCGTTGTTCCTGTGGGTGCCGACCCGGCCGCACTTCCTGCAGTTCCTCGCGTTCGCCGGCTTCGCGCTCGCCACCGTTCGGTTCGGGTGGGACCGGATCCACGGCGCGGGGAGCACGGGGGACCTCCGCGTGAACGTGATCGCCGTCGCGTGCCCGCTGCTGCTCGCGGGGGTCCTCGTGATGGTGCCGCACGACCTCGCCCCGGCGGGCACGCGGCGGCGCCTCGCGCGCCCGGTCCTCACGAGCGCGTCGATCGTCGCCGCGTGCGCCGCGCTCGCCACCGTGGCCCTGCTGGATAACGAGCGCGGTGTCGGCACGCTGCAGTCGACCCTGATGATCCTGCTCCTCGGCGGCGGCATGGCGGCGCGCGTGCTGGCGAACCAGATGGTCAGCACCCAAGCGAACAAGGACACGCAGGAGGCGCTGGCGCGTCGCGAGGCCGCGCTCCAGGAAGCCGACCTGGCGTTGGAGCGCGTCCGCGAGACGAACGAGACGCTCCGGCGCTCCGAGGAGCATCTGCGGCTCGTCTTCGACGCCGCGGTCGACGGGTTCGTCGAGCTGGACGAACGCGACGTCATCGTCCGCGCGAACGAGGCGTTCGCGCGGATGGTGGGGATCGACCGCGTGACGATCGAGGGCCAACCCTGGTCGGCGCTCGCGGCCTCGGTCGAAGGCGCCGACGCGTCGTTCGCTCGGCTGCCCGACTCCGGACACGCACAGATCAAGCGGCACGAGGGGCAGCCGCTGTACCTGGAGTCGCGGATCTCGCGCGTGCCGACCGATCCGCCGCGCCGCCTCCTGCTGGCCCGCGACGTCACGGCGGCGAAGGTCGCCGACGAGACCATCCGCTCGCTCTTCAAGTTCCTACAGGATCGCGACGAGGACCGGACCCGCCTCCTTCGGCGGACGAACGCGGCGATCGAGCAGGAGCGGAACCGGATCGCGCGCGACCTGCACGACGGACCGGTCCAAGGCGTCTCGGCCGCGTCACTCTCGCTCGAGGCTGCGCTGCTGATGATCAAGGCCGGGGACGTGGAGCGCGGCCTCGACGTGCTGGCGAAGATCCGTCTGGAGCTCGCCGAGGAAGCCGACTCGCTCCGCCGCCTGATGTCAGGGCTGCGCCCGCCGGTGTTGGAGGAGCGTGGCCTCATGCCGGCCCTGCGCGAGACGTTGATGCGCTTCGGGAGCGACGCCGGCATCCAGGTCGACTTCACGGGCAAGATCTCCCGGGAGGTGCCGGAGGACCTGGAGACGCTCGCGTACCGTGTCGTCCAGGAGGCACTCACGAACGTCGGCAAGCACGCGCGCGCCTCCCGGGTGGTCGTGCACGTCGAGACCGATCAGTCACAGCTGCGGATCGAGATCGAGGACGACGGATCGGGGTTCGAGACCGCCGACGTCCGCGATCACCTGCGCGCGGGACGTGTGGGGCTGGCATCGATGCGCGAACGGGTCGAGCTGGCCAGCGGCACGTTCGCGATCCGCTCGACCCCGGGCCGCGGCACCGCCGTACTGGCGTCCATGCCGCTCGACCTCGCGCTCGTCACGGCCGGCGCGTCGGGCTAGCCGTCCGGCAGAGGACCCGCCCGGATCCGAGGCTCCAGCACCGCGCTCGGCGACGGGCCACCCGAGGGCGACGGGCTCCCGGAGGGGCTCGGGGACGGCGAGGGGCTCGGGGATGGCGAGGGCGTGGCCGACGGCGACGGGCTCGTCGTCGGGCTCGCGGGGGGCGCGGGCGAGTACACGGCGTGCTCCGGCCCGACCGTGTAGCCGTCGAAGCTGGGCTGGGGGAAGGGGATCGCGTCCTTGCCGGCCATCGCCCTGGCCATGAAGTCGTGCCAGATCGCCGCGGGGATCGTGCCGCCGTAGACGGAGGGAACACCCTCGATGTCCTTCAAGGGGATCTCGCCCTTCGGCCACCCCATCCACACGCACGTCACGATCTGCACCGTGTAGCCGCAGAACCACGCGTCGACGTTCTCGTTCGCGGTGCCGGTCTTGCCCGCCACGGGATACGGCGGGATCGCCGCGTCCACGCCGGTGCCGCCACGCACGACGCCCTCGAGCGCCCACGTCACGAGGTCCGCGTCGTTGGGGGCCAGCACTTGCTGCCCCTGTTCGGTGACGGTCGGGTCCGACTTCCCGCTCGGTGTCTTCACCTGCACGAGCGGGGTGGCCCAGGTCCGCACGCCGCGGTCGGCGATCGTCGCGTATGCGTTCGTCATCTCGAGCGGGTTGACGGCGACCGAGCCGAGCGTGATGGAGCACACCGGCGGGAGGTACGAACGGATGCCCAGCAGGTGCGCCATGTCCACCACGTTCTTCGGTCCGAGCTGTGCGATCACCTGGGCGAAGATCGTGTTCACCGAATGCTCGGTGGCGCCGGCGAGCGTGAACGTGCCCGCCTCGCCGTCGCCGGCGTTGACCGGGTGCCAGATGCCGTCGGGCTGCGTCGGGTCGGCGCAGTTCGGGATGCCGAGCGTCGACGGCCCGTACCAGTACGCGTTCAGGTTGTAGCCGGCCTGCATCGCGGCGGCCAGGGTGAAGGCCTTGAAGGCCGACCCCGATTGGCGGCCCGAGCCGCCCGCCCCGGTCGCGTAGTTGACCTTGTTCGCCTTCCAGTTCCGGCCGCCGACCATCGCGAGGATCTGCCCGGTGGACGGATCCATCGCGACAAGCGCGGCGGCGGGATCGTGCTTCGGATCCGGCAGCCCCTCCGCGATGGCCCGCTCGGCGTCGTGTTGCATGCCGAGGTCGAGTGAGGTCGTGACGCGGAGGCCGCCGCCGTAGACCTTCGCCTCGCCGTAGCGCTCGACGAGGATCCGGCGGGTGTAGTCCACGAAGTACTCGGCCTGGCCGGGGGCGACGATCGTCTCGTTGCTCGCGGCCTTCACCGTGCCGCAGCAGGGGGTCGCCTTCAGCCTCGCCTCGGTGGCGGCATCGAGGTACCCGTAGCGCACCATCTGGTCCAGGGCGTAGTCGCGTCGGAACCGGTTGTCGTACGGCCGGTTGATCGGGTCGTACAGGTCGGGCGCGTGCAGCACGCCGGCGAGGGTCGCCGACTCGAGCACGCTCAGCTCGTTCGCCGGTTTGCCGAAGTACGTCTCGGCCGCCGCCTGGATCCCGTAGGCGCCGTGCCCGAAGTACACGGTGTTCAGGTACTGCGCGAGGATCCGGTCCTTGCCGAGCTCCTTCTCGAGCTTCACGGCCAGGAGCGCCTCGCGGATCTTCTCGGAGATCGACCGCGTCGGCTGGACGTACTCGGTCTCGCCCGTCTGTGGATCCGTCGAGTAGGTGCCGGCGTAGACGTTCTTCACGAGCTGCTCGGTGATCGTGGACGCGCCCTGGACCGTCTGGCGCTTGACCAGGTCCGTGTACGCGGCACGCAGGATGCCGCCCACGTCGACCCCGGGGTGGCTGTAGAACGCGTGGTCCTCCGTGGCGATCACGGCGTTGCGGATGTTGGGCGACATCCGCGAGAACGGGATCACCGTCCGGTCGACGGCGCCGTGCAACGTCGACAGTACGGCGCCGTTCCGGTCGTAGAGGTACGTCGTCTGGATCGGCGGCAATCGGTCCGGCAGTTTGATACGCGCGTACGCAACGTAAAGGGCCACCGACCCGAGGAACGCCAGAGCGACCGGGGTCAGCAACAGCAGCAACCACCAGCGACGACGCAGGAACGACTTCTTCGTCGACTTCTTGGTCGCCTTGGCGGGGGCGTGCTTCGGAACGTATCCGTTCCGGTTGGTGGACGGCTTCGACCCGGTAGCCACGGTTGGAGCCGATGCTAACAACACCCTGTGCGAAGCGGCGGAAGGAGTGTGACGGTTGCGTGGAGGTTCGAACGCGGCTCAGCCGGCGGCGATCTGCCGGGCGGTGAAGGCCTCGCGGAGGTGGTTCCAGCAGCAATTGCGGCAGACCTCGACCACGTAGCAGCACGAGCCCGGATGGGCGGCCGCCATCCGCAATCCGGTGTCGATGGACCAGACGCGGCCGTTGTCCTGCTTCAGCCGGTCGCCGTAGACGTATGCGAGCAGGACGAGCTTCTCCCTGCCGCACACGGGGCAGTCGGTCCGGGTCGGCTCCCCCACGTGGTTCGCCGCGCGCATCAGTTCCGGGTGCGCGTCGCAGAGGTCGGTCACCGACTGAAGCCCGGCCCGGGCGTCGCGCAGCAGCGCGCGCTTGGCCAGCGTGTAGTCGATGACGTTGAGCTGCGACCGCTTCGAACGGCCGAGCGACGGCTGCTGCTTGCGCGTCATGATCCTGCGGATGGTACACCCGCTCCGCGACACGGGGGATGGGCCGAACGTCGGTGTCGGGCCGGCGGAACGGCTAGCCTGCATGGGAGGAACCCGCACGGAAGGAGCCGTCACGGGGGATCCGTACGCGATGCTGGACCCGGCCTCGTCCGAGCCGGGCGAGCAGCCGATGTTCGCCGAGGCGAGCGGCCTCCGCGTGCTGTTGCGAGGCTTGGGCCGCCGATGTCCTCGCTGCGGCGAGCCGCGGATCTTCGAACGGCGGTTCACCCTCAAGCCGCGCTGCCCGACGTGCGACCTTCGCTTCGAGAAGGAGGAAGGTGGCTTCCTCGGGGCGATGGCGCTCAACTACGGCGTCGCCATCCTGTTCTGGCTGATCGTGATGGCCGTCGGCATCGCGCTGACGGTGCCGGTCGTGCCGGTCGCCCCTCTGTTGGTGGCGAGCATCGGCGTCCTGACCGTGGTGCCGGTGTGGTTCTATCCGCGCTCGAAGGCGATCTGGGCGGCGATCGAGTTCCTCGTCGAGCGCGCGCAGCCGAACTACCGCCCGCCGATGCGCCGGGACCCTCGCGCGAAGGAGCTGGAATAGCGACTCACGTCGCGATCAGCGGCAGCGGCGTCCGCATCCGGTTCAGCGATCCCGACCGGAACGGCTCCGGATCGATCTGCGCGTCGTCGTAGCCCGCGCTCCGGACCGCACGCACGATCGCGTCGCGCTGCGCCGGCGTCGAGGCGCGCAGCAGGTCGTCGGCGGCGAGCTCGACGCGGCCGGTTCCACCGAAGTGACGCACGCGGAGCTCGCGATACCCGAGGGCACGCAGTGCCTGCTCGGCGGCGTCGATCCGCGCGAGCGTCGCCGGCTCGACCTCGGTCCCGTAGGGGATCCGGGATGCGAGGCAGGGCGACGCCGGCTTGTCGGCGCTCGGGATCCGGAGCTCGCGAGCGAGCGCCCGAACCTCACCCTTACCCATGCCGGCCTCGAGCAGCGGATGGCGCACGTCGTGCTCGGCTGCCGCCTTGAGACCGGGCCGCCAGTCGCCCACGTCGTCGGCGTTGGCACCGGAGAACAGGACGGGGATCCCTTCGGCCCGCGCGAGCGCCGCCAGCGTGTCGTACAACTCGGTCTTGCAGTGGTAGCAACGATCCCGACCGTTCCGGCGATAGCCCGCTCGCGCCAGCTCGTCGGTCCGCACGACCCGGTGCGCGATGCCGATGGCGGCGGCCGCCGATCGAGCCCCGTCGAGCTCCCCGTCGGCGAGCGCGGGCGACACGGCGGTGACGGCCAGCGCGCGTTCGCCGAGCACGCGCCGCGCGACCGCGGCGACGAGCGAGGAATCCACGCCACCTGAGAACGCCACGACCGCGCCGTCGGCGGTCGCGATGATCGCTTCCAGCTCACCGAGCGACATCGCGCGCCTCCCGCATCGCCGCGGCGAGCGCCTCGGCCCAGATCTGCTTCACGGAGCGCCCCGTCGCCGCCGCGACCGCGGCGCAGTCGTCGTGCTCCGGCGCCACATTGACCACGCGGCCGTCGAGCACACCGACCTTGATCCTGATCGGCCGTCCTTCGACCTCGACCTCCACGGTCCGGCGCTCCAGCTCGTACCGGTGCAGCGTCGAGACGCGAACCCCGAGCGTGCTCGTGTGCTCCAGGAGCGCCGCGGCCACGGCGCGCTCGTCGCCGGGACGCGCGAGCGCGCTCACCACGATGCCCGGCCGGCCCTTCTTCATCTGCACGGGCGCGGTCCAGACGTCGAGCGCGCCGGCCTCCGAGCAGCGTTGCACCGCATCGGGGATCAGCTCCGGCACCAGATCGTCGAGGTTCGCTTCCAGCAGGACGACCTGCGTCGTCGTGGCCGCCTGCTCCGCGGCGTGCCCGATCACGACCCGCAGGACGTTGGGCCGGTCCGGCAGCTCGCGCGTGCCTGCGCCGTAGCCGACGGCGTCGAGTGTGAGCGCGGGCAGCTCGCCCCAGCCGTCGGCGGCGACCGCGACGATCGCCGCGCCGGTAGGGGTCACGAGCTCGCCGCCGGCGTCGGTCCCGAGCAGCGGGGCCTCGCGGAGGAGCTCGAGCGTCGCCGGACCCGGCGTGGGGAGAGGTCCGTGCAGCGTGTTGATGGTGCCCCGCGTGTACGGCAGCGGCGAGCAGACGAGCCGGTCGACACCCAGCGCGTGCAACAGGACGAACACTCCGCAGACGTCGAACAGCGTGTCGAGCCCGCCGAGCTCGTGGAGGTGCAGTTCGGCGGGATCTGCGCCGTGGATCGATGCCTCCACGTCCGCGATCCTCGAAAGAGCGTCGATCGACCGCTCGCGCACGGCCGCCGGGAGGGGAGCCGCCGAGACCATCGCGATGAGCTCCGACGCCGGCCGGCCCGCTCCCGGGTCGGTCTCGATCACGCGCACCTGGGTCGCTCCGATCGCGCCGCGCTGGACGCGCTCGGCGACGATCCGGACGTGGTCGTGCAGACCGAGCGCCGCGATCACCTCGTCGAGCTTCGCGGCCGGGGCGCCGGCGTCGAGGAGGGCGCCGAGGAGCATGTCGCCCGCCAACCCGCCGACGCAGTCGAGGTAGGCGACCGTGGTCATGGCACCGCCGCCCGGCGCGCGATCCGCGCCGCGACGCTCCCCGCGCCGAGACCGTCGTCGATCCCGACCACGGCGAGACCGTCGGCGCACGAGCAGAGCATCGCGTTGAGCGCGGTCCGACCACCGTCGGCGGATCCGTAGCCCACGCTCGTCGGCACGCCGATCACCGGCGCCGCCGCGAGCCCGCCGATCACGCTCGCGAGCGCGCCGTCCATGCCCGCGACCACGACCACGCAGTCCGCGCGCTCGAGGTCGGGGAGCACCACCGAAAGGCGGTGCAGACCGGCGACACCGACGTCCTCGTGCACCGTGACGATCGCACCGAGCAGCTCGGCGCGGATCCGGGCCTCGTGGACAACCGAGCCATCCGAGGTCCCCGCCGAGACGATCAACACCCGTCCTCGCCGGTCCGGTTCGCGTCGTTGCACCCAGACCGCGCGCGCGAGCTCGTGCTCCCGGGCATCGGGGATCGCGGTCCGTAGGGCATCGCGCATCTCGCCGGGAGCCCGCGTGACCAGCACGCTCGACGCGCCCGCCTCGTCGAGCGCAACGGCGATCGCGACGGCCTGTTCGACCGTCTTGCCCTCGCCGAGGACCACCTCCGGCGCTCCCTGTCGCAGCTCGCGATGGGTGTCCACGCGTGCGAACCCGAGGTCCCGGAACGGGAGGCCGGCGAGCGCATCGGCGGCTGCCGCGGGCTCGATCCGCTGCTCGGCCACGGCCGCAAGGAGCTCGTCGATCTCGCGCCGCGAGGTCATCGACCGAGTCTACGCGGGCGGTTCGCGACGGCGATGTGCACCCGGCCGCTCACGCTGCGAAGCTCCGGCCTCGACATCCGAGGGAGGGCAGCGATGGGCACCGGTACGAAGACAAGAACGTTCGCATCGTGCTCGCGATCGTGGTCGTGGTGGCTGGCATCACCTTGGCGGTGACCACCGGTGACTCGTACGCGGTCCGATGGGTCACGCTCCTGCTTTCGCTCGACGTGGCGGCTCGCCTGGCCCTCCCCCGGCGCGCGGGTTGAGACGCCGGGCGAGGCACGGCGTCAAGGGGTCCCCGATGGGAGATCAACGACCGCACGGGCGCGCTGTGTGACCTCGAGCGACCCAGGGAACAACGCGAGAGCGCCTACCGAGGTTCGGACCTCGACCGTGACGTCGAACGCACCCGAAGCGCACGCGCACGAGATCAGCACGGTTCTGTTGCGCATGGCGTAGTCGGCGGCGACCTCCGCCGGATCACGACCGGTGGGGAAAGCGAGCTCCTGAGCGACCGCGAGCGCGGCTGCATCGGCGCCGGATCGCGCGCGTGCGCGCGCCGCCAGGACGTGCCCGAGGTCCGCGACACCCATCGTGAGCACGAGGACGACGAGGATGCCGGCGGCGAGCACGATCGAGACCGAGCCGTGCTCAGACCGCATCGAGACGCTCACCCGAACTCCTGTCGCTCGACCGCCGACGCAGTCATCGTGACGCCCGATCCCACGAGCCAGCCCACGAGCGGAACCCGGAACGGGTCTTCGTAGGTGATCAGAACGGTCACCGGATCGCCGCGCGAGCCATCGCGGTGGGTTTCGATCTGGACGAGCCCGGCATCCAAGCCGGCTCCCGCCGCAGTCGCGGCGGCCGCGATCGCGGCGGGATCGTCCTGGAGCGCGGGGGGGGGGGGGGGGGCG
>DATIWE010000032.1:0-5997 GCA_035519495.1 Actinomycetota bacterium
GGCTTCGAGGCGACGGCGCCGACCGGCCCGAGCAGCGCCGCCACCGAGCGCGCGTGCTGGGCCGCGAGCACCTCGGTCGGAGCCATGATCGCCGCCTGGTGCCCCGAGCCGATCGCGAGGAGGCACGCGTGCAGCGCGACGAGGGTCTTGCCGGAGCCGACGTCTCCTTGGAGCAACAGGTTCATCGGCTGCGGACGGGCCATCCGCTCGCCGATCTCGTCCATCGCGCGGAGCTGGGCGCGCGTCGGCTCGAAGGGAAGGCTCGCGCCGAGGCGCCCGGCGAGCGGGGTGTCCGGGTCGTGCGCGACCCCGCTCCGTTCGGCCTCCAGTCGCTGCTTACGGAACCCTACCCCCAGCTCGAGCGTGAAGAGCTCGTCGAACTTCAGCCGCTCCCGCGCATCGGCGAGCTCGACGTCGTCGGCCGGGAAGTGGATCCGCCGCAGGGCGGCGTCCCACGGTGCCAGCGATTCCGCCGCGATCACCTCCGCCGGCAGCGGGTCGGGCTGCGCGGGGAGCTGTTCGAGCGCGGACCAGATCAGCTCGCGGACGGTGTTCGGCGTGACGCCTTCCGACGCCGGGTGCACGGGGGTGATCCTCGCCGTGTGCACCAGCTCCTGCTCCGCGCCGCGGAGGACCTCAACCTCCTGGTTCGCCATCTGGAGCCGTCCGCGGTAGAGCTGCGCGACGCCGGAGACCGCCAGCTCCATGCCCGAGCGATAGCGCTCGGCGGCCCACGGCTGGTTGAAGAACGTGAGATCCAGGAACCCGGTGCCGTCGGCGAGCGTGACGGTCACCATCGACCGTCGTTGCCGGGTCTGCCGTTTCGCGACCGATCGGACGGTCGCGATCACGGTGGCCTCGGCGCCGATCTTCAGGCCGCGGATCGTGGCGACGCGGGAGCGATCGATGTAGCGCCGCGGGTAGTGGTGCAGCAGCTGGCCGACCGTCTCGATGCCGAACGCCTCCGAGAGCACCGCCTGTGCCTCGGGGCCCCTCGACCGCGACCCCGTGCGCCGGGTCGCGAGCCGGCGGTCGACCTGAACGACCGGGGAGGCGAGCGTCAGCGGCACCGAGGGGCTCCTCACGCTGGAGCCGGTTCTACCATGGTGCCGTGACACGGCCCGGCGTCCCGCGCTCGGTCCTCGCCGTCGCGGCGCTGCTCACCCTCGCCGGCTGCTCGTCCGGCGCGAGCCAGACCGCCTCCATCCCCGCAACGAACGCGGCCACGGCGAGCCTGCTGCCCACGACGGCCGACGCCCTCCCTCCGATGGATCCGGACGGGCTCAAGGAGCTCCTCGCCCAGCTCAAGGGCACGCCGGTCGTCCTGAACTTCTGGGCCTCCTGGTGCGAGCCGTGCAAGACCGAGACCCCGTTGCTCGTCGCCGCGCATCGGCGCTACGGCGACCGCGTCCAGTTCCTCGGCGTCGATCTGCAGGACTCCGCCAACGGTGCCCGGCGCTTCATCGCGCAGCAGGGCATGACCTACCCCAGCGTGTTCGACCCGTCGAACGCGATCGGCACCGCGTACAGCCTGCTCGGGCCCCCCGGCACGTTCTTCTACGACGCCGCGGGTCACCTTGCGGCGAGCTCGCCCGGCCAGCTCTCCGCGCAGGATCTGCAACGGAACCTGCAGGTCATCGAGGCTTGAGGGCCGGTCGCCGCGGGAGCCTCTGGTACCCTTCGTGGACTCATGGCAGCCGTGTGCGACATCTGTGGGAAGAAGCCCTGGTTCGGGAAGTCGGTGACGTTCTCGCACAAGCGGAACAACCGTCGATGGGACCCGAACATCCAGCGCGTCCGCGCGATCGTGGACGGCTCCCCGAAGCGCGTCTACGCGTGCACCAGCTGCATCAAGGCCGGGAAGGTCCTCCGCCCGGCGCACCGCTAGAGCCGGTCTCATGGCTCGATCGGCCAGAGCGGATCGACGGGACCGATCCCGCCTCCGATCGCGAGCGACGACCGGATCGCCTCCGTCACGAAGGCTTTCCCGGCGAGCACGGCGTCCCGGAGCGTCGCGCCCTTCGCGAGGTGCGCCGTGATCGCCGCGGACAGCGTGCAGCCGGTCCCGTGCGTGTTCGGCGTGTCGATCCGATCCGCCTCGACCCACTCCTGACCTCCGGCGTCGACGAAGAGGTCGGAGGCGCGCTCCTCGTCGAGGTGCCCGCCCTTCACGAGCACGGCGCCGGCGCCGAGCTCGAGGATGGCGTCGGCCGCCCGCCGCATGTCCTCGTGCGAGCGGACGTCGATCCCCGCCAACGAGGAGGCCTCCGGTAGGTTCGGGGTCACGAGGGTCGCGAGCGGCAGGACCGCGAGGCGCAGCGCTCCGACGGCGTCCGGCGCCAGCAGCGGATCGCCGTGCTTCGAGACCGACACGGGATCGACGACCAGGATGCCGATCCCGGCGGCGGCGACGGCCTCCGCGACCGCCTCGGCGATCGCCGCCGTCGCGAGCATCCCGGTCTTCGCCGCGTCCACGCCGATGTCGGACGCCACGGTCGCGATCTGCTCCGCGACGACCTCGGGCGCCAGCGTCTCGGCCCGCCGGACGCCCCGCGTGTCCTGCACGGTGACGGCGGTGATCGCGGTCATCCCGTACACGCCGAGCACGCTGAAGGTCTTGAGGTCCGCCTGGATCCCGGCGCCGCCGCCCGAGTCGCTCCCCGCGATCGTCAGCGCTCGCGCGCGGCGCCCGGCCCTCACGCGAAGTGGTCCCAGCCGTCGGGCTCGAGCGCGTGCTCACGACCATCCGGATCCGTGGCGACGAGGCCTGCGTCGGTCACGGAGCCGATCTGCGTGAGCGGCGTGCCGAACGTCCGATCGAGCTCGGCCGCCGCCTCGGCGACCCCGGGCCTCGGAAGCGTCGCCACCAGCTCGTAGTCCTCGCCGCCACCGAGCGCGTCCTGGAGGGTCGCGGCCGGATGCACGCGAACCCGCGCCAGCTCGAGCCGCACCCCGACGCCGCTGGCCGCGCAGAGGCGCGACAGGTCGATCGCGAGCCCGTCGGACACGTCGATCATCGCGGTCGCGCCGCGGCCGGCGAGGAGCTGTGCCTCCCCGACCCGCGGCAAGGGCTTGGCGAGCCGGAGGATCGCGTCCCGCTCTTGCTCGTCCCAGGGCGGCCCTCGTCGCGCGAACCGGAGGCCGGCCGCCGCGCCGCCGAGGAGGCCCGTCGCGACGACGGCCTGCCCAGGGCGGGCACCGGATCGTGTCACCGCGCGGCCGGGAGCGACCTCTCCGGTCAGCGTCACGGCGACGGTGATCTCGGGGCCGCGCGCCAGGTTCCCCCCCACCAACGTGCAGCCGAACTCGCCGCACGCCTCGCGCATCCCGCCGAACAGCTCCATGGCCCAGGCCGCGTCCAGATCACCGGGGAGCGTCAGGGCGCACAGGGCATAGCGCGGCGAGGCCGCCATCGCGGCGATATCGCTGACGTTGACCGCGATGGCCTTGTACCCGATCTCGTGGGCCGTGCTCAGCCCCCGATCGAAGTGCGTCCCCTCCACGAGCGCGTCGGTCGTCAGGACCAGATCTCCGGAGCCGGGCCGGACGACCGCCGCGTCGTCCCCGATCGGGACGACGACCTCCGGACCGGCGCCGGACAGTACCTTGCGCACGGCCGAAAGCAATCCGTCCTCGGTGAGCTCCACGGATGAAGGGCCTTTCCGCCCCAGCCACTCTCGCGCCGGACGGCGCGGGAGCCGCGGGGGGTCCGTCCGATAGACTCTAGTGTTCCCAGCACGAACCAACGCCCCCGCGGCGTTCCGTAGCGGCAACGAGGAGGCCCGAGTGGCGCAGGTGTTCCACGACCCGACCCCGGATGAGCTCCGGACGTTCACGGAGCAGATGCCCGAGGCGCGCATCACCGAGTTCGGCAACGTGAACGTGCACACGACCGTGCTGTCTCGCAGCGCCGGCAGCACCTACGTCGTCGACCGCCCCTCCAGCGGGAAAATCATGGCCCGCGAGGACTACGAACGGGTCGCCGCGATGCAGGACGCATACCTGGCCGAACACGACGTGATCCAGATCGACGGGTGGATCGGCAACGATCCCGAGCTGCGGACCCGCGCTCGCCTCGTGATGGAGAAGCGCTACGCGAACATCGCGGGCATGCAGCGGAAGCTCTACTTCCCGCGCGACGACGGCGAGGAGCCCGAGGTCCAGGTGTTCTACACGCCGGGCCTCGCCGCGCCGGGCTTCCCGGACGACCGGGTGATCGCGGTCGACCTGGACTCCTACGTGACGAGGGTCCTGCACTCCGACTACTTCGGGGAGTCCAAGAAGGGCGGCCTGCGGATGTGGAACGACATCGTCTACGGCAAGGGAGGGCTCGCCCTACACGCCGGTCTCAAGGTGATCCCGACGCCGGACGGCGAGAAGGTCTTCATGATCATCGGGTTGTCGGGGACCGGCAAAACCACCACGACGTTCACCACACAGAACGGCTCCCGGCCGGTCCAGGACGACTTCGTCGGGCTGCTGCCCGGCGGGCGCGCGTTCGGCACGGAGAACGGATGCTTCGCGAAGACGTTCGGGCTCGATCCGGGGTTCGAGCCGTCGATCCACGGCGCGGTGATCAAGCCGAGCGCGTACCTCGAGAACGTCTCCCAGGACGCCGACGGCCGGGTCGACTTCTTCAACGAGCACTACACGAAGAACGGCCGGGCGGTCTTCGAGATGCAGGACCTCCTGTCGCACGAAGACGCTCGTAACGTGGGGCCGGTCGACTACCTCCTGATCCTCAACCGGAACGAGAACATCATCCCGGCGGTGGCGAGGCTGTCCCAGGAGCAGGCGGCGGCGTACTTCATGCTCGGCGAGACGACGGGCACCGCGGCCGGCGGCGCGGCGGAGGAGGGCAAGTTCCTCCGGGTGCCCGGCACGAACCCGTTCTTCCCCCTCCCTCACGGCTTGCAGGGCAACCGACTGCTCGACCTCCTGGCGACGCATCCCATCGAGACCTACCTGTTGAACACCGGCCGGGTCGGTGGCACCGACGGCGACGACCGCTCGAAGAAGGTGAAGATCCCGCACACGTCCGCCTGTGTGAAGGGCATCGCCGAGGACTCCATCACCTTCGACGAGGATCCGGATTTCGGCTACCGGGTGGCCTCGGAGGTGCCGGGGTTCGACGATCCGGAGCTGCTGCAGCCGCGCCGACTGTACGAGCGGGAGGGGCGCTCGGACGAGTACGCCGGGATCGTCGAGCGGCTGAAGGCCGATCGCGTCGAGCATCTCCAGCGGTTCACCGAGTTGTCCGAGGAGATCATCAAGGCCGTTGGCTGATGGCCGCTCAGTCCGGCGACCGGTCCGGCGCGGCCCCCGGGTCCTCCGCATCGCTCGACGGACGGTGGCCGAGGAACCATCCCCCGATCAGTTGCAATACGGCGAGCACGGCGAACAGCACGACGAACCAGGAGTAGCTCGACACGTCCTCGCGCGTGAACCGCTGGCCGTCGGCAGACGTGCCGGGCGCGAAGGCGAACACCCAGAAGAGCCCGGCGAACGCGAACCACATCCCGACGCGTCCGGTCCGGTAGAGCGCGTAGAGCACCTGGTCGGCCACCGCCGTGGAGGCGAACGGCCGCCGCGCCCAGGTCAGCATCGAGCGGACGCCGAAGGCGGTGAGCACGACGGCGATCGTGAGTTCGAACACCCTCACGTCGTCGTGGCCAGCTCGGCCTGCACCTCCTCGTCGCTCACCTGGTCGAACCGCTCGTACCACTCTCCCACGGCGGAGAACCGAGCCGGCGTCGCGAGGATCACGATCCGGTCGGCGGCCACCTCGAGGCGACCGACCAACTCGGGCGGCGCAACCGGGGCGGCGAACACCACCTCTGCGGCGCCCTGGGCCCGCGCCGAGGCGATGGCCGCGAGTGCCGTACCGCCGGTGGCGACCCCGTCGTCCACGATGACCGCGGCGCCCGTGTGCAGGTCGAGGGGCGGCCGGCCGGCACGGTAGAGCTCCGTGCGGCGGACGACCTCCGCTCGCTCGCG
>DATIWE010000033.1:0-17624 GCA_035519495.1 Actinomycetota bacterium
GCCCCGATCACGCGGTCCTCGACCGAGGCGTCCACGAGGCCGGTGAGCATCATCGGCCGGCGGATCGGGCGCGGACCGGTGCGGAGCATGGACCGCTGGGCGGCCTCGGCGCGGAGCTGGCGTTGTTCCTCCTCGTCGCGACGGCGGAACTCGGCGGCGAAGCGCTCGGCGCCCCAGCGGGAAGCCTTCATGCGCGCGTAGGTCAGCAGCGCCGCCTCGACGCCGTCGTCCTCGGCCTCGGGGTCGGCGGACCCGTCGCCCCACGTGCGAAGGTCCTCGAGCCAGAACGCTCCCTCTGCCGCCACGGGAGAGGTATCGGCACGAGGGGCCGGGGTCCTTCAGCCCGCGGACGGCATCCGCCTCGGCGAGGTGCGCCTCGGTGCCGAGCCCGCGACACCTCCGCGCGGCCTCCGGCCGGCCGTCGGCCTCGCGTCGGCCCAGCTCAGAGAGGCATCTGCCGAGCGCGTCGCGCCCGACGACGTCCGAAGCCGCCCCCACCTTCGTGGGACATCCCCGAACGCTCGCGCAGGCAACCATCGCTCGGCCCGTGTGCGCCGGGCACGCATCCGCGAGCGGCGTGCGACGATCACTCGATGACGCTCGCGGACCTCAGCCGCCTGACCGCCGAGCTCGACGGTGTCTCGGAGCGTCGTCGCGAGGGCCTGCTCGACTGGCGGTATCGCGGCCGCCTCGTGGCCCGGCAGCTCGACGACAACCACATCGTCATCCGCGCGTCGTTCGAGTTCCGAGACGCCCTGCTCCGGACGTTCCCCGAGACCTTCTCGGTGCCGAAGCGATTCGCGAAGCACATGATGGTGGTCGCGGACTTCGTGAACGGGGATGCCGGTGCGGTGGAAGACGCGGTGATCGGCGCCTGGGAGCTGCAGTCCGGGAAGTAGCCCGCGGGCACCTGTTGGAAAGGGAACCGAGTGACACGGCCCCTGACCTGTGTCGCGCGGCCACGTCCATGTTGCACGGGGCAGGACCGCGCTCCTGCCCCGTGCAACGGCACCGTCGGTGTGGTCACTAGCCGAAGCCACCGCCCGCGCCGCCGCCGTGGTGGAAGTAACCGGACCCCTTCTGTGCCATCGTTCGCCTCCTTGATCAACGGTTATGGGTACTACCGACGAACGGGCCGACCGGATCGCGGAAGAGCCTGTGGATCTGCTGGGAGAACAGGATCGCAACGTCAGTCCTCGTCGGCGCGTCGCATCCGCTTCGTCGCCGAGCGTCGCTTCTTGTCCGCAAGCCGGCGCTCCTTCGCGGCTCGGCTCGGCCTCGTCGGCTTCCGCGAGCGCGGCGGCGGCGCGATCGCGGCCGCGAGCAGCCCTGCCAGGCGCGACCGTGCGGCCTCGCGGTTCTGCAGCTGCGAGCGGCGCGAGGACGCGACGATCGTCAGCACCCCGTCGTGCAGGCGCCGGCCGAGACGCTCCAGCGCGCGGGCCCGCTGCACCGGCCCGAGCGAGCGCGATCGGGCGACGTCGAAGCTCAGCTCGACCCGCGAGTCGGTCGTGTTCACGCCCTGGCCGCCGGGGCCGGCGGAGCGGCTGAACCGCCACCGGAGCTCCCGCTCCGGGATCACGACCGAACGCGAGACGCGCAGCGGACCGGCCACGTCCGCAGTATGCCCGTCGGTCGCGCCCATCCCGGGACGAACGGCCCGGTCGGCCGCGGCTCCCGTCCGCAACGATGACCTCGTGACGGCAACTCGACGGTTGCAGTTGATCGCGGTCAAAGCGGTGCATTCCGTGCTGTTCTTCGCGATCGGCGGGTGCCTCGTGTACTTCCTGGCCGCGGGGATCGCGCGCCGATCGGACCGACGGGCGGCCCTCGCCGGCGCCGTCGTGGCCGGCGAGGCGCTGATCTATGCCACCAACGGCATGCGCTGTCCGCTCAGCGACCTCGCGGAGGATCTCGGCGCCGAGGATGGATCGGTCGGCGATATCTACCTGCCACGCCCGCTCCGTGAGCACCTCCCGGCGATCACCGGCCCGATGTTCGGCGTCGCGATCGGGCTGCACGCATGGAACATCCTCGCCCGGAGGCGGTCTACGATGGTCACCACCCGGCTGGAGGGAGCCCGTGATGCGCTGGATCGTGACGCTGATGGTGACGGGGGTGCTGCTGGCCGCACCGGTGAACGCCCAGGCGACGCACCGAGCGAGCACCTATTGCAGCGTCACCGGTGACATCTGTCAGAGCACCACGAGGGTCCACGGTGTGCGGATGCTCCGGATCTCGCTGTTCGCGAAGTTCTTCGGTCGCTACACGCTGTGCGTCACCGCGCCGGATAAGACCACGACCTGCCATACCTACCGCATCCACAAGACCGGCGTGACGTTCGGCTCCTCCATCCGGTGGTCGACGCACTTCCCGCGGAAAGGTCCCGGCGCGTATACGGTCGTGTGGCGATCGGACGGCGCGCGCGTCGGCCACGTCCTCGGGTTCCACAAGTAGCTCACAGCCGGCCGATCAGCTCGATCGGGAACGGCGGCTGGGCCAGCGGCTTCACCGCGAGGCGCAAGAGCATCAGTGGGTTGTCGTCGCCGGCGGTCCGGTTCAGGTGGAGTTCGTCGCACCCGGTACACCGGTGGACCAGCACCCATTCGCCGTCGCCGCGGACGGTGATCGCGATGGGCTCCATCAGGGAGCCGCACAGCGCCGCTCGATCGCCAGGTGTCTCGTCCACGTGTCGGCTCCATAGGCAGGTCGGGCAATGGTTCCGGTGCGCGGAACCGAGCGCCTCGGTCGAGACGTCGAGCCGGCAATGACCGCAACGGAACGAGAGCTGCCGCTCATCCCTCGCGCCGCGGCGCTGATCGCGTGACATGGGACCCCTCCGGAAGACCACGGTGGATACGACGCCGTGCCCCGGAGGTTCGATCCGTTCTCAGCGAACGGGAGGACCGGAACCGAGGCGCGACGTGAAGACCACCGTGGCAGCGAACACACGCCTCCTTCCGGTCGGGCCGCGGAGAACCGCGGCGCGAGCGGACGCTAGCATCCGACGTCGGCAGACGCAACGCCTGGAGGCACCCGTCGAGGTGATCGCCTGTGGGAACGAAGGCGCCGAGGGACATCGAGGTCACGCGGCCGGACAAGCTGCTGTGGCCCGATCTCTCGATCACGAAGCGCGCATACGTCGCGTACCTGGATGCGGTCGCGCCGCACATGCTGCCGTGGTTGCGCGAACGCCCGTTAACCGTCGTGCGCGCGCCCGACGGCGTCGAGGGCCAACGGTACTTCCAGAAGTCGGCGTCGAGCCACATGCCGTCGTGGATCCCCACGGTGCGGATCGCCGCGCCCAGCGCGAAGCGCGACGTCGACTACGTGCTGTGCAACGACGCCGCGACGCTCGCGTGGCTCGGCAACCAGGCCGCGCTCGAGTTCCACCCGGCGCCGGTGCGCGCCGACCGGCTCGATCGCCTCGACCTGTTGACGGTCGACATCGATCCGCCCGAGGGCGCGTTCGGCGCGGCCGCCGAGGTCGCCGTCGTGGTCCTCGAGGTGCTCGGGGACCTGGGGATGGACGCCGGCGTGAAGACGACCGGCGGGAAGGGGCTGCACGTGGTGGTCCCGATCGAGCGGCGCCTCGGCCAGGCGGAGCTCCGCCGCGCGGCCGCGCACCTGACCCGGATCGTCGCCGAACGCCTGCCGGAGGCGGTCACCGAGGAGTTCCGCAAGGCGGACAGAGCCGGTCGCGTGCTGCTCGATCCCTCGCGCAACGGCGCCGGCGCGACGGTCGTCGCGCCATACTCCCCGCGCATCCGTCCGCAGGGCACGGTCTCCTTCCCCATCACGCCGGAGCAACTCGGCTCGGTCGTGCCGGAGGACTTCACGCTCGCGACCGTGCCCGGCCTGCTGAACGGTCCCGGCCCGCGACGATGGGACGAGCTGGCCGACCGGCGTTCGAGGATCCCGAAGGCACTGCTGGCGGACGACTGATCAGGCGCTCGTCGCGTCCGGCGCCTCCGGCGACCCCGTGGCCTCCGTGGTCTCCGGCGCCGCCGGCTTCTTCCGACCCGGGAACTGATCGACCTCGGTCTCGTCCCAGACCGTGCTGGTCTTCCCGATCGACTCCACGTTGAACTGGTAGTCGAACACGAGCGTACCGCCGTAGCCGGCGCCGAACAGCACGAGGCCCGCCGCGATCACCGACAGGACGGTGACCGGACCGGAGGACCGCCCGTCGTGGAGCTGGCCGAGACGCACGGCGATGTCCACGATCACGATGGCGGTCACCGTGAGCATGACGGCCATGTGGAAGTTCGCCGTCCGCCAGACCTGCGTGTGCTGGGCCGTGCCCAGGACCCCGCCCTTGCGGCGCGGCATGCCCTTCCACCAGTCCCAGAACCCAGTCAGCGCGGTCCCGATCGACACGACGAACCCGACGATCAGCACCAGCGTCGCCGCGATGAAGAAGTCGTGCGCCACGGCGGCGTCGTTGCGCCCGCCGAAGAAGGACACGAGGTCGAACAGGGCCGCCAGCGCGTAGCAGACGACCGGGAAATCCGTCAGCGGCGGATGCGTCGGCTTGCCCGACCATCCTCGGACCCCGAAGAACCTCCGGCCCTTCAACGTCCAGGTCGGGCGGATCGAGAAGTACCTGGGCACAGCGGTCTCCCTCCCTCGCATGGTCTTCCGGCAAGAGCCTTACCCCTCCGGGATGCGCTGACAACCGCGCTCGTCGGCGGGCCGAGCCTGCCGGACGCCTCAACCCACCGGGCCGTCGCGACGAACACCCAGGAAAGGCCCTGCCGGCGAGCTCGAGGGAGGCGGCGCACGAGATGTTCGACCTGCACCACCGACCCTCCGCCGTGCTCCGCCCCGCCGGCGCCGATCCGGCACTCCCGGCACCGGAGCCAGGGCCCGGCCGGCGCCGGTCGGTCCCCCGGCGCCTCGCGCACGCGTTGCTGGTCGCCGGCACGTTCCTGGTGATCGCCGCGGCCTCGATCGCGTTCGGCCTGCGGGTGACCCCGCTCCGGTCGGTGTCGGCGCTCGGCCAGACGGTGGCCGTCGGCGCGACATCGCCGACGCTCAGCCTCTCGGGCCCCGGCGAGGTCGACCTCTTCGGCCAGCCCCTGCCGACGAAGGTCACGTTCCTCGGCCCCGTCCGGCCGCGCCTGGTCCTGACGAACATCACCATCAACCAGCAGGTGGCCGGGCTGCTCGTGCCCGGGGCCGGGAAAGACCCCACCGCCGCGCTCGGCGACCGCCTCGCGAGCGGCTGGACCCGGTACTTCATCTCGGAGATCTTCTTCGTGGGTCTCGGCGCGCTGCTCCTGCTCGGCGTCGTCGCCGGCTGGCGTCGACACGCGTGGAGCCTGCGGCGGACCGCCGCGACGATCGTCGGCGGGCTCGTGCTGGTGGAGGCGCTCAACCTCGGCGTGATCATGCTCACGGCCTTCACCGCGCCGAGCACGTTCCACGACGTGCACTCGCTGGGCCAGCTGGTGGGCCAGAGCGAGGAGGCCCCGCTCGCCGCCGCGCCAGGGCCGTCGCTCCCCGGCGTGCAGGCGGTGGTCCTCGGCGACTCGACGGCGGCCGGCCTCGGCGAGCCACCGTTGCAACACGAGAGCGCACTGGATCAGGCGTGCGGTCGCAGCATCGACGCGTACGCCGTCCACCTCGCGGACGTGAACCGCTGGCACGTACAGAACCTCGCATGCGGCGGCGCCACGATCCGCGACGGCATCCTCGGGCCGCAGATCGTCGGCGACCGGACGATCCCGCCACAGCTCGCCGTCGCGAAGAAGGCGGTGGCCGCATCCGCCGTCATCGTGAGCGTCGGGGCGAACGACCTCCAGTGGGGGCCGATGATCCGGCTCTGCGCCGTGTCCGATCGGTGCGACGACCGCGCCTCGACCGTCTACTTCCAGCGTTCACTCGCGCTGTTCACCCGCGACTACTACGAGCTGCTGCGCCAGCTCGCCGCCCTGCCGGACGACCCACGGGTCGTGATCAACCTCTACTACGCGCCGTTCGACACGAGCGACACGTGCATCCCCGGCCTCACGCCGCCGAAGCTCGGCGTCCTGCTCGACCGGCTCGACGCGTTGAACGCGGTACTGGCGCGCGGCGCGACGACGTTCGGCTACCTCGCCGCGACCCCCGACTTCGGCGGACACGGCCTCTGCACCGGACAGTCCTACGTGCAGGGTCTCCAGGACACGGCGCCGTTCCATCCGAACGCGAGGGGCCAGCTGGTGATCGCGCTCGCCGACGAGCGCGCGCTGCTCGGCGCCCCGTAAGCATTTGACCGTACCCCCTCCTCCCGACGAGACTGGGGGCGTCCGACCTGGGAGGGGTTCACATGCGAACGAAGCTGCTGTTGACCGTCGTCGCCCTCGCCGTCAGCGGCGCGATGCTCCCGCCGGGGAACGCCGTCGGCGCCACTCAGCCGCGCGCGGCGACGACGGTGACGATCAAGGCGCAGAACGGGGACTTCTCCGGCACGATCTCATCGCCGCACCCGAAGCGATGCGCGAACAACCGGACGGTCAACGTCTACCACCAGAAGGGCGCGGTCCAGAACCTGAAGGTCGACACGAAGATCGCGAGCGACACCTCCTCGCTGAACGGCGACCGCTACGAGTGGGAGACCGGGAACACCGGCGCGCCGAACGGCAAGTACTACGCGCGCGCGGTGCAGACCCCGCTGTGCAAGGCCGACTCGAGCAAGACGGTGAAATCGGTCAAGAACCCGTAGCCGGACCCGGCTTCGGGCTGCCCGATCATACGTACCGCGCGATCGACATCCCGAGCACGGCGATCACCAGCAGGCCGAGGCTGATGCGCGCAAGGTTCCTCAGCCGCAGCTGCAGCGCCGCCATCTGCGCCGCGACCTCCGGGGTGGGCGGCGCGCCCGACGCGGCGGCCTGCTTCCCGAGCGCGAGGAAGCGACCGACCGTCGGGCGTGTGCCGAAGATCCCGATCCCGAAGGCCGCCAGCGCCGCGAGCGCGCCGATCGTGAGGACCTCACCGAAGCGTGAGCGCGTCCATTCGCTGAAGCTGCCGATCAGGTGCCAGTCGTGCCAGTACAGGAAGAACCCACCCAGCACGGTGATCGCCGCGAGCGTGAGGATCCAGTCCACCAGGCGCCGCCGCCCGAGCAGCTCGGTCATGAACGGCGCGCTCGCCGGCGCGATCGTCGCGGCGCTCGGTTGGATGAACACCACCAGCAGGAAGACCGAGCCGACCCAGGCCACCCCGGCCAGGATGTGCACGACCCGGAACACCACCATGAACCAGTCGCTCGCCAGCACGTTCCCTCCTCGGTTCGAACCGGACACAGCGTGACGGCTCCCGGCGCGCGATGCGAGCGCCGGTCGTGCATATGCGCGAACCGAGTAGGGTGGTGTCGAGGGGGCGAACAGATGTTCGCTCCGAGACGGGAGGCACCACATGGGAGCCATGGCCGCACCGATCGTCCCCGGCAAGGAAGCAACCTGGGAGGCGTGGATCGCCGATTGCAAGGGTTCACGCAAGGCCGAGTTCGATGACATGAACCGGCGGATGGGGCTCACGAGCCACCGTTCATGGCTGCAGCAGACCCCCGACGGTCACCAGCTCGCGATCGTCCTGCACGAAGGTCCCGGCGCCGACACGTACCTCGGCAAGCTGGCGACGTCCGAGAACGACTTCGACGTGTGGTTCCGCGGCGTCATCGAGGAGGTCCACGGGCTCGACTTCTCGAAGCCGCTGCCGCCGATGGCGGTCGAGAAGCTGTAGCGAACCGGCTCAGCCGGCCGGAGCGTGCACGGGCGTCGCCCGACGCATCCACACGCTCAGG
Source organism: Actinomycetota bacterium (assembly GCA_035519495.1). Taxonomy (GTDB): domain Bacteria; phylum Actinomycetota; class UBA4738; order UBA4738; family HRBIN12; genus AC-51. The sequence goes on from DATIWE010000033.1 coordinate 7,793, forward strand.
CCGGCGATCGCCGCCAGCGTCCCGACCAGCCCCGCGACGTAGACGTACGTCAGCGCGTTCCCGTGGTCGAACTCCTGCCACGCGCGCGCGACCGCGATCAGCAGCAACCCGAGCCCGATCGCCTCGCTGCCGAGCATCACGCGCGCCGACGACCACCGCGGATCGGACGCGATCACGAGCCAGCCGACCCCCGGCAACGCCACGAACGACGCGACGGCACGGGCGGTGAGCGGCGTCAGCAACCACGGCCACACCGAGATCGCGCTCGCCGGGAAGAGGTACATCCACGCCGCGACGGCCAGCACCGCCACGCCCGCGACCGCCATCGCGCCGCGGACGACGCGCGGGAGCTCCGCGTCGGGATCCTCCGGCGTGCCGGGATCCTGGCGCCGGTTGATCAACCAAACGGCGGGGACCAGGGCGGCCGTCACCACGTAGACCCAGAACCACAGCAGGAACGGGAACGAGCCGTGCCGGAACTTGTTCCAGTGCAGCACGGTCGCGCCGAGCATCATCCAGGTGAACAGCGTGGTGGCCAGCAGGCCGCGGCCGACGCGGTGCCAGCGCCGCTCGGTCAGTACCCGGACGAAGAAGTACAGCGCCGCGCCGTAGCCCGCGCCCATCAGCATCGCGGTCATCGTGGGATGGATCGTCCAAGCGAACCGCCGGTCGGTCTGGTCGGGCAGGAGGAAGAGCACGCCCGATCCGAGGAGCAGGATCGCGATCACCACGACCGCGACGACCCGGGTCAACGGGAGGATCCGATCCTCGGCGGGTGGGGCGGCGCGCATCGGCGCACACCGTAGCCGGGATGCGGTGCGCGCGCTCGCTAGCCCGGCGGCACGGACGGAACGGGCACGGCCATGCTCTGTGCTCGCACGATCGCGACGACATCGGCGCAAACGGCCAGGATGTTGAAGAAGAACGACGTGATCCCCCACCATCCCTGCACCAGCGTCAGACCCAGGAACTGTCTCGCCAGCTCGGTCGCGTGCACGCGGCACAGCACCGCGTCGACCTTGTAGGAGCGGCGGACCACCAGCATCCCGACGTGGCGCCGCGCGACGAAGCGCGTCGCCGGGCGACACTCGCAGACCTCACAACCGAACCCGTGCACGGGATACCTCCTGCAACGAGGCATCCCCCCGTGCTTGAGGTATCGGAGCGCGCACGTGCCGCTTGAGCGGCGGTGGTCGCGATCAGCAGGGCTGATGGAGGTGGTACCCGGGGAACCGCGCCTTCGCCTGGGCGAACGTCGCGAAGTGCACGAGGTATACGGGCGACAGCTGATGCCACTCGGGATCGTCGGCGCAGTAGATCGTGTGCGCGGTCGGATAGCTCGAGGCGTAGTAGCCGCCGGACGACCCGCCCCCGCCTGACGCTGGCCGACCGATGTACCTCCGGTAGGCGGCGACCCAATCGGCCGCCTCCTGTCGCTGCGCGGACCCCAGGCTCAGCCGGCCGTCGCACACCAGGGCGTGGAGCTTGTCCTCCAGCACGTCCTTCGTCCGTGCGCCCCACCGGCCCGCGTACGGCTCCGGCCAGAGGTTCCGGATCGCGTTCGAGCCGCCGATCTCGAGCGAGATCAGGTGATCGACCTCGTGCTGGTACGGGACCCACACGATCCCGTACCGGCGGTAGACGGCCGCCTTCTCGGCGTGCGAGACATCGCGGACCTTGCCGGCATAGCCGGGGACGCAGATCGCCGCGCGGCCCACGGGGAGGGCGACGCCGGGGGTCAGCGCATGGACCGGGAAGTCCGCGGCTGGGATGTGTGGATGGACCGCGGCCGCCGGGGCGACCGCGTGCGAAGGCGCCGACGACGTCGCGACCAGCACGATCGCCAGCACGGCGCCGACGCGGAGGATCCGTGGGATCCGGAGGGGAAGTCGCATGGTTTCCTCTTCAGGCTACCGCCCCGGCAGCCTAGGGGGAGCCGGCGCGCAGCTTGCTTGACCCCGTTCGACGCAGTGCCGAGCGCGCTCAGCCGTGGAGGCGTTCGACCGCGAACCGCGCCCGGTTGGCGCTCCCGGCGACCACGATCGCACCCGCGTCCCAGACCGCCGCGGCTGCGACGCTCGGTCCGGGCCACGGACGGGCTTGCAGGCCGCCGTTCCCGAAGCCGGTATCCACCGCTCCGCCCGGACGGAACCGGGCCACGAACATGTCCGGGTTCCGGAACCCGACCAGCACGAGCTTGCCGTTGGGCTGCCGCAGCAGCCCTTCGGACGAGTCGGCGCTCCCCGGGTCGTACAGCTTGATCCCGTCCCCGCCGCCGAACGCCGGATCGAGCGTCCCGTTGCGCAGGATCTGGATCAGGGCGACGTCGCTGCGGGACATGTCGCGGACGCTGCCCGCGACGACCACCGAGCCGTGCGGCAGCGGCACGACGCCGGTGGCCTCGTCGTCGGTCAAGAGCGGGGAGAACAGCGCGCGTCCGTCACCCTCGAACCCCGGAGCCAGCGAGCCGTCGGCGCGGTAGCGGGCGACGGCGAACGACGTGACCGCCAGCCCGTCGAACGCCCGGCCGACCGCCACCACCTGGTTCCCGACGTGGGTGACGGCGTTGCAGAAGGCCTCGCTGTTCCCCGGGAAGGCGGTCGTGACCGTTCCCGTGCCGCCGAACGTCCGGTCGAGCCCGCCGCCGGGGCGGTAGCGGGCCAACGCGAACATCGGGGTCGATCCGCCGGTATACCCGCAGACCACGAACCGGCCGTCGGGCAGAACGGTCATCGACGTCCCGGAGGCCCCGTCGACCCCGAAGGTCGTCGTGACGATCCCGTCGCCGCCGCCGAACGTCCGGTCGAGCGTGCCGTTCGCCGTGAGGCGGATCACTAGGAACCGGTCGATCATCGCGCCGGGATCGAACCCCTGGCCGGCCACGAGGATCTTCTGGTCCGGCAGCACGGCGACCGCCGAGGCGAGGTCGGCGTCCCCGAAGAGGTCGAAGAGGAACCGCCCGTCGCCGCCGCCGAACGTGCGGTCCAGCTTGCCGTTCGCCGTGAGCCGGATCACGGCGATGTTCTCCGCCGCCTCGAATCCGGCGTCGCCCGCGACGACGATCTTCCGGCCCTGCATCGCGACCGCGTTCCCGTCGGACCCACCCGGGAACGCGAGGGAGAACCGGCCGGAGCCGTGGAACGTGCGATCGAGGGTGCCCGGGCGTGGCGCGGCGATCGCGACGCCGGCCGTCGCGACGAGCGTCGCCGCGACCACGAGGAGCATCCGCCGGGGCCTCGATCGCATCGTCCGTCCCTTCCGCTCGCGGTTCCGCCGGAGCGTAGAGCATCCCGCCGGCCGCCGGTTCGCGGCACTCAGCCCGGCGCCAGTCGGTAGAGCCCGCCCGCGAGCGACAGCACGTAGAGCTCGCCGGCGTCGTCCTGTCCGAACGAGCTCACCGATCCGACGGACACGCCGAGGTCGGCCTGATCGATCACGTTCCCGTTCCGCACGCGGATCGCCTCGACCCTTCCCAGGCAGAAGTCCGAGAACACGTACGCGCCGACCAGGGACGGGATCGCGGAACCCCGGTAGACGTAGCCGCCGGTGACCGCGCAGCCGCCGCCGGTGTGGGGGTACTCGAACACGGGCAGGGTAGCGCCGGGGAGGTTCCCCGCGGCGTACGGATGCCTCCCCTCCATGCGGTTCCACCCATAGTTCCGACCGCCTGGCGAGCCGGCCGCCTGCATGTCGATCTCCTCCCACGTGTCCTGGCCCACGTCGCCCATCCACAGGTCGCCGGTCTGGCGATCGAACGAATACCGCCACGGGTTGCGAAGACCGTAGGCCCAGATCTCCGGCCGGACGTTGGCCTCGCCGACGAAGGGGTTGTCCGGCGGGATCGTGTACGGCAGTAGGCCCGAGGTCCTCGGCGCGATGCGCAGCATCTTGGCGAGCAGCGTCGTCAGCGACTGGCCGTTGCCGTTCGGATCGCCCTCGCTGCCGCCGTCGCCGAGCCCGATGTAGAGGTAGCCGTCGGGGCCGAACGCCAGGTCACCGCCGTTGTGGTTCGAGAACGGCTGGTCGACCTCGAGGACGTCGCGTCGCGAGGCCGCATCGGCGACGTGCGCGCCCATCGAGAAGCTCAGGACCTTCGTGTTGCCGCTCGTGTCGGTGAGGTTCACGTACAGGAAGCGGCCGTCCGGCGAGAACGCGATCCCCAACAGGCCCTGTTCGGAGCCGGACGACACCTGCCCGGTGAGATCGAGGACCGGCCGACCGAGGACCTTCCCGTCGTGGATCGCGACGACCCGGCCGGTCTTCTCCGCCACGTACAGGTCCGGGTCGCCGGGCCGGACCGCCATGGCCACCGGCTGCTCGAGCGTCGCCACCAGCACCAGCCGCACCTTGACGTCGGTCAGCCGGCCGGGGGGCGACGGGGACACGATCGTCGTCGCCGCCGGCGTGGACACGACGCTCGGAGGAGGCGGCGCCGAGGACGACGTCGAGATGCACGCCGCCGCCACGAGCAGGAGGGCGGGGAGGGCGCCGGACGTCGGGCGGGTCCGCATCGCTCCACCGTACCCGGAGGCTGCACTATCCTTCGGCGATGCGCGTCCTGGTCCTCGGTGCCGGCTTCGGCGGACTGGAGCTGAGCACGCGCCTGTCCGAGGCGTTCGGCGACGACGCGGACGTGACGTTGATCGACCGGACCGACGCGTTCGTGTTCGGGTTCTCCAAGCTCGACGTGATGTTCGGCGTGCGCGAGCCCACGGCGGTCCGCCTGCCCTATGCGCGGATCGCGAAGCCCGGCGTCCGGTTCGTGCGCGAGACGATCCTCGCGATCGACCCCGAGGCGAAGCGCATCACCACCGACGGCGGCACGTACGAGGGCGACGTGCTGGTCGTCGCGCTCGGGGCCGACCTGGACGCCGCGGCGACGCCGGGGCTCGTCGAGACCGGCAACGAGTACTACACGGAGAGCGGCGCCGAGGTCCTGCGCGACGTGCTGCCGACCTTCGACGGCGGCGCCGCGGTGATCGGCGTGTGCGGCGACACGTTCAAGTGTCCGCCGGCCCCCAGCGAGGCGGCGCTGCTGCTGGACGCCCACCTCCGCGACCGCGGCATCCGGGAAGCGGCGTCGATCCACCTCGTCATCCCGTTCGGCGCGCCGATCCCGCCCTCGCCCGAGATGTCGCGCGCGCTGCTCGCGACGTTCGCGGAGCGGGGGATCACGTTCGTGCCCGAACGGAAGGTCGCGGCGCTCGAGCGCGGCGAGGCGGTGCTGGAGGATGGGCAGCGCCTGCCGTGCGACCTGTTCCTGGGCATCCCCGTGCACCGGGTGCCCAACGTGGTCGCGTCATCGGGTCTCGCCGTGGACGGCTGGATCCCCGTCGATGCCGGCACGCTCGAGACGCGGTTCCCGGACGTCTACGCGGTCGGCGATGTGACGAGCGTCGGCACCCCGAAGGCCGGCATGTTCGCGGAGGGAGCGGCGATCGTGGTGGCCGAGGAGCTGATCGCGAAGGCGCGCGGCGGCGGTGAGACGGCTCGGTACGACGGGAAGGGCTCGTGCTACATCGAGTTCGGCGGCGGCGAGGTCGGCCGCGTCGACGTCGACTTCCTCTCGACGCCCGGCGCCCCGAGCGCCGTCTACCACGCGCCGTCGATCCAGACCGCGCAGGAGAAGACCGAGTACGCCCGCACCCGCGGCGCCCGCTGGTTCGGCGCCTGAGGCGAGGCTCTACGAGTACAGGCCGAACGTGCCGCCCTGCGGGTCGGTGAACAGGCCGATCTCGGTCTCGTCGTCGACCTTCATGGCCGGCATCACGATCGTGGCGTCGAGTCCCTCCGCCATCTCGAGGTACTTCGCCACGTCGTCCACGTGCGCGTAGACGTCGACGTGAGGCTCGCCGTCGCGCGAACTGCCGATCCCACCGCGCGCGCCCCCGCCGGCTCCGGTCGAGAACGACGCGTGGATCGGCCCGCCGGCCTCGCCCGACATGTCGGTCTCCATCGTCCAGCCGAAGAGATCCCGGTAGAAGTCGAACGCCTTCTCGGGCTCGGCGCAGCCGATCTCGATCCAGTCCACCGACGGGTTGTCGCCGGCGGAGACCGGCGCGTCGCCGTCGCCCTGCATCAGCCCGATCCGGTTGCCCCACGGATCCGTGAAGAGCGCGAACGTGACCATCGCCATCTCGGTGACCGGCATCCGCATCTCCGCGCCGAGGGACACCGCACGGTCGAGCATCGCCTGCACGTCGGGGCCCTGCACGTAGATGATCGAACCGGAGGTTCCCTTCGGCGGCGGCGCCACGATGCCGCCGTTCATGCCGCTCCCGGAGTGCGTGTCGATCAGGATGTAGCCCCGCTCGGCCTCTTCCGTGTGCCATCCGAAGAGGTCGGAGTAGAAGTCCGCGGTCTCCTCCGGCTCCGGTCCGACCAGCTCGAACCACGTGATCGCGTTGCCCATCTCATCCCCCTTGCGATCGTTCCCCTCCACCCTACGCGCGTTCGCTCATGCCCGAGGAGCTATGGGGTACGTGGGGGGTCGGGGAGCAGTGGCGGCGGCGGAGGTGGCCCGGACGACGGGCCGGCCACGAGCGCGGCCAGCACCAAGCCGACGACCGGGAAGAGCAGGCCCAACAGGTACCAGAGCGGCTTCTCGCCCGGCTGACACCCCCGCGACTCGGCGACACGCATCGTGGCGTAGCCCAGCGCGAACGGGATCATCACGAAGATCGCCGGGATCGGCCAGCCGGTCACGGCGCGAGCGTATCCCTCTTCGGAACGACGGTGCTACGGGTGTTCGGGCGTCGGGAGTTGCTCCGCGTCGCCCGCGTCATCGGATCCGGCCCGATCCGCCAATCCCTTCGTCGCAGCCCACACGATCACGGTCCCGACGGCGATGCCCACCGCCGAGCCGAGGAACAGCTGCGTCGGGCCGACGTGCTGGTACACGAACCCGCCGATCAGGCTGCCGACGACCGGCGCCAGCCCGAACGAGCACACCGCCAGCAGGGTCTGCCCGGTGTTGCGCAGGCGGTCGGGCACGAACGTCCCGGTCATCACGACGAGCGTGACGTACGTCAGCCCGAAACCCATCCCGATCGCGATCCTGATCGCCGTCACACCCGCCGCCGAGGTCACGACGGCCCACCCGAGCGAGGCCGCCACGTACACCCCGGCGCCGGCCGCGAACACCCCGCGCATCCCGAAGCGCCGGATCAACGACTCGCTCGAGCGCATGAACGGGATCTCGACGAACGCGCTGACGCCCGCGGCGACCCCGACCAGGAACGCTCCCCCACCGCCCGCCTGGATCCGCAGCGGAACGTAGTCCCACGAGGCGCGCGTCGTCGCGCCGAACACGAACACGCCGAGCAGGAACAGCGCGAAGCCCGGCACCGTCGTGAGCGCCTCGCCCACGGCGCCGAACCGCGACGTCGCCTCGCCGCGTGCCGGCGGGCGCACGCGAGGGAACAGCCCGACGTACGCGGCCGCGCCGACCGCGCCGGCCGCGTAGACCGGCAGCATCAGGTCGAGACCGGCCGTCTGGAACAGCGCGCCGAACGCGATCGAGCCGACGCCCCACCCGAAGCTGGCCCACAGCCGGAACGAGCCGTACCCGTGCAGGCGCTCCGGTCCGAGCGTGCGCATCGCGAGCGCGTCGGTCAGTGGCGACGGCGGCGCCTGCGCCACGGCGAGCGCCGCGGCGACGCCCATGACGGCCAGGAAGGCCGAGCCCGTGAGCGCCAGCGCGATCGCCAGCACGGCCGCCGACACGAACGCGAGCTGCAGCGTCCGGACCGTGCCGGCACGACGGTCGGCGACGCTGCTCCACACCGGCGCCGCGATCACCCCGACGAGCGCGCTCGAGGAGAGGATCACGCCGATCTCCGAGGGCGAGAACCCGCGGTCGCGGAGCCACAGCACGAAGAACGGGAGGAACGTGGAGAAGACCGCCCCTTCGAGGGCGTAGAGGCGTCGCAGACGCCGGTCGACCACCTCGGCCTCGACGCGGGGGGTCCCTCTCGTCATCTCGCGGCATCGTAGCGACGGCGAGCCGAACCGGTTCCGCCTCCGCACCCACCCTTGACGACGACATCGGGCGGGGAACAGCATCCGGGGATGCGCCTGAGGGGACGGACGCTCCGCGTCATCGGCCTCGCCTCCTCGTCGTTGCTCGTCGCGGGACTCATCGTCCTCGCCGGCCCGGCCGCCGTGCCCGCGGCTCCGTGCGCGACCTGGGGTGCGCAGCCGCCCCACGTCGGACCCAGCGACGACCTGATCTACGGCGTCGACGGCACCTCGTCGTGCGACGTGTGGATGGTCGGCAACGACAACGACGGCGTGGCGGACCGGACACTGATCTACCGGATGACCCCGGCCGGCTGGAAGGTGCAGGCCAGCGCGAACGCCCTCGGGAACAGCTACCTGAACGGCGTGTCCGCGGTCTCGCCGGCCCTCGCGTGGGCGGTCGGCAGCTCGGTGAACGGCCCCCTGCCCGGCCGGACGCTCGTCGAGCGCTGGAACGGGAAGGTGTGGAAGGTCCAGTCGAGCCCGAACGTCGGCTCCAGCTTCAACACCCTCCAAGGGGTGGACGGCACGTCGGCCACGAACGCATGGGCTGTCGGCAACTACCTCGCGGGTGTGTCCCGGCAGGCCATGATCCTGCACTGGAACGGCAGGGCGTGGAAGGTCCAGAAGACCTTCGTGGCGAACGGCTCGGCCGAGGCCCTCCTGTTCCAGGTGAGCGCGACGTCGGCCAAGAACGCCTGGGCGGTCGGCGAGGCCAACGACCGCACCGTGATCCTCCATTGGAACGGGAAGTCGTGGAAGCGGCAGGCCAGCCCGAACGTCGGCTCCGAAGAGAGCGGACTCGACGCCGTGTCGGCGGTCTCGGCCACGAACGCGTGGGCGGTGGGGACCTTCCGCGAGGCAACGCACCTCCGGACGCTGGTGCTGCACTGGAACGGGAAACGATGGCGGGTCCAGGCCAGTCCGAGCCCCGGCTCGGGCCTCTTCGACGACGCCCTGACCGGCGTGTCCGCAACGCCCGCCGGCGCGTGGGCGGTCGGCAACGCGCTCGACGCGAACGGCTCGACCACCCTGATCCTGCGTTGGACGGGGTCGAAGTGGGTCCGGCAGGCGAGCCCCGACCTCGACACGACGGCTCCGCTCTCCAACGTCCTGAGCGGGGTCGTCGCGATCTCGGCGTCGAACGTGTGGGCGGTGGGGACCTTCAGCGGCTCACCGATCGAGCCCGCCGCGTTCCACTGCTGCTAGCCGATCGTCGCGGCGTACTCGGGGAAGTACCGCTCGATCACGCCGAGATCGAACGCGGGCAGGATCGACCCTTTCGGCTCTCGCTCGAGGAGGAAGCGGAAGCTCGCCTCGACCAGCGCGGCGCGCGATGCGAACCCGGCGCCGAACCGCGCCCAGTCGGCGTCCGAGACCGTGACCTCGTGCGCGGTCCACGAGCCGTCCTCGTCACGGATCTCGACCGCGAACCGGGTGCCCGCGTCGTCGGCCTGCGTGACGTCGACCGTCGCCATCAAGGCTGACCCTACCGGGCACGTCGGGCCTGTGACGCGCTCCGCGCACACGGGCTAGGGTGCACCTATCGGTCACCTGCCCGAGCCCCCGACGAGGCACCCGTGAGACGCAAGCATCATCCCCCCGACGCGCCCGAAGCCGAGCCGGACCTCGCCGCACCCCGGCCAGACGTGGAGGCTCCGGCGGAGACCGAACCCGAGCCCGCGGCGCCGGACGAGACCGAGGCGAAGGAGGAGCCCATGGCAGGTGCAGACGACTCCCAGGTCTCGGTGGTGAGCCGGGGAACGAAGATCGAGGGCTCGGTGATGGCCGCCGGCTCCCTCCGCGTCGAGGG
>DATIWE010000034.1:0-35618 GCA_035519495.1 Actinomycetota bacterium
CGCCGCCGGCAGGCTGAACCGCGGCTCGGGTCCGGTGACGTCGGCGTGCAGGATCCCGCGGGTCGCCTGTTGCTCGAGCCACTCGCGGGCGTAGCGTTCGTGGATCCCAGCTCGCTCGGCCAGTTCGTGCGACGTCTTCGATCCGCCCGCGTTCAGCGCCCCGTAGAGCTCCAGGCGGAGTCCTACGTAGATCGACAGGATGTCGAAGTAGCCCAGCGCCGACGAGAACATCCGCTCCGCGAAGTCCTCGGCATCCGTGTTCGTCGTCATCGATCCTCGGGGGTCACGTATGCCGCCGTCAGGCCGCCGTCGACGATCAACGAGGCGCCGGTCATGTAGCTCGAATCATCGGAGGCGAGGAACAGCGCGGCCTTCGCCAGCTCCTCGGCCTTCCCGAACCGCCCCATCGGCACGTGCACCAGCCTGCGCTGCCGCTTCTGCTCGTCGGACAGCAGCTGCATCAGCAGGGGCGTGTCGATCGGCCCGGGGCACAGGGCGTTGCACCGGATCCCTTGCCGCGCGTACTCGACGGCGATCTCGCGGGTCATCGCGAGGACCGCGCCCTTGGAAGCGGTGTACGCGGTCTGCGACGTCGCCGCGCCGACCCATGCGACGAACGACGCCACGTTCACGATCGAGCCACCGCCGCCCTCGAGCATCGCGGGGATCCCATACTTGCAACCGAACGCCACTCCTTTCACGTTGATCGCGAGCGTGAGGTCCCAGATGTCCTCGCCGGTCGTGTGCACCGAGCCGTCGTCCGGCAGCATCACGCCGGCGTTGTTGTACAGGACATCGAGCCGGCCGTACGAGTCCAAGGCTGTACGGACCATCGCCTCGGCTTCGGCCTCGTCCGACACGTCGGCATGGACGTAGCGAGCCTCCGCGCCGGTCTCGCGGATGCCGGAGGCGGTCGCAGCACCCGCGACGTCGTTCACGTCCGTCAGGACGATCTTCGCGCCCTCCGCGGCGAAGAGCTCGGACGCCACGCGTCCCATCCCACTGCCACCTCCGGTGATCAGGGCGACCTTCCCGTCCAACCGCATGCCCGTTGCCCTTCCCGCTCGCGAGGCCGTCAGCCTACGGTACGGTGCGCCGCGTGAAGATCGTCGCGAGCGATGCGGCCGCCGCGTTCATCCGGTCGCACGGCGGCACGCTGTGGGTCTGGCTCGACCCCCACACGTGGGTCGGCGGCACCGTGTACACGTACCTGCAATGCGCGACCGAGCGCCCGGGGACGACGAGGGCGACGCGGCGGCTGCGTGCCGCCCGCCGCCCGCACACGTTCCATCGGTACGACGCGGATGGGTACACGATCGAGTTCGAGTACGGCATGTTCGGAGAGCCCGCCGAGCTCCATCTGGAACTCAAGCGGATCCCGAGGCGTCGGGTGGAGGCTTACTGGAACGGAGCCGTGTTCGTCGGGGACGACATCCCGCCCCCCGACCAGTGGTGACCGTTCCTCAATGCACGGTCTCTCGAACCAGTTCGCCCATCCTCGCCGCGAGCGTGTGCACGACGCGCACCGCGATGTCCGGGTGCTTCTTCAGCATCGAGTCGAGGTTGCTCCGCGAGATCCGGATGCTCGTGACGGGGGTCTCCGCCACGGCCGACGCCGTCCTCCTGCCGCCGTTCAGCACGGCGAGGTCGCCGAAGAACTCGCCGGGCCCGAAGCGCTTGATCGCACGGGCGCTCGGCGTGTAGCCGCGGAACACACGGACCGTCCCCTCGACGATCACGTACAGGTGCACCGCGGCGTCGTCCTGCAGGAAGATCACCGCTCGCTCGTTGTAGCGCACCTCTTCCGCCGCGGTGGCGACGCGCCGGAGCTGTCGCCGCGAGAGGCCGGCGAACAGCGGGACATCCGCGAGCATCGTCGCGCGGGGTGAGGGCAGCGGCCGCCGGCCCTTCGGCCGGGTCGCGTTCGACGCGAACAGCGGGGTTGCGCCCTCTCGCAGGCTCATCGCGACGGCATGCTACGCGGGGTCGCGGCCGCTGAGAACCCCGCGTAGCATCGAACGGGCACGCGAGGAGGCGGGATGACGGAGTTACTGGTGCTTGGCGGTCGGCGCGAGCCGGCGCTCGAAGGGAAGACGACCCGGGTCGTGGAGCCGGCCACCGCCGAGGCGGCCTGGGAGGTCGCCGAGGGGGGCCCCGAGGACGCTCGACGGGCGGTCGACGTGGCGTCCGCCGCGTTCGAGGACGGTCCGTGGCCGAGGATGAACGCCCGCGAGCGAGGCCGGATCCTGACGAAGGCGTCCTTCCTGCTTCGCGAGCGCCAGGAGGACCTCGCCCGGCTCGAGGCGCGCAACGGGGGCAAGCCCATCGGCTCGGCCCGCGCCGAGATCGACATCGTCGCGAACGTCTTCGAGTACTGGGGCGGCGCGGCGAACAAGATCCTCGGGGAGACGATCCCGATCGTGCCGCCCGGGCTCGACGTCACGTTGCGCGAACCGGTCGGGGTGTGCGCGCTCATCACCCCGTGGAACTTCCCGGCCGTGATCGCCAGCTGGAAGATGGGGCCCGCTCTCGCTTGCGGGAACACCGCGGTCGTGAAGCCGGCGTCCCAGACGCCGCTCACTGCATTGGCGATCGCCGACATCCTCACCGAGGCGGGCCTGCCGGAGGGCACGCTCTCGATCCTGCCCGGGCCCGGCTCCTCGACCGCGAGCGCGCTGATCGCCGATCCGCGGGTGGCGAAGATCTCGTTCACGGGCTCGACCGAGGTGGGCACCCGCGTGATGCAGGCGGCTGCCGAGAACATCGCCCGCGTCTCGCTCGAGCTCGGCGGGAAGTCGGCGAACGTCGTCTTCGCCGACACCGACCTCGACGCATGCGTCGCGGCGTCGCTGTGGTCGGTGTTCGACAACGCCGGCCAGGACTGCTGCTCGCGGTCGCGGCAGTTCGTGGAGCGACCGATCTACGACGCGTTCGTCGAGCGGTTCGCCGAGCTGACGGCCGCGATCCGGGTGGGCGAGCCGCTGGACGAGACCACCGAGATGGGTCCGATGATCAGCGAGGGCCAGCGGCGGACCTCGGTCGAGTACATCGCGATCGGTGAGTTCGAGGGCGCCCGGCGGGTGACCGGCGGCGAGGTCCCCGACGGCGCCGGGTTCTACCTGAGCCCCTGCGTCCTGGCCGACGTCGACAACACGTGGCGGGTCGCGCAGGAGGAGATCTTCGGGCCGGTCGCCTCGATCATCCCCTTCGAGACGGAGGAGGAGGCGATCCGGTTGGCGAACGACTCGCCGTACGGGCTGTCGGGCTCCATCTGGACCCGCGACCTCGGCAGGGCGATCCGGGTCGCGAAAGGGATCCGGACGGGCGTCCTCAGCGTCAACTCCGCGAGCAGCGTCCACACCGAGGCGCCGTTCGGTGGCTACAAGCGAAGCGGCATGGGCCGCGAGATGGGGATGCACGCCGCCGCCCTGTACACCGAGGTCAAGAACGTCTACTTCTCGGAGACCTGAGGGCTCGAGATGCGAACCGACCCGGATGCCGCCCTCCTCGAGGCAGCATTCCTCGACCATCCATCGGGGATGTGCGTGCTCCGCCTGCGTGACCTCACGTTCGTCGCCGTCAATCCCGCCTTCGAGGAGGCGACCGGCTGGCCGGCGGCCGAGCTGCTCGGACGTCGGCCGGACGAGCTGCCGCTGATCCCCGGGCACGAGGTGGCCGAGCTGCTGCGGCAAGCGTCGCACCTCAGCGAAGCATCGCCCGACGAACCCCGCAACGTCGTCGCGCGGGTGCACTACGTCGCGAAGGACGGGACCGAGGGCGTGGCGAGGCTCGTGATGGCGCTGTCCGAGCGCGGCGGCGAGCGGCACCTGGTCGCCGCGTTCACGGACGCTTCGGTCGCGGTCAGTCAGGAGGAGGCGATCGGTCGGCGTGACGCGATCCTCGAGGCCGCCGGGTTCGGTGCGCAGATGTTCCTGCGAGCCGAGCGATGGGAGGACGCGATCGCCGATGTGTTGCGGCGGATCGGCGGCGCCGCGAACGTCTCGCGCGCGCACGTGTTCGAGAACGTCGTGCTGCCCGACGGCGCCGAGGGAACCACGCATCGGTTCGAGTGGTGCGCGCCCGGCATCGAGCCGCAGATCGACAACCCCGACACGATCGACCAGCCGTGGGGGCCCGATCAGGACGACTGGCGAGCGAAGCTCGCGGCCGGCGAGGCCGTGGTCGAGGTGGTCCGGGAGCTGCCCGACGCCGATCGGTCCGAGTTCTCGTTGCAGGGCATCGTCTCGATCCTCGACGTGCCGATCTTCGCGGGCCGCGAGTGGTGGGGGTCGATCGGCTTCGACGAGTGCGAGCGTGAGCGGCAGTGGACGCGGGCGGAGATCGACGCGCTCCGCGTGGTCGCCGTCACGCTCGGCGCCGCGATCCACCGGCAGCAGACGGAGCGGAGCCTCCGCGAGACCGAGGAGCTCTACCGCACGCTCGTCGAGCAGATCCCGGCCGTGGCATACGTGAACCTCACGGGCGAGGGCTACGTCCCGCTTTACACGAGCCCCGGCATCGAGGAGATGCTCGGCGTCTCCTCGCAGATGTTCATGGAGGATCGGCTCTGGTTCGGCATGGTCCACCCGGACGATCGGGAGCGCGTGTTCGCCGAGGACGCGCGGACGGAGGAGACGCTCGAGCCGTTCGCGATCGAGTATCGGATGATCCGGCCGGACGGCAAGGTGGTGTGGGTCCTCGACCAGGCGGAGATCGTGCCGGACGATCGCGGCCAGCCGCGGTTCTGGTCCGGGGTGATGTTCGACATCACCAGCCTGAAGCGTGCCGAGGAGGACCTCGCTCGGGCGCTCGACCTCGAACGCGAGGCCTCGGCGAGGCTCCGCTCCCTCGACGAGCTGAAGAACACGTTCCTCCAGGCCGTCTCGCACGATCTGCGGACCCCGCTCGCGGCGGTGCTCGGCAGCGCGCTCACGCTCGAGCGGGAGGACATCCGCCTCGAGCCGGAGGTGGAGCGGGATCTGGCGCGCCGGATCGCCCTCAACGCGCGGAAGCTCCAGCGCCTCGTCACCGATCTCCTCGACCTCGATCGCCTCTCGCGCGGGCTCGCCGAGCCGAACCGCACCAACGTCGACCTCGCCGACGTGGTCCGCACCGTCGCCGCCGAGTCGGAGACCGCGAACGACCGCGAGATGACCGTCGAGCTCGAGGCGACGCCCGCCTCTGTCGACGTCCCGAAGGTCGAGCGCATCATCGAGAACCTGCTGGTCAACGCGGTGCGACACACGCCGGAGGACGCCCACATCTGGATACGCGTTCAGCCGGCCAGCGGCGGCGCGATCCTGGTGGTCGAGGACGACGGGCCGGGGCTCCCGGCGGAGGACCGCGAGCGGGTCTTCGAGGCGTTCGAACGGGGCGCGAACGCGTCCGCGCACGCGCCCGGCTCGGGGATCGGGCTGACGCTGGTCGCGCGCTTCGCCGAGCTGCACGGTGGCCGCGCCTGGGCCGAGGAGCGTGAGGGCGGCGGCGCATCGTTCCTCGTGTGGCTGCCTCCCGCGCCGACCGATCAGGCCCTCGGGGAGCCCCGTCTATAGACTCCCGACGATGGCCGAACTTCCCGAGGAGCTCCGCAACCGCCCGCCGCGCCCTGCCGGACAGGCCCCGACTGCCACGCTGACGATCGATGCCTACCTCCGCCTGAAAGGCGAGCTCGACGAGCTCACGGGCGTCGGGCGTGAGCAGATCTCGGAGCGGATCAAGGTGGCTCGGGAGTTCGGCGACATCCGGGAGAACGCCGAGTACGACGCCGCGAAGAACGAGCAGGGACTCATGGAGTCGCGGATCCGCAAGATCCAGGCGATGCTGCGCGATCCGGAGATCGTCGAGGCGCCCGTGAACGCGGAGGCCGTTGGGCCCGGCATGCTCGTCACCGTGCGCCCGCTCGACGACGAGGACGACGACGAGACGTACCTGTTGGCCGAGCACGCCGAGGAGAAGGCGCCCGGCGCCCGGACGGTGACGCCTTCGTCGCCCTTCGGCGCCGCGCTGCTCGGCGCGGCCGAGGGGCAGGAGGTCTCCTACGAGGCGCCGGGCGGGACGTTCCGCTACCGGATCGTCGCGTTCGAGCCCTTCGTCCGCTGAGGTCCGCCGTGGGCGGTCGCGATCGCACGGAGCGGGTCCGGGAGGCCCCGCGCGTGCGCGACATGCCGGCGCCGCGCAAGAACGAGAGCGCGGCCGGCGGCGCGATGCAACGGATGTTCGCCTGGCCGTACCGCGGCGTCCTCGCGTTCCTGATCTGGACGGGCATCCGCGCCTGGCAGCTGACGATCCTGTCGCTCCTTCTCAACATCGTGACGGGCGTGCTGATCCTCGTCGGCCAGTGGTTCGCGGCCGGCATCGTCCTGATCGTGGCCGGCATCTGCGACGTGATGGACGGCTCGGTCGCGAGGCATCGCGGCGAGTCCGGGCGCTCCGGCGCGTTCCTTGACTCGGTCCTGGACCGGGTCTCCGACATGATCCTGTTCGCGTGCCTGTTCTGGCGGTTCGCCGCGACCGGTCAGCGGCTCGACGCGATCCTGGCGTTGATCACCCTGGTGGTGAGCCTCGCGGTCAGCCACGTGCGCGCGGAGGCCGAGGCGGCGGGCGTGACGCTCAGCGAAGGGCTCTTCCAGCGGCTCGAGCGCGTGATCGCGCTGGTCATCGGGCTGCTGATCCCCGGCGCGATGACGCCCATCCTCGTGGTCCTCGTCGTCCTCGGGGTGGTCACCGTCGTCCAGCGCGTCCTCGCCGCCCTGCGAGCGGCGTGATGGCCGGCTTCGTCCGGGTCGCCGCGCTCGTCGAGATCCCCGAGGGCGAGTTGCGCGCCTACGACGTCCCGGCCGGCCGCGTGGTCGTCACGCACGACGAGCATCGGCTCTTCGCCGTGGCCGACCTGTGTACCGGCTCCGGCTGCTCGCTGTCCGAGGGCTCCTTCGACGATCGTTCCGAGCAGATCAGGTGCAGCGACTGCGACAGCGTGTTCGATGTGGAGACCGGAGAGCCGGTCGGCGGCCCCGCGAAGGACCCGCTCGCCGTGTTCGCCGCGCACGAGGTCGACGGGTGGGTCGAGGTTTCAGCGTTCCCGGTGGCCTAGCCAACCGGCGCACCTTCCCGGTACGCTCGCGGCTCCCCGCCGAAGGAGGTCCACCATGACCGAGCGCACCCGGTTCGACCTGAGCCAGGACCAGCTGCCCACCGCGTGGTTCAACGTGATGCCCTCGATCGCGGGGGCGGGGATGCAACCGCTGCCGCCGCTGCATCCGGGAACGCTGGAGCCGGTCACGCCCGATCTCCTGGCGCCCCTGTTCCCCGAGGCGCTCATCATGCAGGAGGTCTCGACCGACGAGTGGATCGACATCCCCGGCGCGGTCCTCGACATCTACCGCCTGTGGAGGCCCTCCCCGCTCCACCGGGCCGTCCGGCTGGAACAGGCGCTCCAGACGCCGGCGCACATCTACTTCAAGTACGAGGGCGTCTCCCCGGCCGGCTCTCACAAGCCGAACACCGCGATCGCGCAGGCCTACTACAACAAGGAGGCCGGGACGAAGCGGATCGCGACCGAGACCGGCGCCGGCCAGTGGGGTTCGGCGCTCGCGATGGCGTGCACGTTCTTCGGGATCGACTGCCAGGTCTTCATGGTGAAGGCGTCGTACGAGCAGAAGCCGTACCGGCGGATCTTCATCGAAACGTTCGGCGCCGAGGTCGTGCCGTCGCCCTCGCCGACGACGCAGGCGGGCAAGGCGATCCTCGAGGCGGATCCGACCTCGACCGGCTCGCTCGGCATCGCGATCAGCGAGGCCGTCGAGGTGGCGGCGACCTCCGGCGGGGCCGTGAAGTACTCGCTCGGCTCGGTGTTGAACCACGTCTTGTTGCATCAGACGGTCGTCGGGCTCGAGGCGAAGGCGCAGATGGAGCTGGCGGGCGAGACGCCCGACGTCGTGATCGGCTGCGTCGGCGGCGGCTCGAACTACGCGGGCCTGGCGTACCCGTTCATGGCCGGTCGGCTCTCCGGCGCGACGCCGTCGATGCGGTTCCTGGCCACGGAGCCCGCGGCGTGTCCGACCCTGACGAAGGGGGCGTTCGCGTACGACTTCGGGGACACGGGCATGCTGACGCCGCTCATGCCGATGTACACGCTGGGACACACGTTCGTGCCGGCGCCCGTGCACGCCGGCGGGCTCCGCTACCACGGCGACGCGCCGTCGCTGTCACTGCTGGTCAAGAACGGCCACATGGAGGCGAGGGCGTACACGCAGAGCGAGATCTTCGACGCCGCGATCCGGTTCGCGCACACGCAGGGCATCGTGCCGGCGCCGGAATCGGCGCACGCGATCAAGGGCGCGATCGACGAGGCCATCGCGGCGAAAGAGGCGAACGAGGAGCGCGTGATCCTGTTCGGGCTCTCAGGCCACGGCAACTTCGACATGCAGGCCTACGACGACTACCTCCACGGTCGCCTGCCCGACCTCGAGTTCGATCCGGCCGCGGAGGATGCCGCGCTGGCGCAGCTGCCGAAGGCCCCCGCGATCTAGGAGCCGTACGTCCTCGGGTCCAGGCGGAAGGCCGAGGTCGCGAACTCCGCGACCTGCTGCATCAGGATGGTGTAACCGTCGCTGTTGAAATGGACCCCGTCGTCGGCGCGGACGAGCGTCACGTGGTTCCCGTTGCGGTAGTAGGCGGTGTACCCACCGTCCTTCGCCGCGAACGTGTCCCACGTGTCGAAGTACGAGACGTTCGGGAGCTGGCTCGCCACCGATCGGTAGATCGAGTTCTCGAAGCCGACGAAGGGCCAGCGTCGCTTGTCGCTCGAGTTCGGCAGGCCGATCCAGATCACGTGGCCGCCGTCCTGCGTCGCGGTCTTCGCCAACTGCATCACGCGCGCGCGATACGCCGGGCCGAACGCCGGCGTCCCGATCGCGGTGTCGACCTGCCCGTTCGGCGATCGGAGGCTCTGCTGATCGTTCTCGCCGAGCATCACGATCGTCAGGTCGGGACGCGCCCGCTGCACGATGTAGCGCATCTGCGCTTGCCAGTCGAAGTAGTCGGGTCGCGACAGACCGGTGGATATGCGGCCCTGTTTGATCACGTTCACGAAGTACGGCCGGAAGACGCGCTCGGCGAAGAACCCCACGCCGGCCGCCAGCGAGTCCCCGACCACCGCGATGCGCAGCGGATCCTGCCCGGTCGGCTCGCGGAGCGGCGTGTCCTTGAGGACCGGATGCGCGGGTTGTCCGGACGGCTCCGGCGATACGGTCGGGAGTTGGTCGATGTCGACCGGGATCCCGCCGACGGAGCCACCGACCGCGGCGTTCGGATCGCGGCCGAGCGCGCGCGACGCGGCGTTGACGCTGGCCGTGACGCCGATGCGATCCTCGAGCCACACGACCGGCGTCAGGACCCCGAGGGAGACCGTCCGCCTGAGGCCGTCGGGCTGCGCCTCGGACGAGCGCTTCAGCTCGGGCGCGTACAGCAGGCCCCACACGAGCAGGCAGATGAGCGTGACGATGAAGACGCGCCCGGCGGGCATGCCGGCTCGGCCCTCGGGCGGCCGGTCGGTCGGGTCCTCCGGCGCGCCCCCGGGCTCGGTCCGACGATCGGTTCCGGTGGCCATCAGAACTGGAAGTAGATGAAGGGCGCCACGCCACGGGGACCGAGCGTGGTTATCACGAAGAGTACGACCGCCGCCGTGAGACCGAGCGCGACCGGGTTCATCCGGGACAACCCCGCCTTGATCCGCTCCGCCGGTGCATGCGGCGTGAGCTGGGTGGCCAGACCGACCCCGATCGCGAGCAGCACGGGCAGCGTGACCAGGGGCGATGGGAGTCCCCAGCCCGTGATCGTCCTGGACAGGAGCGTCAGCGCGGTGGCCACGGAGTCGGCTCGGAACAACGTCCACGCGATGCACACGAGCACGAAGGTGGTCAGTCGCTGCAACCACGCCACCAGGGGTGTGTCGGGTGGCTCCGCGAGCAGGCCGGCATCACGTTTCGCCTGCTTCCAATGGCCGACCGCGAGGTAGACGCCGTGCAGCCCTCCCCAGACCACGAAGTGCCAGGCGGCTCCGTGCCATAGGCCGCCGAGCAGCATCGTGATCATCAGGTTCACGTACGTCCTCGCGGTGCCCTTCCGGTTGCCGCCGAGCGGGATGTAGAGGTAGTCGCGCAACCATCGGGACAGGGTCATGTGCCAACGCCGCCAGAACTCCTGCACGGAGCGGGCGCTGTACGGGCGATCGAAGTTCTGCGGGAACCGGAAGCCGAGGAGCTTCGCGACGCCGATCGCGATGTCCGTGTAGCCGCTGAAGTCGCAGTAGATCTGGACCGCGTACGCGACGATCCCGACCACCGCCTCCAGCCCGCTGTGCCGCGACGGGTCGCCGAAGACCGGATCGACGATCGCGCCCGCCAGGTAGTTCGCGATCACGATCTTCTTGAACAGACCGCCGAGGATCAGCCACCCGGCGCCGACGACGTCGATGTTCCGCGGATCGTGCCGAACGTCGATCTGGGGGATCAGCTCGTTCGGCCGGACGATCGGACCCGCGACCAGGTGCGGGAAGAACGACAGGTACATGAACAGGTCGCTCCAGCTGGCCAGCTCGAAACGGCGCCGGTAGATGTCCACGACGTAGGAGATCGCCATGAACGTGTAGAAGGACACGCCGATCGGCAGGACGACCTGGATCAGCGGCGGCGCCAGGTGGAACCCGAGCGCCGAGCCCGCGTTCGCCGCGTTCACCGTGAAGAAGCCGTAATACTTGAAGTACAGGAGCGGCGCGATCGTCGCGGCGACGCCGACCCCCATCACCCGCATCCGGCGCCGTTGATCCTCCTGGCGGCTGACCGCGATCCCGGCCAGCTGCGCGATCACGGAAACCCCGGCCAGCAGGAACACGTAGTGCCAGTTCCACCAACCGTAGAAGACGTAGCTCGCCCCGATCATGAACGCCTTCCACAGGCGGCGGTTGTGGTTCAGCCACCAGTTCCCGAGGAACACCAGGCAGAAGAAGATCGCGAAGTCGGTCGTGGGGAAGAGCACGGCCGGAGCCTAGCGCGGCTCGGCGACCCGATCGTGCACGGTGCTCAGGCGTCGCGGGCGAGCTCGTGGAGGCGCCGCTCGAGGAAGCGCCGCTCCGCATCGTTCGTCGTGAGGTCGAGCGCGCGCCGGTACGCGTCGGCCGCCTCGCGGGGCCGGGCGGCCCGGCGGAGCAGGTCGGCCCGGGCGGAGTGGAACAGGTGGTAGCGGTCGAGATCCGCGGCCAGGGGCTCCAGTTGCCGCAGGCCGGCGTCCGGCCCATCGGCCATGGCGATCGCGACGGCCCGGTTCAGCTCCACGACCGGGGATGGGCCGAGTTCGGCGAGCTCTCCGTAGAGCCGAGCGATGGTCGGCCAGTCGGTGTCCTCGGGCCTCGGCGCCCGAGCGTGGCATGCGGCGATCCGCGCCTGGAGCAGGTACGCACCCTGCCGATGCCGGTCCTCGCCATCGAGCACGCCGAGCCCCTCGTCGAGCATCGCCTGATCCCATCGCGAACGATCCTGATCCTCCAGGAGCACCAGATCGCCGACGGCATCGGTCCGTGCGGACCGACGGGCATGCTGCAGGAGCATCAACGCGAGCAGTCCGGCCACCTCGGGCTCGCCTGGGATCAAGCGGTCGACCAAACGGGTGAGCCGGATCGCCTCGTCGCAGAGCTCCGCGCGGAGCAGCTCCCCAACCGTTGCCGCATACCCTTCGTTGAAGACGAGGTAGAGCACGGCGAGCACGCCGTCCAGACGCTCCGGCAGCACCTCTCGAGGCGGGATGCGGTAGGGGATCGCCGCCTCGCGGATCTTCCGTTTCGCTCGGGTCAGCCGCTGGCCGAGCGTCGGCTCGGGGACCAGGAACGCGCGCGCGATCTCCCTCGTCGACAAGCCACCGACCGTTCGGAGCGTGAGCGCGACCTGGGCGTCGGTCGCGAGCGCGGGGTGGCAGCATGTGAAGAGCAGGCGGAGCCGGTCGTCCGGGATGTCCTGCACATCGTCTCCGAGGGCCTCGAGGGCGGCGAGCCGTGCGGCGTCGTCGGTCCTCTCGCGACCGATCCGATCGCGCCGCAGCCGGTCGATCGCCCGGTTCTTGGCCGTGGTGGTGATCCAGGCGCCGGGGTTCTCCGGGATGCCCCTCGTCGGCCACACGTGGAGCGCTGTCTCGAAGGCCTCTTGGACGGCTTCCTCGGCGAGATCGAAATCGCCGGTGATGCGGATCAGCGCCGCGACCGCCCGCCCCGCCTCCTCGCGGAAGACCCGGTCGACGGCCGCGGCCGCGTCGGTCATCCCTCGTCGACGATGGGGCGGATCTCGATCGAGCCGCCGTGGACGGCCGGGATCTTCCCGGCGAGCTCGATCGCCGTGTCCAGGTCGTCGACGTCGACGATGAAGTACCCGCCCAACTGCTCCTTCGTCTCGGCGAACGGCCCGTCGGTGACCAACATCTTCCCGTCGCGCTCCTGGACCGTCGTCGCGCTGGTCACCGACGCCAGTTCGTCGCCGCCGCGTCCGATGCCGCGCTCGGTGAGCTCGTTCGCGAACTTCTCGTACTCGGCGTACATCGCGTGGCGGTCGTCGCTGGACATCGCGCCCCGGGCAGCCTCGTCGGCGTAGATCAACAGGATGTAGCGCATGGTCCCTCCTCGCTGGAGCGGGGCGGCCCGGTGCCGCCCGTCCACCCTAGACGACGAACGGGCGGCTCGGATCGCGACGCGGGCCCCCGCCGAGTTCGGCTAGCCTGGATGGTGAAGCGCTCGTCCCAACCACCGAGGAGGTCCGTCCCACGATGACCCGTGAAACCGACTGGCACGTGTTCGACAAGGCGTGCGACATCACGGCGATGGCCGCGCGCGGCTCGGCCGCGACGATCGCGCCCGCGCAGGTGGCAGACATCTTCCGCGAGATCCATCGAGCCCTGAGTGAGACCGCGGAGGCGATGCTCGGCGCCGACAATCGCGCCGGCTTCTAGGCGGCGCTCCCGTCGCGATGTCCGGTGTCGCCCGACACCCGACGTCTCGCGAGCTCGCCGCGATCCGCGCCTGGTACCGGCCGCGCCGTCGCGCCTATCCGTGGCGCCGGGCCCACCCCGACCCGTACGCGGTGCTCGTGTCCGAGGTCATGCTCCAACAGACGCAGGCGCCGCGCGTCGCGCTCGTGTTCGAACGGTTCCTCGCACGGTTCCCGGACGTTCGGACCCTTGCGCGCGCGTCGCGTCCTGATGTGATCCGCGCCTGGGCGGGCCTCGGTTACAACCGCCGTGCGGTCGCCCTGCACGCCACGGCGATCGCGATCGAGCGTGAGCACCACGGCGAGGTCCCTGGGACGGTGGACGCGTTGCGGACGCTGCCCGGCGTCGGGCCCTACACGGCCGGCGCCGTCGCGTCGATCGCGTTCGGCGCGGCGGTTCCGGCGCCCGACGTGAACGTCCGGCGCGTCGTGGCGCGCGTCCTCCACGGACGCGAACCGCAGGACGTCGCCGCGGGAGACCTGGCCACTGCCGCGGCGGCGTTCCTCGACCGGAAGGACCCCGGCGGGTGGAACCAGGCGTTGATGGACGTCGGCCGCGAGCTGTGTCGGCCGTCCCCGCGCTGCGAGGCGTGTCCGCTCCGTCGCGGGTGCCGGTTCCGCGCCGCCGGCCGCCTCGGCGCCCCGCCCGCCCACCCCCTGGGCGCCCCGCCCACCCACCCCCTGGGCGCCCCGCCCGGCCGCCGGCAGGCTCCGTTCGAAGGCTCCGCCCGGCAGGTTCGTGGCCGCATCGTCGCCGCGCTGCGGGATCGACCGAGCGCCACCCTCACGACCCTCGTGGCCGCGGCCGACGTGGCCGAGCCGCGCGTGCTCGCCGCGATCGACGGCCTCATGCGCGACGGCATCGTGCAGCGAACCGGCCGGGGGTACCGGCTGCACGTGTGAACCGCGCCGCCGCGCCGCGCGCTTCGGTAGCCTGACCGCATCGCATGACCCGGAGGAACCCGCGTTGAGCAGCCCGGATGCAGAGCACCCCGTCTCGAGCGCCGCCTCGGCGCTCGAGCGCGAGCTCTACTGGGCCGGACCGCCGGTCCCGGACGGCACCCCTGCGGCCGGCGTCACCGCGGACTCGCTCATCTCCCAGCGGTGGTACGAGCTCGAGAACACGCTCCTGTGGGAGTACACGCAGCGGTACCCCGAGGGCGAGGACGTGCTCCAGGTCGGCAGCCGGCCGAAGCGCTGGATCAAGCGCGTGCTCTTCCGCGTCATCCGGCCGCTCGTTCGCCGGTACGACCGCGTCGGCGCCGACATCGCGCACCTGGGCTTCGAGACCGCCCAGCGGCAGGCCGGCGACGCCCGCGAGCTCGAAGCTCTGCGCGGGGAGCTCGAGCTGCTGACGCGGGAGGTGCACGCGCTCCGCGAGCGGCTGTGGCCCGCGCCCGCACCCGGCGTCCAGCCCATCGAGCCGGCGGGGGAGGTCGTCGTGGACCTCGCGGCCGAAGACGTGACGGATCTCGACGTGCTGCCGTGGAGATGGGACGACGACGCGGTCGACACGATCGTCGCCGTCGACGTGCTCGGCGACGTGCGCCTCGACGTGGCGCGGTGGCTCGACGAGTGCTGGCGGATGCTGCGCCCGAGCGGGCTGTTGATCATGCGGCTGCCGGCGTGGAACAACCCGCTCTCCTATCGCGTTCCGAGCCGGTCGGGCGTCTTCCACGAGGAGACGTTCTCGTCCTGGGATCCGGACAGCGAGCTGCACGAGGGGCGGCGCCCCGAGACGACCGGCCGCTGGTGGAAGGTCCGTCAGGTGCTGCGGGACGAGGACGATCTCCGGTTCGTCTTGGAGAAGCGCGCCTGATGCGCATCGCCGTGTGTCATCCGCAGCCGCCGTTCATGAGCGGGGGCGCCGAATCGCACGCCGCCGCCCTGGTCGCCGCGCTGCGCGACGCCGGGCACCAGGCGGAGCTCGTGACGATGCCGTTCAAGTGGTATCCGCCGGAGGAGCTCGTCCACCAGATGGGCATGTGGCGGAGCGTCGATCTCACGGAGTCGAACGGTGAGCCGATCGATCTGGTGATCGCGCTGAAGTTCCCGGCCTACCTCGTCCGCCATCCCAACAAGATCGTGTGGCTGATCCACCAGCACCGCACGGCCTATGAGCTGTGGTCGCATCCGCGGTTCGGTGACATCTCGCGTTATCCGGACGGCGCCGCCGTCCGGGAGCTCATCGTCTCGGCGGACCGGCTGGCGCTGCGCGAGGCGCGCCGCATCTTCACGAACTCCGAGAACGTCAACGGTCGCCTGGAGCGATCGATCGGCCTGCGGGGCGAGGTGCTCTACCATCGCTCGGCGCTGGCCGACCGGCTCCTCGGGGGCGAGGCGCGCGCGCCCGGCGACTACATCCTGTATCCCAGCCGGTTCGACCGCTTGAAGCGGCAGTCGCTCGCGGTGGAGGCGATGGCGTCGGTCTCCTCCGACGTGCGGCTGGTCCTCGTCGGCTCCGGCGCCGAACGCGATCACCTCGCCAAGCAGATCGCGGAGGCCGGGCTCGGCGGGCGCGTGGAGATCCGCGAGTCGATCCCGGACGAGGAGCTGATCGATCTCTACCTCGGCGCGCTCGCGGTCTACTTCGGGCCTTTCGATGAGGATTACGGCTACATCGCGATCGAGGGGATGGCGGCGGCCCGGGCGGTCGTCGTCACGAGCGACGCCGGCGGTCCGCTCGAGTTCGTGCGCCCGGACCAGACCGGCATCGTCGTCGACCCGGAGCCCGCTGCGATCGCCGCGTCGTTCGACCGAATGGCGGCGGACCCGGCGCTCGCTCGATCGCTCGGCGCGGCCGGCCGGGACGCCGCGGCCCAGATCCCCGACTGGAGCGGCGTCGTTCGCAGGCTGCTCGGCTGAGATGGCGTCGATCGCGTTCCTCTCCCCGATGCCGCCGGCCTCCACCGGCATCGCCACGTACTCGGCGGCCGTCCTCGACGGCATGCGCCGGGCGGGTCTGCTCGAGCGGCACGACGTCCGCCCGATGTGGCCGCTGCCGTCCGACGCCGAGGAGCGGATCGAGGCAGCCGACGTCGCCGTCTACCAGCTCGGCAACAACGTCGAATTCCACGGCGAGATCTACCGGCTCTCGGTGTGGCATCCGGGGGTCGCGGTCCTGCACGACCTTGCGCTCGACGGGCTGATGTACGGCCTGGGGGTCGCACGGAGCCCGCTCGCCGAACCGGCCCGGTCCGAGGCGATCGCGGCGGCCCCGCCGGGCGAGAACCTCGACTATCCGCTCGGCGTCCCATGGTGCGCGCAGGCGGTGCGCCGCGCGCGGGCCGTGATCGTGCACTCCCGGTTCGCGGCGTCGTACCTCGAACGCATCGGCTGCAAGACACCGATCACGATCGCGCCGCATCCGCTCGTCGAGGCCGACGACGAGATCGACCGCGCGCGGGCGCGTGGGGAGGCGTTCAGGGCGCGCGTGGCCGGCGACGGCGCGGTCGTCGTCGGGATCGCCGGGGACCTCAACGCCAGCAAGGGGATCGCCGAGCTGCTCGACGCGGTCGGGCGGGTCCCGAGCGACCTCCGCGTGTTGCTGGTCGGGCGCTCGAGCCCGCACTGGGATCTCCGGTCGGTGCTGCGGCACAGCGGCGTTGCGGATCGGGTGACGGTCGTGCCCGATTCGTCGGACGAGGACTTCCTCGCATGGCTCTCGGCGTTCGACGTCCTGGTGAACCTGCGGAACCCGCACCGGGGCGAAACGAGCGGATCGCTCGTGCGGGCCCTGCACGTCGGTGTTCCGACCGTCGTGAGCGCCGTCGGCACGTACCTCGAGGTCCCCGACGACGTCGTCGCCCGGATCCCCCCCGGTCCTCCCGATCCGGCGGCGCTCGCGGACGTGCTCGAGCGATTGGCGAGCGACCCCGGCGAGCGCGCGGCGATGGGGGAGCGGGCCCGCGCGTACGCTCGCGTCGCGTTCGCGCCGAGCGCCACCGCCGCGGCGTACGCCGCGGCGATCGACGGTGTGCTCGCGCTCCGGGCCGATCCCACCCGGGCTGCTCTCGCCCGGTGGGCCGCCGCGCTCCAAGCGGAGGGCGTGCGCCCCCGGGACGTCCGGCGTGGCTCGGGCCTGCGGTACGCGGAGGCGCTCGCCGAGATCGCCGGATCCGTCTGACGCATCGACAGGGTGGAGATCTGTTTGGCTGTGGCCGATCCGTTGGCGTTCGGCCGGTCGCGGTCCCGTCCGCGCGGGTTAAGCGATAGGCGCCGACGACGTCTGGGGCACCACGGTCCCATCCTCGTCCGTCTCGACACCACCGGCGAGCGCCCTCCCCGCCCGGACGGTACGCCTGGCGCCGAGCACGCGGGCCACGACGTAGGCAGCGAAGCTGAGCGCACTGATGAAGAAGCTCGTCGGATATGGCTTCAGCAGCGACAGCAGGATGCCGCCCTCGGTTGCCGCCACGGCGATGCAGATGCTGAAGACGAGAGCCAGTCCCGGGCGAGCCGTCAACCGGGTGGCAGCTGCCGCGGGCGTGATCACCAACGTGAGCACGAGCAACACCCCTACCACTTGGATCGCCTCGGCCGTCGTCAGGGCGACGAGGAGCAGCAGGACTACGGAGATCAACCGGAGCGACACCCCTCGCGCCTCGGCGCCATCCGGATCGACGCTCGCGAAGAGCAAGGGTCGATAGGTGAGCGAGAGCGAAACGAGGACGATCACGGCGACGATGACCAACAGCGCGAGCTGACGTTGGCTGACGCCGACGATGCTCCCGAACAGGAGGCTCGTGGCCTGCGTCGCGTACCCCTGATAGAGCGAGATCAGTAAGACGCCGATGCCGAGACCGAACGCGAGGAACGAACCGATCGCCGAGTCGCGTTCGCGTCCTCGAACGGTGAGCAAGCCAAGGATCGCGCCGACGGCCAGGGAGCCGACGAGCAGACCGACGACGGGATCGGCACCGAGCACCAGTGCTCCCGCCGCCCCGGTGAACCCGAGCTCCGAGACGGCGTGGACGGCGAAGCTCATCCCTCGGATCACGACGAAGATGCCGATCGCGCCGGACACCACCGCGACGACTGCCCCGGCCAGGAGCGCCGTGTGGACGAAGGGCTCGTCGAGCAGCTGCGCGAAGCTCATCGATCCCCTTCGCGACGCTCGATTTCGTGGGCGTGACCTGCCGGGCCGAGCGCCGAGTCGGGTTCGTCGGGCGCACCGACGACGATGATCCTCCCCCGTACCCGCAGGACGTCCACCGGCGTCCCGTAGAGGCCGGACAGCGTCTCGGTCGTCAACACATGATCGGGCGACCCGACCGCCCACGAGTCCGGCGCGAGGTAGAGGACGCGATCGACCACCGGCAGGATCGGATTGATCTCATGGGTCACGAACATCACCGCGGTTTCCTGGTCGAGGCGGCGGGCGTTGAGCAGGTCGACCACCGCTCGCTGATGCCGGGGATCGAGCGATAGGAGCGGCTCGTCGCACAGCAGGATCGAAGGGTCCGATACGAGCGCCTGCGCAACTCGCAACCGCTGTTGCTCGCCGCCCGACAGCAATCCGAGCGGAGCATCCGCGTACGACTGGGCCCGGATGCTCTCGAGCGTCGCTTCCACTTGCGACCGCCGCCCTCGGGACGGGCGCGGGAGCCCCCAGCGATGACCGTCCACCCCGAGGCCGACGAGGTCACGACCTCGGAGAGGCAGCGTCTGCTCGAACGCCCGCTGTTGGGGCACGTATCCGACCGAGGAGCTTCCTCGGGCCGGCGGGCGGCCGAGGACCTCGACGCTCCCTTCGGTGAGGGTCGTGAGCCCTAGGAGCACGCGGAGCAGCGATGTCTTGCCCACGCCGTTCGGGCCCAGGATCGCCAGGAACTCTCCCGGTGCAACGCTCAGGTCGAGACCCCGCCACAGCGTCCTGCCTCCGAACCGGAGTTTCCCGGCGCGGATCTCGACGACCGGTGCGCCGGCGGTCATCCCTTCAACGCCGCGGCGAGGGCTTGGACCTGTCCGAGCTGCCACTCCTGGAACGTCTTGCCGGGTGGGAGCGTCTCCGTCACGGGGACCACCGGGACGCCGTTCTGGTCCGCAAGCTGCAGCAGGTGTTCGGTGATCGGCGACGTCGCTTGGCTGTTGTACAGGAGGACCTTGATCTTCTTTCCCGTGAGGAGTGCGTTCATGTCGGCCACCGCCTGCGGTGACGGCTCGTTGCCTTCTTCGATCGCTATGGCGAACGCCTCGGGCGTCTCGACCGTGAGGTCCGCGGCTTGCAGGAGGTAGCCGGGCACCGGCTCCGTGTATGCGACGGGATCCCCGGCGTCGGTCGCCTTGATCTGGGCAACCGCGTCGTCGAGCGGCTTCAGGGAGGCGTCGAACGTTGACGCCTGAGCCTCGTAGTAGGGCCGGTTCGCCGGGTCCACGGCGCCCAGACCGTCCGCGATCGCTGCGGCGATCTGGGGGACGTGCGGCAGGTCGTACCAGAGGTGCGGGTTTGCGTCGGAAGCGCTGATATGCAGGACATCGGCCATGGTCACGACCTTCCGGTTCGGATCCGGCGAAGCATCGAGGAGCTTGTCCATGAAGCTGTCGTACCCGACCCCATTGTCGATAACCAGTCGGGCTGCGGCCACCGCCGCGCCATTGGCCGTGCCGGGTTCGTACAGGTGCGGATCCGCATCTGGATCGGACAGGATGGACGTGACGGTAACGTGGGAACCGCCGATCTGCTTCGCGATATCGCCGTAGAAGTTCTCCGCAGCGACCACGTTGATCGGTTCGGTTCCGGAGGTGGTCCCTCGCCCGTCGCTCGAGCTGGAGCATCCGGCGGTCACGGCAGCCGCGAGGAGCATCCCGATCAGAGCACGCACCTTTCCTCGCATGATCATGTCGGTCATGGAACCTGGTGGGGGAGATATTGTCTAAGACGCATATCTGCATGGAAGGGTCGATGGTGGAGGCGGTCCGAGGGTTCCATCGCGATGGCGACAAGCGCCTGCCTGTTCCCCACCCCGCGCTCGATCCGTACGAGGAAGCCGGGCGACTCCTTCGCGCGCTCACCGCGCCCGTGCGGCTCGCGGTGATCGACCTCCTCGCGGACCACTCGTACTGCGTCCACGAGCTCGTCGACGCCCTCGATGTTCCCCAACCGCTCGTCAGCCAACACCTCCGCGTCCTCCGGGGCGCCGGCCTGGTGCGCACGAGGAGGCGAGGTCGTGAGGTCGCTTACGAGCTCGCCGATACACACGTGGCTCACATCGTCCGCGATGCCGTCGCGCACGCCGGCGAGGTTCGCTAGACGCGAGGACGCCTCCTCAGCAGCCGTTGGCGAATGCGATGGCTGATCTCCAGGTCCGTTCCGCCGGGTTGGACCGATCGACACGAACGTCGCGCCCCACCCTGTGAGTGGGTCCACGGTCGAGCCAGCCCAGCACGCACCTGCGGCGACTCCCGTCGTCGACGATGACGCCGACTTGCGTGCCTTCCTAACCCCCTCGACCGTACGCGCGAGATAGGCTGCCGCTCGTGCAGCTCGCTCTCGCCGCGAGGGCGGTCGTCGGCATATCCGCGCCGATGGTCGGGATCTTCCCTGTGCAGAAGCGGCTCTGGCGTGTCGGCCTCGGCCTCAGCAACGCCGCGTTCGCGGCCCTTGGCGGGGGATCGCTTCCCGGGTGCGCGGGCCCTCGGGGCGAGGGACCCGCGTGCGCGAGATCCTCCCGATGGGGGCCCGGGGGTCTCGTCCTGGCCGCGGCGGTCGCCCTGCTCGTCGGCTGTTCGAGCGGAGGTTCCTCCTCCGGGTCGACCGGACCCTCCGCAGCGGTATCGGCTCGGCCGAGCAGCCCGGCGACCTTGACGATCGTCTCGCCGGTGAACGGGGCCGTGATCCACGGGACTTCCGTTTCCATCACCGTCCGGCTACGGGGTGCGAAGATCGTCCCCGCGACGACCACGGCGATCTCCCCAGTCCGAGGGCACCTGCACGTCTACGTCGACGACCGGATCGTGTCCATGAACTTCTCGCTGTCCGACGTCGTCCGCAACGTCTCGGGCGGCATGCACATCCTCCAGGTCGAGTTCGTGGCGTCCGATCACCTTCCGTTCGATCCTCGGGTGATCGCGCAGACCGAGTTCGAGGTCGACCCGTGAGCGCCTCCGCGTCCCGCGCCCCGCTGGCCGAACGCTCCGACGGGTTGCTCGTGGCGGGCATGATCGTCGCCGGCCTCGGTGCTCTCGTGCTGCGCCTCGCGGCGCTCGGCGACGCGAACGCGCCGGTGCTGTTCGGGCTCACCTACCTCGCGCTCGGCACCGCGTCGGTGGCGCTCGCGCTGCCGGCCGCATCGGACGGGCGGGTCGGCACGCCGCTCGTGCTGGTGATCGGGCTCTGCGCGGTCGCGCTCGCCGCCGGCTGGGGACCGGCGTTCCCGCGGGCGCACGGGCCCGAGGTGCTGGGCCTCGATCTGCTCGCCGCCGTCGCGGAGGAGGCATTCTTCCGTCGGCTCGTCTACGGCGGGCTGCTCCGCTTCGGCGCGGTCGCCGCCATCGGCGGATCGGCGTTGCTGTTCGCCGCCGTGCACGTCCCGATCTACGGCCCGGCGGTGTTCTGGGTCGACCTCGGCGCGGGGCTGCTGTTCTCCTGGCAGCGCTGGGCTTCGGGCACGTGGGGCGCGCCGGCAGCGACCCACGCGGCCGCGAACCTGCTGGCGGTGCTCCGGTGAAGCGGGTCGCGGCCGTGATCTCCGGGCTGGCGATCGTGGCGTCGGTCGCCTGCACGCGCTCGCCCGATCCGATCCGTGTGGGAGCCGTCTATCCACTGACCGGATCGCAGGGACCGGGCGGCCGGGACGAGTACCGGGGGGTGCGCCTCGCCGTCGACCTGACGAACGCCGACGGCGGGATCGACGGCCGCCCGATCCAACTCGACGCCGTCGACGTGGCGGGCGGCGACGCGGCGCCCGGCGCGGTCGACGCCCTCGCCGATCGGGGGATCGGCATCGTCCTCGGCAGCTACGGCAGCACGATCTCGCAGCCGGCGGCGGCCGAAGCCGCCCGGCGGGGCATGGTGTTCTGGGAGACGGGCGCCGTCGGTTCGATGGCTCCCCCGGGAGGTGACCGGTTCTTCCGGGTCGCGCCGAGCGGTCAGCTCCTCGGTGCAGCCGCGGTGTCCTTCGAGGCGGAACGGTTGGCGCCGATGTTCGGCCGGGCCGCGTCCTCGCTGCGGTTCGCGGTCGCGAACGTCGATGACGTCTACGGCACCGCGGTGGCCGACGGCGCCGTTCGTGAGATCGCCGCGCTGCACCTCCCGTTCGTTGGCCGGTTCCCCTACGACGCGCGCAGCCTCGACGCGGCGGCCGTCGTCCGGCGGATCGCGGCCGTGCGGCCGGACGTGCTCTTCGTCTCCGCGTACGTGCGCGACGGGATCGCGCTCCGCCGCCAGATGGTGCGGCAGCGGCTGCGATTGGTGTCGAACATCGGCACCTCCTCCAGTTACTGCATGCCCGCCTTCGGTCTGACGTTGGGGAAGGATGCGGTCGGTCTGTTCGCGTCGGACAAGCTCGACGGCGAGTACGTGAACCCGGCCGGACTCACCGCGAGCGGGCGCGCCATCCTGGACCGCGCGCGCAACGCCTACGAGTCGACGTTCCATTCGGACATGAGCGCCGCGGCGCTCGCCGGCTTCTCGGCCGCGTGGGCGCTGTTCACGACCGTGATGCCGGCGGCCTCGTCGACCACGCCGGCGGCGATCGCGGCGGCGGCGCGATCGGCCCGCATCCCGATGGGCGGCCTGCCCAACGGCAGCGGTCTCGAGTTCGCCGGTGCCGGTTCGCCCGATCCGGGCGCGAACCTCCGCGCGATGAGCGTGATCTGGGAGTGGGTCCGCCCGGGGGTGCGCGCGGTCGTGTGGCCTCCGCGGTTCGCGACAGCCCGGATCGACCCGATCCGGATCCTCCGGTGACGGCCCCACGCCGAGCCCTGCTGGCCGGCGGCGCGGTCGTGGTGGTCTACCTCCTCCTCGCGGCGATCAGCGCGCACCTGGACCCGTTCGGGGCGGCACCGGTGCTCGACGGGTTGACGCCGCCAGCGCTCTACCGATGGGTCAGCCCGCCGCCGCCGCTCGCCACGCTGAACCGTCCGCCGACCCCCGGCAGCACGAGCATCCGGCTCGATCCGGCGTCCGGGTCGGCCGCGGGGGTCTTCCCGACCCCGGATCTCCAGGCCGACGTCGCCCTCGCGACCGGCGCGATCGCGCCGCACGGCGCCGACTCGTCCGTGCGGCTCGCGATGACCCCGCTCGCGCCCGTCGCGGACGTCCACCTTCCCGGCGGCGCATCGATCGCCGGCAACGTGCTCCGGATCGTCGCGACGTATGAGCCGAGCGGCGATCCGGTCGGCGCCCTGCGGAAGCCCGGGACGCTCGTGCTGGCGTATCCGCTCCTGTTCACCGGCGGCGGCTTCTCCGACGCGATGCTGCGCTCCGACGACGCCCGCACGTGGACGCGGATCCCGAGCACGGATTCCATCGGCCGTCAGCTCGTGCACGCGAGCATCGACGGGTTCGGCTACTTCGCGGTCGGACAGACCGCGATCCCGGTCGGGCCGGCGGGCTCCGCATCGTCCGGACGGAGCCTGCCGATCGTCCTCGCGGGGCTGGCCGTGGTCGCCGGGGTCGTGCTCGTGCTGGTCGCGCTCGTCCGCCGGCGATCCCGGCCGGCGCCGGCCCAACGGCCCCAACGTCCGCCTCGGCGGCCGCCTCGGCGGGAGGACATGTGGAAGGACTGATCACGGCGTCGACCCGTCGTCCGGAGGCTGGAAGGGCGGGCGGTAGACTCACGCGGTCGTGCGAGCCGGGTGCTCGCGCGCCCCTCGTCCGCCGGGCGCGAGGTGGAGAAGAGGACCTATCCGAGTGAGAACCCAACCGCAGGCCCTGCAGCCGACGCCGCCGAGCGATCCCGCGGCGCCTGCCCGGCCCGACCCGTTGGGCGCGTGGTGGGTGCTGGCGATCGCGACCCTGCTGATGCTCGGGGCGCTCGGCTGGCGCTTCGTCGCGGATCCGAGCCTGGCGGCGCCCACCCGCGATCCCGCCTGGTACACGTGGCGGGCCAACGTCGTGATGCAGGACGATCCCGGATCGATCGTCCGCGAATGGGGTCCGAACGGCCTGTTCTCGGGGGGCTATCGCGTGACGGTGCCGCTCGAGGGCGCGCTGCTCCAGCGCGTCGTCGGCATCGACACCTACACCTTCGCGAAGTTCCTGATGCTGGGCGTGCCGATCCTCACCGGGCTGGCCCTCGGCGCCGGCGCGGTCCGGAGTCGCGGGGATCCCGTGGCGTTCCTGACGATGCTGCTCGCCACGGTCGCGTTGTTCCTCACGACACCGTACGTCGGGTACCTCGACAACATCACCGTCCTGTTCCTGCTGGCCTTGATGCTGCCGTTCCTCCAGGCGGCGAAGACGTCGTGGGGCGCGCGCACGGCCCTGTTCCTGATCGGGATCGCAGCGGCGTTCACGCACCCCACCACCTGCGTGTTGTTCGGCGTGACGCTCCTGGCCGTGTTCGGCTTCCACCTCGTCACGTCCCGGTTCCGGCTCGGCTCGGCGCTCCGTTCGGACGGTCCGACGCTCCTGTCGGTCGGCTCAGGCATGGTGCTCGGGCTGGCGTGCTGGGTGATCGGCATCTGGGGCCCGAGCGCCAGCTTGAAGGATGCGGCGCTCCCGCCCCCGTACACGAAGGCCTTCTTCGTCGACCGGCTCCTGGACTGGATCGGCTCGATGCAGCCGCTGATCGTGGTGCCGTTCATCGCGATCGCGATCGGGTCGACCGTCTGGCTCGCTCGAACGCGCCGGGAGCCGGCCGACGGGTTCGACGTCACGGCCGCGTGGTGGCTCCTGCCGCTCGTCGGCGCCGCGTCGATGATCCTCGGCACGGCCGACCAGGTCTCGGGCGATCCGAATTCGCCGGTCGTGCCCTACTACCGCTTCATGAACGCGACGGCGGCGCCGATCGCCCTCGTCGGCCTCGGCGCGTTCGCGGTGATCCGCTGGGCGCGCACGCATCCCGACCGGCGGAGCCTCGTCCGCGGCTTCTCGGTGGCGCTCGGGGTCATCGTGGTCGCGTGGTTCGTGAACGGCGCTGCGCTCACCCAGCCGCAGATCGACAGCTGGGTCTTCGTGATCGTGTCGCTCGCCGCGGTGGTCGGGCTCCTCGGGGCAGCGTTCGGATCCCGGGACGGCATCCGCCGGGGGATCGCGATCGCCGCCGCGTCGGTCCTCGTGGTCGGCTCGCTCGGGTTCCTGCTGGTCGACGGCCTCCAGCACCGATGGGTGAGCGTGGCGAACCAGTACCCGAACCAGTCGGTCCGCGGCTCGCTCGCGGCGGTCGACGTCGTCGCGGCCGCGGCCGGGTCGCGACCCCTGATCCTGGTCGTCAACGACACCGATGCGAACGACTCGACCGGCTCGAACACCGCCTACGGCTGGGCGAAGACCTACACGAACGTGTTCCGCACGGGCCTGCCGGGCACCTCGGCGAAATACCAGGCGACGTACCTCGGATCCCTGCAGAACTTCCTCGCCGGCGAGGTCACGACGAGCAGCGAAGGGAGCGTCGGGTACGACCGTGCCGCGCAGAGCCACTTCGGCGAAGTGCAGAAGCGGCTGCGCGACTACCCCCAGCCGCCCGCCGTGTTCGTGGTGCGTGAGTACTACGGCGGCTTGTGCAACGGCGAGGCGACGTGCACGCCAGAGCTCGAGCAGCAACGACTGGATGCCGCGATGGCCTCCGGCGTCGCGATCGGTCCGGACGTCGCCGTCGTGCAGGGGCCGGGCCTGTGGACCCCGCCGCCGGCCGTCGTCGCGCAGGCGAACCAGGTGGCGAGCGAGACGATCGCGGCGCTCGAGAACCATCCCGGACCGCTCGCGAACCCGGCCCACACGCTGCTCGTGATCGCGATCTTGGCCTTCCTGCTCGTCGTGCCCGGCGCGTTGGCGGCCCCGTGGTTCGGCCTGCGGACGACGGTGGATCGGTTCGCCCTGATCCCGGGGACGTCGGTCGTCCTGCTCCTGCTCTCGGGCATCTTCACCCTCGCCGTGTGGCGCGGGCCGCTCAGCACCGTGAAGGGATGGGCGGTCGTCGGCGTCGCCGTGGGTGCGGGCCTCGCCTTCCGCGTCGCGGATCGGTGGCTCAGCCGCCCCCTCGAGTCGTTCGGTGGGTTCTTCGACCGGATGTTCGCCGTCTTCGCGGTGCCGTCCTTCGCGGTCCTGATGGCCGTGCAGTTCATGGCGCAGGCCGGGCAGGGCATCGTCCAGGGCGCGATCGGCAAGTCGATCGGGTTCGGCGGACAGAAGGGCTTCGACGTGCAGGACGTGCCGTCGGCCGATTACCTGCTGAAGGTCGTCCTGTGGCTCTACGTTCCCTACACGTTGTTGTCGCCGTTCATCGGCGTGTTCATCGACCGGTTCCCTCGTCGACGGGTGATCTGGTGGACCGGCCTCCTGACGGCCGGCGTCGTCGGCGTGGTCGCGCTCGTCGCGCTCGCGCCCCTGGGCGATCGCTCGTCGGAGGGGATGGTCTTCGACACCGTGGCCCTGATCCTTGGGCTCATCGCGGCGCAGGCGTGCGTCCGGGTCGCGCTCGCCGTGAAGTCCGCCGCGATGCCCGACGTGCTTTCGGGCAAGGACCTCTTGCAGGGCAATGCGCTGTCGCAAGCGGGCGGTGCGCTGTTCCAGGTGGTCGGCATCGCGATCGCCGTGGTCGGTACCAGCATCCTCGCGTCCTGGGTCGTGGTGCTCGGCGGGGCCGCCGTGTTGGTGGCCGCGGCCTTCGCCTCGCGCCGGATGCAGCACGTCGAGATGACCACCCACGTCACGTCGTTCGGCTACGAGGCGCGACGCGTCTTGCGCTCCGTGTGGGCCGGCCTGAAGGAGGTGGCCGCGAGGCCCGCGGCGGCGCTCGGCCTGACCTCGTTCCAGATGCTCCGCTACCAGTTCTGGGGCTTCGGCCTGTTCGTGTTCGCGCTCTACGCGAAGAACCTCGTGCAGGGGGGGGTGAACAAGGCGGACTCGCTCGCGCTGGTCCTTTCGGGCATCGGCGGGTTGGCCGGTGGGGCGCTCGGGCTGGTGCTGGCTCAGAAGCTGAAGGACCGCGTGCCGCCGATCCGTCTCCTGCTCGCCTCCATGTTCCTGCTCGGCGCCGGCACCGTCGTGTTCGGTGCGTCGGTCTCGAAGGCGGGATTCGCGGCGATGCTCTTCACGGGGTTCTTCTCGTTCTTCCTCGGCAAGATCGCGTCGGACACGATCACGCAGCAGGCGATGCCCGATGACTTCCGCGGGCGCGCGTTCGCGCTCTACGACATCGCGTACAACCTGGGCTTCATCGTGCCGGCGATCATCCTGTCGTTCGTGTGGATCGAGGACGATCCGGCGCGGACCCGTGCGATCCTCGTGGTGTCCGGGCTGCTCTTCCTGGGGCTGACGACGCTGATCGCGCTCTGGGCGCGGCGGATCCGGGGGGACTTCGCGCCGCAGGACGACCTGCCCGAGACACAGGCCGGACCGATCCCCGCGGCCGACTAGCAGGCCTCGGTGGCCGAGGTCCGCGCCCGCGACGGCATCCGCCTCCACGTCGAGGTCGACGGCGACGGTCTGCCGGTCACGGTGTTCGCGCACGGCCTCACGAACTCCTGCACCGAGCTCGCCGCGTTCACGCCGGCTGCGCCTGGCACGAAGATCCGCTTCTGCTTCCGAGGGCACGGGCACTCTGACGTGGCGGAGCCCGGGTCGTACCGGTTCGAGGACTTCGCCGGCGACGTCGACGCGGTCGCGCGTGCCTACGGCGCCACGCAGGCGGTCGGGACGTCGCTCGGGGCCGGAGCGATCACGCATCTCCTCGGTGCCGATCCCGAGCGGTTCGAGCGTCTGGTGTTCGTGCTGCCGGCCGCGCTCGACCGCCCGCTGACGTCGACGCAGCACGCCGACTTCGAGCGGACGGCCGAGCTGTTGGAGTCGCTGCCCGCCGACGAGGCGATCGAACGGATCCTCGAGGGGTCCGGCAGGGCCGCCGACTACGAGGAGCGGCCGTGGCTGCGGGACATCGATCTGCTCCTGTGGCAGGACCTGAACCCGACCGGGGTGGCGCGGGCCATCCGCGAGGTCACGCGCGACGTGGCGATCGCCGATCGGTCCCTGCTACGCCGCGTCCGCGCACCGACCCTGGTGATCGCCCGCGAGGGCGATGCGATCCATCCGGCCGAACTCGCCCGCGTCCTCGTCGACCTCATGCCGAAGGCCGAGCTGATCATGCTCGCCTCCGAGCAGGAGCTGTTGGAGGCGATCCCGACCCTCGTGGGCCGGGTCAGCGACTTCCTCGGAGGCACGGCGTGACGGAACGCGCGCACCGTCTCCGGCGAGCGTCGTCCACCCCGGAGCTGACCGGCTCGCTCCTGTGCGTGCTGATGGGCGTCCTGTTCGCGTTCGTCGTGATCTTGGGCAAGGGCCTGCTGCACGGCGATCCGCCGTTCGCGTTGCTGACGTTCCGCTTCGGGATCACCGCCGTGCTGCTGCTGGCCGTGCTGCTCGTGACCCGGTCGCCGCTCGTGCCCGAACGGGGAGAGCGGCTCGGCCTCGTCGTGGCCGCGACCCTCGGGTACGGCACCGAATCCGCGTTGTACTTCTCGGCGCTGAACCACGGCACGGCGGCCGCGGTGACGCTGCTGTTCTACACGTATCCCGTGTGGGTGATGCTGGCGTCGATCGCGCTCGACCGCCGCGTGCCGGCGGTCCCGCTGATCGCGGCGCTCGCGCTGGCGATCGGCGGCGCCGCCGTGGTCGTGGTGGCGGGCTCGGGCGTCGACGTCGCCCCGATCGGG
Organism: Actinomycetota bacterium; assembly: GCA_035519495.1. GTDB lineage: Bacteria > Actinomycetota > UBA4738 > UBA4738 > HRBIN12 > AC-51. Next base: position 28,842 of record DATIWE010000034.1, read on the forward strand.
ATCATGCTGGCCCTCGCCTGCGCGATCGCGTACACGGGCTACCTGATCGGCGTCGATCGCGTCGTGCACCGCACCAACCCGCTCACGACCGCGACATGGCTCGCGGCCGGCGCCTCGATCGCGAACCTCACCTACGGCCTGGTCCTCCACTCGTGGGTCCTCCCGCACGGCTCCGAGGCCGCGTTGCGCGTCTTCGGGATGGGCGCGTTCACGGCCGGCGCGTTCGTGTGCATGATCGCGAGCTTGCAGCGGATCGGCGCCGTGCGGAACGCGATCATCGGCGTGCTCGAACCCCTGACGGTGGCGGTGCTGGCCGCGCTCCTGCTGAACGAACCGCTCACCGTGGCGACCGTGGTCGGCGGGGCGCTGATCCTGAGTGCGGCCGTGATCGCGACGCTCGCCCGCGGACAGCGGACGGTCGAGCCGGATCTCTAGCGCGATCTTTGGCCCGATCTTGGCCCGAAGTAGTATCTGCCGCCATGACGGAGCGGCTCTACGCGACCGACGCGTACCTCGCGACCTGCGAGGCGGTCGTCCTCGAGGTCGCCGACGAGGGCGTCGTCCTCGATCGCACCGTGTTCTACCCGCGCGGCGGCGGCCAGCCGGGCGACTCGGGCATGCTCGCCTGGGAAGGCGGCGAGGTCACCGTGACGGACACCCTCACCGCTCGCGAGACGGGGAAGGTGCTCCACGTGATCGAGGGCCGGCCGCCGGCGGCCGGGACGGCCGTCACCGCGACGATCGACTGGGACCGCCGCCACATGCACATGCGGACCCACACGGCGCTGCACGCGCTGTCCGGCGTGGTCTTCACCGGGTTCGGGGCGAAGGTGACCGGAGGCAACATGGAGTCCGGCGGCGTCGCGCGGATGGACTTCGAGCTGGATTCGATGTCGAAGGGGTTCGGCACCGAGGTCGAGGAGCTGCTGAACGCGCGGCTCGCCGAAGATCGTCCGGTCCACGTCCTCGTCCTGCCGCGCGCCGAGGCGCTCGCGGATCCCGACCTGATCCGGACGAAGGTGAACCTGGTCCCCGCCTCGGTCGACCCGGTCCGGATCATCGACATCGAGGGCATCGACAAGCAGGCCGACGGCGGCACCCATGTCCGTTCGACCGCAGAGGTCGGTCGCGTCCGTGTCGTCAAGACCGAGTCGAAGGGCAAGGCGAACAAGCGCATGCGGATCCAGCTCGACGCATGAGGTCGGGGAGGGCTCAGCCGCCGAGCAGGACGCCGAGCAGCAGGAACACCGCGTAGATCGCGATCGCGCCGACCGTCAGGACCAACCGCAGCTGCCGCGGGATCGGCGATCGACCGAAGCCGAAGTAGAGCAGCGGACCGACGAACGGCACCGCGAGGACGACCAGCATCCAGCGTGCCCGGTGCGTGATCGACGACGATTCCTGGCGGATCAGGTCCCACATGGCGATCGCGACCCACGAGGCGTACAGGACGAACGGCAGGATGTAGCCGTAGAGCCCCAGCAGGAGGCTCCACCACGAGGTTGCGAGCGGCATCCCCAACACGGCGATCTCCTTCGGAACGGTCTGGCCCGTCGTCGACCGGATCTCCTCGATCGGACGGATCCGGAAGGTCTGTGGAACGTTCTCCCCCGGGACCGCAGGGTTCGGCGGGGCGTTCGCAGGGTTGCCCGGCATCGATGGTTGCGGCGGCGGAGCCGGCTGCGTCCGCCAATCGCCGTGCGGGAAGGTGCCGTCCTGCGCATCGAGGTAGCGGGTCAGCGCCTCGAGCGTCGGCGCCATCGAGCCGCCGCCGCCGGGGAACGGCCGGAACCCGCTGCAGGGGTAGAGCAGTTCGATCGCGGGCGGTTGGCTCGTCACGTGCTGGTTGCCCGCGAAGCAGTCCCCCCCGGCCGACGGCGCACCGAGTGCGAGATCGGCCAGGCCGCTGCGATGCACGACGTTGGCGGTCACGGCGTTCCCGCTGGTCGTCCAGAGGTTCCGGTCGAGCATCGGAAGGACGACGATGCCGTACGTGCGCTGGTCCTCGACGAGGTTCCCGGTCACCTGGTCGTCCCGCCCGCCCGTCACGAGGATCCCGATGCCGAAGGACGGGTAGGTGAGCGCGAGCGTCGGCGCCGACCGGTTGTTGTTGTCGTGGACGTCGTTGCCCGCGATCAAGATGTCGTGTTGCGGCGGCCCGGCCTCGGAGTCGAGCGTGTTCGGCACGATGCCCGCGAGGTTGCCGGTCCACTCGCTGTTCACGATCGCGAGATCGCCGCCCGCGTTCGTACCGCTGAAGCCGGCCGCGTTGTCCGTGCTGATCACGTCGGTGATGAGCGCATGGCACGGATCGCACTGTCCGATGTAGAAGCCGGAGTCCGGCGACCCGCTCGCGTACGAGTGATCGAACTGCCCGTAGTCGGAGCCGAAGGCGAAGATCCCGTAGTCGCCGTTGTCGTAGGCCGTGAGGTACGAGCCCCAGTAGCCATGGACGTCGTTCCAGTAGAACCCGTTCAGGGCGAACCGCCGAGCCGTGAGGTTCTGGATCGAGACGCCGTCGGCGTCGAACACCGCGATCCCGTTCCCCTTCGTGAGGTCGCCGTCGAGGATCGTGCGGTTGCGATCTACCCCCCGGATCGTCAGGTAGGGGGTCGTGACGCTGACCGACTCGTGATAGACGCCGGGGGCGATCAACACCAACCCTCCCGGCCGCGCATGGTCGACACCCTCTTGGATCGTCGCGAAGTCCTGCGGCACGCGAACCGTCGGCGCGTACCGGGTCGGCGGCGGCTCGCGGCCGGGGCCGACATCCCCGCTCGGCCCCGGGAGATCGACGTTGCCCACCAGCACCGTGCCGATCATGCCGGCGCCGGGTGAGCCATGGTACCTGCAGTAGTAGGGGTACACGCCCGGCTTCGTGAACGTCTGCTCGAACCCCCCGCCCGGCGTCAGGCGGCCCGAGTCCCACGAGCCGTCGTCGGCGGTCACCGTGTGATCCGCCCGGCCGTCCATGGTCCACTCGACCGACTGCCCCGGCTGGATCCGGACCACCTGCTGATCGAACGCGTCGTCGATCGCGCTCACCGTCGCGCCGTACCCCTCGTCCGCGCGTGCGGGAGGAGCCGCCGCCAACACCGCAGGAACGACCACCAGCAACGCGGTCAGGCCGCGAAGGACGGGTCGTCGCCTCATCGGCGCGGACCCTAGCATGGGCCCATGGCCCCGGATCGCCTCACGAGCCTCGACGCGAGTTTCCTGTACCTCGAGACGCCTGCGATGCATATGCACGTCGCCGGCGTCTCGCTGTTCGCGCCGCGGGAGGACGGTCCGCTCTCGTACGAGGACGTCGTTCGCGTCGTCGAGGCGCGACTGCACCTGGCGCCCCGGCTCCGGCAACGGGTGCTCCCCGTCCCCGGGAACCTAGCGCGTCCGCTCTGGGTCGACGACGACCGGTTCGACCTCGACTTCCACCTGCGCCGTGCGGCGATCCCCGCCCCGGGTGGGCGGCTCCAACTGGAGCGCGCGGTGGGGCGCGTGCTCTCGCGCCCGCTCGATCGCTCGAAGCCGCTGTGGGAGCTGTACGTCTACGAGGGCTTGGCGGAGGATCGAACCGCCGTCCTGCTGAAGCTCCACCATGCGCTCGCGGACGGCATCGGCGGCATGCTGATCGGCTCGGCCCTGTTCGATCTCCAACCGGACGCGCCGCTCGGCGCGCCCGCCCAGCCGTGGGTCGCCGAACCGACGCCGTCGCGCGAGGAGATGGTGCGCGACGCGATCCGCGAGATGACGTCTCACCCGATCGAGACGCTCGCCGACGCGGCACGGACGCCGAGACGCGCACTCGATTCGATCGGACGCACCCTGTCGGGGATGGGCTCGATCGTCGGGATGGGAGCAGCCCCCCGTGGTCCCTTCGACGCGAAGATCGAGCCGGCTCGACGCTTCGCGACCGCCGAGGTCGCCTTCGAGCGGCTGCGCGCGATCAAGCGCACGCTCGGGGGAACGGTGAACGACGTCGTGCTGACCGCGGTCGCGATCGGTCTGCATGCGCTGCTGGCCGCCCGTGGCGACACCACGAAAGGACGAACGCTGCGCGTGATGGTGCCGGTCTCGGTCCGATCGCGCGCCGAGGCGGGCGACGTCGGGAACCGCATCGCCCCGGCGTTCGTCGAGATCCCGGTCGGGCGCATGACGCCCCGCTCACGCTTGTCGAAGGTTCGCGCGGCGACCGAGGAGCTGAAGTCCGGCTCGATGGCGGTGTCCGCGGACGCGATCATCGGCCTCGGCGCGTACGCCCCGCCGGCGCTGCACGCCGCCGCGGCCCGGCTCGTCTCCCGCGGGCGATGGTTCAACCTCGTCGTATCGAACGTGCCGGCGCCGCAGGTGCCGCTCTACCTGGGGGGCGCGCGTCTGGTGGCGAGCTATCCGGCGATGCCGCTCGGGGAGACGTGCGGATTGTCGGTCGCGTGCACCTCGTTGGGCGGCACGATGGCGTTCGGGCTCACCGCCGACTGGGACGTCCTGAAGGACATCGACGTCCTGGCACGCGGGATCGAGCGCGGCGTGGATGACCTCGAGGCCGCCGCCGCGAGTCGGCTCGGATCGCGTGCCGGTTGAGCTATCGGATCGCGGCCGCGTGCCACTCCGCCACCTCGGCGAGCCAGCGGGCGGGCGCTTCCATGTGCGGCACGTGACCGACCGCTGGCAGGATCCGTCCACGCCATCCCGGGTGCTGCGCCAGGGCGGCCTCGGCGAACGCTGCCGGCACGAACCGGTCCTGCCGTCCGTGGATCACGAGCACCGGGCTGCGCACGGCGTCCATCGCTCGGCGGCCGACGGCCGGATCGCGGACGTAGCGGATGATCGAGCGAGCGGCTTCGACGAATGACCGGGGGAGATCGGGGTCGTCCCGCGTCTGGCGGAGCAGTTCGACCTGGAGGCGGACGACGTCCCGGGGGATCCGGCCGGGATCGACGGTCAGCAGGCGGAGGCTGAACGCGACCACGGTTTCCGGGTCGACGGCCCGGCGGCGGCTCGCCACGATCCGCTCGCCCAGCCACCGCGAGTCGTAGAGCGCGAACGTTCCGAGGACGAGCGGATGGGGCCGTCCCCCTCGCGCCCAGGGGAACACCGACGAGGTCGCGACGAGCCCTCGAACCCTTGAGGGCTCCACCGCGGCTTCGAGGAACCCGATCGCGCCGCCCATCGAGTTCCCGGCCACGATCACCGGTCCGGCGTCGACCGCATCGAGGAACCCCGAGAGCGCCGCGCGCGAGTCCATGAGCCGCGTTCCTCGGGCGCCTCGAGGCGACCGCCCGAACCCGGGGAGGTCGGGCGCAAGCACCCGACCGAGTCCCGCGAGACCGGGAGCCGCCTCGACCCAGTTCAGGTGCGAGCCGCCGAGCCCGTGGAGCAGGACGAACGTCGTCCCGGGCGGTCCGTCCCACTCCCGATAGACGACCGGGCCGTCGACGTCGGCGGTCCGCAGCGGCGGCAGGTCCGATGCCATCTGGGGCAGCCTATCCGGGCCTCCCGGCAACGATGCTCGGTCCGCTGCGTGACCGGCGGTCATCCCGGGCATATCTCGCACCCCCTCGAACGTTGTAGGCGGGGATGGCGAAGGCAGGGAGTGGGATCGTGACCGGGGGTCGAAGCGGCCTTCACACGACCTCCACACGGCCTGAGCTTTACAGATAGGAAGGGAGCGCCTACCATGGCTGGCGAGCGGCAAAGGCGTTTCTGCACGTCATCCCAGTCAGGGCCGCTCGTCACAGGAACGACCCCGAGTTCCCAGGATCGCAACGCTGTGCCCTGCAGCGGAGCGGTCCCGGACAGGAGCGTGATACGAAGTGCCTGAGCCGGCGCGTCCCCTTGGGACCGACGACGCTGACGATCTCCGCCTCTACCTCGAGGCCGCGGCCCGCGAGCCGCTGCTGACGAAGGAGGAAGAGGTGGAGCTCGCCATGACCATCGAAGGCGGCAAGGAGGCGGAGGATCGACTCCGCGCCGGTCGCCTCCGGTCCGAGAAGAGCATCGCGAAGGCGCGAGCCGACGTCCGCAAGGCCGAGGCTGCGCGTCAGCGGTTCATCATGGCCAACCTGCGGCTGGTGGTCTCCGTGGCCCGGAAGTACCAGGGTCAGGGGCTCCCGCTGCTCGACCTCATCCAGGAGGGGAACATCGGCCTCATGCGCGCCGTCGAGCTGTTCGACTGGCGCCGCGGGTTCAAGTTCTCCACCTACGCGACGTGGTGGATCCGTCAGGGGATCACGCGTGCGATCGCCGATCGCTCGCGCTCGATCCGGCTGCCGGTGCACATCCACGACCGGCTCCGCAAGCTGAACCGCACGCGGTTCCAGTTCGCGCAGTCGATGGGCCGTGAGCCCACGCGTGAGGAGCTGGCCAAGGCGCTCGATACCACGGTGGACGAGATCGACGACCTCACCGAGATGGGCCGCCGCGAGCCGCTGTCCCTGCAGTCCCCGGTCGGGGAGGACACGGAGCTCGGCGACCTGATCGAGGAGATCGACTCCGACGCGGCCTTCAACGAGGTCGAGGACCAGCTGCTCCGCGAAGAGATCGGCGGCGCGGTCGACAAGGTGCTGGACGAGCGCGAGCGTCATGTCGTCGCGCTGCGCTACGGCCTCGAGAACGGGCAGCCGCTCAGCCTGCGTGAGACCGGGAAGGTGCTCGGCCTGTCCGGCGAGCGGGTCCGCCTGATCGAGCGTGAGGCGCTGCGGAAGCTCCGCGACTCGAACCTGATCAACGCGGTGGCGCTCGGCTGAGCCGCCGAGCGACACGACCGAACCACCGGAAGGG
>DATIWE010000035.1:0-4397 GCA_035519495.1 Actinomycetota bacterium
CCAGAGACGCGAGGTGCGGTTACTCTGTCCTGCGCCTCGGAGGGGTGGCAGAGCGGTCGAATGCGGCGGTCTCGAAAACCGTTCGGGGTGCAAGCCCCGCGGGGGTTCAAATCCCTCCCCCTCCGCCTTAGAGCAAGCCGAGACCTCTCACTGAGCAGGGGTTTCGGCTTGGACTTGGGTCACGCTCTCAGGCGGGACGCGACTCGTGCGTGACGGTGCGCAGAACGTTGGGATCGTCATACCTCAAGAGGATCCGACGGAGCACGTGCGCGGAATCGAGGCTGCAATCGCACGAGACAACGCATCGTTTCCCGAACTCATCTTCTTCACCGGGGCTGAGTCGCCGGAAACGAAGGACCTGATACTTGCCGAGGGGCTCTCCCGCGCAACGGCATACGTCTGCGGCGGTGAGCCTGACTCGGTTGATGCTCTAGTCGGCTTGACGTCGCTCGCCGGATGGCCGTTCCGCTAGATCCACCCGCTGGCCCGAAGGGGCCGGGTGGCGAGCCGAACGCCCTCGGAAGCTGCCCACTTTCACCCGGCCATTCGATCCTACGAAACGTCAGCGGCGGCTCGTCTCGTCAAAGCCCTTCGTCGAGAACTCGGGTGGCGCCGCACCCGGCCGGTACTCACTGACTACCCGCTCGTCCTCCTTGCTCAGGTTGCCGTGCTCGTCCTCCCACTTCTCTCGCTTCCTCTCGCGAGATCGTTCAATCCAGTTCCTCAATCTCGTGAACATGCGCCAGCCACTTCCTTTCCTGCTCGAAGAGGGCTGCTGAAGTGACAGGCGGCGACAACACCCGCGACGGGAACCCGGTGGCGACACCGGCTGCGCCTCTCGTCAAAGCGGCCTGCCTTTCCGAGCCAGCTACCCGGCGATTGTGCGCCTCTGTTGAGGGGCGGTCAAGCGAGGGACCGGCCGGCAAGCCGAACGCCTGGGACGCTTCCCACTAACACCCGGCCCCCCACGACGAACCTACGAGACCGTCAGGCGCCTGCGCCAGACGCGATTTCGGCCATGTCCTCCACTATCAGTTACGGGCGAACGGGCTAGAAGACCGCCAGCGTCGCAAACACTGCGAAGACGACGAACGCGAAAGGTGCTGAGATAGCAACCAGGAACAGCCCTCGCCGACGAAGGCGGATTCCGACCGCGCCTCCGATCGCGGCCACGAGGAACGGAATGGCTGCGAGGGATGCCCAGGGGACGATCGGTTCAACCAGCGTCGTGCAAAGCGCGTCGCCGGTCGAACCAGGCGGCGTGTTGTAGGTCTCCTCCCCGCACCAGGCTCCACCCGCGACGAGCCAGAGGACGGCCGAAGCGGGCACGGCCGCGAGAACAGCGATCACCCACAGCGCCCAGGCCTTGCGCCAATCGGTCACAAGCCTCTTATCGGCGTCCGCACGACTGGAGTCGAGCTCGATCGCCTTGCGCCTAGTCGCTCATTCGGGCATGTCCTCGACGGTCAGCGCCGCCGGCTGATCGGCGTCGTCGTCGCGGATGTCGACCAATCAAAAGGGTTGTTAGCTGTGGTCATCTTGATCGGCGGCGAGCTCGCGGTCAGGTCCACCGCGTTGCCGTTCAGCGTCCCGTGGATCGTGTACTTGAAGACGTACCACCCGTTCGGCTCATTGTCCACGTGAATCCAGAGCGTGTAGAGAATCGACGTTTTCTCGTTCGGAACGACCGCACGCGATTAGCTCCGTCTAGTCGCTCTAGGGCCAACTTCCTCCACAACCAGCACCCGCGCCTGATTGGCGTCTTCGTCTCGGACATCGACCACCGGCACCGTCCGCGAACTCGAGCGCCGGTCGCACAATCCCGCTGGGCGAGCAACCCACCCCCTCCGTTGGACGTCGCGAGACGAAAGCGCGCCCGCGCGGACCCGGAGGTCCGCGCGGGCGCGATCGTCGCGTTACTTGACCTTGTAGCTGTAGGGGAACGCCAACTGCTCGTTCCCGGTGAGGGACCGCTGGCCGAAGTCGTCGACGTACAGGACACCCTTGACCCTGTCGCCGTGCTGGCCCTGCGGCGTGAACGTGACGGTGATCGTTCCGGAGTCGCCCGGCCCCAGCTGCAGTGGCGTGTAGGCGGGCGCGTCGGCGTCGATCAGGACCCGCCACCAGTCTCCGGTGGACGAGTCGGCGTCGCGGTCGAACGCCTTCATGTGCGCGACCATGCCGACGGTCGCCGACCCGGCTGGTGCGACGTCGTCGAACGGCCCGCGCAGCGAGGGCGCGAGGAACCACGTGCCGTTGGACAGCTCCGGCGGCCCGGAGAAGAACGCGGCCGCGTCGTTGCCCTGGCTCACCCCGACCAGGTCCGGATCACCCTCGCCGAGCTCGCCGTAACCCATCTCGAGCACGATCGGCGCGGTGCCCTGAGCGGCACCGAGCACTGCGTCGGTCTGGGTCGGGACGAGGAAGCTCGGCACGTCGGTGCCGGGCAGGTCGACCGTGGCCGATGCGAAGAGCGGAAGCAGCGAGTCCGTCTCCGACTGATCGGCCCGGCGCGGGTCGGCGAACACGTCCATCGTCCCGGGGCCGGTGTTCTTGACCCTGACGGTGGCCGTGATCGGTTGCCCGGCCTTGAACTTGTCGCCGTCCGGCAGGCCTGTGGCGCTGATCCGCGGCGGGTCGAACGAGACCACGCCATGGTAGGGCGACGAGAGAACCGTGCCGCCCACGGGCGAGGTGACGGTGACGACGAACTTCCACCGCCCGGCCTCAGGCGAGAGGGCGAACGCCTCCATCCCGTGGGTGAAGCTGGCGTCGCCCGTGTTCGGGTCGATGTAGAGCGTCGACGCCGAGCCGAGCAGCGTGCCGTGCGGGTCGATCAGCCAGCCGATCACCTCGGTTCCCACGTTGTCCGGGAACGCGAGCGAGACGCTGAGCGACGGCCGGTTCTTCGGCACGTTGAACTGGAACGTGTCCGTCTGGGCCACGAACTCGCGCCCGTTGCCGCCGAACAGCGTCCCCTTGAACTTGCCGCCGTTTCCGTCGGTCGGCACCAGCGAGCGTAGGACGACCGGCACGACGGTCGAATCGCCCGAGCTGTCGGAGACGACGAGGTCGTGGGCGCTGTCGCCGGGAGACGACGGCATCGTCGTGTCGAAGTGGAACTTCTTGGTCTGCCCCGGCTTCAGCGTCTGGCTCGACGGGGAGACGTTGTCCACGTTCTTGAACCTCTGTGTGGCGAACTCCAGGTGGACGGGGCCGGTGAACGTGCCGTCGCGGAGGAACACGAGTGCCTCCCACGTGCCGGCAGCCGGCTTGCGCACGTCGACCTGGCCGTGGTTGCCGTTGCCCTGCGGGCGCGTGTACGCCGCGTAGGCGCCGGTCGGGTCGATCAGCGCGAGACCGACGCGGGCGTTGGGCCCGCTCCAGGCGTCGTACGCGGCGAGCCGGTCGACCCCGCCGGGGACCGTGAACGTCGTCGTGACGAACGGCCGCGGCGAGCCGAACTGGTCGATGAACACCGGAGAGCTGCCCAGCGTGACGTCCTTCGTCACGTCCGAGACCTGCTTGAGCCTCCGGGCCTGAGCGCTGACGGTCTGCGTGTGGGCACCGGTGTTGGTGACGGCGAACGTGGCGCCGGCCTTCGTGCCCGCGTCCTGAGCGAACGTCAGCTTGCTCGGGCCGATCAGCAGGCTGTGGCCGGTCGGCGTGCCGCCGTCCACGGACAGGGCGGCTTGCACGGCCTTCAACGCATCGACCTCGCCTGTGCCCTCTTCCTGGGTCGGGAGGCCGAGGTCGTTCGCCGTGCTGAGCAGGATCTGCTTGACCAGCGCCGGCGACGGGCTCGACCCGCCGTGCGTCGAGCGGTACGACTCGATCACGAGCGCCGCGGCGCCCGCGGTGAGCGGCGTGGACTGGCTGACACCGCCGAACTGCTGGAGCGACGCTGGACCACCCGCGAAGTCCGTGCACTCCTCGTAGAGAGCCGGGTTGGGCGTGCAGAGAGCCCAGTCGGCCTCGCCCGGAGCCGACACGTCAGGCGTGTCGGCGTTCTGGCCGAAGCCGCCGCCGCCGACCGACGAGATGTTGTCGCTCAGCCACGTGCCGTTGGAGAACTGGAAGCCGTAGTTCGTCCCCTGGGCGTAGGCACGGAAGTTGGTCGTGGCCGCCGTGTCGATCACGTTCGGGTCGCTGGCCGGCGACGTCGGGCCGGCGGTCGCGCCCGCGTCGTTCGTGCCCTGGGACACGGTGATGCCCGACTTGACCGCGGCGTCGTTGAACTGCTTGATCGCGTCCAGCGAAGTGTCCGGCATGGCGTAGCCGCCGAAGGACTCGCTGAGGATGTCGGCGTGATCCTGCGTGACGGCCCAGTCGAGGCCCTGGAGGATGACCGAGGTGAACGAGCCGCCCTCGCCGAACACCTTCATGCCGATGAGGGA
>DATIWE010000036.1:0-37788 GCA_035519495.1 Actinomycetota bacterium
CCGTCAGCGACGCGCCGATCGCGACGGCCCATCCGAGCGCCCGGAGCACGACCCGGGAGCGGGATCGAGGCTCCTCGGCGACGGGGACCTCGATGACCGGCAGAGGCGGCAACTCCGGTTCGTCGGGAACGATCCAACCTCGCGTCCAGATCGAGCCTAGCGAGATCGTCGCGACGACCGGGAAGAGCACGGCGTACAGGAACATCCCGAGCGCGAGTGCGAGCGGGAGGGTCGCGACCACGAGGGCCGAGGCGACGATCCTGCCGGCAGGCCCGAGAGTGGTCGCGCTCTTCTCCCACCGCGACCAGTGCGGGCGGTGGCCGCCCTCCGCGAGCGGCGCGCTGATGAAGTCGCCGTCGTGGAGGCTCGCACGCGGCGAGAGCTCGTAGACGGGCGCGTAGCAGAGGCTGCACCAGCGCAGGTCCGGGGACAGCGTCGCACCGCAGGATCGGCAGGTCCGTGGGGCCGGCATCGCACTTCCAGGTATCGGCCGGTCGCCCGGGCGGCTTCATCCGGCCCGGTAGCATGGCGGTACGCCAGCGGCCGCATCCGGCGGCCGGGAGGAAGGAGCCGGGTCATGCCCGACCGCATGGATGAGATCATCTCGCTCGCGAAACGTCGGGGCTTCGCGTTCCAGTCCTCGGAGATCTACGGGGGGCTCCGCTCGTCCTGGGACTACGGTCCGTTGGGCGTCGAGCTCAAGCGCAACGTCCGCGAGGCGTGGTGGCGTTCGATGGTCCAATTGCGCGACGACGTCGTGGGACTGGACGCCGCCGTCATCATGTCGCCCAAGGTCTGGGAGGCGAGCGGGCACCTCGAGGTGTTCACCGATCCCCTCGTGGAGTGTCTCGCGTGCCACCACCGCTTCCGCGAGGATCACCTCCAGGGCGACCCGAAGACCTGCCCGAACTGCGGGAACAGCGCGTTCACCGATGCCCGGAACTTCAACCTGATGTTCAAGACGCACATGGGACCGATCCCGGACGAGGACAACGCCGTCTACCTGCGTCCCGAGACCGCCCAGGCCGCGTTCGTCGACTTCCCGCAGATCCAGAGCACGACGCGGAAGAAGGTGCCGTTCGGGATCGCGCAGATCGGCAAGTCGTTCCGCAACGAGATCACGCCCGGGAACTTCCTGTTCCGCACGCGCGAGTTCGAGCAGATGGAGATGGAGTTCTTCGTCGAGCCGGGGACCGACGAGGCCTGGCACGACGGATGGATCGAGCGTCGCTTCCGGTGGTACGTGGACCTGGGGATCCGCGAGGAGAACCTCCGCCTGCGGGAGCACGACGCGAACGAACTGTCGCACTACTCGAAGCGAACGGTCGATATCGAGTACCGGTTCCCGTTCACGGACTGGGGCGAGCTCGAAGGGATCGCGAACCGCACCGACTATGACCTGAAGGCGCACGAGCGAGCGAGCGGGCAGGACATGACCTACTTCGACCAGGAGAAGGAGACGCGCTACCACCCGTACGTGATCGAACCCGCGGCCGGGGTGGACCGCGCGCTGCTCGCGTTCTTGATCGATGCCTACACCGTCGACGAGGCGCCCTCCGCGAAGGGCGCGATGGAGAAGCGGACCGTCCTGCGTTTCCATCCGGCGCTCGCGCCGGTGAAGGTCGCGGTGCTGCCGCTGTCGCGGAACGACCGTCTCGTGCCCGAGGCCAAGCGGGTCCACGAGTTGGTACGCGAGCGCTGGATCACGCAGTACGACGACGCCGGGGCGATCGGCCGTCGGTACCGGCGCCAGGACGAGGTCGGGACGCCGCTGTGCGTGACCGTGGACTTCGACACCCTCGAGGACGCGGCCGTGACCGTCCGCGAGCGCGACTCGATGGCGCAGGAACGGCTGCCGATCGAAGGGCTGGTCGCGTACCTCTCGGAGCGGCTGTGAGCGACGCGCCGGTCCGGGGTCGGATCGCGCTGTACTGGGTGGCCGTCGTCTCGCTCGTGCTCGCCGGGGGCGCGCTGGCGGCGTCCGCCCGAGGCTTCCTGGCCTCGACGGATCTCCTGTGGCTGTCCGCGGCCTGCTCCGCGGTGGGGATCGTGGTCAGCATCGCGAGCGTGGTCGTCCCGCCGAGATCGCGATGATCCGCCGGGCCTCCGCGCTCGCGATCGTCGCGCTCGCGCTCGTCGCGACCGCCTGCCCGAAGGGATCCACGACAGCAGCGGTTCCCCCATCGGATCCGACGCCCGTCTCGAGACCGTCGATCGCGCTCGGCGCGATCCCGTCGGTGCCGCCCGGGGGCGCGGCGACCGCGGCCGAGGCCATGAAGGAGCTCTGCGTGCCCCCCATCACGAAGACGACCCCCGCGCCGAAGCCGACGGTGACGCCGCCGCAGATCGCGGAGGTCGAACGCGAGGTCGAGCAGGAGCGCGGGCTCGACTACCTGCATCCCGTCGCGGTTCAGGAGATCACCGACGCGCAGATCGATCGCAAACTGGCGGCGGCCTTCAAGAACACGTATCCGGTCACGTACTACGCGCGACGCTCGGCGGCGTGGGGGACGATCGGCGTGATCCCGCCTGGCACCGATCTGCGGGCCGCGATCAAGAACTTCGAGTCCGGACAGGTGGTGGGGTTCTACGATCCGGATTCGAAGCGGCTCGTCTTCGTCGGCTCCGGCGACACGGACCTGTCGGTGGAGGAGCGGCTCGCGCTCGCGCACGAGCTCACCCACGCGCTCGACGATCAGCACTTCGACCTGCGACGGCTCGACTCGATCGCCGCGACATGCAAGGACGAGAACTTCGAGGCCGCGCTCGGCGCGATCGAAGGGAACGCGCAGTACACGGCGGCGGAGGTCCTGCTGCACGCTCCGGGCGGCATCAACCTCGGCGATCTGATCGGCTCACTCCTCACGATCGGTTCGCAGAAGGTCTCCGGCGTGCCACCGTTCCTCACCGCGATCGAGTACTGGCCCTACTCCGCCGGGCTCGCGTTCATGCAGGCGGAGGCGACGGCCGGCGGTGAAGCCGCCGTCGACCGGGTACTCCGCCATCTCCCAGTGACGACCGAGCAGGTGATCCACCCCGACGCGTACCCGTCGGAGGTGCCGGCGCCGGTCGACGTGCCGGACCTGACGCCGGCGCTCGGCCCGAAGTGGGGGGACCTCGACGCGATGCAGGTCGGGGAGGAGTGGTTGACCGCGATGCTCGATCTCCGTCTGGACGACGCGACGGCAGCCTCGGCCGCCGAGGGCTGGGACGGCGGCGTGTATCGCGCCTGGACCGACGGGACGGCGGTCGCGGTCGTCCTGGCCACCGCTTGGGACTCCGAGGCCGACGCCACGGCCTTCGCGAGCGCGATGACGGCGTGGGTCGCCGACGGAGGCTCGATCGCGAGCGTCCGTCAGGACGGGCGCGAGGTGCGGGTGGCCTTCGCGACCGACGCCGGGACGCTGCACCGGCTCGAGGGCGGGCTCGCCGCATGAACGGCGGTGGGTTTCCAAGAACAGCAACACGAAGGTAGGGTTCGATCGATGGGCGTCGCCTTCCCCTTCCGCGCCCGGCGTCGCGCTGCCGGCGCCGTCGTCCTGTGGATCATGCCGATCGTCGTCGTCGTGGCCGGCGTGGCTCTCGCGCTGCTCCCCGGGGCTCTGCGTCACCGGCTCCCGGACGCGCCGCCCCTCGGTCAGGTCTGGATGGCGACGCCGAACACCGTCCATTTCATCCAGGCCGACGACGAGCGGGTCGCGCAACTGTTCTTCGGCAGGCCGTCGTCCTACGTCCTGAGCGGAGGCTGGGGCTCGGCGACCCCCGCGCTCGCCTGGGCGAGCGCGAGCAGGTTCGAGGTCGCCGTGGCGCAAGGCCGGGTCCCCGCCGACGTGCACACCGTGATGTACGACCCGGAAGCATGGTCGGCGACGCCGATCTGGGAACGGCGGCATCCCGATGCGGCGATGGGGCTGTTCTCCGAGACCGCCCGCGAGGCCGGGTACCGGGTCGTGTTGACGCCGCACCCCTCGTTGGTCGAGGTCGCCGGCGCGACCTGCACGCGTCGGACCGGGGAGTCGGTGGCCGCGGCATTCCTGCGATGCCGGATCGTGGCGCGCGCCGCCGATCTCGGCGACGTGGTCGAGATCCAGGCGCAATACCTCGAGTCCGATCCCGCGGCGTACCGGGCGCTGGTGCTGGCGGCGGCCGACCAGGCGCGCGCAGCGAACGCAGAGGTGGTGGTCCTGGCCGGGCTGTCCACGCGGTTCGCCCCCGGCCCGCAGGTCCTCCTGAACGCGTGGGACGCCGTGGACGATGTCGTCGACGGGCACTACATGGCCGTGCCCGAGGGGATCAACCCGGAGATCGCGGCCGGCTTCCTGCGCGCGCTGGCGGAGAGCGATCGATGAGCCGTCACTCGCCGGTGGAGCGCGTGCGGATGTCCTTCTTCTCCCGCTTCTCCGCGCGTTTCTCCTTGACGCTCTTCTGCGCCTTCTTCTTCACGTTCTTCGCGCCCTTGTCCTTCGCGTGCGCCACGGCCGTCTCCTTCGCTCGCCCGGCGGAGCCTACCGTGCCTGGCCTCGCCCGTCCCCTCGTGGCCGTAGACTGACGCTTCCGATCCGCGCGATGTATCCGGAGGCATGCCGTGCCCAAGTACGTCTACGACTTCTCCGAAGGCAACAAGGACATGAAGGACCTGCTCGGCGGCAAGGGAGCCAACCTCGCCGAGATGACGAACATGGGGCTCCCCGTCCCGCCCGGCTTCACGATCACCACCGAGGCCTGCCTCGTCTTCCTCGCGCAGGGAGGCCCGCCCTCGGAGATGCTCGAGGAGGCCGGCGAGCACCTCGTCCGGCTCCAACGGACGATGGGGAAGGACCTCGGCGATCCGGACGACCCGTTGCTCGTCTCGGTCCGCTCGGGAGCGAAGTTCTCGATGCCGGGCATGATGGATACGGTCCTCAACCTCGGGTTGAACGACCGGTCGGTCGAGGGCCTCGCGAAGCAGACGGAGGGCGACGTGCGGTTCGCGCGCGACGCGTACCGCCGGTTCATCCAGATGTTCGGCAAGATCGTGATGGAGGTCCCGGCCGAGGCGTTCGAGAACGCGCTCGACGAGGCGAAGGAGGCGAGGTTCGCCGGTGCACAGGACACGGACCTCGACGCCGACGATCTCGCCGCCCTGATCGAACGGTTCAAGGAGATCTACCGCGAGCGCACGGGCGAGGACTTCCCCCAGGATCCCCGCGAGCAGCTGCGCCTGTCGATCGATGCGGTGTTCAAGAGCTGGAACGGCAAGCGCGCCCGCGACTACCGCCGGCAGAACAAGATCTCCGACGACCTGGGGACCGCGGTGAACGTCGTGGCGATGGTCTTCGGCAACCGTGGCGACGACTCCGGCACGGGGGTGGGGTTCACGCGCGATCCGGCCAGCGGCGCCAGGGCCCCGTACGGCGACTACCTCCCGAACGCGCAGGGCGAGGACGTGGTCGCCGGCATCCGCAACACGCTGAAGCTCGCCGAACTGGAGCGGATCGACGCGGAGGCGTACCGGGGGCTCCTCGCCGTGATGGACACGCTCGAGAAGCACTACCGCGACATGTGCGACATCGAGTTCACGATCGAGAAACGGAAGCTGTGGATCCTCCAGACGCGGATCGGCAAGCGGACGGCGTTCGCCGAATGGGTCATGGCCTACGACATGCTCGAGGAGGGGCTGATCGACGATGACACCGCGCTGCTGCGCGTGGACGCGAACCGCCTCGAGGAACTCTTCAAGCGGCGGGTGAGCGCCGGGAGCGCGACGCCGATCGCGAAGGGCCTCAACGCATCGCCCGGCGCCGCGACGGGCGCGGTGGTCTTCACGGCCGATGAGGCCGAGCGATGGGCCAAGCGCGACGGCGCGAAGGTCGTCCTGGTCCGCCGCGAGACGACCCCGGACGACTACCACGGCATGATCGCCTCGCAGGGCATCCTCACGTCGGCCGGCGGCACGAACTCCCACGCGGCCGTCGTGGCACGTGGCGAGGGCATCCCGGCGGTCTGCGGTGCCGATCAGATCCGGATCGATCTCGACGCGAAAGCCTTCACGGCCGGTGGCGTCGTGGTGCGCGAGGGCGACACGATCACGATCGACGGCTTCACCGGCAACGTGTACGTCGGCGAGCTGCCCCTTGAGGAATCCGTGCTCGAGAAGGCGCGCGCGGGGGACGTTGCAGCGCGCACCGAGCGGATCTGGCTCGCGTTCGAACGCCTGATGGGCATCGCCGACGGGCGCCGGCGCCTGCGCGTGCGCGCGAACGCCGACACCCCGGATCAGTCGGAGAACGCGCGCGCCCGCGGTGCAGAAGGCATCGGCCTGTGCCGGACCGAGCACATGTTCCTCGGGAGCGAACGCGTCGCGGCGGTGCAGCAGATGATCTTCGCCGAGACGCCGGAGGAGGAGCAGGCCGCGTACGATGCGCTCCTGCCTCTGCAGCGCGGCGATTTCGTTGGGATCTTCCGCGCGATGGACGGGCTCCCGGTGACGGTGCGCCTGCTCGATCCGCCGCTGCACGAGTTCCTGCCCGACCTCACCACGCTCTCGGTCGAGGTCGCGCTCGGGGAGCAGCGCGGCGAGGACGTCGCCGCGAAGGAGTCGATCCTCGTGAAGGTCCGTCAGCTCCACGAGACCAACCCGATGCTCGGCCTCCGCGGCGTCCGCCTGGGCATCCTCAAGCCCGGCCTCTACGCGATGCAGGTCCGTGCGATCGTCGAGGCTGCATGCGAGGTGCGTTCCGGCGGAGGCGATCCCAAGGTCGAGATCATGATCCCGCTGGTGGCCACGGCGCCGGAGCTCCGGCAGACCCGCGACGAGCTGGAGCCGCTCGCCGCCCAGATCCTCGAGCGCGAGGGCGTGACCCTCAGCCACCTCGAGTGGGGCACGATGATCGAGCTGCCGCGTGCGGCGGTCACGGCCGGTGAGATCGCGGGGTCCGCCGACTTCTTCTCCTTCGGGACGAACGACCTCACGCAGACCGCGTTCGGCTTCAGCCGCGACGACATCGGCAAGTTCGTCGGGCTGTACGAGGAGCGGAAGCTCGTGCCGGCGAACCCGTTCGTCACGATCGACGTGCCGGGGGTCGGGCGCCTCATGGAGATCGCCTGCGGAGAGGGGAAGGCAGCCAACGAACGCCTGCATCTCGGGATCTGCGGCGAGCACGGGGGCGATCCGGCGAGCGTGGCGTTCTGCCACCGGATCGGGCTGGACTACGTCAGCTGCTCGCCGTTCCGCGTGGAGACCGCGCGTCTCGCTGCGGCGCAGGCCGCGGCCGGGGAGTACGCGTCCGCCTCGGCCTAACCGCGCCGTGAGGTGACCGGCATCACGGTCCGAGCTGCGGCGTCCGCGTAACCTCTGCGGTCCCGCATCCTCCGCCGTCCTCCCCAGGACAGGTCCTCCCCGGGACAGGAGGTGATGGCCGTTGGCCACCACGAACCTTCGGAAGGCCGGCGCGATCGCCCTCGTGCTCGCATCGATGGCGTTGCCGGTCGCCGCTCGAGCCTACGTCGTCGATCCGTTCTGGATACACGACCACAGCGCCGCGGGCATCCCGCCGCGCCCGTCCGGGTACACCCAGCTCGTGCAGACGTTCGGTCAGCCGTGCAGCAACGCCGCGAACGATTCCCGCTCGTACTGGCCGTCCCAGTCGGCGCGCAACGTCGCGGGCTACGTCTACTACCACCCGTACATCGCGCGCGACGTCGGCTACAACGTCCGCAACCACGTCGCCTTCGCCAAGAAGGACGGATCCGTCGACTACCTCGTGGGTGCGTACAACTGTCGGCCGATCCGAGGCGAGACGTCCTGGTCGACCCACGCGTTCGGCGCCGCGATCGACACGAACTCCGCGCGCAACCCGCTCGGCCAGGACCACTGGGTCGGCATCGGTGCGAACGGCGTCGCCTACGGCACGTACCTGCCCGACGTCTGGCGGGGCGCGGACCCGGGCCACCGCTTCTTCTGGGGCCTGAACTGGGACTCCCGTCCCGACCCCATGCACTTCCAGTACGTCACCGACTACTAGGAGGGGATCCGATGAACAGACCGACCGCCGCGCTCGGCGCCGTCGTCATGGTGAGCGCGCTCGCGACCGCGGGGATCGCGGGGCTCTCGCAAGCCCGTTCGCCCTCGAGCGCGAGCGCGTGCGCCGTCGCGCGCACGCGTGTCCCGGCGTTCCGCGGCCCGCAGCGCCTCATGCACGGCGGGTCGATCGCAGCCGCTGATGCGGGATCGCTCGAGGTCCTGAGCGCGGCCGGAACCGCCGCCGTCCTGCCGCCCGATGGGATCGCCGGCATGCTTCGGCACGTCACGACGAGGACCGGCGTCGGGACCGCGTACGTGCGCGATCGCGCCGGCGCCGATGTGGTCGTGGACGTGACGGCCGGCGGCGCGGTGCGCCGGTTCGCGGCCGGCGGCGAGGCCACGCACCCGGCGCTGTCCGCCACCGGCGATCTCGCCTGGGCGGTCGGGGGCGACCTCCGTCTCGTCGCGAGCGGAGCGTCGCGCGTCCGCGTCATCCGCGGGCCGGTCGCGGGAGGGCTGGCCTTCTCGCCGCTGTTCCGGGGCTCCGCATCGATCGTTGCGGCCGTTGCCTCCGCGCCGTCACGGCGTGTCCCGGAGGACGAATACCTGAGCAACCTGTGGCGCTACTCGCGGCGCGCTGGCACGTGGATGCAGCTGACGCACTTCACAGCGGGCGCCGACCGATGGTCCGTCGTGCGAACACCGGTCGTGCGGCCCGACGGTGCGATCGAGTTCGTCCGGGTCACCGGACGGGCTTCGGCCGACACGCAACCGACCTATCAGCTCTGGCGGCTCACCACCGCGGGCGCGCACCTGGTCCGGGGGCTCCCCGGAGAGAGGTACCTCGCCGGATATGAGGCGGGCTCGCGCATGTGGAACCTGCGCGACGGCTCGACGGGCGCGTGGCGACTGGCGGCCGAGTCCGCCGACGGGTCGCTCCGCGACGTCGGGTGCGGCGCGGTCATGGTCGATCCCCTGGACCGGGTCGATCCGGACCTCCGCCCGGGGCACCGGTTCGCACCGCTGCACGAGCCGGCGGAGGCCTCGCCGCCGGTCGCGCCTTCTCCGGTCTCGAGCGCGAACGCCATCATCGTCGGCGACTTCTCCACGGGCTCCTCTGCGGCCGACGCGGCGGCGCAGATCACCGCCGCCACCGGCCTGCAGGCCATCGTGACGGACGCCGGGCACCTGCCCGCGCTCGTCCGGCCGGGCGTCTCCGCGGTCGAGGTGCTGATCCCGCCGCTGCCGGACCCGGAGGAACAGCTCGCGACCTTCCGATCCGAGCTGCCGTCGTTCGCCGGATGGAGTTGGCTCGTTGCCGTCTGAGCAGGTGGGGATGCTGGGGTCGGCTCCATCCCGGCGATCCGTGGCGGTCGCGGTGACGGCGGTGACGGCGCTCATCGTGCTCGCCGCATGCAGCGCGGGCTCGACGTCCCCAGCGGGAACGGTCACGTCGTCGACGCCCGCCGCGACGGGGTCGGGGCCGGCCGACGTCTACCTCGCGGTCGTCGCCTCGGCCGCCGATCCGAACGCCTTGGAGGAACGACGGTCTGGCATGGTGGCGGCGCTCACCTCGGAGCGAGCGATCCACGTCGTGCTCGAGCAGGGGGCCTGTTACCCCGGCATCCCGGCGCGGTACGGCGACCGCTACATCCTTGCCGTGTGGGACGCGGAGGAGGCGCCGGTCCGGGCCGATCTCACGGCGGCCGGCGCCGACGCCGAGTGGTCGGGCCGCGCCACGGTCACCTGCCTCGACTGAGGTTCCCCATCGGCAGATCTCGCGCACCGGTCCGGTAGCCTGGACCGGTGCGCCTGATCCGCCGCCACCCGATCCTGGCCGCGCTCGGTGCCGTCGCGCTCGCCGCGGTCCTCCTTCTGGTCCTTTCCGGAACCCTCGTGTGGCGCGCCGCGCACCACGACGACGCCAGCGACGTGTCCCACGCCGACGCGATCGTGGTGCTGGGCGCCGCCCAGTATCAGGGCACGCCGTCGCCGGTCCTGCTCGGCAGGCTTCAGCACGCGCTCCTCCTCTGGCAACAGGGGAGGGCGAAGCTGATCGTTACGGTCGGATCGAACCGCCCCGGCGACCGTTCGACCGAAGCCGCCTCGGGTCGCGACTACCTGATCTCCCGCGGGGTTCCCGCCGAGGACGTCGTGGCGGTGCCGGTCGGACACACCACGTACGAGAGCCTCCAGGCGGTGGCGTCGCTGCTCGAGGGCATCGGGCTCCACAGCGTCTTCCTGGTCTCCGATCCCTGGCACAACGCGCGGATCAAGGCGATGGCGAACGATCTCGGGCTCGCCGGGTATGCGTCGGCGACCTGGACCTCCGGCGCGCGCAGCGAGGACGCCCGCGGCCGGGGCTACCTGCGCGAGACGTTGGCCTACCTCGATTACCGATTGCTGGGCGGTCACTGAGGGCTCCGGAGGTGTCGGCGTCGGCCGCTACGATGGGTCGCGTGACGACCCCGCGCGAACGGACCGAGCAGATCGAGCGCGACACGTTGTCGGCGCACGCGGTGCTCGCCGCGGAGAGCCGCGGACGCGAGCGCCCGGAACCGTCCGATGTCGTCCGCACCTGCTTCCAGCGTGACCGCGACCGGATCCTGCATTCGAAGGCGTTCCGCCGCCTGAAGCACAAGACGCAGGTGTTCATGGCGCCGGAGGGCGATCACTACCGCGTGCGCCTGACGCACACGCTCGACGTCAGTCAGATCGCACGCACGGTCGCGCGGGCGCTGCGGCTCAACGAAGACCTCACCGAGGCCATCGCGCTCGGCCACGACCTCGGGCACACACCCTTCGGGCACCTGGGCGAGCAGGCCTTGACCCCGTTCCTCGGGAGCCCGTTCCGTCACAGCCAGCAGTCGCTCCGGGTTGTCGAGTACCTCGAGAACGACGGGAAGGGGCTCAACCTCACCTGGGAGGTCCGCGACGGCATCCTGCACCACCCGTGGTCGATGCCCGAGCCGTCGACCGCCGAGGCGCAGGTCGTTCGTTTCTCCGACCGGATCGCCTACGTGAACCACGACATCGACGACGCGATCCGAGCCGGCGTCCTGTCCCCGGAGGAGCTCCCCGGCTCCGCGGTCGAGGTGCTCGGCGCCACGCACTCGCGCCGCGTCAACACGCTCGTCCTCGATCTGGTGGAACAGAGCGAGGGCAAGCCGGACGTGCGCCTGTCCGAGCCGGTCGCCCAGGCCCTCGATGAGCTGCGCGACTTCATGTTCGCCGAGGTCTACCTGCGGGAAGGCGCACGTGAGGAACACGAGAAGGCCGTCAAGCTGCTGCGTGACCTCTTCGCGTACTTCTTGGAGCATCCCGATCAGCTGCCGCCCGAGTACCATCGGGCTCCGGGCGACCTGCCGACCCGCGTGGCCGATCACATCGCGGGCATGACGGACCGGTACGCTCTGCGGACCTACGAGCGGCTCTTCCTTCCCCGGGGCTGGCTCCTGTAAGGCCGGACGAGGCCGAGAGGGAAGACCGGCGTGGCGCGCATCCGCCAGGACGACATCGACGCGGTGAAGGAGCGGACGGACATCGTCCAGCTCGTCGGCCAGTACCTGACCCTGAAGAAGACCGGCCACGACTCCTTGAGCGGCCTGTGCCCCTTCCACCAGGAGAAGACCGCCTCGTTCAGCGTGTCCCCGTCGAAGCAGGTCTTCTACTGCTTCGGGTGCGGTACCGGCGGCGACGCCATCACGTTCCTCCGCGAGCTCGAGCAGCTGTCCTACGTCGAGGCCATCGAGCGACTCGCGCAGGCCGCCGGGGTGCAGCTCCGGTACGAGGGCGACTCGCCGGCCGAACGCCGCTCGGCCGAACATCGCAACGCGCTCTACCGGGCGAACGAGGAAGCCGCGGTGTTGTTCCGCACGATGCTCACCGACGGCCGTGAAGCGGCCGACGCGCGCGCCTATGTGAGCGAACGCGGGGTCGACCCGGCTGTCGGGGAGCGGTTCGGGATCGGCTACGCACCGACCTATCCCGACTTCCTGTTGCGGCGCCTCGCCGGGAGCCGGCGCCTCTCCACCGAGATCCTGCTCGAGGCCGGTCTCGCGACGCGCGGCGACGACGGCGCCGTGCGCGACCGGTTCCGCGGGCGGATCACCTTCCCCATCCATGATCTCCAGGGGCGGGCGATCGGGTTCGGCGCGCGCATCCTTCCCTCGGACCCTCGCGCGGCCGAGCAGGCGAAGTACCTCAACACGGCCGAGACGCCGATCTACCGCAAGCACGATGTGCTCTACAACCTGCACCGAGCGCGCACCGCGATCGCGCGATCGGGCGACGCGTTCGTGGTCGAGGGCTACACGGACGTGATCGGTCTGGCGCAGGCAGGCCTCGACAACGCGGTGGCCACGTGCGGGACCGCGCTGGGCGAGCAGCACCTGTCGCTGCTCTCTCGGTTCGCGCAGCGCGCAGTGCTGGCGTTCGACTCGGACGAGGCCGGCGCCCGGGCTGCCGAACGTGCGGCGGCGTTCCAGGAGCGGTTCCCGGTGAACGTGGTCGTGATGATCATGCCCGAGGGCCTCGACCCCGCGGAGTTCGTCGCGAAACACGGCGCCGACGCCGTCCGCGAGGCCGGCGCCCGGGCGCGGCCGCTCGTCGAGTACATGGTCCGGCGCACGGTCGAGCGGCACGACCTCTCGACGGTGGAGGGACGCTCCTCCGCGGTCGCCGACGCCTTGCCGCTCCTCGAGCGACTCTCGGATCCGGTGCGTCGCAGCGAGTACGCGGGGCTCCTCGCCGACCTCGCCGGCGTGGCCGAGAGCAGCGTGCTGCAGTCGCTCGAGCGACGCCTCGGTGACAGGCCGCAAGAGGTGGCGAAGGCGATCAAGCACGGCACCGCCCAGGAGCGGGTGGAGCGAGAGATGTTGAAAGTCCTCGTCTCCGACGCCGATACCTTCCAGGAGATGATCGGCTCGTTGACCCCGGCACGGTTCCGCAGCTCGTCGAACCGCCGGCTGTTCATCGCGATCGCGGATGCCAAGGGCGATGTCGCGGCGATCGCGGGTGGGTCGGACCCGCAGCTCGCGGCTCAGGTCTCCGCCCTCGCGGTCGAGCCGCTCGAAGGCGAGCCCACGCTCGACTACGCACGCAACGTCGCGACCCGGCTCCAGGAGTTCGAACTGAAGGCGAAGAGCGACCAGCTCCGGCTCCAGTTGCAGAAGTTGAACCCGACGACCGACGCCGGGTACGACCAGCTGTTCCAGGAGTTGGTCGAGGTCGACGGCGAGCTGCGGCGGGTGCGCCAGCGCGTGCACGGCGCGGTGTGAAGGAGGACGCGCCGATGCCCCGGGTCGGTCCGGTTCCGGTTCCGTACACTGATGCGGTCGTGCCCGAGATCTCGAAGGAAACCCGGTGAGCGAAGCCGCCACGGCTCGCGAGCTCGTCGGTATCGACGACGTCAAGGAACAGATCGTGGCCCTCGGCCGCGAGCGGGGGTTCGTCACCTCCGGCGACCTGCTCGACGCCGTCCCGGTCGACGATTTCACGCCCGAGCAGATCGAGGATTTCCTGACGCAGGTGCAGGAACATCTGACGTCCGAGGGCATCGAGGTGATCGAGGTCCCAGGCGACGACACCGATGCGGCGACGCAGGTGCGCATCGAGGTCGACCTGCTCCGGGCGCCGACGAACGACCCGGTCCGGATGTACCTGAAGGAGATCGGCAAGGTCCCGCTGCTCACGGCGGCCCAGGAGATCGACCTCGCACGGAGGATCGAGGCAGGGGAGCTCTCGACGGCGCTCCAGTCGCAGATCCTCACCGAGGACAAGCCCGATCCCAAGGCCCTCCGGTTCTTGATCGAGAAGGTCTGGGAGATCCGCGACCACCAGCTGACCGCGTTCGGCAAGGTCGAGGGCATCGGTCGCGACAAGATCGCGAAGAGCTACCGACCGAAGACCGCGGCGGAGCTCGAGAACTTCTGCCACCGCGTCGAGCGCGACGGCCAGCTCGCGAAGAAGAAGCTGATCGAGGCGAACCTTCGGCTCGTCGTGTCGATCGCGAAGCGGTACGTGGGCCGCGGCATGTTGTTCCTCGATCTGATCCAGGAAGGGAACCTCGGGCTGATCCGCGCGGTCGAGAAGTTCGCGTACTCGAAGGGGTTCAAGTTCTCCACCTACGCCACGTGGTGGATCCGGCAGGCCATCACGAGGGCGATCGCCGACCAGGCGCGCACGATCCGTATCCCCGTGCACATGGTCGAGACCATCAACAAGCTGGTGCGCGTCCAGCGCCAGCTGCTCCAGGACCTCGGCCGCGAGCCGACACCGGAGGAGATCGGTCGCGTCATGGGGGTCGGCGCCGACAAGGTCCGCGAGATCCAGAAGGTGTCGCAGGAGCCCGTCTCGCTCCACACGCCGATCGGCGAGGAGGAGGACTCCCAGCTCGGTGATTTCATCGAAGACGCCGACGCGGTCGTTCCGGTCGACGCCGCCAGCTTCATCTTGTTGCAGGAGCAGCTCGAGGGCGTGCTCCACACGCTCTCGGAGCGGGAGAAGAAGGTGATCCAGCTCCGGTTCGGGCTCGTGGACGGGCACCCGCGGACGCTGGAAGAGGTGGGCAAGGAGTTCGGCGTCACCCGCGAGCGGATCCGCCAGATCGAGAGCAAGACGCTCTCGAAGCTCCGGCACCCCTCGCGCTCGCAGAAGCTCCGCGACTACCTCGAGTAGGCGCGGCCCCGTTCAGTTCCAGGTGGCGTCGTCGTAGGACCCTTCCGACAGCCGTTGCTGGATCGCGCCGCGCGCCCGCCGGATCGCGCCGAGGCTCACGACCGTTGCCCGGTCGGCGATGCGCTGGGCCCCGCCGGCCACGGCCCGAACGGCCGGGTTCGTCGTCGACGCGGACGTCGGCCCGTGCTGGACCGCCGGGTCGTCCTCGGTCATCCTCCGCGCGATCGCGAGACCGGTGGCGATCCCTGCACCGAAGAGCACGAGCGAACGCAGCCGCATGTCGATCCTTCCTGACCGGAGGACCAAGCCTACCCCGGGGTGCATGGTGGACCCGTCCCCACGAGGCACTAGACTTCCTTCGCTCCGGTCCGGGGTAGCTCAACTGGCAGAGCGGCGGACTGTTAATCCGTAGGTTGTGGGTTCGAGTCCCACCCCCGGAGCGAGGACCGATCAGCACGGTTGGGTCTTCGTCAAGACCCATCCGCTATCGAACCGATCCATCCGCTCACCAACTTGCGTGCTGCAACGCATACACGTAGAGGATGGCGATGGCGATCGCGGCGAGCGCGCCGAGGATGATGAGGACCCGGATGAGTCGGCGCGGGTCGCTCGGCGGCGTCGGGCGGTCTGGTCGGTCCGGTTCACGCACGTCCGCCATCGCCTGAGGATGTGCCCGAAGGATACCGAAGGCAAGTCATGGCCTGCAGTGGGGCCACGGAGGACCGAGACACGCCTCTTGAGGTCGAAGTCGCGGTTCCCACAACGCCAAGGGAACCGAGCATCCGAGAACGTGCGATGGGGGAGACTATGGTTCTGGGGCGGAGCGCGGACGTGTCCCTACACGGTGCAACGATGAGCCGGCAGGCGGGCGGAGGGCGGAGAGATGAGGCAGCAGTTCGGGATGGCGTTCGACGTGCGGGATCCTGAGCCACCGAAGACCCTCGAGGAAGCCGAAGCCTTCGTCCGGAGATGGGCGGCGTTCCAAGAAATCGTGATCCCCGATGGGGTGGAGCCGGACGTCTACATCCACGAGGCAGATCCCTCAACGCCCGAGAGCTTCGGGTCGATCCAAGTGAGCTTCGAGTGGGAGGACGGCCTCTAGCGAGTGTCGCAAAGGGGAGTCACCAGTGAACCTCCTCAGAGGAGCGAGTCGCGGCGGCCCGAGCCGTAGGTCGTGGGTTCGGGTCCCACCTCCGGCTTCGTCGAGCCTTTCGGCGGTTGCGCGCGTGGGCGAAAAGGCCGACCATCCCTTCGACGCGATGTGCTGAGGTGCATCTGTTCTCTGGTTGTGCTTCGGAGAAGGAGGGCGTGATGAGCCGCTGGTTCGGCGCTTGCATGGCCGTCGTGATCGGGCTGTCTGTGTCGTTCGTGCCGTCGGCGGCAAGCGCCCGGCCGACAGGGGCGCACCACACGTGGGGTCATCGCAAGGTGTGCCATCCGACCCACGTCCAGAAGGTCGCCGGCTGTCAAGCGCTGGTGGTCACGACGACGCCGGGCGGGGTCACGCCCATGGCGACCCCGGCGCCGACGGGGTACGGCCCGAGCGATCTCTCGAGCGCGTACGGATATCCGTCGCCGGCGGGCACGACGTGGACATGGAACGGGCGGACGGTCGCCATCGTCGATGCGTACGACAACCCGAACGCCGCGGGCGACGCGGCCGCGTATCGCCAAGCGTTCGGACTGCCGCCATGCACGACCGCCAGCGGCTGCTTCACGAAGGTCGCGCAATCGGCCAAGGCGAAGCTGCCGTCGGGCAACGTCGGTTGGGGTCAGGAGATCGACCTCGACATCGAGATGGCATCCGCGGTCTGCCCCCAGTGCAAGATCCTGCTCGTCGAAGCGAGGTCGGCATCGTTCCTCGACCTCGGCGCGGCGGAGAACCGCGCCGCGAGCTTGGGCGCCACGGCGATCAGCAACAGCTACGCGGGCGGGGAGTCGTTCTTCTCATCGTTGTTCGAGAGCTACTACAACCACCCGGGCGTGGCCATCACGGCCGCGTCGGGGGACTCGGGATACGGCAGTGCCTACCCAGCGAGCTCGCCGCACGTCATCGCCGTCGGAGGCACGACCCTGACGCTCGATCCCACCACCCACGCGCGCGTCTCCGAGGTCGCCTGGAGCGGCGGCGGCAGCTGGTGCAGCACTGCGTTCGGTCAGCCTGGCTGGCAGCAGGGGCTCGTCACCGCGGACCCCAGCGGCTACGTGTGCGTGAACCGGACCGTCGCGGATGTCGCCGCCGACGCGGATCCGCAGACGGGCGTCTCGGTGTTCGATACCTACGGTTCGAGCGGCAGCAACGACTGGTTCCGGTTCGGCGGTACCAGCGTCCCGACGCCGCTCATCGCTGCGCTCTTCAGCCTCGCCGGTGACGCGACCCACAACAGCGCCTATCCGTATCCGGCTCGGTGGCTCTACACCCACCCGAGCTCCTTGTTCGACGTCACGACCGGCTCCAACGGCAACGCGACGGACGACTGCTATCCCAACACCGGCGACCCGTACTACCTTTGCCATGCCAAAGCTGGGTTCGACGGACCCACGGGGCTCGGCACCCCCAACGGCACCGCCGCCTTCTGACCCTACCGACCGGGGGTACCCGACCCTCCGGGAGCGGGACCATCGGCAGGGCCGGGACGGGCCTGGGAGACTCATCCTGGTCGATATGGAAACGGCAGGTCAGGTGGGAGGCGTTCCTCCGCATCCGTGGATCGTGGTCGACGGCAACGAGGCGGCGGCCCGGGTGGCGCATCGGTTGTCCGAGGTGATCGCGATCTACCCGATCACCCCGTCATCGCCGATGGGTGAGCTGGCGGACGCCTGGTCCGCGGCGCACGTCCCGAACCTGTGGGGCGCCGTGCCGCAGGTGATCGAGATGCAGAGCGAGGGCGGCGCCGCCGGGGCGCTGCACGGCGCGCTCTCCACCGGGGCCCTCGCCACGACCTTCACCGCTTCCCAGGGTCTGCTGCTGATGATCCCGAACATGTACAAGATCGCGGGTGAGCTGACGCCGTTCGTGATGCACGTCGCCGCCCGGACCCTCGCCACACACGCACTGTCGATCTTCGGGGATCACTCCGACGTGATGGCGGCGCGGAGCACGGGCTTCGCGATGCTCTGCGCCTCCTCGGTGCAGGAGGCGCATGATCTGGCGCTGGTCGCGCACGCCGCAACGCTCGGCAGCCGCGTCCCCTTCCTCCACTTCTTCGACGGATTCCGAACCTCGCACGAAGTGGCGAAGATCCGCCCGCTCGACGACGACGACCTGCGCGCCCTGATCGACGACGACATGATCCGCGCACACCGGGAGCGCGCCCTGTCGCCGGAGCACCCGAGCCTTCGGGGGTCGGCGCAGAATCCGGACGTCTTCTTCCAGGCTCGGGAAGCCTCCAGTCCGTTCCACGCGGCGGTGCCGGACGTCGTGCAGGACGCGATGGATCGCCTCGCCGCCAGGACGGGCCGGCCGTACCGGCTGTTCGACTACGTGGGTCACCCGGAGGCCGAGCGGGTCCTCGTGTTGATGGGCTCGGGCGTGGGCGCGGCCGAGGAGGCGGTCGAGACGCTCGCCGCGCGGGGTGAGGCCGTGGGGCTCGTGAAGGTGCGGCTCTTCCGGCCCTTCGCCACCGACGCCTTCGCGGCGGCGCTCCCGTCGACGGTGCGCTCGATCGCGGTGCTCGATCGGACGAAGGAGCCGGGCGCTCCCGGCGAGCCGCTCTACCAGGACGTCGTGACCGCGCTTGCCGAGGCGTGGGGAACCGCAGACGTGTCGACCGCGGGTGTTCCTCCGCGCGTCATCGGTGGGCGCTACGGCCTGTCCTCGAAGGAGTTCACGCCGGCGATGGCCAAGGCGGCGCTCGACGAACTGGCGGCCGACCGTCCGAAGCGCCACTTCACGGTCGGCATCGTCGATGACGTCAGCGGTTCGAGCCTTCCGATCGATGCGGACTTCGACGAAGAGGATCCCGAGACGGTCCGCGCGGTCTTCTACGGGCTCGGCGCCGACGGAACGGTCAGCGCGAACAAGAACTCGATCAAGATCATCGGCGAGCACACGGACCTGCACGCGCAGGGGTACTTCGTCTACGACTCGAAGAAGTCGGGCGCCGTCACGGTCTCGCATCTGCGGTTCGGCCCCCGACCGATCCGGTCGTCCTACCTCATCAAGCGGGCGGACTTCGTCGCGTGCCACCAGTTCGAGCGCCTCGAACGTTCCGACGTGCTCGCCGTGGCGCGTCCTGGTGCCACGTTCCTGCTGAACAGCCCGTACGGGCCCGACGAGGTCTGGGACCGCCTGCCGAGGGAGGTCCAGGTCCGGATCGTCGAGCGGCGGCTGCGGTTCTTCGTGGTCGATGGCTACCGGGTGGCCGAGGAGGCGGGGCTCGGGTCACGCGTGAACACGGTGTTGCAGACGTGCTTCTTCAAGCTGACGGCGATCCTGCCGCTGGACGAGGCTATCGCGGCGATCAAGGACGCGATCGCGAAGACCTACGGGAAGCGCGGCGACACGATCCTCGCGCGGAACGACTCCGCCGTGGACGCCGCCCTGGACTCGTTGCATGAGGTGCAGGTCCCGTCCGAGGCGACGTCCGAGCGATACCGCCCGCCCGTGGTGCCCCCGGACGCGCCCGGGTTCGTGCAGAAGGTGACCGCGATGATGCTGGCGGGGGAGGGCGACTTCCTTCCGGTCTCGGCGCTGCCGATCGACGGAACGTTCCCGACCGACACCGCCCAGTGGGAGCGTCGGTCGATCGCCCGGGAGATCCCGATCTGGGACCCGTCGATCTGCATCGATTGCGCGAAGTGTGCGCTGGTCTGCCCGCACAGCGCGATCCGCATGAAGGTGTTCGAGCCGGAGGAGACGGAGGGCGCGCCCGCGACGTTCCTCCACAAGGAGTGGAAGGACCGCGAGCGACCCGGCCGGCGGATGACCATCCAGGTGCTGCCCGACGACTGCACCGGCTGCGGGATCTGCGTCGACGTCTGTCCCGCCCGTTCGAAGTCTGAGATCAAGCACAAGTCGATCGACATGTGTCCGAAGGACGAGCACCTCGACGCCGAGCGCGCGAACTGGGACTTCTTCCGGATGATCCCGGACCCCGATCGGCGGGACGTCCGGGCGAACACGGTGAAGGGATCGCAGCAGCTCCGTCCGCTCTTCGAGTTCTCCGGCGCGTGCGCGGGCTGTGGTGAGACGCCCTACCTCAAGGTCCTGTCCCAACTCTTCGGCGACCGCATGATCATCGCGAACGCGACCGGGTGCTCGTCGATCTACGGCGGGAACCTGCCGACGACGCCGTGGGCGAAGGACGCGGCCGGACGCGGACCCGCATGGTCGAACTCGCTCTTCGAGGACAACGCGGAGTTCGGGCTCGGGATGCGTCTCGCGCTCGACGCGAAGCGCGATCTCGCGATCTCGTTGGTGCATGGGTTGGAAGACGTCGTGGGCGCCGAACGGGCAGCCGATCTGATCGCGGGGGCCGCGCTCCGAGGTGACGAGGCCGTCGTCGACCAGCGCGTCCGCGTCGAGCTCCTGCGCGAGGCGCTGGCGGGCAGCACCGACCCGCGGGCTCGCAACCTGGACGCCGTCGCCGAGGCGCTGGTCCCGCAGAGCGTGTGGATCGTCGGCGGCGATGGATGGGCCTACGACATCGGGTTCGGCGGGCTCGACCACGTCCTGGCCTGCGGGCGGGATGTGAACGTGCTGGTGTTGGACACCGAGGTCTACTCCAACACCGGCGGTCAGGCCTCCAAGGCCACGCCGCGCGGCGCCGTCGCGAAGTTCGCCGCCGCCGGGAAGTCGCAGGGGAAGAAGGACCTCGGCATGATCGCGACCGCCTACGGCAGCGTGTACGTGGCGCAGATCGCGATGGGTGCCGACATGCCACACACCGTCAAGGTGCTGGCGGAGGCCGAGGCCCATCCGGGTCCCTCGCTCGTGATCGCGTACAGCACGTGCATCGAGCACGGGATCGACATGTCGACGAGCATGCTCCACCAGAAGGGAGCCGTGGATTCCGGGTACTGGCCGTTGTACCGCTTCGACCCCGCACGTAGCGAGGCCGGCGAGCACCCGTTCGTGCTGGATTCGAAGAAGCCGTCGATCCCGCTCAAGGAGTTCACCCAGCAGGAGGCCCGCTACGCGATGCTCGCTCGGAGCGACCCCGAACGCGCCGAACGGCTCCAGCGCGCCGCGCAAGGGGACGTGGACGCTCGGTGGCACTTCTACGAGCAGATCGCCGGCGTGGAACGCGGCCCCGATCACGAGGTCGCGCCGGCCGAGGAGGAGCCATCATGAGCGCCAGCCTTGCCACGAGGTACCTGGGGATGCAGCTCCGGTCTCCCGTCGTCCCGTCGGCGTCCCCCATGGGTCAACGCGTCGACTCCCTCAAGGCGCTGCAGGACTCGGGGGTGGGAGCGGTGGTGCTCCCGTCGCTCTTCGAGGAACAGATCGAGCACGACGAGATGCAGTTGCACGGCGTGCTCGAGGCCTATGCGGACTCGAACCCGGAAGGCTTGACCTACTTCCCGGAGTTCGAGGACTACAACACGGGGGCCGACGCCTACGTGCGACACGTGGAAGCCTGCAAGCGCGAGCTCGAGATCCCCGTGATCGCATCGTTGAACGGCATCTCGCAGGGAGGATGGGTCGGGCAGGCACGGCGGATCCAGGAGGCCGGCGCCGACGCGCTCGAGCTCAACGTCTACTTCCTCGCCGCCGACCCCGACGAGACGGCCGACGACGTCGAGATGCGGTACGTGAAGCTGGTCGAGGCGGTCCGGGGCGAGATCTCGATCCCGCTGGCGGTCAAGATCGGGCCGTTCTTCTCCTCGATCGGCCACATGGCCCATCGCTTGGTGGCATGCGGAGCCGACGGCCTGGTCCTGTTCAACCGATTCATGCAGCCCGACATCGACCTCGAGGAGCTCCGGATCGATCCGATCCTGCACCTCTCGACGTCCGCCGAGCTGCTGCTGCCGCTGCGGTGGATCGGGATCCTTCGCGATCGCATCCACGCATCGCTCGCGCTCACGACCGGGGCGCACACCTCGTCCGATGTCCTGAAGGGATTGCTGGTCGGGGCCGATGTCGTGATGATGGCGAGCGCGCTCCTGCATGAGGGGCCCACGCACCCCGGCGTCGTGCTCGGTGAGATCCAGTCGTGGCTCGACGAACGCGGGTACGAGTCGATCGAGCAGCTCAAGGGCTCGATGTCGATGGCGAACGTCCCGAACCCGGTCGCGTACGCGCGTGCGAACTACGCGCGGTTGGTCACGAGCTTCGTGAGCCCGTACGACTGGCGCACCACCGACACGGGCTCTCGCTCCTGAAGCGACGGCGGGCCGCTCGCGCAATAGGCTTCGCCCGATGGCTGCCTGCCCGAGCTGCGGCAAGGACAATCCCGCCGACGCCCAGTTCTGCATGGCCTGTGGCGCCGCGGTCGGTCGTCCGGAGGCCCGTGAGACCCGCAAGGTCGTGACCGTGCTGTTCTGCGACGTCACGGGGTCCACGTCGCTCGGGGAGCGGCTCGATCCGGAGACCCTCAACCGCGTGATGGCCGCGTACTTCGAGGCGATGCGTGACGTGATCGAGCGCCACGGGGGATCTGTCGAGAAGTTCATCGGCGACGCCGTGATGGCGGTCTTCGGCGTCCCGACCGTCCACGAGGACGACGCGCTGCGTGCCGTCCGGGCCGCCGCCGAGATGCGAGAGGCGCTCGGCGGTCTGAACGAGGAGCTGGAGCGATCGCACGGCGTGTCGATCCGCACGCGGACGGGCGTGAACACGGGACAGGTCCTGGTGACCGCCTCCACACCGGAGCGACCGATGGTCGCCGGGGACGCGGTCAACGTCGCGGCGCGGCTCGAGCAGGCGGCCGACCCCGGAGAGATCCTGATCGGCGAGAGCACCTACCGGCTCGTCCGCGACGGGGTGGTCGTCGAGCCCGTCGAGCCACTGACGCTGAAGGGGAAGTCGGGGTCGGTCCCGGCGGTGCGCCTGCTCGACGTCCATCCGGACGCGGTCGCGACGCCGCGACGCCTCCATGCGCCGCTCGTGGGCCGCGAGCGACCGCTCGCGATGCTGGAGCAGACCTTCGAGGCGGCGGTGACGGACCGCGGGTGCCATCTGTTCACGGTGCTCGGAACGGCGGGGGTGGGGAAGTCGCGTCTCGTCGAGGAGTTCATCACCTCGGTCGGGGATCGGGCGACCGTCGTCCGCGGCCACTGCGCGCCGTACGGGGAGGGGGTCACGTTCCTGCCGGTCGCCGAGGCGATCCGAGCGGCGGCCGGTGTATCCGACGACGACGCGCCGGGGATCGTGCGCGTGAAGCTCGCCGCGCTCCTCGCGGAGGACGAGCACGCAGCCCGGATCGTCGACGGCGTCGCGCAGGCGATCGGGCTGTCCGAGGAGGTCGGCGCCCCCGAGGAGACGTTGTGGTCGATCAGGCGGCTGTTCGAGCGGATCGCTCAGCACGCACCGCTCGTCATCGTCTTCGACGACATCCATTGGGCCGAGCCCACGTTCCTGGATCTCATCGAGCACATCGCCGACTGGTCGCGCGACGCACCGATGCTCCTGCTGTGCCTCGCCAGAGCTGAGCTGCTCGATCACCGGCCGATGTGGGGCGGCGGCAAGCTCAACGCGACCACGATCCACCTCGAGCCGCTCACCGAAGCGGAAGCGGCGAGACTGATCGAGCAGTTGCTCGGGCGCGCGTCACTCGAACCGGACGTCGAACGCCGGATCGCCGAGGCGGCGGACGGGAACCCGCTGTTCGTCGAGGAGCTGATCTCGATGCTGATCGACGACGGATCGCTCGCGCTCCGGGACGGCCGATGGATGCCGACGACCGATCTGTCGACGGTGCCCGTTCCGCCCAGCATCCACGCGCTCCTGGCGGCACGGCTCGATCAGCTGGATCCCGACGAGCGGTCGGTCGCCGAGCGCGCCTCGATCGAAGGTCGGGTCTTCCATCGCGGGGCTGTCGTGGAGCTGTGTGGCAGCGAGGTGGATGGGCACGTGGATCGGCACCTCGCCGCGCTCCTCCGGCGGGAGCTGATCCGCCCCGACCGGTCGTCGTTCTCCGGGGACGAGGCCTTCCGTTTCCGGCACGTGCTGATCCGGGATGCCGCGTACGACGCCATCCCGAAGGAGGTGCGTGCGGACCTCCACGAGCGGTTCGGCGCCTGGCTCCTGCAGGCGTCCGGAGCTCGCGTGCTCGAACACGAAGAGGTGGTGGGCTTCCATCTGGAGCAGGCGTTCCGCTACCGCCAGGAGCTCGGCCCGCTCGGCGAGCACGAGCGCGAACTCGGACGCCGCGCCGCCGACCTCCTGGATTCGGCAGGCAAACGAGCGGTCACGAGGATCGATCTCCCGGCGGCCGCCGGCTTGTTCGGGCGCGCCGCCGCGCTCTCGGTCGAGGCCCCGGAGCGTGCGGAGCGGCTGTGGGAGCTGGGGACGGTCCTGAATCGGATGGCGGAAGACGTGAAGGCCGAGGCGGTCCTCAGCGAGGCGATCGAGCTCGCGGACGCGAGCGGCGACGCGGGGCTCGTCGCCCGAGCCACCTTGGACCGCTTCTTCTCCGAGGGCGTTCTCGCCGGTCCGGAACGAGCATCGGAGAGGCAGCGCGATGTGCGAGCGCTGATCCCCGCGCTCGAAGCCCGCGGCGACGACCTCGCGCTCACGAAGGCCTGGCAGCTCATCGCGGATGGCTATGGGAGACAAGGTCTCTACGAGTCGATGCGGGAGCCGCTCGAGCGGGGAGTCTTCCATGCGCGGAAGGCAGGCGATCGCCTGGAGGCCTCGGAGGCGTTGCAGGGACTCTCGTACCTGTCCTGGAGCGGGCTCACGCCCGCGGCCGAGGGTATCCGGCGCTGCGAGGAGGTGCTCGAAGCGGTGGCCGAGGACCGGCGGACCGCGGCGGAGGTCTATGCGGCGCTCGGGGCCTTGCATGCGATGCTCGGCGACTTCGACCAGGCGCGGGCGCTCGTGGCTCGCCACGCGGAGATCTTGCGCGACCTCGGCCTGTGGTACGGGGCGTGGGAGGCCGCGTGGATGCGGTGGGAGGTGGAGCGCCTCGCGGGGGACCTCGTTGCGGCCGAACGGGTCGCGCGCTTCGCGCTCGGCTCGCTGCCGACCGAGGGCGAGACGATCGCTCGCGCGGACCTCATGACCATCCTTGGTCTCGCCGCGTGCGGCTTGGGGCGATACGAGGAGGCGGTCACGTATGTCGAGCAGAGCGAGCGATTGGGGGTCTCCCAGGTGTTCAGCACGATCGCCCGGTGCGGAGCGGGGGCCCGCGCGCTGGCACATCTGGGCGATCTTGATCGAGGGCTGGCACTTGCGGAGCAAGGGGTCGCCCTCGCCGAGACCACGGAGACCCTCGACCTCAAGGGCCTCGCACTCACGGCGCACGCCGATGTCGTCGTGCTGGCACGGGGACCGGGCGACGCCGTCCCGATCCTCGAACGCGCGCTCGACCTCTTCGAACGCAAGGGCAACGTGGTCTCGGTCGCTCGGACGCAGACGTGGCTGTCGCAGCTCGCACGGTGACGTGGAGCGGGGGGCGGGGATCGAACCCACATCACCAACTTGGAAAGTTGGGGCTCTGCCATTGAGCTACACCCGCGTACAGCCAGAGGCGGGGACCGGAATCGAACCGGAGTGCGAGGCTTTGCCGGCCTCTGCCTAACCACTCGGCCACCCCGCCGCGCCGGAGTGTAGGGCGCGCGGGGGGCTCCTCGCATCGGACCTGCGCACTAGGACCGATGGTCCCTCCGCAACCCTCGCGTCACCCCGGGTCGGATCGAGCCGCACGGTCGCGGACGATCGAGACTTTCGGCGGAGGGAAGACGGCCGACGGCCGTATGGTGTCACCCGTGTCGGCCGCTTAGGCTCACCCTCATGCGGACGGACCCGAGCAGCCAGAAGCAGCCTGCCGTGAAGGCCGTTCCGTGGGACAACCAGGAACTGCGGAACCGTCTGGCGGGGCATCAGGTCGAGACGACCGGCCTCTCCGAACTGCACAGCATCGCCCGCGACCGGACCGACGCCAACCCGGACGAGCCTCGGCGTGGCCGCAAGAGCGATCGCCGTCGCGGCGCCAGATAGCGCTCGGTCCCCGGACCGTCCCCAAGCACCGCAGCGCTCCATCAACGGCCCGTACGCTGGTCGTCGATGGGGATCCGCCTCGTGCTCGCGGTGTGCTTCGCCGCCGCGTGCGCATGTAGCGCTCCACGCTCCTCGGCTCCCTCCATCGCGCCCGCTCCGGCGTCGGTTCCGAAGCCCGCGAAGTCCGCGGAGCGAGTCTCGCCGGTCGTGCTGATCGTGATGGAGAACCACAGCTCCACCGAGATCATGGGGTCGGCCAACGCCGGGTACCTCCACCGCTTCGCCCGCGCCGGCACCCTGTTCACGGACATGACGGCGGTCGCCCACCCGTCCCTTCCGAACTACTTGGCGATGACGGCCGGGAGCACGCTCGGCTGCCACGACGACGCGTGCCCGACCCGCGCGTACGGCTCACCGAACCTCTTCCATCAGCTCCAGCGCGCCGGTCGCCGCTGGCGCGCCTGGGAGGAGTCGATGCCGGGTCACTGTGCGCTGTCCGACGCCGGTCACTATGCCGTCCGGCATGATCCCGCCGCATACTTCCGCAACCTGTTCCCGAACGGATGCCCACAGCGGGTCCTTCCGTATCCCGCGGCGCTTCCGAAGAGGCTCCCCGACTTCACCTTCATCACGCCGAACCTGTGCAGCGACATGCACGACGACACCGGCTGCGGCGGTCGTGGTCCGATCGCGAGGGGGAACGCGTGGCTGTACGGCCACGTGCCGCCGCTGCTGCGCCGGGGCGCGATCGTGATCGTCACGTTCGATGAGGGGGTCGGGAGCGATCAGCGGATCTACTGCGCCGTTCGCGGGCCCGGCGTCGCCGCGCACCGCAGGGACGGCCACCGCTACACCCATCTCGGCCTGCTCGCCGGCCTTGAGCGGCACTTCGGACTGCCGCGGATCCACGGGGCCCTGACGGCACGGCCGCTGCCGATCTGAGCCGGCGCCCGTCCCCTCACCGCCCTACTACGGAAGCCCGGCCCCTGGGTCCTTTCTGATGATGCTCCGGGGCACCCCCGGATGCCGATACCTCAGGTGCTCGGTCGCGACGGCGACGGAGGGGGTTCGAAGTGCGGAGAGGTCGACGAACCATCCCCGGATCGCGGGGCATCCTCAGCATCGGCATCGCCCTGGCCTGCGTCCTGCCGACGTTGTCCGCGCTCCCTGCCGCCGCCGACACGCCGGAGGCGATCAACGTGCACGGCGCGCTGTGCGGCGCCGTGAAGGGATCGCCGGTCACCGGCGCGATCGCCACCTTCACCGATACGGACACCTCGATCCCCGCCGCCAGCTTCCACGCGAGCATCGACTGGGGCGATAGCGCTCCCACCGACGGGACGATCACCGGGTCGAACGGAACGTTCGTCGTGTCGGGCAGCCACACCTACACGAACGCCGTCTCGTTGATGCAGGTCGCGGTGATCGTGTCGAACAAGATCTCGGCCATCTCGGGCGTCGCGCAGTTCTCGTTCGACGTCGCCGCGCCCGCCTCCGGCTCGGGCGAGGGACTCGTCGTGACCGGCGGCACGATCTGCGGCGCGACCGAGGGCTCCCCGGTCAGCGGGACGGTCGGGGCCTTCACGGACACCGACCACACCCTCGCACCGTCCGCGTTCCTCGCCACGATCCAGTGGGGGGACGGGACGCCCGCGACGATCGGCACGGTCTCCGGCGCGAACGGCGTGTTCACGATCGACGCCTCCCACCTGTACCTCGAGGAATTCCCCTTCGATCCGGTCGTCGTCAGCATCACCGTGAGCCACGTCGGGACGGCGGCAGCCGGGGCCGCCCACGTCAGCTTCCTGGTGAGCGAGGGCGACATGCTCACGGGCTCGCCGGTCGGCTTCGATGCCTCGCCCGGCGTCGCCTTCAGCGGCACGGTCGCGACGTTCGCCGATCAGAACGTGAACGTGATCGTGCCCGAGTTCACCGCGACCATCGACTGGGGCGACGGCAGCGCGCCGACGGCCGGCGTGGTCTCGGCGGGCGGGGGTCCCGGCCAGATGGTGGTCGCCGGCTCGCACACGTACGCCACGCCGGGCACGTTCGACGTCCTGGTGGAGATCGACGACACCTCACCGGGGACGGCGAGCGCCACCGTGGACAGCACGGCCAACGTCGCCGAGCGGGTCGCCGTGCACGGGGTGCTCGGTGGCGCCACCGAGGGCACGCCCGTGAGCGGCGTCATCGCGACGTTCACCGATCCGCTCCCCGGGCTCGTGGCGTCGAACTTCGCGGCGACCATCGACTGGGGCGACGGCAACTCCGGTACCGGGACGATCACCGGAGCGAACGGCTCGTTCTCCGTCTCGGGCTCGCATACCTACACCGACGAGGCCTCGTCCGTGTCGGTGGTCG
Organism: Actinomycetota bacterium; assembly: GCA_035519495.1. Classification (GTDB taxonomy): domain Bacteria; phylum Actinomycetota; class UBA4738; order UBA4738; family HRBIN12; genus AC-51. Next base: position 28,152 of record DATIWE010000036.1, read on the forward strand.
TCTCCGTCCGCCACGTCCAGACCGCAGCCTCGGGGTCGGCGACGATGACCTTCCCGGTCGCCGACGCCGACGTCCTGACCGGGTCGCCGGTCGCGATCGGCGCGACCGCCGGCACCGCGTTCTCGGGCACCGTGGCGACCTTCTCGGATGCCTACACCGGCAGCAGCATCTCGGACTTCTCCGCGACGATCGACTGGGGTGACGGGGGAGCGCCGGTCGCAGGTGTCGTCGTCGCCGGCGGCTCGGGCGCGTTCGCCGTCTCGGGGACGCACACGTACGCAGCGCCCGGCACGTTCAGCGTGAACGTGCACCTCGCTGAGAAGGCGCCCGGTTCGGCTTCGGCCGGGGTCGTGAGCGCGGCGACCGTCGCGCCGGATCCGCCGGCGCCGCCCCCCGTGCCCGCCCCGCCCGCGCAGGGCGTCGCCGACGTGAGCGTCCGACTCGCCGGCCCGGCGAGCGTCGCGCCCGGCGCCCCGCTCGCATACACCCTGACCGTGACGAACGCCGGCCCGGGGACCGCGACCGACGTGGGCGTCGGCTTCGTGATGCCGTGGGGCGCCTCGTTCGTCTCGGCCTCACCGCAGGCCACCCTGCGCTGCCGGAACTCGCTCACGTGGCCGCGCGTAACGCTGGCGTCGGGCGCCTCGGCGACGTACCTGATCCAGCTCAGCGCGCCGACCCGCGGGTGGGACGGACGGCTGTTCGCACTCGCGGGGGCCTCGTCCCGCGTCCGCGACCCGAACCCATGGAACAACGTCGGGACGGTCCGGACCACCGTGACCGGCTCCGGCTGGCACGGCCATCACGGCCATCACCACGACGGCGACGCCTCACGCTGAGCGTCGGGGCACGCCGACCGCGAGACAGGCCAGGCTCCCGATCAGCAGGCCGAGCCCCATCCCACCGAGGACGTCGAGGGGTGCGTGCGCGCCCAGGTAGATCCGGGCGAACGCCACCAACCCGACGACCGCCCACGGCGCGAACCGCCACCACGAGTGGAGATACGGGGTCGCCACCCACGCGAGGCCGGTGACCAGGACCACGTGCCCGGAGACGAACGACAGCCCCGTCGTGGGGGTGCCGCCGCGGACGATCGCGTCGGCGATCGTGGTGCCGGGGCGGTCGCGCTGGACCACCTGCCAGACGACGCGCTCGGCCGCGAGCTTGCCGACGGTCACCAGGGCGGCCGCGATCGCCAACCGCCAGCGCCGGAGCAGCAGGGCGACGATCACCACGATCGGCCCGACCGCCAGGATGCCGAGCAGCTGAGCCGCTCGCATCGCGGGCGAAAGGGCATCCGGGAGCCCGTTGATCGCTTCGAACGCCTTCCGCTCGAGCGGACCGACGGTGCCGGAGCGGGCCACCGCCGCGCAGGCGACGAGGATCGCGAGGCCGGCCAGCGCCGTGGCGACATCGAGCCTCCTGCGCTCGAACCCGGCGTCGTGACGGACCCGCACGGCGCAACACTAGCCAGACCGCGGCCGGGGCTCAGGAGCGGGCCGATGTCGTCCGATGCATCTGGAAGGGCCGGTGCGGCGTCGATCCGCCCGGCGAGGAGTCTGCATGCGCCCGGTCGACGAGCAGGATCTACCTTCGGACGGCGCGGTCCCGGCGGCCGCGCCGGCTGCGCCGATGGCTCGGTCGGTCGAGGTCGAGGTCGAGGCCGAAGCCGAAGCCGAAGAGCCCTTCCGAACCCTGGTCGAGAACATCCCCGGGGTCGCCACCTACCTGGACCGGGTCATCGTTGAGGATCCCGGCCACTCGATCCCGCTCTACATCAGTCCGCAGATCGAGCAGATCCTCGGGTACCCGCTGAGCGAGTGGCTCGACGAGAGCGAGATCTGGCTGCGGATCCTGCACCCCGAAGACCGGGACCGCCTGATCGCCGCGGACGCGGATGCGCGCCGCGAGATGCGGTCGCTCAGCGAGGAGTACCGGCTGCTCCATCGCGACGGGCACGACGTGTGGATCAGCGAACGCTCGGCGGTCGTGCGCGACGTCTCGACCGGCACGCTCTACTGGCAGGGCGTCATGGTCGACATCTCGAAGCGCAAGCGCGCGGAGGAGGCGATGGCCGCCAGCGAGCGCAAGTTCCGAACCCTGTTCGACGCTGCCGCCATCGGCGTGTTCACGCTCGCGCTGGACGGGGCGATCATCGAGGCGAACCCCACGATCGAGTGGCTCGGCCGCTACGACGTCGGCGAGCTGGCGGGCGTGCGGCTCGCCGACCTGTTCGATCCCGATGACGAGGACATGCTGCAGGAGCTGGGGGAGCTCTGCGCGGGCCACCGCGATCGCTGTCGGGCGCAGCATCGACTGCGGCGCAAGGACGGCTCGTTCATGTGGTGCCGGACCATCCTGACGCTGGTGCGCGACGCGGAGGTTCGGCCGCTCTACGCGATGGGGATGCTCGAAGACGTCAGCGACCGCAAGCTCGTCGAGGACGAGCTCACGCACCGCGCGGTGCACGACGCGCTGACCGGCCTTCCGAACCGGCAATTGCTGATGGACCGACTGGGGGTCGCCCTCGCGCGCGCCCGCCGCGAGCCGTCCGTCGGTGTCACGGTCGTGTTCATCGATCTGGACGACTTCAAGGTCGTGAACGACTCGTTCGGCCATCCGGTCGGCGACGAGCTCCTGACGGAGGTGGCGCGGCGGCTCTCGGCAGCGGTCCGTCCCGCGGACACCGTCGCCCGATACGGCGGCGACGAGTTCGTGGTGGTCGCCGTGGGCGACGTGGCCGGTCCGGAGGAGGCGACTGGTCTGGGCGAGCGTCTCGCGCGCGAGCTCAAAGCGGGGTTCGACGTGAGCGGTCACCAGCTCGCGTGCACCGCGAGCCTCGGGGTCGCCGTCTGCACCGATCCCCACGTCCGCCCCGAAGACCTGATCCGGGAGGCGGACACCGCGATGTACCGAGCGAAGTGGGCGGGGCGCGACCGGGTCGAGCTCTCGACCCGCATGAGCGCCGGCGCCATGCCACCGTCGGAGCCCGTCGCGCGCTGATCCGATCGCGGCCCCTATCCTGGGGGCGTCGCGCCGGGTGGGCGCGCGATCGTGGAGGGAACGCCCGTGGGATCGACCGCACCGATCGGCGTGCTCGTGATGGCCTATGGCACCGCCGACGGGCCGGATGACATCGAGCGGTACTACACCGACATCCGTGGCGGCCGTGCGCCGAGCCCCGAGCACCTCCGGGAGCTACGCGATCGGTACGCGGCGATCGGCAACCGGTTCCCACTGCTGGACATCACGCGGGCGCAGGCGAGGGGCATCGTCGCCGTCCTCGACGATCGCGAGCCGGGACGGTTCCGCGCCTACGTGGGCATGAAGCACTCGCCGCCGTGGATCGCCGACGCCGTCGAGGCGATGCGTGCGGACGGGATCGAGCGCGCCGTCGGCATCGTGATGGCTCCGCACTGGTCGGGCATGTCGATCCCCACGTACGAGGAGCGCGTGGAGGCCGCGATCGAGGACGGTGTTCCGGCGTTCACGTTCGTGCAGCGGTACGCCGACCATCCTGCGTTCATCGCGTTGCTGGCGGAGCGGGTGCGCGCGGCGCTCGCGACCCTGCCGGCCGCGACGCGCGCGGAGGCGACGGTCCTGTTCACGGCTCACAGCCTCCCCACCCGGGGTGAGGCCGACGGCACGTCACGGTGCCTCCGGTGCGCCGATCCGTCGTGCGCGGCCTCCTGCCGCTACGCCGACGGTCTGCGCGAGACGGCCGACCTCGTCGCGGCGGCGGCCGGCCTGGACCGCGCGGGCATCGCGTGGCAGAGCGCGGGCCGAACGGCCGACCCGTGGTGGGGCCCGCCGGTCGAAGACACGATCCGCGAGCTGGGCGCGTCCGGGACGCCGGCGGTGGTGGTGTGCTCGGCCGGTTTCGTGGCCGATCACCTCGAGATCCTCTACGACCTCGACATCGAGGCCCGCTCGATCGCAGAAGGCTCCGGAATGGCGTTCGCGAGGACCGAGATGCCGAACGCCGACCCCGCGTTCCTCACGATGCTCGCCGACGTGGTCGCGGCGCAGCTCGACCGGACCGCTCCCGCATGACGGGTCGGATCGTCGTGGTCGGCGCCGGCGTGACCGGCCTGGCCGCCGCACACCGGCTCCGGTCGGCGTCGCCCGGCCGGGATGTCCTCGTCCTGGAACGCGAGGAGCGCTCGGGCGGCAAGGTGGGCGCCGTCACCGTCGGCGGTCTCGAGCTCGAGGCCGGACCCGACTCCTTCCTCGCGCGCAAGCCCTGGGCGGTCGAGCTGTGCGAGGACCTCGGTCTCGGCGGCGACCTCGTCCCGGCGGCCGTGGGATCCACCCAGCTGTGGATCGAGCACGGGCTCGTGCCGTTCCCGCCGGGGCCGCTCGGCATCCCGACCTCCCTCGGCGAGCTCCGGCGCGGCGCAGCGCTCCCGTCCTCGGCGAAGCTCCGAGCGAGCCTGGACCTGGTGCTCCCGCGCCGTCGCGGCGGCGCTGACGAGTCGCTGCGCTCGCTGCTTCGGCGCCGGCTCGGCCGTCGTGCCGCCGCGGAGCTCGTCGAGCCGCTCCTCGGCGGGATCCTGGCCGCGGATCCCGGGCAGGTGAGCGCCGTGGCGACCTTCCCCGAGCTGGTCGCCTGGGAGCGCGACCGAGGCAGCCTGATCCGAGGCGCACACGCGACGGCGGGGGGGCGCCGCCCGGTGGCGGTCGGCGACAGCGTCTCCGGGGCCGGGGGCGGCGCCCCGGCCACGTTCCTGACCGTCCGGGGCGGGCTCCGCCGGTTGATCGACGCCCTCGTGGCCGCGCTCGGCCCCGATGTCGTGCGCACGGGCACGCCCGTCGGCGACATCCGAGGAGGCGAGGCGTCCCGGTTCGTCCTGCGCGCGGAGGGGAGCGAGATCGATGCTGACGCCGTCATCGTGACGACGCCAGCGGCGACGAGCGCCGCCCTGGTGAAGGCGATCGCGCCGGAGGCCGAGGCCGGGCTCCGAACGCTCGGATCGACCTCGACCGCCGTGGCGGTCCTCGTCTACCCGGACGGGACGGACGCGCGCCTCCCGGCATCTTCGGGGTTCGTGGCGACGCCCGGTTCGCTGCCCATCACCGCGGCGACGCTCGTGTCGAGGAAATGGCCCGATCCCGCGTTCGGCTCGCGGGCCGTCGTGCGGGCCTTCGTCGCCGACGGCGCGCTCCTGCACACCGACGACGAGGAGCTGATCGGCACGGTCGGCGCCTCGCTCGCGGACGTCTATCCGCTGCCGGCGATGCCGTTCGCGTCCGCGGTCGTGCGCTGGCCGGATGCGATGCCGCGCTACGACGTCGGGCATCTCGAGCGGGTCGCCTCGATCGAGGCCGCGCTGCCGCAGGGCATCGTGGTCGCCGGGAGCGCGTTCCACGGCGTCGGCCTGCCGGATTGCATCCGGCAGGGGACCGAGGCGGCCGATCGCGTCACGGCTATCCTGGCGCGCGCGTGAAGCTCGTCACCTGGAACGTGAACTCGATCCGGCAGCGCTTGCCGCGCCTGCTCGCGATGCTCGGCCGGCATGACCCGGACGTGGTGTGCCTGCAGGAGACGAAGGTCGAAGACGCGGCGTTCCCGACGATGGAGATCGCGGCGGCCGGGTACGAGGTCGCGACGCTCGGGCAGCGCGCGTACAACGGGGTCGCGATCCTCTCGAAGGGCGGCCTGCAGGACGTCGCGCTCGGCTTCGACGGCGATCCGGTCCCCGAGCAATCGCGGGTGCTCTCGGCCACCGTCGGCGACGTGCGCGTGATCTGCGTCTACGTGGTGAACGGCAAGGAGGTCGGCGATCCGGCGTACGAGACGAAGCTCGAGTGGCTCGACGCCCTCCGCGCCTGGGTGGCCGCATCGAACGAGCCCAGCCGGCCGCTCGTGATCTGCGGGGACTGGAACATCGCGCCCGACGATCGCGACGTCTGGGACCCGGACCTGTGGCGAGGGAAGAACCTCGCGAGCGAGCCCGAACGCGAACGGGTCCGTGCGTTCCTCGCGTGGGGCCTGACCGACCTCGGACGCCAGGCGGCCGGGGACGTGCAGGGGCCGTTCGCGTATTGGGATTACACGGCGGGCGCGTTCCACAAGGGCTGGGGCCTGCGGATCGACCTGGCGCTCGGGACGGCGCCGATCGCCGAGCGTCTCGCGTCGGTGATGGTGGAGCGGGACGAGCGCAAGCCGACGTTCGGCGAGGGCAAGCCGTCGGATCACGCGCCCGTGATCGTGACGTTGGACGGTTAGACCATGTCCTCGGGGATCACGGTCTCGTCGTACTCGGCCTCGGTCAGGTAGCCGAGCGCGAGCGCGGCCTCCTTCAGCGTGGTGCCCTCGTGGTGCGCCTTCTTCGCGATCTCCGCGGCTTTGTCGTACCCGATCGTCGGGGTCAACGCGGTCACCAGCATCAGCGAACGATGGAGGAGGTCGTCGATCCGTTCCCGGTCGGCCAGGAGGCCCTCCACGCAGAACGTGCGGAAGTTCCGCGACGCGTCGGCCAGGAGCACCGCCCCGTGCAGCAGATCGCGGATCATCACCGGGTTGAACACGTTGAGCTCGAAGTTCCCCTGCGACCCCGCGAACGTGATCGTGGCGTCGTAGCCGAACACCTGCACCGCGACCTGGGTCATCGCCTCGGCCTGCGTCGGGTTCACCTTGCCCGGCATGATCGAGGAGCCGGGCTCGTTCTCGGGCAGGCGGAGCTCGCCGATCCCGGCCCGCGGCCCCGAACCGAGCCAGCGCAGATCGTTCGCGATCTTCATCAGCGAGGCGGCGAGCGTCGCGAGCGCGCCGCTCATGAAGACGATCGCGTCGTGCGCCGCCAGGGCGGCGAACGTGTTCGGCGCCTGCACGAACGGCAGACCGGTGAGTGCGGCGATCTTCGCGGCACACAGCGCGCCGAAGCCCTCGGGCGCGTTCAGCCCGGTGCCGACGGCGGTGCCGCCGATCGCCAGCTCGTAGAGACCCGGCAGCGCGCCCTCGATCCTGTCGACGCCGGCGTCGAGTTGTGCGACGTACCCGGAGAACTCCTGCCCGAGGGTGAGTGGCACGGCGTCTTGGAGGTGCGTCCGCCCGATCTTCACGATGTCGGCGAAGTCCTTCGCCTTCGCGTCGAGCGCGTCGCGGAGCTCGCGGACGCGGGGAAGGAGGCGTTCGACGATCACGGTCGCGCCGGCCACGTGCATCGCGGTCGGGAACGTGTCGTTCGAGGATTGCGACAGGTTGACGTGGTCGTTGGGATGCACGGGCGTCTTCGACCCGAGCTGCCCGCCGGCCAGCTCGATCGCGCGGTTCGCGATCACCTCGTTCGCGTTCATGTTCGTCTGGGTGCCCGAGCCGGTCTGCCAGATGAACAGCGGGAAGTGGTCGTCCAGCGAACCGGCGATCACCTCGTCGGCCGCCGTCACGATCAGGTCTCCGATCGATGCATCGAGGACGCCGAGCTCCATGTTGGCTTGCGCCGCAGCCTTCTTGAGGATGCCCATCGCGCGGACGATCTCGAGCGGCATCCGGTCGACGCCGGGCCATCCGATCGAGAAGTGGTGGATCGAGCGTTCGGTCTGGGCGCCCCAGTAGCGGGTGGCCTCGACCTCGATCGGCCCGAACGAGTCGGTCTCGGTGCGGAACTCGGTCATCGTGGTGAACCTCCGCGGCGCGGACGCATCCAGTCTGGCAGGAACGCGGCGCCGCGATGGTAGCGTCGGCGCTCCATGGAGTCCTTCGACGTCGGGGTGATCGGGGCCGGGATCCACGGCGTCTCGGCAGCCTCCCATCTGGCCGGCCGCGGTGCCAGGGTGATGCTCATCGACCCCCGGCCGCCCGCCGGCGGGCCGACCGGCCGCTCCAGCGCCATCTGCCGCGCGTACTACACGAACACGTTCCTGGCGCGGTGCGCGCGCGACTCGATCGCGATGTTCGAAGACTTCGAAGCCGTCACGGGCACGAGCGCCGGGTTCGTGCGAACCGGGTTCCTCTACCTGCATCCGGCCGCCGACGCCGATGGTGTCGCCGCGTCGGCGGCGCGCCTGCACGAGCTCGGGATCGCGGTCGACGTCGTGCCCGCCGATGCGATCGGTGCGCGCGCCCCGGGGTTCGACCTCGCCGGTGTCGGCGTCGTCGCGTTCGAGCACGGCGCGGGCTACGCCGACCCGCACGCCGTGACCGACGGGCTCTTCCGGCAAGGGACCCGCGCCGGCGCGGAGGCTCGCATCGGTCGGTCGGTCGTCCGGCTCGCGACGACCGAGCCCGCGGGCGCGGTCGTCACGCTCGACGACGGCGCGGAGCTGGCGTGCGGACGCGTGCTGATCGCGGCCGGTCCGTGGACGCGACCGCTCGCCGCGCAGGCCGGCGGTGAGCTCCCGCTCACCGTCGAGCGGCACGTGGTGGCGACGTTCCGCTGGGGCTCAGTCGAGCCCGCGCCGGCGCACACCGATCTCCTGGCCGGCTACTACTTCCGTCCCGAGGGTCGGGATCTGTACCTGGTCGGACCGACCCGTCCGGCGCCCGGGGTCGAACCCGACGACGACGTCGGCTCGATCCGGCCGGACGAGGTCGAGGCGCTCGCGCGGGCGGTGACCGCTCGCGTGCCGCGCCTCGCGGCCACAGAGGTCCGCGGCGGGTGGGCGAGCCTGTACGACGTCAGCCCGGACTGGCAGCCCGTGATCGGTGAGATCGCGCCGGGCGTGTTCGTGGACGCGGGCACCTCCGGTCATGGCTTCAAGCTCGCGCCCGCCCTGGGTGCGCACGTCGCCGCGATGGTCCTGGGGGAGCGGACGGACCCCGGCCTGGCGGCGTTCGATCCGATGCGGTTCGCCGCCGGGACGTCGCTGGCGGCCGGCTACGGCGAGAACCTGATCCTGGGATAGGAGGAACGGATGGAGATCGCAGATGCGAGCGAAGGGACGTTCGAGCGCGGCGACGACGGGCGGTTCAGCGGCGAGGTGTGGCTGCGCGGCACGCTCACGTCGGCCGACGGGACGAACATCGGGATCGTGCACTTCTCCCCGGGCGCGCGGACGCGTTGGCACCGGCACCCCCACGGGCAATGGCTCTACGGCGTGAGCGGCCGCGGCCGGGTGCGCACCCGCGGCGAGGTGGGCCACGTGCTGGAGCCGGGCGACGTCGTGTTCATCGGGCCCGAGGAGTGGCACTTCCACGGTGGGTCACCGGACGCGCCGATGGTCCACGTCGCCGTGAACGGCGGCGGCGCGCCGGAATGGGCCGAGCCGGTCACCGACGAGGAGTACGCCGAGAGCTTCTAGATCCGGCTAGCTCCGATCGGCGCCATCGGCCCAGAGCCACTTGAACGACCGCGGCGTGAGGAGGCAGCCGACCAACGTCAGGCCGAACAGGATCGGCGCGACCGACAGGATGAGGAACGGAGGCCCACCGCGGAGATCGGCCGGCCGCCCAGGCATCCGCGCGGCGGCCGCCAGGATGATGAGCCCGAGGACCACCGCAGGCGGCCACGCCCATCGCCGTCCGAATATCAGCCCGATCCCGCTCGTGAGCAGCAGCGCCGTCAGGACGGTGCCGACGGTGAGGATCGTCGTCGGATCCGCGACGGTGCGGGCGCCGGCGGCGATCGGAACGGCCACGAGGCATCCGAGGACGGTCAACACCCAGCCCGCGGCGGCGACCCGGAGCGGTCGTCGT
>DATIWE010000037.1:0-80926 GCA_035519495.1 Actinomycetota bacterium
CGCGCGCGACGCTTCGCGTCGCGCGCGCCGGACGCGTCAGCCCAGACGGCGTGGCGTCGGATCGCCGCCCAAAGGGCTTCCATCCCGTCGCCGTCGGACGCCGAGACGGCGAGCACCGGCGGGTCCCACGCCCGCGCGGCGCCGAGGTGCAGCATCTGGCGGAGCTCGCGCAGGACCTCGCTGGCCCCCTCGCGGTCGGCTTTGTTGACGACGAAGACGTCGGCGACCTCGAGGATGCCCGCCTTCGCCATCTGCACGGCGTCGCCGAGGCCCGGCGCCAGCACCACGACCGCGGTGTCGGCCGCCGCGGCCACGTCGACCTCCGCCTGGCCGACGCCGACCGTTTCGAGCAGGACGAGGTCGTACCCGGCAGCATCGAGGATCCGCACCGCCTCGGGCGCCGCGAGGGCCATGCCCCCGAGATGGCCGCGCGTCGCCATCGACCGGATGAACACGTCCGGGTCGGTCGCGTGCTCCTGCATGCGCACCCGGTCCCCGAGCAGGGCGCCGCCGGTGTACGGCGAGGTGGGGTCGACGGCCAGCACGGCCACGCGTCGGCCGCCCGCTCGAGCCAGCCGCACCAGCCCGGTGGCGATCGTGGACTTCCCGACGCCCGGGGCGCCCGTCAGTCCGACCGTCGTGGCGCGTCCGGTGTCGGCGTAGATGCCCGCCGACAGCTGCTCGAGCTCCGTTCCGCCGTCCTCCACGAGCGAGATCGCGCGAGCCACGGCGCGGCGGTCGCCCGCGCACACCCCGGCGACCAGCTCCGCTACGTCCACGGCGGCGAGCCTACCCGCCGCGATCCTCGCCCGGATGGACCGCGACGGCGTCCTGGCCGACGGCCGGCGCGGCGCCCGGGATCGCATCGAGCGCGTCGCGGAGCGATCGGCAGAGCCCGCGCTGGCGCGCGAGCCCCGGATCGTCCGGCGAGGCCACCCTCGACGCGACCATCGCGAGGTTCACCTGCTCACGCTGGAGCCGCTTCAGCAGACCGGCGGCGGAGCGGCCCGCGCGCCGGCGCATGTCCGCGACCGCGCGCCGGCGCAGATGCGGGCTCCGGAGCGTCCGGTACTCCTCGGGGGAGATGCCGTCCCCGCCGATCTCGCTCGCGAGCGCCGCGTCCAGCCACCGGCGTTCACGTTCCCGCGCCAGTCGCACCGCCAGCGCCACGAACACCACGAGCGGCAGCGCCTTCAGCGCCAGCACGAACGGCGCGACCAGCACGCTCGCATCGGACCCGACGTTGAACAAGGGCGAGTCCCACAGCAGGTGACCGGCGATCCCCACCGCGGCGAGCCCGCCGGCCACGAGGAGCCGCTTCCCGAAGGGCTCGTGCTCCCGCTCCGAGACGAAGTACCCGATCCCCATGCCGATCAGCCCGGTGTAGAGCACGTGCCCGTAGAGACCGCTCGACAGGACGCGGACGTAGAAGCCCTGAAGGACGCCCGCGGGCGTGCCGCCGAACGCCGCCATGAAATACAGGACGTCCTCGACGACGGCGAACCCGAGCCCGACGAGCGCGCCGTAGACGAAGCCGTCCATCATGTCCTCGATCTCGTCGGGCACGATCAGGTACAGGAGCACCACGCCCGCGCCCTTCAGGATCTCCTCGGTGGACGACGCCGTCAGCGCGGGACCCCACCGGAGGGCGAAGTCCTGCCCGAACGCCTGCGCGACGACCCGGTCCCACCCGGCGGCGTCGAGGGCGAGCGCGGTTGCGGCGAACGCACCCCACAGGAAGGCGGCGACGGCGAGCGAGATCGGCTCGCGTTCGTAGAGGTCGAGGCGATAGATCAGCACGAACACCGGGAGCGCGTACAGCGCGATCAGCAGCCACGACAGCGTCCATCCGGACCGTGAGATCTGCGAGAGGGCGACCAGCGCGTTCGCCATGCGGACGACGCCGTAACCGAGGAACGCGACGAAGACCCAGAACGCGGGCTGGCGCGGCTGGAACAGTGAGGTGTGGATCCTCGTGGGCACGCCCGCGTCGCGCGGCACGCTCACCGCACCTCGGTCTGGTCGATCATCGACGCCAGGCCGCCGACCACCGAGGCGAGGCCGCCTTTCGGCGCGTACCCGTCGAACACGACGCCCGTGCCCTCGGGTCCGACCGCGGTCGTGACCACGCCCTCGACCGCCACGCCGTCGTGGGTGATGCCGATGTAGCCGTACCGCACCGTCGGGGTTCCATCGTTGAGCGCGCCGGCTTCCGGGTCGCCGACCGAGAGCTGATCCAGTTGACCGGCGAGCACGCTGTCCTGGTACTGGCGGGCGAGGCCGTCGGCGGTCCCCGGGTAGGCGTCGATCACCGTGACGTCGAGCGCCCCGCTCCCTCGCGCGAGCACCACCCGGTGCAGCGACCCCTCGTCACCTCGTCGCTGCACCTTCCAACCCGCCTGGGGATGCAGGGTGACGCCGGCGATCTGGATCGGGGGCCCGGCGATCGCGTGGGCGATCGCGTCCGCGCCGCCGGCCACGAACAGCAGCACGGCGACCACGACGAGGACGGCCAGCCAGCGTCGCCCGGCACTCGTCGGCGGCGGGGTCGCCTGGGACCGCACCGGCGCGTCGGTGGCGATGACCCCTCCCTTCGCTCAGCGAGCAGACAGGAGCATCGTAAGGCGACGGACCGCGGGCAGGCGGCGGAGGAGCCCATGGACCCGCACACGGCCGGCGAGGATGTCGGCGAGGACCGCGCGGCCCTCGGGCGTGAGCGCGTCGGGCACGCCGAACCGGAGGGGAGCGGCGGCCAGCTGGAGCAGCCGAGCGGCGCTCGCAACGACCACCACGCGCGCCCCCGGATCCGCGCCGGCGGCGACGACGACGCCCCGGCGCGTGCACCGAACCGTCACGCCGACACCCGCGTCGATCGCCCGCAGGACCGACGACTCGTCCCGGAGCAGCCGGCGGCGCCCCGGGTCGCGCTCGAGGTTCGCCGCGAGGAGGTCTCCGACGATCGCCACCAGACCCACCGGGTCGTCGCGCCGGAACGTAACGCTCACGGCAGCAGGAGCACCTTCGTGGCCTCGCGGCGGTCGAACAACGCGTAGCCCTCCGCGGCCTCGGCCAGCGGCAGGCGATGGCTGATCAGCGGCGCCGGATCCAGCCGTCCGGCGCGGACCTCCTGCATCGCCCGTTCCCACCATGCGTGCACCGGGCAGATCCCCGCGAACCGGACGGTGAGCGCGCGCGCCCAGTACACGCCGAGTTGGACCTCGACCGACTCACCGGCGTACATGCCGACCACGACGACCTCGCCCCCGCGGCGCACCAACCCGACCGCGGTTCCGTAGGCATCCGGCGTCCCGACGGCCTCGATCACCACGTCGGGCCCGCGGTCGCCCGTGCGGGCGGCGAGCGCCATCGCCGCGTGCACCGCCGTCGCGTCGATCGGCTCGGCCCCCGCAGCGGCGGCGAGCGCCAGCCGAGCCGGCTCCCGATCGACGCCGAACACGGTCGCCCCACGGTTCCGCGCCGCCTGGATCGCGAAGAACCCGACGGGACCGACGCCGAGCACCGCGACCGACGTGCCGGGTCCGATGGATGCGAGTCCGGCGGCGAACAGCCCCGTCGTCAGGACGTCGCCGACGAAGAGCGCATGTTCGTCGTCGACGTCATCGGGGACCTCCAAGAGGTTCACATCGGCGACCGGGATCCGGACGCGGTCGGCCTGCGCGCCGGGGAGCCCGCCGCCGAACGCGCCTGCCCCGAGGTTCATGAAGTCCTCGCAGAGCGACGTCTGGCCGTGTTCGCAGAACCAGCACGCGCCGCACGCGATGTCGAACGAGGCGACGACGCGGACGCCCGGACGGATGCGCCGGACCGCCTCGCCGACCGCCTCCACCACGCCCACCGCCTCGTGCCCGAGCACCTCGCCGGGCTCGATCGGCGCCTTCGCGTGGAGGAAATGCAGGTCGCTCCCGCAGATCGCCGTGCGGAGAACGCGGACGATGGCGTCGCCCGGCGCCTGGAGCCTCGGATCGGGGACCTCGGCCACCCGGACACGGCCGGGCCCGTCGAACACGACGGCGCGCATCTACCCCTCGTCGGGGAACGTCGTGTCGACCTCACCGGTCAGCCGCACCAGCTCGTTCGCGGCGCGGACGTAGCGGATGATGGTCGGCAGGTCGCCGCGCACCCTCAGCTTGCCCTGCATCATGCCCTTGACCGGGTCGAGGTCGCCCTGGACGACGTCCTTCCAGCGCGTGTACGGCGCCGCGATGACGTAGGCCGCGCGCTCGCCGTCCCGTCGTTCCACGACGCCCCCTCTGCGGCACGCACCGTGCCACAGGTCGAGGTACCCCCAGACGTCGGCGGGCATGTTCTTGTCGGGCTCGGCCTCGACGAGGAACGCGATGTCGCCCTCCCAGTCCGCGGCGGCCGCCCGGTACTCCTCGGACGCGTTCACCTCGGCCACGAAGGCGTCGAACCAGGGCTGCGTGGGGAACTCGGGCATCCCGCTCAGGCCCCGTGGAAGATCGCGATCACGCCGATGATGTTGAACGCCATGTGTGCGGCGACGCTGGCCGCGAGGTTCGCCCGGCGCTCGTAGATCAGGGCGAGGCCGGCCCCCGTGAAGCACATCAACACCTGCAGGAACAGGACGTCGCGCCACGGTGCGGCCGGTGCGTGCACGGCGCCGAACACGAGGGCCTGCACGAGCACACCGAGCGCGATGCCGCGACGATCCCGGACGCTCCGGTACAGGATGCCCCGGAAGTAGAGCTCCTCGGTGATCGGCGCGATCACGACCGCGCTCAGCACCGCCAGCACCTTCGCGCCGGCGGAGATGTTCGAAGCGATCTGCTCCGGTTGGCTCACCTGCCGGCCGAGGACCTCCCGGAACAGCCAGAGCAGCGGCGCGCCCACGACCACCGCGACGATCCCGTACAGGAGCAGGCCGCCGACGAACCCGAAGGCGACGTCGCGGACGCGGCCGCGGTCCAGGAAGATGCCCACGCGCCTGCGCCAATCCGGCGCGCGCCATCGGAAGAAGAGGAGCATCACCCCGAGGAACGTGAGGTCGGCGGCGATCGTCGCCACGATCGTCGGCAGGCCGGCGACGTCCTCGGTGGGTTGCACGCCCATGGCGACCAGCACGATCCCCGCCACGAGGACCTGGCCGATCGCGAGGTTCCCGACGATGAACAGGGCGAGCGACTCGAACGCGCCCCACGTCACGGCCGGCAGATCGCCGGGCCCGTGCCGGGGATCCCGAGCCGCCGCCGGAGCGCCAGGCGGCGGCGGGAAGGGGATCACCAGGCCTCCGCCGGATCGGGCACGACCACGGGGTCCGCTTCGCGGCGAACCTCGGCGCCGAGATCCCGGAGCTTGCGCTCGAGGTCCTCGTAGCCCCGGTCGATGTGGTGCACGTCGTCGATCCGGGTCACACCGTCGGCGGCGAGCGCGGCGAGGACCATCGCGACGCCGGCGCGGATGTCGAGCGCGCGTACGGGGGCCGCCGACAGGCGAGGCACCCCGCGGATCACCGCGTGATGCCCCTCGGTGCGGATGTCGGCACCCATCCGACGCAGCTCGCCGACGTAGAGGAAGCGTCCCTCGAACACGTTCTCGGTGACGATGCTCGTGCCCTCGGCCGTGGCGAGCATCGCCAGCAGGATCGGCTGGAAGTCGGTCGCGATGCCCGGGTACGGCAGCGTCACGAAGTCGACCGCGCGCGCCCGGGCGGGCTGCCGGATCCGGAGACCGTCGTCGCTGAAGGCGATCTCCGCTCCCGTGTCCGCCAGCTTCGTCAGGTAGAGCTCCAGGTGCTCGGGCCGCGCGTTCTCGATCGTGACGTCGCCCATCGTCGCAACCGCGGCCGCGGCCCACGTACCGGCCTCGATCCGGTCGGGCACGGCCCGGTGCTCCGCCGGCCGCAGCCCGTCGACGCCGGCGATGCGGATCGTGCTCGTGCCGGCGCCCTCGACGTCGGCGCCCATCGATCGGAGGAACGCCGCCAGGTCGGCGATCTCCGGCTCGCGCGCAGCGTTGTCCAGCACGGTGGTCCCGCGCGCGAGCACCGCGGCGAGCAGGAGGTTCTCGGTCGCGGTGACGCTCGGGTAGTCGAGCGTGATCGAGGCGCCGTGCAGCACCGGCGCCTCGGCGACGAGGAACCCGTGCTCCGAGCGGACCGCCGCGCCCATCCGCTCGAGCCCGCGGACGTGCAGCTCCACCGGCCGCGCGCCGATCTCGTCGCCCCCCGGCAGCGCGACCTTCGCCCGGCCGGTCCTGGCCAGCAGCGGGCCGAGGACAACGATGGAGGCCCGGATCTGCCCGACGAGCTCGTGCGGTGCCTCGACCGCGTCGACCGTGGTCGCGTCGAGCGTCGCGACGCCGTCCTCCAGGTGCACATCGACGCCGAAGTGCCTGATGAGCTCGGCCATCACTGAGCAGTCGCGGATCCGCGGCACGTTGCGCACGACGCTGCGGCCGGGCGCGAGCAGCGAGGCTGCCATGAGTTTGAGCGCGGAATTCTTCGCGCCGGAGACCCGGACGGTTCCGGCGAGACGCGCGCCCCCGGTCACGAGGAGGCGGTCCATCGGACGATGGTAGGCCAAAGCGAGGGATGCCGTGGCTAGCCGGCGAGGTCGATCCGGGCGAGCGCCTTCGCCGTCTCGGCCTCGGCGACCTCATCGTCGTCCCCGCCGAGGCGCGAGCGCAGGTCCTCGAGGCGTCGGCGAGCCGCCTCGACGTCGATCTCCTCGGCCAGCTCCGCCTGCGTCGCGAGCACGTCCGCCCGCGTGTTCCCCGCGTCGCTGGTCACGTGCAGGAACCCGCCGTCGATCACCGCCGTCCGCCAGCTTCCGTCGGGCCCCTCGAGCCGGAGCGCGCCGATCGCGAGTTGGACCAGCAATGGCGCGTGCCCGTTCAGGATCCCGACGGTCCCGTCGACACCGCGCGCGATCACCTGCACGACCGGACCGGACCAGACCTCTCGTTCGGGCGTGACGACGTGCGCCTCGAAGCTCACGCGGCCTCCAGGCGCTTGGCCTGCTCGACAGCCTCCTCGATGCCGCCGACCAGGAAGAAGGCCTGCTCGGGCAGATGGTCGTACTCGCCCTCGCACAGCCCTCGGAACGAGGCGATCGTCTCGTCGATCGGCGTGTACTTGCCGGGGACCCCCGTGAACTGCTCTGCCACGAACATCGGTTGCGAGAGGAACCGCTGGATCTTCCGGGCACGGCTCACGATGAGCTTGTCCTCCTCCGACAACTCATCGATGCCGAGGATCGCGATGATGTCCTGGAGGTCCCGGTACCGCTGGAGGATCTCCTGGACGCGCCGCGCCACCGCGTAGTGGTCTTCGCCGACGTAGCGCGGATCCAGGATGCGGCTCGTCGAGTCGAGCGGGTCGACCGCCGGATAGATGCCGAGCGACGCGATGTCGCGGCTCAGCACCGTCGTCGCGTCGAGATGCGCGAACGCGGCGTGCGGCGCGGGATCGGTGATGTCGTCCGCCGGCACGTAGATCGCCTGCAACGATGTGATCGAGCGCCCACCGGCAGACGTGATCCGCTCCTGCAGGTCGCCCATCTCCCCGGCGAGGTTCGGCTGGTAGCCCACGGCGCTCGGCATCCGTCCGAGCAGCGTGGACACCTCCGAGCCGGCCTGCGTGAACCGGAAGATGTTGTCCACGAACAGCAGCACGTCCTTGTGCTCGACGTCGCGGAAGTACTCGGCCATCGTGAGCGCCGACAGGGCGACGCGGAGGCGGACGCCCGGCGGCTCGTCCATCTGGCCGAACACGAGCGCGATCTTCGCGATCACGCCCGACTCGGTCATCTCCAGGAACAGGTCGTTGCCCTCGCGGGTGCGCTCGCCGACGCCTGCGAAGACCGACACGCCGCCGTGCTGCTCGGCCTGCCGCCGGATCATCTCCTGGATGATCACGGTCTTGCCGACGCCCGCGCCGCCGAACATCCCGATCTTGCCGCCCTGCACGTAGGGCTCGAGCAGATCGATGACCTTGATACCCGTCTCGAGCATGATCTTCTTCGGCTCGA
Organism: Actinomycetota bacterium; assembly: GCA_035519495.1. GTDB lineage: Bacteria > Actinomycetota > UBA4738 > UBA4738 > HRBIN12 > AC-51. The sequence goes on from DATIWE010000037.1 coordinate 8,010, forward strand.
GGTCGGCGAACGGCGGCGCCTCCCGATGGATCGCCCAGTGGTCGGCGGCGTGGATCGTGGATGCGTCCGCGTCCAGGGGCTCACCGAGGACGTTGTAGACGTGACCGAGGACGCCGTCACCCACAGGCACCTTGATCGGCTCCCCAGTGTTGCGCACGGGCGCGCCGCGGACCAGCCCGTCCGTCGGCTTCAACGCGATCGCGCGGATCGTGGAGTCTCCGATGTGCTGCGCGACCTCGCACGTGATCGTGGTGACCAGCTGGTCGAGGTTGACGCCGACCGTCAGCGCCGTGTTGATCTCGGGGAGGTGCTTCGGGGGGAACTCGACGTCCACCACCGGCCCGATCACCCGGACGACGCGACCGTCCGCATGCCCGTTCTCCTGCGTCGTCTCCGCCATCGTCATCCCTTCTCTGCGGCGAGCGCCTCGGCGCCGCCGACGATCTCCATGATCTCGGTCGTGATCTCGTCCTGCCGCGCGCGGTTCGCCTGGCGCGTCAGGATCTTGATGAGGTCCTCCGCGTTGTCGGTCGCCGCCTTCATCGCGCGACGGCGCGCCGCGTTCTCCGACGCCGCGGACTCGAGCAGCGCCGCGTACACCTTCGTGATCAGGTACTGCGGCAACAGATGATCGAGGATCTGCTCGGGTTCCGGCTCGAAGAGGTACTCGGGCGGCACCACGCCGGCGGCGTGGGCGCCGACCTCCTCGGGCGCGATCGGCAGGAAGCGCTTCGCGGTGGCGCGCAGCGTGAACGCGGAGCGGAAGTCGGTGTAGGCGCAGTGCAGCTCGTCGATCTGGCCGTCGGCGAAGTCCTGCATCAGCGCGCGGCCGATCTCCTCCGCCTTCTCGTACGGGGGCACCTCGCTGAACCCCTGCCACGTCGCGCGCGCCGCGACCCCGCGGAAGCGGAAGTACCCGACGCCCTTCTTGCCGATCACGTAGAGGATCGGCTCGAGGCCGCGCGTGCCGACACCCCGCAGCAACTCCTCGCCGACCTTCAGCACGTTCGCGTTGTACGCGCCAGCGAGGCCGCGATCGGAGGTCACGATCAGCACGCCCGCGCGCGCGGGGTTGGGCCGGTGCTCCAGCAGCGGATGGCCGAGGGCGCCCGCGGCGTTGCGCGCAACATCCTCCATCGCCCGCGTCAGCTGCACGGCGTACGGACGGGACGCCTCGACGCGCTGCTGCGCCTTCACGATCCGCGAGGACGCGATGAGCTCCATCGCGCGGGTGATCTTCTTCGTCGACTGGACCGATCGGATCCGCCGGCGGACGACGCGGAGCTGCGCGCCCATGCCTACCCCGCCGGAGCCTCGTCGTCGTCGTCGTCGGCCGAAGACATGCGATCCCAGCCCACGTCGGGCTTGACGGGGTCCGCCGGAGTGGTCCGGCCGATCCCCGACTCCGAGCCCTCCCCCGCCCCCGTCGCCACGAACGACTGCGCGTAGTCGGCGACGGCGGTGCCGAGGGTGGCGAGCGTGTCGTCGTCGAGCTTCCCGGCGTCACGGATCGCGGCGAGGACCTCGGCGTGCCGGGCCTCGATGTAACCGATGAACCCGTCGACGAACCGGCGCGCATCCTCGACCGGATAAGGATCGAGGTGGCCGTTCGTCACGGTCCAGATCGCGAGCACCTCGCGCTCGACCGGCTGCGGCTGGAACTGCGGCTGCTTCAGGATCTCCACGACGCGCGACCCGCGCGAGAGCTGCTGCTGGGAGGCCTTGTCCAGTTCGGACCCGAACTGCGCGAACGCCTCGAGCGCCCGGTACTGGGCGAGGTCGAGGCGCAGCCGCCCCGCGACGTCCTTCATCGCCTTGATCTGGGCGGCGCCGCCGACGCGGGAGACCGACACGCCGACGTTGATCGCCGGCCGCACGCCCGCGAAGAACAGCTCCGACTCGAGGAAGAGCTGACCGTCGGTGATGGAGATGACGTTCGTCGGGATGTAGGCGGAGATGTCGCCGCCCTTCGTCTCGATGATGGGCAGCGCGGTCATCGAGCCGCCGCCCAGCTCGTCGGAGAGCTTTGCCGCGCGCTCGAGCAGCCGGGAATGCAGGTAGAAGACGTCGCCGGGATAGGCCTCGCGGCCGGGCGGCCGCCGCAGCAGCAACGAGATCTCACGGTAGGCGACCGCCTGCTTCGACAGGTCGTCGTAGACGATCAGCACGTGGTCGCCCTCGTACATCCAGTGGGAGCCGATCGCGGCGCCGGCGTACGGGGCGACGTACTGGAACGGTGCCGGGTCGGCCGCGCTCGCGTTGACCACCACGGTGTACTCGAGCGCGCCATTCTCGCGGAGCGTATCGACGACCTCCGCGACCGTGGACGCCTTCTGCCCGATCGCGACGTAGATGCACTTCACGGCCTGCGGCGTCCCCCAGTACTGCCGCTGGTTGATGATCGTGTCGAGCGCGACGGCCGTCTTGCCGGTCTGCCGGTCGCCGATGATCAGCTGCCGCTGCCCGCGCCCGATCGCGGTCATCGAGTCGATCGCCGTGATGCCCGTGTACAGCGGCTCCTTCACCGGCTGGCGCGACACGACGTTCGGCGCCTGGAGCTCCAGGGCGCGCGTCGCCTCCGCCGCGATCGGTCCGAGGTCGTCGAGGGGCCGGCCGAGGCCGTCCACGACCCGCCCGAGGAACCCGTCCCCGACCGGCACCGACAACACCGTGCCGGTCTGCTTGACCGGATCTCCCTCCTCGATACCCGAGCCCTCGCCGAACAGGATGCAGCCGATCTCGTCTTCGTCGAGGTTGAACGCCAGCCCGAACAGCCCGCCGGGGAACTCCAGGAGCTCGTTCGCCATCGCGCTCGGAAGGCCGGCGACCCGCGCGATCCCGTCGCCGGTCTCGATGACGCGGCCGACCTCCTCCCGCTCGACGGACGGGGACCAGCTCTCCACGTTCTTCCGGAGGGCCTCGACGATCCGTGCCGGGTCGATCGTTTCCGATGCCATCGCTTCAGCTCCCGAGTGCGTGTTTGGCCTCTTCGAGGCGGGTTGCGACCGAGCCGTCGAAGACGAGTTCGCCGACGCGCGCGACCACGCCGCCGACGACGGTGGGATCGAGGACCACCTTGACCTCGACCTTGCGCCCGGTGGCGCGGGACAACGCTTCCTCCATCCGCGTGCGCTGTGCGTCCGACAGGGGCACGGCGGAACGGACCTCGGCGACCGCCAGCTCACGCCGTTCTGCCGCGATCGCCACGACGCCCTCCGCGATCTTGCTCAGCTCACGGGTCCGGCCGGCCTCGATCAGGAACGAGATCTGGCTGACCGTCATCGCGTGCGCTCGGGTCCCCAGGATGTCGCGGACGAGCGCCTCGCGATTCTCGACCGGCAGGGCCGGGTTCGTCAGGGCGTCGCGGAGCTCCGCGTTCTGCTCGGCCGCCTTCGAGAACGCGAAGAGCTCGTCCCCGACGCGGTCGAGCACGCCCTCGCCCTCCGCCACGGCGGCCAACCCCGTCGCGTACCCGCGGACGCGCTGGTCCTTCCCGAAGAGGCGGTCGAGGACCTCGGACACCTATCGTCCCCCGCCGGCCCCGCCGGCCACCTGCTCGATGTACTCGTCGATCAGTCGTTCGTGCGCCGCCGGGTTCAGCTCCTCGTTCACGACACGGCCCGCCAGGTCGACCGCGATCTGCGCGACCTGGTCGCGGAGCTCCTGGAACGCGCGGTCACGCTCCGCCCGGATCTCCTCCTGGGCCCGGACGACGGTGGCGCCCGCCTCCTCCTCGGCCTTCGCCTGGACGTCACGCCGCAGCTGCTCGGCCGTGGCGCGCGCGTCCTCGATGATCCGGTTGGCCTCGTCGCGGGCCGTGGCGAGCTGCGCGCGGTAGTCCGCCAGCACCTGGTCGGCCTGGACGCGCGTCTCCTCGGCCTTCTCCATCTCGCCCTGGATCTTCTCGCGGCGCTCCTCCAGCAGGGTGTTCACCCGTGGGAGGACCCATCGCCAGAAGAAGAACAGCAGGATGAAGAACGCGACCGCGGCAACCACCAGTTCGGTGGCCTTGGGATAGATGTTCTGCTTGTCGTTCGTCCCCTCCGCGAGGAGGGAGAGCACGCCGAGCATCCGATCCGCCTCCTCAGATGATGAACGAGAACGCGATGCCGAACAGGGCGAGCGCCTCGATCAAGCCGATGCCGATGAACATCGTCGTGCGGACCTGGCCGGCGTACTCCGGCTGGCGTGCCATCGCCTCGACCGACTTGCCGATCAAGATCCCCAGGCCGATGCCCGGGCCGATCGCGGCCAGGCCGATCACGAGGCCCTTCCCGATCGCCGTCAACCCCGTGTCGGTCACCTGTCCCAACAATCCCAACACTGCCTGCCTCCTTAGCTAGTGCTCCTCAGCAAGTGCCTGCCCGATGTAGGAAGCGCTGAGGATCGCGAAGATGAACGCTTGCAGGACCGCGACGAAGATCTCGAAGCCGACGAGCACGACCCCGAGTGGGAACGACACGCCGGCCAGCAACCAGGTCTTCGGGCCGTTCTCGAGGAAGAAGACGGTGCCCAGGAAGAAGATCGCCAGCAGGAAGTGGCCGGCCAGGAAGTTCGCCCACAGACGGACGGTCAGGGTGATCGGTCGCACGATGATGTTCGAGACGAACTCGATGAACATCAGGAGCGTGTAGCGCAGCCACCCCGGCGCCGACGGGATGATGCACGTGTGCCGGAGGTAGCCGAAGAACCCGTGCTTGCGGATCCCGGCCCCGTTGTACGTGAACCACGAGATCATCGCGAGCGTGAGCGGGAGCGCGATCCGGCTGCTTGCCGACAGGCTGAATCCCGGGACGACCTCGAAGAGGTTCCCGACCAGGATGAAGAAGAAGAACGTGGTGAGCAGCGGCATGTACTTCGACGCGTCCTGTCCGAGCATCGGCAGGGCGATGTTCTCCTTCACGAAGTCGACGCCGAGCTCCATCAGCAACTGGAACTTCCCCGGGACGACCTTCGGTTTGCGGAACGCGACGAGGAACAACGTCAGCACGATGAGGGTCGTCAGGACGATCAACAGGATGATGAAGTTGAAGCAGAAGGTCTGGCCGAACACGTGGTACGACGGCCCGACGCACCCGTAGATGAAATCGCCCGTGCCCGGCGGTTCGAACGTCGCGGATCCGACGAGGCCGCTCACGGCCCCGCTCCGTCGAACGTCCAGAGGTCGGCCTGCATCGGCCCCGTCAGCGCCTTCGCCTCGAAGATCAGCAGCGCGATGACGCTCGGCACGAGCGCGAGGATGAAGGCGAGCGGCGAGAACCACGCCAGCTGGTTCAGGAGCACGAGCGCGACCGTGTACACGATCAACCGGACGGCGTAGCCGCCGAGGGCGACGATCGACACCATCGTCGGCGACACGGACGCCGCCCATGCCACGGACCACGCGTTCGCCACGAAGTTCACGTAGACGATCGCGATCGCGATCGCCGCCGACCATCCGACCGTCGGCCCACCGAACGCGGCGCCGATCACGAACGCGAGCACCGCCGCCGGCAGGGCGAACGGCGTCACGCGGCGGACCAGCTGGTGCTCGGGGTCAGACCTCGCCACGGTCGTCCTCCCCGTAGCGGAGCCAGATCGTGTAGATCGCGGCGGCGGCCCCGAGGACGAACCCGATCCCCGTGAGCACCCGCTCGGCCCCGACCACCAGGCCGATCAGGTAGCCGAGGCCCCCGAGGGCCAGCATGCCGCCGATCATCGTCGACGTGATGGCCCAGCCCGTCTCCATGCCCGTCCACGCGCCTTCGGGTTGCCGGGGCGGAGTCACGCGCGAAGTATAGTCAGCGCCGTTTCGGGCCGTCAAAGTCGTTTCCGCAGGTCAGAAGGCACTTTCGGCCGCTTGTGAAAGGTTTCACAAGCCCTTGGCTCATCGCACCGCGACGTTGAACTCCGACTCGATGTCGATGACGTTCTCCTCCGGGGCTTCCTCCGCCTTCCTCCGGGCCGCCTCATCCCGCCGCTTCCTCCGGCCCTGCGACACGAGGTTCATGGCTGCGACGACCACCCCGACCGTGAAGATCACCGTGCCGAACACGAAGACCTGCGGCGGGATGCCGACGCGGATGGCGGCGTAGACCCAGAGTGGGAACGTCGTGGAGTTCCCGGCGACGAACGACGACGTCACGAAGTCATCGATCGAGAGGGCGAACGCGAGCAGTGCGCCGGCCATGATGCCCGGATAGATCAGCGGCATCGTGACCTTCCAGAACGTCACCCACGGCGTCGCGCCGAGATCCTGGGCGGCCCATTCGACGTTCATGTCGTAGCCCGACAATCGCGCGCGAACCGTGATCGTCACATAGGCGATGCTGAACATGACGTGCGCGAGGAGCAGGGTGGTGAATCCGAGCGGCAGGTTCAGGGTGATGAAGAACCCGAGGAGCGATGCGCCGAGCACGATCTCCGGCGCGGCGATGTTCGTGAACAGCGTCTGCTCGGTCACGGCCTTCCCGCGGAAGCGGTACTTCACCAACGCCAGGGCCAACAGCGTCCCCAGGATCGCCGCGACCACGGTGGTCGCCAGCGCGAGCTTGATGGACAGGAAGAACGCGTCCGCGAGGCCGGGGATCCCGTTCCACTGCTGGTACCAACGCGTGGTGAACCCCTCCCACTTGTAGTTCACCTGCGGGAGGCGGGAGGAGGACTGGTTGAAGCTGTACAGGACCATGAAGGCGATCGGGATCAGCAGGTAGACGATCACCAGCCACGAGTAGGTGGGCAAGATGTACGACGTCCACCGGCGCCGGTTGCCTCGTCTCGGCGGTATCTCGACGGAGAGATCGCGGGCGCCGGCGTCGGCCGAGGTGGCCACGCTCATATGTACTCCTCGATCGTCCGCGATCCCAAGACCTTCGCATACAGGAAGATGCCGATGAGCATCGCCGCCATCAGGATCGCGGAGAGCGCCGATGCCGCCGGATAGTCGCTGTTGTCCAGGAACGCGCTTCGGATGATCTGCCCGATCACCGTCGTGTTCGTCCCGCCGAGGATCGACGCGTTGACGAAGTCGCCTGCGGCCGGCACGAAGGTGAGCAGGAAGGCGGCGAAGATGCCCGGGATCGCGAGCGGGAAGATCACGCGCATGAACACGCTCCGCCGGTTCGAGTAAAGATCGCCCGCCGCCTCGACGACATGTCGATCGATCCGTTCGAGAGCGACGTAGAGGGGCAGGGCGGTGAAGGGAAGGTAGTTGTACGCCAACCCCGCCACGACGGCGATCCATGTCGCGAGAACGTGATAGTTCTCCGGGAGGAGTCCGATCGACTTGAGCGGCTGGAGGATCGGTCCTTGATCCGCCAGCAGGAACTGCCACGCCGTCGTGCGGATCACGAACGAGACGAAGAACGGCACGAGGAGCATGAGGAGGAAGAAGTTCTTCTTCCTGCCTCCGTAGAACGCGATCCAGTAGGCGAGCGGGAACGCGATCGCAAGATCGATCACGGTGGCGACTCCGGCGTAGACGATCGCGCGGAGTAGCTGGGTGTGATATTGCTGAACGACTTGGCGGAATTCGGCGAAGTGCCAGGTGTTCTGGCACGCCAGCGTGATCGGGTCGCACGTCGACAACGAGAGCGACACCATCGTGATCATCGGGACGATGAACAGCACCACCAGCCACAGGATGGCCGGCGCGCCGAGGATATAGGCGCCCTTTTGCCTCCGACCCTTGGATCGGCGCGGCGGCGGCGCTTCTACCCCAGGTAGATCGGTTGGAAGGTGTCGTTCCACGTCTTCAGATCCTGCGTGTTCTTCCACTGGTAGTAGGGCTTGGCAGCCGCAACCATCGCGGCGTTGGGGAAGACGAGTGGGCTGTTCGCCACAGCAGGGTCGTGCAGCTCCGTCCCGATGATGCCCTTCGACGACGGAACCGGGCACACGTAGTTGTTGTAGTCCTCGATCACGGCCTGGACCTTCGGGTCGTACACGTAGTCCATGTACGTCATCGCGTCCTTCGGGTTCGACGCGGTGTACGGCATGAGCATGTTGTCGGTCCAGAACATCACGCCCTCTTGAGGGACCGCGGTCTTCAGGGTGTCGTAGCCCTGGATGCCCGCCTGGAAGATGTCCCCGGACCACGCCATCGAGATCCACGTGTCCTCGGACTTCAACGCCTTGATGTAATCCTGATCGTAGTAGGAGCGAACCAGCGGCTTCTGTTCCTGAAGCTTGGCCGCGGCCGCGGTCCAGTCAGCCGGCGTCGACGTGGCCGGGTCCTTCCCGATCGCGAGCAACCCCAGGCAGCCGAGCTCGCTGGCGTTGCCGAACATGCCGATCTTCCCTTTGTACTTCGGATCCCACAGGACGTCGACGGTCGTGATCTCATCCTTGATGTACTTCGTGTTGTAGGCGATCAACGTGTAGCCCGACTGCCAGGCCATCGTGTACGTGTTGCCGGGATCGTAGGACGGGTTCGTGACGAGCTTGCTCGCGTACTTGTCGAAGTTCGGCATGCTGCCGTGATCCAACGGGATCGCCCATCCGAAGTTCAGCATGTACCCGAGCGGGTAGTCGTTGTTCGTGAGGACGATGATGTCGTGGCCCTGGCTCTGCCCGTGGCTCAGCTGGGGGAAGATGTGCTGGTTCCAGTACGACGGGTTGTCCTGGATGTTCTCGGTGTAGTTGACCTTGATGCCGGTCTTCTTCGTGAACTCGTCCAGCGACGGGTGCGAGTTGTTCGGCCCGATGTCCATGTAGTAGGGCCAGTTGTCGAAGTCCAGCGTCTTGTGCAGTGTCTGCTGGCCCCACCACGCCGCGTCCCCCATGTTGGCGTTGGGCTTCCCGGCACCGCCGGAGCCGGTCGCCACACCCTTCGTGCCACACGCGGCCAGGAACGCCGACAAGCCGAGCGCTCCGCCGGCTACCCCCGCGTACCGGAAGAGATCCCGGCGTGTGAACCGTGACTGCGTGAGTCCGCGCAACAGCGATGGGTCGATGATGGGGTCGTCGGTCATTCCTCTTCCTCCTGTTCCGATATCGGGGCCGACGGCACGACGGCGAACGTGTGCTCGGGCAGCCACGACAGGCGGACCTTCTCCCCCGGTGCCGGCGCTGGACCCGCGCCGAGGTTCTGGACGTAGACCGTGAGCTCCTTCGCCCCCGGTCCTTCGATCTTGTACTGATGGCTGACGCCGATGTACGTCGAGATCCGCAGGAGCCCGGTCACACTGTTCGTGCCGGCCGGCGCCTCCGCATCGCTCGATGCGATCGAGATCTTCTCCGGCCGCACGCCGATCCGGACGGTCTTGTCCACACCGCTCGGGACCCGCTGGGTGGGGAGTTGGATCATCTCGCCGCTCGTGAGCCGCACCTGTGCCATCCCGTTCTCGCTCGTGATCTCCCCGTCCAGCAGGTTCGAGGCACCGAGGAACCCCGCCACGAACTCGGTAGCCGGGCTCTCATAGACCTGTTCGGGCTCGCCGAGCTGCTCGATCTTGCCGTGCCGCATCACCGCGAGGCGATCCGACATCGTCATCGCTTCCTCCTGGTCGTGCGTCACGTAGATGAACGTGATGCCGACCTCCTGCTGGATCGTCTTCAGCTCCAGCTGCATCTGCTTGCGGAGCTTGAGGTCCAGCGCGCCGAGCGGTTCGTCGAGCAGCAACACCTTCGGGCGGTTCACGAGCGCGCGGGCGAGCGCCACGCGCTGTTGCTGGCCGCCCGACATCTCCCGGGGTTTGCGGGTCTCGAAGCCCTTGAGGTCGACGAGCCGCATCGCCTCCTTCACCCGGGTCTCGATCTCGTCCTTCGCCACCTTCTTGCGCCGGAGGCCGAACGCCACGTTCTCTGAGACATCGAGGTGGGGGAACAGCGCGTAGGACTGGAACACCGTGTTCACGTCGCGCTTGTACGGCGGGAGGTCGGTCACGTCGCGTCCGCCCAGGTAGACGGTCCCGAGCGACGGCTCCTCGAAGCCGCCGATCATCCGCAGCGTGGTCGTCTTCCCGCAGCCGGACGGCCCCAGCATGCTGAAGAACTCGCCCTCCTCGATGTCGAGCGAGAGGTCGTCAACGGCGGCCGCGTCCCCGAAGAGCTTCGAGACGCGCTCGAGGCGTACGTCGATCTCGGTCACTCGCACCCCCTCCGCGGCCCCCCGGCGGACGGTCGTCGTCCCAGGGAGGCGGCAGGGATCATCACACGATCGGCACGGCCTTGGGTAGCCACCGGCCGGAACCTCGCCGCTCCTATCGGTTGTACGAAGCGGCGGCTGCCGGCGGCCTCAGGGAACCGAGGCGGGTTCCTGGCGCCCGGGCGGCTCACCCCCCTCGGACCCGTTCCCGTTCCCGTTCCCGTTCCCGTTCCCGTTGCGTCGCCCCACGAGCAGGGGGAACGCCGTGACCGCGAACAGGATCGCGGCGCCGAACAGGATGATGCCCACCACGAGCCGGCCGTTGATCAGGCCGATCGCCAGCCCACACCCCGAGATCAGGGCGCTCCACAGGTACATCAGCAGGACGGTCTGCCGGTGCCCGTGCCCGATGTCCACGAGGCGGTGGTGCAGGTGCTCCTTGTCGGCAACCCCGAGCCCGACGCCGCGCCGGGTCCGCCGGATGACCGCGAGGGCAACGTCAAGGAACGGGATCGCCAGCACCAGCAACGGCACGACGACCGCGCCCCCGATCGCCGCCAGGTCGCCGTACGCAGGTGGGAACAGGTTGCGGCCCACGCCGGCGATCGTCGAGATCGCGAGGAGCATCCCGAGCAGCATCGATCCGGAGTCCCCCATGAAGATCTTCGCCGGGTAGAAGTTCCAGGGGAGGAACCCGAGGCAGATCCCGGCGGTGATCGCGGCCAGGAGGGCCGCCTCGGACGCGTCGCCGAACAAACTCGGACTCCGCACCATGTAGATGAAGAACGCGGTCGCGGCGATCGCCACCATCCCCGCGGCGAGCCCGTCGAGCCCGTCCACCAGGTTGACCGCGTTCGCGACCGCCACGATCCACACGATCGTGAGGATCTCGCCCAGGTTGCCGGACAGGACCACGATCCCCTGCCCCGGCAGCCACGAGTAGGCGAACCGGACGCCGAGCAGGACCATGACCCCGGCGATGAAGATCTGCGCGGTGAGCTTCGACAGGGGGCTGATCTCCCTCGTGTCGTCGATCGAACCGAGGCCCACCATGAGCGTGCATCCGACGAGGGCTGCCACCGGCTCCGGGCTCGCGGCGTTCACGCCGGCGAAGAACGGAAGGAACCGCGACAGCCCGAGCGCGGCGAGGAACCCAACGTACATCGCGAGGCCGCCCATCGTGGGCTTCGGCTCGGGATGCACGCGCCGGACCGACGGCTGAACGATCACCCCGACCGAGATCACGAAGCGGCGAACGAGCGGGGTGACGGCGAACGTGACCCCGGCTGCGGTGAGGAACAGGGCCAGGTACGCGTGCACGAGCGAAGTCTCGCCGGGCGTCCCCGGAGCGGCAACCCGGCGCCGGGGCCGGCGCTACGGGTAGACGGGGAACCGCTGCATCAGGTCACGAACCCGAGCCCGCGCCTTGTCCTTCGCACCGGCGTCGTCGGGGTGCCGCAGCGCCTCGCCGATCACGTTCGCGATCTCCCGCATCTCCGGCTCGTCCATCCCGATGGTGGCGCACGCCGGCGTCCCCACGCGGATCCCGGAGGGCGCCGACGGCGGGTTCGGGTCGTACGGGATCTGGTTCTTGTTCAAGGTGATCCCGATCTCGTCGCAAAGCGCCTCGGCCGCCTTCCCGTCCGAGCCGAGCGGCCGGACGTCGACGAGCGCGAGGTGGGAATCGGTTCCGCCCGAGACGATCCGGAGCCCCTCCTCGGCCAGACCGGCGGCGAGCGCCCGCGCGTCCCGCACGATCCGCTCCGCGTACTCGCGGAACGCGGGCGTCATCGCCTCCTTGAGCGCGACGGCCTTGCCGGCGATGTTGTTCTCGATCGGGCCGCCCTGCATCATCGGGAACACGGCTTTGTCGATCGCCTTCGCATGCTGCTCGGTACACAGGATCATGGCGCCGCGGGGACCGCGGAGCGCTTTGTGCGTCGTGAACGTCACGACGTCCGCGTGCGGCACCGGGCTCGGGAAGGACCCGCCCGCGACCAGCCCGATGAAGTGCGACGCGTCGACCCAGAACAGCGCGCCGACCTCGTCGGCGATCTGGCGGAACGCGGCGAAGTCGATGGTCCGCGCATACGCCGTGTAGCCGGCCAGGATCACGCGCGGGCGGTGCTCGAGCGCGAGGTCGCGGACCCGGTCCATGTCCAGCTGCTCCGTCTCGCGATCAACCTCGTAGCCGATGAAGTTGAACCACATGCCCGAGACGTTCACCGGCGAGCCATGGGTCAGGTGCCCGCCGTGCGCGAGCACCATGCCGAGCACGCTCGAAGCGGGATCATGCGGCTGGAGGAACGCGCCGAAGACCGCCATGTTGGCGGTGGCCCCGGCGTGCGGCTGCACGTTGGCGTGCTCGGCGCCGAAGAGCTCCTTCGCGCGGTCGATGGCGAGCTGCTCGACGACGTCGACGTACGTGCACCCGCCGTAATAGCGGCGACCCGGGTACCCCTCGGCGTACTTGTTGTTGAGCGTCGAGCCGACCGCTGCGAGGACGGCGGGGCTCGCGTAGTTCTCCGAGGCGATCAACCGGAGCGTCGATCGCTCCCGCTCCAGCTCGCCGGCAACCGCGGCGGCGACCTCCGGGTCCGTGGCCTGCAGGGCGTCCCAGTCCGCTGCGTACTCGCGCATCCCTATCGCTCCCCTCGCTCGATGGCCGCGATCTGCTCGAGGCGCGGCACGTGTCGTCCGCCCGCGAACGGCGTGGCCAGCCACAGTCGGACGATCTCTTTCGCGTACTCGGGCGCGATCACGCGCGCGCCCATGCTCAGCACGTTCGCGTCATTGTGCTCACGCGAGAGCCTCGCGAGGTAGAGGTCGTGGCACAGCGCGGCACGGATCCCCGTGATCTTGTTCGCCGTGATCTGCTCCCCCTGCCCGGAACCGCCCAGGACGATCGCCCGGTCCGCCTCGCCGCGGACGACCGCGCGCGCCGCCGCGGCGCAGAACGCCGGGTAGTCGACGGGCGCCTCGGAGTCGGTGCCCTGGTCGGTGACCTCGTGGCCCTCGGCCCGCAGGAACGCCTTGAGCTCCTCCTTCAACCTGAACCCCGCGTGGTCGCTGCCCATCGAGATGCGCACGTCAGAGCGCCTCAGGGATGGCGGGGTCGTCCGCCCGCTCCGCGGGCCCGAAGGTCGCTGCGACGAGGCGCTCGATCCACGTGTCCAGCTCCCACGCGACCGCCCGATACACCGACGGCGGCGATCCGAGCGGGTCGACGATGTCCTCGTCCCACGGCCCCGGCGACGCGGCGCGCCTGCGAAGCTCGTCCGCCACCGCCACACGACCCGGCAGGTCCTCGGGGCTCCCGGTGCGTCCATCTCCACTCGATTCGAGCAAGCCGGTCAGCTCCTTCAACGTGAACGCGCGGACCGCGGCCGGCGGATCCAGCGCCTCCACGGCGTCGCGGTGCTCGCCGGCCATGCACACGATCAGGTCGGCGCTCGCCGTCATCCCCGCATCGAGGCGTCGCGCCACGTGATCGGCGATGTCGATCCCGCGTTCGGCCGCCGCTTCGACCGACTCCTGCATCGCCCCGGACCCTTCCCATCCGACGGTGCCGGCGGAGGACACCAGGGGCGCCGCTCCGCCGAAGCGGCGTTCGAGCGCGGCTCGAAGGAACCCCTCCGCCATGGGCGAGCGGCACACGTTCCCGGTGCAGACGACGAGGACGGCGCTCATCTCAGGAGGGCCCGGAGTCTAGCAGCGGGTCCTCGCCGACCCATAGGCGCGCGATCTCATCCGCCGCAACCGCGCCCTCTCGCAGGACCGCCGGCGCGTGCCCGGTCAGGTCGACCACCGTGGACGACGTGCCGACGAGCGGTTCGTCCGAGCAGAGGTAGACGCGAACGAGGGCGCCGAACGCCTCCTCGAGCTCGTCGCAGGTCGTTGCCGGCGGGGAGCCGGATCGGTTCGCGCTCGTCACGGCGAGCGGCCCGCTCGCGGCGAGGATCGCCAGCGCGAGCGGATGCGCGGGGAGCCGGACGCCGATCGTGGCCTCGTCCCCGCCGAGCGACCATCCGGCGGACCGCGGCGTCCGCGGCAGGACGAACGTGACCGGGCCCGGCCATGTCCCGAGCGCGACCCGTTCCACCTGCTCGTCGAACCGGGCGATGGCGCGCGCCGTCTCGCGGGTGGGGACGAGGACCGGCAAGGTCAGGCCTCGCGGCCGGCGTTTGGCCTCGAACAGCAGCGCGGTGGCGTCGGGATCGTCCGGTCGGGTTCCGATCCCGTACACGGTGTCGGTGGGGAACACGATGAGCTCGCCTCGGAACGCGGCCGCCGCGGCCTCCGCGACCGGTCCGCCCTCACCGCCCATCGGGCCTCACCGCCACGAGGACGCGGTCCCTCCCGTTCAGATCGGGCAGCACGGCCACCTCGACGAAGCCCACGCGACGAGCCAGCTCGGTCATCGCGGAGCCGGTGCCCTCCTCGATCTCCTGCACGACCACCCCACCGATCCGCAGCCACACGAGCGCCGTATCCAAGAGCCGCTCGGCGAACGCGAGGTCACCGAAGAGCGCCAGCGGTGGATCGGCGAGCGCGTCCGGAGCAAGGTCGTCCGCTCGCTCGGTCGGGACGTACGGCGGGTTCGCCACGACGAGGTCGATGGCCCCCCGGAGCTCGGCCGGGAGCGCATCGAACAGGTCGCCCGCCCGGACGTCCACGTCGAGGCCGAGCCGGGTCGCGTTCGCCCGCGCGAGCTCGACCGCGTCCGGCGACAGATCCGTCGCCCAGACGCGCGCATCCGGCCGTTCGTCCTTCACGGCGAGCGCCATCGCCCCCGATCCCGTGCCCAGATCGACGACGGCCGGCGTGCCGGCGGATGCGATCCGCTCGAGGGCCACGCCTGCGACGACCTCCGTCTCGGGTCGCGGGACGAACACGCCGGGCCGGACCTCCAGGACCAGCCGGCGGAAGCCCTGCTCGCCGGTCAGATGCTGGAGCGGTATTCCCGTGCAGCGCAAGCACAAAACTCTGCCGTACGCGCGCGCCTCCGCGGCGGAGAGGGGGTCGGTGCGCGCGAGGACCCCGGTCCTGCCGGCGCCCAGCACGTGCATCATGAGTCGTTCCGCGTTCGCGTCCGGAGACTCGATGCCGTGCCGCTCGAGGTAGGCGGCGCCGCGGCGGATCACCTCGGCCGGGCGCATCAGCCCTCGTCAGCCTCGTCCCCGTCGTCCGCGAGCTGCTGGGCGCGCTCGGCGGCCTGCAGCGCGTCGATGAAGCCGTCGAGCTCCTCGCCGCCCGCCAGCACGTCCCCCAATTGGTAGGAGGTCTGCTTGATGCGGTGATCCGTGACGCGACCCTCCGGGAAGTTGTAGGTCCGGATCTTCTCGGAGCGCTCGCCGGACCCGAGCTGCGCCTTGCGCTGTGCGGCCTCCTTCGCCTGCGCCTCGTCGATCGCCAGCTGGTGCAGTCGCGCGCGGAGGTAACGCATCGCCTTCTCACGGTTCTGCAGCTGCGATCGCTCCTCCTGCACCTCGACGCGGATCCCGGTCGGCTTGTGCACGATCCGCACCGCGGAGTCCGTCGTGTTGACGGACTGCCCGCCCGGACCGCTCGAGCGGTACACGTCGATCTGGAGGTCCTCGGGTCTGATCTCGACCTCGACCTCCTCGGCCTCGGGCATCACTGCGATCGTCGCGGTCGACGTGTGGATCCGACCTTGGGATTCCGTGACCGGAACGCGCTGCACCCGGTGCACGCCGGCCTCGTGCTTCAGCCGCGTGAACGCGTCGCGCCCGCGCACCTCGACCGACACCTCCTTGAACCCGCCGAGGTCCGACGGCGAGGACGCGAGGACGTCGGTCTTCCACCGATGCCGCTCGGCCAGCCGCCGGTACATCTCGTAGAGGTCGCCGGCCCACAGCGCCGCCTCCTGCCCTCCGGCGCCGGCGCGGACCTCGACGATCACGTCCTTGCCGTCGTTCGGGTCGCGCGGCGTCAGCAGGTGCTCGAGCTCGGCCTCCAGCACGTCCGCCCGCTCCTGCGCGCGCTCGGCTTCCGCGAGGAAGAACGCCGCCATCTCGGGGTCGGCCTCGTCCTTCGCGAGTGCGCGCGCCTCGTCGGCCTGGGCGACGGCGGCTCGGTGGTCGCGATACGGACGGACGATGTCCTCGAGCTCGGCGAACCGCTTTCCGAGCGACCGCATCCGTTCGGGATCGGCGGCGATGTCAGGCATGGCCATCTCCGCGGCGACCTGGTCGTACGCGACCTCGATCTCCGCGAGCTTCCCCTCGAACCCGACATCCATGGCCGGGATTGTCTCAGGGCGGCGTTGCGCCGCTCGCGGCCTCGCCCGGGGTCAGCCGGAGCCCGGCTCGTCGTCGAAGTTCACGTCGAGAGCGGCCAGATCGGGGAGATCGACCGCGGTGTCGGTGGAGGCCCACAGGTCCTCGTAGCGCGGATCGACGAGGTCGTCGGCCTCGCTCGGCGCGGGCTTCGGGGACGTCGGCTTCGGCGTCGCCGCCGCGGGTGTCGATGCCGTGGGCGCCGACGGTTCGGGACCCGACGGTGCCGTCTGGGCGGACGGGGGCTCCGCCTGCTCGTCGTGGTGCTCCATCTCCGCGTCCGTCGTGCTCGCCTCCACGACGGCGGGAGCGGCCAGCGACACGTCGAGGTTGTCCGCCACCGTGAGCAGCCGCGACCGCATCTCGTTCATCTGCATCATCATCGACTCGCGACGCTCCGAGAGCCCGCCGAGGATCCGCTGTGCCTCCTCGTGGGCTTGCGCCAGCGCCTCACTGGCCTGCTGGCGCGCCTCCTCGGCGCGGGCCTGCGAATCCAGGTTGATCCGGTCGGCCTCCGCGCGCGCCTGCTCCAGGATCCGCGCCGCCTCGATCTTCGCCTCGGCGATGACGGAGGTCGCCTCACGGTCGGCGTTCTCCAGGAGGGCGGCGAACCGCTTCGAGATCGCCTCGTACGGATCGTCGCCCGACGTCTTGGAGACGGCCGCCGTCGGCTGCGCCTGCCCCTGCGCCTGCCTCGGCCCCGCGGTCGCCATGCGCAGCTCGCGGGACTCCTTCTCGAGCACCTCGACCTGGTCGGCCACCCGGCCCAGGAACTCACGCACCTGGTCCGGATCGAAGCCACCCTTGCGGACGGTTACGAAACCGCGTTTGCGGATCTGTTCGGCGCTGGGGAGCAATGGGACGTCGAGGTCGCTGGACATGCAGGCACCTCCCGGGGCGTCTGGAGCTGGGCCCCCATCTTCGGCGTCCACGCACCGGGATGCAACGACCTGCTGGGCGTCGCCCGTTCGGCCGACGCTAGACCGTGCCCGCTCCCTCAGCTTCGCGGCGCAGGACCTCCCGGAAGGAGGCCACCGCGACGTCGATCTGCGATGCATCGGGCTCCTGCGTGGTGATGCGCTGCAACCAGATGCCCGGCGCCATGAGTGCCCGCATCACGAGCGAGTCCGGGAACCGCGCGCCGAGCCGCAACGCCTCGTACGCGAGCCCGGCGATGATCGGGATCGCGATCACGCGGGACAGCAACCGCCACACGATCCCCGGCGTGCCGAAGAACGTGAACACGAAGATCGTGATGATCATCACGATGATCAGGAAGTTCGTGCCGCAGCGAACGTGCTCCTTCGGATACCGGTCGATCATCGCCGGCGTGAGCGGATCGTCGTGCTCGTACGCCGCGATCGTCTTGTGCTCGGCCCCGTGGTACTCGAAGACGCGATGGATGTCCTTCGTCCGGCCGATCAGCCACAGGTATCCCACGAACAGGAGCACGCGGAACACACCTTCGGCGATGTTCACGAGGACGCCGTTCGCGTCGACGCGATCCTCCGCCCAGGCGAACAGCGTGGTCGGCCCAAGCACGAAGATCGCGACGAACGCGACCATCGCGATCGCCAGCGCCACGCCGACCTGCCGGCGCGACAGTTGCTCGTCCTCCTCGAGCGCGTGGTTCGACGCGATCGTCAGCGCGCGAACGCCGATCGCGAGCGACTGCCCGAGCACGATGATCCCGCGCAGGAAGGGCTTGCGCCAGATCGGGTGGCGGTTCGCGACGGAGTCGATCGCATGCGACTCGACGTGGATCGTGCCCGCCGGCTCGCGGACGGCGAGCGCCCAATGGCCGGCGCCGCGCATCATCACGCCCTCGATGACGGCCTGGCCGCCGTAGAGGTGGGCCGCAGCCGCGTCCCCCACCGGCGCTCAGCCGCGCTTGGCGGCCTGCTGAGCCTGCTGCGTCTTCTCGAACCGACGCTGGAACCGCTCGACGCGGCCGCCGGCGTCCACCAGCTTCTGCTTGCCCGTGTAGAACGGATGGCAGTTCGAGCAGATGTCCGATCGGATCTCGCTCACGGTCGAGCGCGTCTGGAACGTGTTCCCGCAGGAGCAGTGCACGTTCGCGATCTGATAGTCGGGGTGGATCCCCTGCTTCATGGTCGTCTCCTTCGGTGCCGGCTCAGTTCCCGGCAGGTGCCTTCGCGATGTCCTTCAGGAACTGCTCGTTCGACTTGGTGGAACGCAGCTTGTCGATGAGGAGCTCGAGTGCCGCGCCCGGCTCCAGCGCGTGGAGAACCCGTCGGAGCCGGATCACGAGGGCGAGCTCCTCGGGCGGAAGGAGCAGCTCCTCCTTCCGCGTGCTGGATGCATCCACGTTGATCGCCGGGAACAATCGCTTCTCCGAGAGCGCCCGGTCGAGCCGGATCTCCATGTTGCCGGTGCCTTTGAACTCCTCGAAGATCCCGTCGTCCATGCGCGACCCGGTCTCGACCATCGCGCTCGCGATGATCGTCACCGACCCGCCCTCCTCGATGTTGCGCGCCGCGCCGAAGAACCGGCGGGGCGGATAGAGCGCTGCGGAGTCGATGCCGCCGGTCAGGATCTTGCCCGAGGCCGGCATGCCGAGGTTGTAGGCGCGGGTGAGCCGCGTCATCGAGTCGAGGATGATCGCGACGTCCTGTCCCATCTCGGCCAGGCGCTTCGACCGCTCCAGGACCAGCTCCGTCACCTGGATGTGCTGGTCGGTCGGCTTGTCGAAGGTCGAGTACACGACCTCGGCCGCCTCGACCGTCCGCTGCCAGTCGGTGACCTCCTCGGGACGCTCGTCGACCAGCAGCACGATCACGTGCGTGTCCGGGCTCGACTTGATGATGCCGTTCGCGATCTGCTTCAGGACGGTGGTCTTCCCGGCTTTCGGCGGGGCCACGACCATGCCGCGCTGCCCCTTTCCGATCGGGGCGATCATGTCGATGATCCGCTCGGTCACCGCGAGCGGCCCGGTCTCCAGGCGGAACCGGTCGTTCGGGAACAGCGGCGTCAGCTTGTCGAAGACCGGACGCGAGGCCGCCTTCTCTGGGTCCATGCCGTTCACCGACTCGACCTGCAGCAGCGCCGGGTACTTCTCGTTGTTCTTCGGCTCGCGGATCTTTCCCGCGACGGTGTCGCCCTTGCGCAGCTGATGACGCCGCACCTGGGACAAGGACACGTAGACGTCCTCGGGCCCCGGCAGGTACCCGGAGCACCGGAGGAACCCGTAGCCCTCGGGCAGGACATCGAGGATGCCCGTGCGGCTCGGCGCCGTTTCGAGCTCCTGCTCCCGATCCTGCTCCTCGCGGACACGTCGCTCCTCGCGCTGCCGGCGGCGATCCTCGCGCGAGGGGCGCCGGCGCCGTTCGCGATCGTTCAGATCGGAGGCGTCGGTCCTGCCCTGGCTCTCGCCTTGGCTCGTGTTCGGGTTCGGGCCTTGGCTTTGGCCTTGGTTGCGGTTCCGCTCGGAACCCTGGCCCTGGCCCTGGCCCTGACCCTGGCCCTGGTTGCGGTTCCGGTCCAGACCCTGGCCACCCTGCGTCCGGTCACGGTTCCGCGGATCCGGCCCTTCGTCGCGGTCGCGGTCGGCGCCCGCTCCGTTGCCGTCGCCCGCGGGCTGGGGCGAGGGGGCGGGCGTCTCGGCCACGGCCACGGCGACCTCGCCGTTGGTGGCTCCGTCGCCGTTCGAGGACGCGGCCACGATCGCGTCGATCAGGCCGGCCTTCCGGAGCTTCTGGGGTCCCTCGACGCCCAGGCTCTGAGCGATCTCCTGCAGCTCAGGCAGGAGCTTCGCCTCGAGGACGCTGCGGTCCATCGTGGTGTCCATCAAGCGGATGCCTCTCCTTCCAGTTCGGTCTGGAGCTTCTGCCAGTCGGCGGAGAACCGTTCCAGACCGATGTCGGTCAATGGGTGTTTCACGAGTTTCGTGAAGACGTCGTACGGCATGGTGGCGATGTCCGCGCCGGCGACGGCTGCGTCGACGACGTGCATGGGGTGGCGGAGCGACGCCGCCAGCACCTTGGTCTCGTATCCCTGAACAGCATAGACGTCGCAGATGTTCCCCAGCAGCCCCATGCCGTCGCTGGCGACGTCGTCGAGGCGGCCGAGGAAGGGCGAGACGATGTACGCGCCGATCTCGGCGGCCAGGATCGCCTGGGCGGGAGAGAATACGAGCGTCACGTTGACCCGGTGCCCCTCGTCGGTGAGCCGCCGGCCGGCCTCGAGGCCGTCCGGCGTCATCGGGACCTTGACGATCGCGTTCGAGCCCATCGCGGCCAGCCCGATGCCCTGCTGGTACATCCCATCGGCATCCGTGGCCGTCACCTCGAGCGAGACATCGCCGGCCACCTCCTCGAGGATCTGCCGCCACACCTTGTCGGGATCGGCCGCCTCGTGGGCCAGCAGCGACGGGTTCGTGGTCACGCCGCCGAGCACACCCCAGCGGTTGATCTCGCGGATCTCCTCGATGCTCGCGGTGTCGAGGAACAGCTTCATACCGTCTGTCCTTTCCGCGCGGCGTCCGCCCGCGTTCCCGCAAGCTCGGCCGCGCGGGCGGTCGCCTTCTCCATCACCAGATCGATCACCGAAGCGATCGACTGGTCGAAACTGTGGTTGGGGATCACCGGCACCCCGTGCGCGAGCGCCTGGCTCTTCACGTACCGCTGGAGCCTGCGGATCCCGTCGAACCCCTGTTCGTACCGGGTCGCGGGGCGGGAGGCCGCCGCGCCCTCTCGGGCTGCGAAATGGGAGCGGTGCCGCTCCTCATCGTCGACACCCACCACGAAGGGTACCGCGAGGATGCGATCCGCGTGGGAGTCCACGTCGAAGAATCCCGGCACGACGTGCGCCCCTTCGATCACGATGCTGGTCCCCTCGGCGGCGGCGCGCTCGATCAGGGCGTTGATGCCGACCGAAACGGCGGCCGTCTGCTCGCGGAAGCCGAGCGTCAACGCGTCCGCGGACCGGGTGGGCGGCTCCCGCAGCGCCGAGTCCGCCTGGAACGAGGACACGTGCAGCGTCGGCATCAGTTCGGGCGAGAGCATCGCGCGCATGACCTCCCGGATGGCGTCCGTGGCGACGACGCGGACGATGCCCAGACGCGCGGCGAGCTGCGTGGCGATCGTCGACTTCCCCACGCCGGTCGCTCCGCCGATCAGGATCACCACGGGCACGTCGAGGTTCTCGACGTCCCGCCAGCGGACGAAGTTCGTGGCGTACCGTTCGCCGGCCAGCTCCCGGATGACGTCGAGGGCCAGGTCCGAGAGCTCCACAGACGTGATCGACGCATGCCGGCGTTCGAGCAGCCGGAGCTCGACCTCCTCGGCCACCTGGTACGCGCGATACGGCGAGAGCCCCGTGACCATGACCTGCGACGCGAGGAGCCCTTTCGAGAAGGGCAGGCCCGGCTCGCGGTCGGTGATCACGATCTGGGCGCTCCGGCTCCGCTCGTTCATCCTTCGGTCCCTTCCGCGGCGCCCCGGTCGATGCCGCGGGCGACGGCGAGATCGATCAACTCCGTGAGGGCCGTCTCGAGGTCTCCGTCGTCGGCTCCGACGACCTCCGGCCGGTTGTCGACGAACACGACCTCGGCCCCCCTGGCCATCGCGCGTTCGCACGCCACGTCGACGGCGGCCGCCTTCAGCTCGGTGAGCAGCACCTCGTACTCCGCGGCGGCGTCCATGTCCTCAGCAAGCCCGGCTCGATCGGCGAGCCGGGCACTCCAGCCGACGACGCGCACGCCCGAGGCGGCTTCCAGGTGCCGGACCTGGCCGGCGGCGGCGATCCGCGGTGCGGTGGTTGCGAAGAACACGTCCCGTCCTCGTACATCTGCCAGGGGTACCGGGCGGAAGTCGGTGAGCACCACTCGCGCATCTCCGAGTGCTCGGCGAAGGTGTGCGGTGAGTTGGGAGAGAGCTTCGGGCCCGAGAACCGGGCTGCCCACCATCGTAACGAGCCCGAGGTCGGCTCGCAACAAGCGATACGGGCCGAGGTACCCGGTGAGGTACTCCAACGGGCAGTCGGCCTGGACCACCAGGACACCTGCGTCCCAGGCGATCGGTGGGATGGACGCACCGCTCCCTTCGAGGATCAGGAGGCCGGGACGACGCG
Organism: Actinomycetota bacterium; assembly: GCA_035519495.1. Classification (GTDB taxonomy): domain Bacteria; phylum Actinomycetota; class UBA4738; order UBA4738; family HRBIN12; genus AC-51. Next base: position 30,465 of record DATIWE010000037.1, read on the forward strand.
CAGCCGCGAGGGCGACCGCCTCTTGGACGTTGCTGACGTACGGAGCGCCGGCCAGCCCGCCGCCTGCGCGGCGAGCGCCGATCGTCGGAACCCCGGTGGTCAGGGCATCTTCCAGGTAGTCCGAGGCCGCGTGCTCGCCGGAACGGACGAGCTCGAGGAGGGTCTCGAGCCCGACCGAGCCCGCCTCGGCGATCTGCGGCACCGCGGGGCCGCCACGGCCCATCGCGATCACGATCGGCGCGAGCCCGAGATGGGAGGCACGCCGGGCGAGCTCCCCGGCGATCGCGGTCTTGCCGGTGCGCTTGCCGGTGCCGATGACGGCGAGCGTCGGAACCCCCGCGGGCGGCGGAAGGGCCGGCGGCGGATCGAAGCGGAAGTCGGCCCCCGCATACGGGATGCCCCTGCCGAGGATCACGGCGGCCATCTCCATCCGCTCGCGGTAGCCGAGGACGGGCTCGTCCGACAGATCCAGCACCAGGTCGGGACGCAGTTCGTCGATCGCCGAGCCCACCGCCTCGGTGCGATCGGCGCCGCCCCGGAGCGGGACCCCGAACTCGGGCGTCCCCCCCGCGCCGAGCTTCTCGACCCCCCCGACGAGCACGGCCGCCACCACGTCGACGCCGCGCTGACGGGCAACCTCGATCGCCCATCGGGTGACCGGTGGGTAGTGTTCGCCGTCGACCAGGACGAGCGCGCGCATCGGGGTGGTGGCGATGGCCCCTCTCGAGATCGGACCGGCGGGCTACCGGGTTTCGCCGACGCCCGCCGCCTGCTGCACGGGCGGTTCACGGTGGCGACGCGCCGACTCGTAGAGGGCGAAGCGCGCCATCAGGTGGCGTTCGCCCCCGAACGGGAAGACGCGGTGGATGCCCACCTCGTCGCCGTCGAACTCCAGGACGTTGTAGCACGGCTTCCCGAAGCCGCGCACGCGCAGCGACGATACGGTACCCGCGTTCGCGATGTAGAGGTCTTCGAGCCGCCAGACGTACGGCACGTGCTTGTGGCCGGAGAGCACGACGTTCACGCCGGCGTGGACGAGCACCTCGAGGAGGTCCCCTGCGTCCATCACCGTCGAGCGCTCGCGCCCGGTGCCCGGGATCGGCAGCAGATGGTGATGCAGGACGAACACCTTGAGGGCCGCCGGGCCCGAGAACCGCTCGGTGATCCAGTCGTAGTGAACGCGACCCACCTGGCCCTCGTTCAGGTCCGGCTCGCTGGAGTCGACGCCCACGATCCGGATGTCGCCTACATCGTGCGACCACATCCGCGGTCCGATCAGATCCTCGAAATGCAGGTACCCCACGTTGCGCGAGTCGTGGTTGCCGGGCACCGTCAACAGCGGCGCCTCGATGCGCTCCGAGTAGGCGAGCCAGGCCTTGTACTCCGGACGGAAACCCTCATTCGTCAGGTCCCCCGAGACCACGACCGCCTCTGGTTGGAGCTCGTTCAGCTCCGCGATCACGCGGTTCATCAGGTTCGGAACGAAGTGAGGAGAGCCGACGTGCGGGTCGGAGATATGCGCGATCGTGACCACGCGTCGAGTGTATCCGGGGTCCGCGATGCCGCGGCCCGTGGCACCATGGTCGCGTGTCGTTCCTCGACCTGATCCTGATCGCCCTGTTGGTCCTGTCGGCGGTCGGCGGCTACCGTCGCGGCGCCTTGCTCCAGGGCTTCGGGCTCGGTGGGGTGATCATCGGCATCTCGGTCGGAGCCCTCGCGGCCCGGTTCGCCACGCGATTCTCTTCGGATCCCCTCACGCGGGCGGCGATCGTCCTGGCCATCCTGCTGGCGGGGATGGCCATCGGAAACGTGGTCGGCTGGCTGATCGGCGCCCGCGTGCGCAAGCACGTCCGGGCCCCCGGGCCGGCGCGCGCCGACGCGGTCGGCGGGGCGGCGCTGTCCGTCGGGGCGCTGCTGCTCGCCGTGTGGTTCCTCGCCCTGAACCTCCTGCACGGGCCGTTCCCCGCGGTGTCCACCGAGATCCAGACCTCCGCGATCGTGCGGACGATCGACGAGGTGTTCCCCGCCCCTCCGTCGCTCCTGACGGGCCTCGAGAAGGCGGCCGATCTCCTCGGCCTGCAGAACACGTTCGTCGGGCTGCCGCCGCTCCCGGCCGCGCCGGTCACGCCACCCTCCGGCGGCGAGGTCGCGGCCGCGACGGAGAAGGCCCAGCGCGCCACCGTGGAGATCCTCGCGGACGGCTGCACGGCCGGCTATCGCAACGAGGGATCGGGCTTCGCGGTGGCGCGCGGGTACGTCGTCACGAACGCCCACGTCGTGGCCGGGACCGACGAGCAGTCCGTGCTCGACGGGGCCCTCCGGCTACAGGCCGACGTCGTGCTGTTCGACCCCTCGCTCGACATCGCCGTGCTGCACGTTCCCGACCTCGCGGCCGCCCCGTTGTCGCTCGACGACGCCGAGGTCGCGCGCGGCGCCGGCGGGGCGACGCTGGGCTTCCCCGGCGGCGCGCCGTTGCGGGCCGGCGGCGCCGCGGTGCGGCGGGTGTTCGACGCGACCGGTCACGACATCTACGGACACGGGCACACGACGCGGCGGATCTACGAGCTGCAGGCCGACGTGCATCCCGGCAACAGCGGGGGACCCTTCGTGTTGCCGGATGGGCAGGTCGCGGGCGTCGTCTTCGCCAGCTCCCGGTTCGACGCGCAGATCGCGTACGCGATCGCGTCGACGCAGGTCGTACCGCTCGTCCAGGAGGCGCGCACGTTGACGCAGCCCGCGGGCACCGGACCCTGCGTGAACGGCTAGGGCTCGACGAGCACCGCATATCCGGTCGTACGCACGCCCGGCCGGAGGATCCGCCACTCGCCGCGGATCTCGAGCGAAGCCGCGGTGACCGCGCCCTCCTCCGGTTCGAACACGAGGATCGTGGGACCCGCACCCGACAGGCACCACGGCCACCGATGACGACCGAGCTCCTCGACGACGTCCTCGATCTCCGGCACGACCTCGGCCGCCATCGCGAGCCGCGCCCGCTGGTGCAGCCGGTCCTGCAACGCGGCCGGCAGCAGGGACGGATCTCGCGTCAGCGCCTCGACGGCGAGCGCCGCGTGCGCCAGGTTGAAGACGGCATCGTCGCGCGCGACCGACGCCGGTAAGGCCGAGCGCGCGTCGGCGGTCGCCACGGGCGCGGGCGGGACGAGCAGGACGGGCCGCAGCTCCGGATGCGGATCGAGGCGCCGCACCGATCCGTCCGGCAGGGCGATGGTGAATCCGCCGTGGACCGCGGGCGCCGCGTTGTCCGGGTGGCCCTCGATCTCGGCGGCGAGCGCGAACACCGAGTCGCGATCCTCGTGCACGCCGAGGTCGAGCAGGACGGACGCGAGCACGATGCCGGCCACCGCCGCGGCCGACGACGAGCCGAGCCCTCGGCCAAGCGGGATCCGGTTCGTCGCCGTCATCGCGAACGCGGGGAGCGGGACGTCGAACCGTCGGGCGAGCAGCTCCATCGCCTCGCTGATCCGATCCGTCCGGTCGGTCGGGAGCTCGGCCGCGCCCTCCCCCTCCCACCGGACCTCAGGCCCCGCGTCCGTCTCGACCGTCACGTCGTCGAGGAGATCGAGCGCGAGCCCGAAGGAGTCGAACCCCGGGCCGAGGTTGGCGCTCGTCGCAGCGACGGAGACGCGAGCACGCATCGGAGCTCCCTACAGGCCCAGCTCGGCCGCGACCGCGTTCGCGTCGGCCGGGACGGAGGTCGGAGGCGCCGCGCCGGCGATCGCCCACTCGGGATCCTTCAAGCCGTGGCCCGTGAGGATGCAGACCACCGTGGCGCCGGCGGGCAAGGAGCCCGCCTCCCGCAGGTGCAGGAGGCCGGCGACGCTCGCGGCGCTCGCCGGCTCGACGAACAGCCCTTCGCGGGCCACCCGTCGATAGGCGGCGAGGATCTCGCGATCGGTGACGGCCAAGATCGCGCCCTCGGAGGCGGTCGCCGCCGCCACCGCCTTGTCCCACGACGCGGGGTTCCCGATCCGGATCGCGGTCGCGATCGTCTGCGGATCCTTCACGGGCTCGCCGCGAACGATCGGTGCGGCGCCGGCCGCCTGGAAGCCGAACAGCTGCGGCGGCTCGGCGATGGTGCCGTCCTGGAGGTACTCGGTGTAGCCCAGCTGATGGCTGGTGATGTTGCCGGCGTTGCCGACGGGCACGCAGTGGATGTCGGGGGCGCGGCCGAGCGCGTCGACGATCTCGAACGCGGCCGTCTTCTGACCCTCGAGCCGGAACGGGTTCACGCTGTTCACGAGGGTGACCGGATAGCGCGCCGCCAGATCGCGCGCGACGTCGAGCGACACGTCGAAGTTCCCCTCCACCTCGAGCATCCGCGCGCCGTGCACGAGCGTCGCGGCCATCTTGCCCACGGCGACCTTCCCTTTCGGGACGAGCACGGCGCAGGTGAGGCCCGCCTTCGCGGCGTAGGCGGCGGCGGAGGCGCTCGTGTTGCCGGTCGAGGCGCACACGACGGCCTTCGCGCCTTCCTCGCACGCCTTCGAGATCGCGAGCGTCATCCCTCGGTCCTTGAACGAGCCCGTCGGGTTGGCGCCGTCGTACTTGAGCCAGACCTCGCAGCCGGTCTCCGAGGACAGGGGGTCGCTGTGGACCAGCGGCGTCCCGCCCTCGCCCAGGGTGATCACCGGCGTCGCGTGGGACACGGGCAGGCGCTCGCGGTACTCCTCGATGACGCCCCGCCACTGATGCGCGCCGCTCACTCGTCGCCCTCCACGCGCAGGATGCTCGCGACCGCACGGACGCAGCTGGTGCTCCGCAGCTCCCGGACCGTTCGCTGGAACGCGCCCTCGCGGGCCCGGTGCGTGATGAACACGAGCGCGGCCTCCTCGCCGAACCCCTCCTGCCAGACACGCTCGATCGAGACGTCGTTCGCGGCGAACAGGGCGGCGATCTCGGCCAGGACGCCCGGCCGGTCCTCGACGTGGAGGTTCAGGTAGTACTGGCCGTGCGTCTCGTCCATCGAGCGGATGGGCCGCTCGAGGACGCAGGTGCAGCCGAACGACCGCCCGCCGAAGACGAGGTGACGCGCGACGGCGACGAGGTCGCCGACGACCGCGGTCGCCGTGGGATCGCCGCCAGCGCCCGGCCCGTAGAACATGAGGCGCCCCGTTCGCTCGCCCTCGACGAACACGGCGTTGAACGCGTCGCGCACAGCCGCGAGCGGATGTGCGGTCGGCACCATCGCGGGATGCACCCGCGCAGAGATGCCCCCCTCGTCCAGCTCGGCGATCGCGAGGAGCTTCACGACGTAGCCCAGGCGCGCCGCATCGACGATGTCCTGCGCGGTCACACGGGTGATGCCCTCGCGGTAGACGTCGCCGGCGACGACGCGCGAGTTGAACGCGATCGACGCGAGGATCGCGCACTTCGCGGCCGCGTCGGCGCCCTCGACGTCCGCCGTCGGATCGGCCTCGGCATACCCGAGCCGCTGCGCCTCGGCGAGCGCATCCTCGAAGCCCCACCCGTGCTCCGACATCTGCGTGAGGATGAAGTTCGTCGTGCCGTTCACGATGCCGAGCATCCGCACGACGCGCTCCCCCGCCAGCGATTCCTTCAACGGCGCGAGCAGTGGGATCCCGCCCGCCACCGACGCCTCGAAGCGCAGGTCGCGCTCGGCACGGTCGGCCGCCTCGAAGAGTTCCTGACCCGCGGTGGCCAGCAGTTCCTTGTTCGCGGTCACGACAGGCTTGCCGTTGCCGAGCGCCCGCAGGATCAGGCGGCGCGCTGGCTCGATGCCGCCGAGCAGTTCGACGACGACGTCCACGTCGGGGTCGTCGACGATCGCGGCGCCGTCGCCGCTGATCGCGCCGGCCGGCAGCGGCAGCCCGCGATCCCGGTCGGCATCGCGCACCGCCACGCGGGTGACGCGCAGATCCACGCCTGTCCGGAGCGCGATGTCGTCCCCCGAGGCATCGAGGAGGCGGATCACGGCCGCGCCGACGGTGCCGGCACCGAGGACGCCGACGCGCACGATCCGGCGTTCGTCAGCCATCGACCCGCTCCATCCGTTCGGGCGCCGAGACGCCGAGCAGCTCCAGGAGGTTCGCCAAGACGGTCTTCGACGCCGTGCAGAGCCATAGACGCGCCTGCGTCAGCTCGGCGTCGTCGCTCACGACGCGACACTCGGTGTAGAAGCGATGGAAGCTCGCCGCGAGGTCCTGTGACGCGTGCGCGATCCGGTGGGGTGCGCGGAGCTCCGCGGCGCGCGCGATCACGTCCGGCACATCGGCCAATGCGCGCAACAGCTCCGTCTCGGCCGGTTCCACCAGCGCGCCAAGATCGACCTCCTCGATCGACCGCAGGCGCACGCCCTCGGCCTCGGCCTTCCGCAGGATCGAGGCGATCCGCGCGTGTCCGTACTGCACGTAGTAGACGGGGTTGTCCATGGACCGCCGCTTCACGTCCTCGATGTCGAAGCTCATCGTGTGGTCGTTGCTGAACAGCAGCAGATGGAACCGGGCCGCGTCGGCGCCGACCTCGTCGATCAGCTCATCCAGCGAGACGAACGCCCCCGCCCGCTTGCTCATCGGCACCGGCTCGCCGCTACGCAGGAACGACACCCATTGGTAGATCACGATCTCGACCGCCTCCGGATCGAACCCGAGCGATCGCGCCGCCCCCCGGACCCGGGCGATGTCGCCGTGGTGATCGGCGCCCCAGACATAGAGCAGGTGGTCGAACCCTCGCGCGAACTTGTCGAGGAGGTAGGCGCAGTCAGCGGCGAAGTACGTGTGCATCCCGTTCGTGCGGATCAGCACCCGGTCCTTGTCGTCGCCGAAGTCGGTCGAACGGAACCACACCGCGCCCTCGGCTTCGTAGATGGCACCGGCCGTCCGCAGACGGCCGATTGCCTCGTCGATCTGTCCCTTCTCGGCGAGGGACGCCTCCGAGACGTACGTGTCGAAGCGGACGCCGAAGCGCGCCAGCGTGCGCTCGTTCCATCCCAGGACGCGCCGAGCGCCCTCGGCGCGGAGACGCGTGAACCGCTCCTCGGGGGGCAGGTCGGCCAGGCCGGGACCCTCTGCGTCGAGGATCTCACGCGCGAGATCCCGCACGTAGTCCCCGGCGTAGCCGTCCTGCGGCATCTCAGCGTCGCGCCCGAGCAGCTGGAGGTAGCGTGCTTCGACCGAGGCGCCGAAGCGATCCATCTGCCCGCCGGCGTCGTTGAAGTAGTGCTCGCGCTCGACGTCCCAGCCGTGGGCGTCCAGCACCCGGGCGATCGCGTCACCGAGCACCGCGTTGCGCGCGTGCCCGATGTGCAGCGGCCCGGTGGGGTTCGCGCTGACGAACTCGACCTGCACGCGCCGTCCGGTCCGCGCCGCTCTGCCGTACGCGGAACCCTCCGTCACGATGCGCCGCAAGACGCCGTGGAGCCACTCGGGCGTCACGAAGACGTTGATGAAGCCGGGGCCCGCCACGTCGACCTGCCGGACGAAGGGCGCCTCCGGCAGCGCGGCGACGATCGCGTCGGCGACCGTGCGGGCCGGCAAGCCGACCCGGGGCGCGAGGGCGAGCGCCACGTTCGTCGCGAAGTCGCCGTGCTCCCGCTGCCGCGGCTCCTGGAGCTCGGGCTCGGGCAGCTCGCCGCCCACGCCGAGCTGTCGCGCCGCGCCTTCCAGTCCCAGGCGCAACCAGGCGCGGAGATCGTCTTCGATCACGGTCCGCCCTCGACGATCGCGGCGCGCACCGTCTGGACGAGCACGGCCGTGTCGAACGGCTTCGCCACGAAGCGCACCGGAGCAGCACCGTAGCGCGCCAGTTCCTCGTCGCGGACCCTCGCCGAGAGGAACACGATCGGGATCGGCGGCAGCGAACGATCGCCCCGGATCCGTTCGTAAACGTCGTGCCCGTCCATATCCGGCAGCGTCACGTCGAGCACGATGGCGTCCGGGCGCTCGGCCGCCATCACGACGGCGTCCTCGCCGCAGGCGGCGCTCCGCGTCTCGAACCCCTCGAGGCGGAAGTTCACCTCGAGCAGCCGCAGGATGGTCGGGTCGTCGTCCACCAACAGCACGCGTGGCATGCTCGGAGCATACGGTCCGAGCAGCACGGACCGGTTGTTAGACTCGGCGTTCGCTCGCCCCCGTAGCTCAGAGGATAGAGCGCCGGCCTCCGGAGCCGGGTGCGCAGGTTCGAGTCCTGCCGGGGGCACGATCCCGCGGACCGTCAGGCCGAGCCCGTGCCTCCCTCCGCGCTCGGGCCCGTCAGGACGTCGACGAAGACGTCCCAGGTTCGGATCGCCTCCAGTACGAACACGCCGTTGCGGATGAACGGATCGTCCGCCAGCAGCCGCTCGGCCTCCGGCGCGTCGAGGCCCTCCAACAGGATCAGCGAGCCGGAGTCGTCGGAGAACGGCCCGCCCATCACCATCGTTCCTCGCTCGACCAGCCCGTCGACGAACGAGGCGTGCGCGTCCCACCCGGGCTGCTCGCGGACGTTCCCGCCGGTCCACGTCGGCCCGGCGCGGAAGGTCACCGCCAGCCGGGTTCGCACGGCAGGAGCCTACGCCGCCCCGGATCAGGCGCCGTGCGCGTGCGCGCGCTCGGCCGACCCGGATGGAGCCGGGAGCGTCCGGCGGTCGAGCCGGTCGGCGGCGGCACGGAGGGCATCCGCCAGGACGGCGGTGGCGCGCTGCGGACGGGCGAGGTGCGCACGCACGAGGCGGCCGTGCTCGGCCGCGCGTCGCCGCTCGGTCTCGGAGGACCGGAGCGCCTCGCTCTTGAACGGATCGATCATCCCGCGCCGCCTTCGCCCTTCCCGAACACCTCTCGACCAGCAGAATCTTGAGGACAAGATACTTAGGTCATAGGTTTCTGTCAAGACTCTTGATGATGAGCTATAGTGCGGGCATGGACGAACCCCAGGACTCCATCGATGTCTGTACCGCCGACGCCATGGCCCGGTACGAGGAGATCGATCGAGAGGTGGAGGGGATCGTCGATCGCGTCGCGGCGATCAACAAGTACGTTGCGCGGGTCTTCGAGGAGACGCTCGCCGCCTTCGGGCTCAGTCACGGCGAGTACAAGGTCTTGCTCCGGTTGGCCGTCGCCCCGACGGAGCGGAGGCTGTCGGCCGGCGACCTCACGCGTTCGTTGATGCTCTCCTCCGGCGGCATGACGAACCGCCTCGACCGCCTCGAGGGGGCCGGGCTCCTGCGGCGACTCCCCGATCCGAACGACCGTCGCGGCGTGCTGGTCGAGTTGACCGACGAGGGTTCCGCCCTGATCGATCGCGCCGTCACGGACGAAGCGTCGAAGGAGATCGACCTGTTCGAGGCGCTGACACCCGCCGAGCGTGCGAGCCTGAACGCACTGCTGCGCATCGTGCTCCGGTCGCTCGAAGACCGCTTCGGGCCATCGCCGCGCGTGGGCGATGCGTCCGTCGCTACGGTCGGTATCGCTCCGCCTCCGGAGCGGGCTGCATCTCCCGGCTAGGCTGGGTGCCGTGTCGGACGGCGGTGGCCTCTTCGATCACGGCGACTTCCATCCCGACCGCACGCTCGACCGCGACGATCTCCTCGACGATCCGATCACGCAGTTCCTGGTCTGGCTGGACGACGCAGAAGGCGCGGGGCTCCCGCTCCCGCAGGCGGTGGCGCTGGCGACCGCCGACGCGCAGGGTCGGCCGTCGGTTCGCCACGTGATGCTGCGCGGCGTGTCCGACGGCGGCTTCGCCTTCTACACGAACCTCGTCTCGCGCAAGGCGCGCAACCTGGCGGAGAACCCGAACGCCGCGATCGTCGCCCTCTGGCGCGAGCTCAGCCGACAGGTCTCGGTGATGGGCCGCGTCGAGCCGCTGAGCGACCACGAATCGGACGCCTACTTCGCCGACCGGCCGCGCGACGCACAGCTGGGCGCGTGGGCCTCGGTCCAGAGCTCGGTGCTCCCCGACCGGACGGAGCTCGAGCGCCGCTTCGCCGAGGCGGACGAACGGTTCCGGGGCCACGAGGTGCCGCGGCCGCCGTTCTGGCGTGGCTTCCGGCTGACGCCAGACGTGCTCGAGTTCTGGCAGGGCCGCGCGTTCCGGCTGCACGACCGGTTCGCCTACACGCGCGACGACGCCCAGCCCGCCGGCTGGCGGCTCGAGCGTCTCGCACCCTGAGCGCAGCGGGTACGCTGCGCGGCCATGGAGCCCGACCCGATCCGCGCCCGCATCCACGACGACATGCCGCGCGTCGTCGACGAGCTCGCGAGCCTCGTCGCGATCCCGTCGATCGGCTACGCCGGCTACGATCCCGCGAACGTCCGCGCGAGCGCCGAGCGGACCCGAGACCTCCTGCGCGACGCCGGCGTCGCGAGCGCCGAGCTCCTCGAGATCGCGGGCGGCCATCCCGCCGTGTTCGGGCAGCTCGACGGCCCGCCCGGCGCGCCCACGGTGCTCCTGTACGCGCACCACGACGTCCAGCCCGCCGCCGATCCCACCTCGTGGACCACGCCGCCGTTCGAGCCGGCGATCCGCGACGGCAGGATGTACGGGCGCGGCTCCGCCGACGACAAGAGCGGGATCGCGATCCATGCGGCGGCGCTGCGCGCGCTGCGCGGATCGGGCGGCGAGGGACCGCCGTGCACCGTGAAGATCGTCGTCGAGGGCGAGGAGGAGTGCTCGACCGAGCACCTCCCCGAGCTCGTCCGCGGGCACGGGGATCTGCTGCGCGCCGACGTCGCGGTCATCGCCGACGGCGGCAACTACCGCACCGGCATCCCGACGATCGGCACGAGCGTCCGGGGCGCGACCGCCCTCCTCGTCCGCGTCGACGTCCTGCCGATCGCCCAGCACAGCGGCACCTTCGGCGGGCCGCTCCCCGACGCCGTCATCGCCCTCAGCCGCATCCTCGCGTCGCTGCACGACGACCGCGGCGAGGTCGCCGTGCCGGGCCTGCACGCGTTCACGTGGACGGGCGAGCAGATCTCCGAAGAGGACTTCCGGGAGGAGTCGCACGTGTACCCGGAGGTGCAGCTGCTCGGCTCCGGGACGATCGCCGACCGAACGCTCGCGAAGGCATCGATCAACGTGCTCGCCTTCGAAGCGCCGCGGCTGGACGAGGTCGCGAACCAGATCGTGCCGACGGCGAGCGCCGTCGTCGGGCTCCGCATGGCCCCCGGCGAGGACTACGTGCGGGCCACCGACGCCGTTGCGGAGCACCTGCGCGCGGCCGCCCCCTGGGGCGTCCGGGTGACGGTCGAGGCGGGTGATCCCGGCGCCGGCTACCTCGTGGATCAGTCGACCCGGGCGTACGCGGCGGCGAGCGACGCGCTCGCGGCCGCGTTCGGCACCGACGTCCTCGCGATGGGATCGGGCGGCTCGATCCCGCTCGTGCCGATGCTCGTCGAGACGTTCCCGGAGATCCAGGTCCTGATCTGGGGCGCCGGCGATCACCGGTCGAACTGGCATTCCGTCGACGAGAGCGTCGACCTCGCCGATCTGGAGCGGATGGCGGTCGCCGAGGCGTTGTTCCTGTCGGCCGTCGGAGCCTGACCGGGTGGACAGGTCGATCGACGACCTGCTGGAGGGCATGGGCGAGCTGCTGGCGCCGATGCTCGCCGCCGGCGACGAGCGACGCTACTTCCTTGCGGTGTACATGCGGACCACCGCCGCGGTGAAGGACGAGCTCGAGCACCCGACGCTCGGCGGGTTTGAGGATCCGGCCTGGACCGAACGGTGGGACGTGGCGTTCGCCGACCTCTACCTGGAGGCGCTCACCCGCTGGAACGAGGACGGCTCGGCGCCCGGGCCGTGGCAGATCGCGTTCGAGACCGGCCGCAGCGGCCCACGGCTCCCGCCGATCCGGCACCTCCTCCTCGGCATGAACGCGCACATCAACTACGACCTGCCGCAGGCGTTGCTCAGCGTGATCTCCGACCAGGAGTTCGGCGATCGTGAGCTGCTCGCTCGGCGAGGGCGGGATCACGAGCACATCGATCGGATCCTCACCGATCGCGTGCCCGAGGAGGACCGGCTGCTGCGCGCGTCGGAGGAGCCGGGCGACCGCACGCTCCTGGACCGGGCGCTGAACCCGGCGAACCGCGCGGGAACGAAGCGGTTCCTGAAGGAGGCGCGCGCGAAGGTGTGGCGCAACGCCCGGGCGCTCTCCGCGGCGAGGGTCGAAGGACCCGCGGCGTTGAAGGCAAGGCTGGACGAACTGGCTCAGCTCTCCGCGGACAAGGTCGCCGACCTCCGGCAGCCGGGCCAGGTGATCCTGCGGCTGTCGGCGAAGGGCTTCGGGGTATCGCTCAAGGGAGCGTAGGGGTCCCTCGGTGCTAGGTTGGCCCGATGGATGAGCCCACCGACGGTCCGTTGCCCGCAGCGCCGTCCGAGGTCGTGCAGGCCGTGCCGGTCGGCGCGCCGCCTGCAACGCCGGACGAGGCCGCGTCCGAGACGATCACGGAGCCCGCGAAGCTGCTCCGGATCGCGAGCATGGTGCGGGAGCTGCTCGACGAGACCCGCCAGACCACCCTTGACGAACCGGGCAGGCGACGCCTGGCCGACATCTACGGGCGCGCCGTCGGCGAGCTGACCGACGTCTTGTCCGGGGATCTGCGCGAGGAGCTCGAGACGCTGGCGCCGCCGGTCGAGGGCGTGCCGACCGAGTCGGAGCTCCGCGTGGCGCAGGCACAGCTGGTCGGCTGGCTGGAGGGGCTGTTCCACGGGATCCAGGCCGCGATGTTCGCGCAGCAGGCGGCGGCCCGGGCCCAGTTCGAGGAGCTGCGCCGGCGCGGACTGGTCGCCGGGAGCCCGCAGGAGCCGCCGAACCCGGACCAGCAGCCGCGCGGCGGCCAGTACCTGTAGGCCCCCTAGCCCGGCCCCGCCTCGTCGATCGCACGCTCCGTCGATTCCGCGGCGAGCCCCTGCGCAGAACCGGTCAGACGCTGCGCGATGTAGACGGGGATCAGCGAAACGAGCAGCACGACCAGCGAGACGACGTTGACGATCGGCCGCTGGAACGGCTTCGAGATGTTGTTGTAGATCCACAGGGGCAGCGTCAGCGTCGATCCCGCGAGGTACTTGGTCACGACGATCTCGTCGAAGGACAGCCCGAACGCCAAGAGCGCCGCCGCGATCAGCGCGGTCCGGAGGTTCGGCAGTGTGACCCTGCGGAACGTCATCGGACCGTCGCCGCCGAGATCCATGGACGCCTCGACCCATGATCCCGGCGTCCTTCGGAGCCGGGCGACCACGTTGTTGAAGACCACGACGACGCAGAAGGTCGCGTGCCCCAGGATGATCGCGACCAGCCCGAAGGTCAGGCCGGTCGACCCGCTCGCCTGCTGCACCGCCGAGGAGAGTGCGAGCGCCGTCACGATGCCCGGCAACGCGATCGGCAGAACGAGGATGAACGACACGGTGTCGCGACCGAAGAACCGGAACTTGTGCACGGCGAAGGACGCGAGGGTCCCGAGGACCAGCGCGATCGACGTTGCGCAGACGGCGGCGACGATCGAGGTTCCGATCGCGCCGCGCAACGTGGGGTCCTGCCAGGCCACGGAGAACCAGTGCAACGTGAAGAGCTGGGGCGGCCACGAGCCCGAGCGGCTCTTGCTGAACGCGTAGATCGCGACGACGAACAGCGGCACGTACAAGAAGGCGAGCGTGATCACCGAACCGAGCCGGATGAAGATGCGCGCGAGCCGGCCCTCCATCAGAGCGCCTCGAACGCGCCGAGCGCCCGTGCGATGAGCAGGTAGACCGCCATGATCGCGATCGGGATCGTCGCCAGCGCCGCCGCGAGCGGCTGGTCGTTGGCCGTTCCCCCGGCGTACGCGTCGATGGTGTTGCCGAGCAAGATCGACTTGCTGATGAGCTCGACCGTGATGTAGTCCCCAAGTGTCAGGGAGAACGAGAAGATCGACGCGGCGATCAGGCCCGGGAACACGAGCGGCAAGACGATCTTCCGGAACGTCCTGCCGGATCTGGCGCCCAGGTCGCCCGACGCCTCGAGGTACGAAGACGGTACCCGTTCGAAGGCTGCGAAGATCGGCAGGATCACGTACGGGAGCCAGAGGTACGACAGCGTGATCCACACCGCGATGAGGCTCGTGGCGATATCTGGATGCCAGCCGAAGAGGCCGAAGAAGGCGTCCACCGGACCGTTCCCGGCCACCATCGTCTTCCAGGCGAACACCTTCACGAGGTAGTTCGCCCACAGCGGCATCACGACCGCGAACAGGAGCGCATTCCGGACGCGGTCGCTGGCCATCCTCGCCGCGTAGTACGACAGGGGGAAGGCCAACAGGAGGTCGGTGATCGTGACGGCTACCGCCAGCATCACCGTGCGGATCGTGATGGTCCGATAGACCGCGTTATGCAAGATCGTCTGATAGTTGGACAGGGTCCAGACGTGCTCGATCTGCGACGTGAGCGGGTTCACGCTCCACAAGGAGGACACCAACAGGACCGCGAGCGAGAAGAGGTAGATCACGATCATCCACGCCAGCGTCGGCCCGAGCGTGAACGTCAGCCGGACGCGGGGGTGACGGAACAGGAACGCTGAGGAGCGCAACCCCAGCGATCGTTTCGGTGGTGGAACGGTGGCGGTGGACGCTGCCATGCGTACCCGCGAGCGGGATGGGAGGCCCCCTCGGGCCTCCCATCGAACGCTCGACCTTCGCTAGCTGCCCTTCACGTCGGTCCAGTCCTGTTGCCAGGTCGTGTAGTCGGTACAGGTGTTCCCGCGGCTATCCCCGCAGTTCGAGACCGGCGTCTTCCACAGGTAGATCTTCGCGAGGTAGCTGTCGTCCGCGCAGTGATACAGCGGATAGGCTGCCGCGCCGACCGCCGCCCCGTAGCCGGCTATCAGCTTCCTCTTCAGGGTGTCGCACGCGGTCGTCACCGACGGCGTGGCGCCGAACGTGTACGCCGTGTCCGCCTGGACCTGATCGGTCAATGTGTAGTTCATCCATGCGAGCATGCAGTTCGGGTCCGGCGCCGAGGACGACATCATCCACGTGTCGGCCCATCCCGTGACGCCCTCGGTCGGCGTCACCGACGCGACCTGGACCTTGGCGTCAGACTCCAGCACGTTCTGGTTCGCGGGCCACGCGGTCCCGGCCACCATGTCGCCGGACTCGAAGGCATCCACCTCGTCCGACCAGACGTTCCAGTACTTGCTGATCAAGGGCTTCTGTCCCTTGAGGAGGTTGACGGCGGCGTCGAGCTGATCCGACGTGAGCTCGTACGGATCCGTGATCCCGAGGTCCGGGTTGTGGGTCTTCAGGTACATCGCCGCGTCGGCGATATAGATCGCGCTGTCGTACCCCGTGATCTTGCCGGCGTACGGGTTGGCCGCGCCGTTGATCTGGGGCTCGAAGGTGATGTCCCAGCTGGTGGGGGCCGGCTTCACCACCGATGTGTTGTACATGAGGATGTTCGGGCCCCACTCGTACGGGACGCCGTAGTGCACCCCATCCACGGTGTTGTGCGCCGGGGCCTGCAGCGACGGCATCACGTTGCTGTAGCCCTTGAACGACGTGACGTCGACCGGCGACACCAGGTTGCTGGCGATGAGCCGCAGGGTCGCGTCGCCGGAGGCCGAGACACCGTCCCAGACCCCGGGCTGCTTCATGAAGTTGACCATCTCGTCGGACGTATTGGCGTCCTTGGTCTTGACGATGCACTTCCCGCCCATCGCCGCTTCGAAGGGCTTCACCACGTCCTTCTCCGCATACAACGGCCAGATCACGAGGTTCAGGTTGTCTTCGAGCGCCGCGTTCGGGTCGTACTTCAAGGGCTGCGCCGCCCCGGTGCCCGTAGATGTGGAACTCGACTTGCTGCACGCCGCGCCAACGAGCGACAGGGCGGCGATCACGGCGATGACGCCGACGAACCTCCTCATACCTTCCCCTCCTCTTCCGTTGCGTTCACGTCCGTTCGTTCGACCTTCCTGCTGAACTGCCGCTTCCACCGGAGACCGACGCGTTCCCCTTTCACCTCGAGCGCCTCCATCGATTCGGTCGCCAGGTTCTGCTGGAGCACGACGAGGCGTCCCCCGGTCTCGAGTTCGACGATGTAGCGCGTGACCGCACCCAGATATACGACGTCCTCGACGCGTCCGGTTGCGCCGTACTCGTCCGTGGCGACGGGCGCGTCGGGCGACAGCAGCGCGATCTTCTCGGGTCGGATCGTGAAGGCGTCGCTCGAGCCGGTCACCGCGGACGCGGCGCCGCCATCGAGGATGTTCGAGGTACCGACGAAGCCCGCGACGAACGCCGTCGCCGGCTTCTCGTACACGTCCGCCGGCGACCCGACCTGCTCCACCTGGCCTCGGTTGAAGACCGCGAGCCGGTCGCTCATCGTGAGGGCTTCCTCTTGGTCATGGGTCACGTAGATGAAGGTGAGTCCGACGCTCTGCTGGATGTGTTTGAGCTCGATCTGCATCGCCTGGCGGAGCTTCAGGTCGAGGGCGCCCAGCGGTTCGTCGAGCAGGAGCACGCGCGGGCGGTTGACGAGCGCGCGCGCCAGGGCGACCCGCTGACGCTGGCCACCCGACAGCTGGCCCGGCTTGCGCTTCCCCAGCTCGGGCAGCCGGACCATCTCCAACGCGTCGGCCACCGCAGCCCGTCGCTCGGCTCGCGGCACCTTCTTGACGGTGAGGCCGTATCCCACGTTGTCCGCCACGGTCATATGCGGGAACAGCGCGTAGTCCTGGAACACCGTATTCACATCGCGCTCGTACGGAGCGAGACGCGAGACGTCCTCGCCTCCGAGGTAGATGTGTCCTTCGCTCGGGGTTTCGAACCCGGCGATCATGCGCAGGCAGGTCGTCTTCCCCGAACCGGAAGGACCGAGCATCGAGAAGAACTCTCCTTCGCGGACCGTCAGATCAACGCCATCGACGGCCGTGACATCGCCGAACCGCTTCACGACCCCTTCGAAGCGAACCGCGTCCTGCACCTCGTCGCGAACAGGGTCGTGGACGGCATGCGCAGCTTCGGCCAAGACGCTCCCCTCGGATGGACCGGGAATGCCGGTCATCTTGACGGGGGCGCGAGAGCCACGCAACCGACCGCCGCGTCGAACGTCCCGGCCGGCGTTCGCCGCTCCGGCAGGGCTCGGACGGACTAGTCCGGGGCCGGCACGCGGGCGGCCAGGCCCTCGGTGAGCCGCCGAAGCAGGGCTGGTCCCTCGTAGATCAGTGCCGAGTAGACCTGCACGGCGACGGCGCCCGCGTCGAGGCTGGCGGCCGCGTCGTCGGCGGAGAAGATCCCGCCGCAGGCGACGATGGGCAGACCGGAGACGCCTCGGACCGCCGCGACCTGCTCCGGCGTGCGGGCCGTCATCGGACCGCCCGACAGGCCGCCTCGCCCGGTCGGCATCCGTGGGTCGGCGACGGGGATCGTGTTCGTGCAGGTCAAGCCGGTGGCACCGCCGGCCTCGGCGGCCGAGGCCATGGCCAGCACGCCGCCCCGACCGCCTTCGCCGGCGAACGGCGGAAGCTTCGCGAAGATCGGCAGGTCGGTCCGCGCACGGATCGCGCGACACACCGCGCCGAGATGATCGGCCCGATGCGCCCATCCGGCGTTCGGGCTGCTGGCGTTGATCTCCACCCCGTCCACGTGGGGCCTGACGAGCTCGAACGCCGCGACCGCGTCGTCGAGCTCCTCGTCGGCGATCGAGACCAGGCGCGGGCACGTCCGGCGCGAACCGGCCAGCGCGGCCGCCGCGGCCGCGGCGCCGGCGTTCGGCAGGCCCATCGCGTTCACGAGCGCGCGGCGCGCCCGGTCGCGCGCGATCCGCGGCCGGTGGTTCCCCGCCCTCGGTCGCAGCGTGATCGTGCCCCCGACCACGAAACCGAACCCGAGCAGCCCGAGCGCGTCGAGGTGGCGGCAATCCTTGTCGAAGCCGGCGGCCAGCCCGACCGGGTTGCGCAGCGGGATCCCAGCGAGTGAGGTCGCGAGCGAGCGGTCATCCACCGCACCGCCGACCCGTGGCCACGGCAGCGGCAACCCGAGCAGCCGTTGCGCGACCCGATGGGCGGTTTCCGGGTCCATCGCGAAGAACGCCCGGCGGCCGACGGCCTCGTACCAACCCATCGAGACCCCATACTAGGCCGCGTGGATGGCGACCTCGTCCGCCGGATGCTGGACGCGTCGGAGCTGCACGGCGAGTTCGTGCTGTCCTCGGGAGCGACCTCGGGCGTCTACTTCGACAAGTTCCGGTTCCTCACCGTGCCGGACCTCCTTCGCGACGTGGCCGCGGCGACCGCCGCGCTGCTCGCGCCCGGGACCGAGCTGCTCGGCGCGCCGGAGGGCGCGGCGATGCTGTTGGTCGCGGCGGTCTCGCTCCAGACCGGCCTGCCGGTGAGCGTCGTCCGGAAGCAGCCGAAGGCCTACGGCACGCGCGCGCAGGTCGAGGGGATCGTGCCGCCCGGGGCTGTCACGACGCTCCTCGAGGACGTGAGCACCACCGGGCAGCAGGTGCGGGCGGCGGCCGAGGTCCTGACCGAGGCGGGCGCCGACGTGCGACGGATCGTGCTCGCTATCGACCGGGGCGGCGCCGATCAGCTGCGGAGCGCGGGCTACGAGGTGGAGGCGGTCGCGGTGCTGCGGCCGGCCGGGTAGGGATCCGCGCTCAGACGCGGTCGCACTGCCAGATGCGCAGCTGCCAGAGCCACCGGCTGCCGCGCTGACGGAAGCTGACCAGCCCGTCCTTCATCATCTTCGCGACGGCCTTCGACTTCGCGACCAGATCCGGCAGCGGGAACTCGCGCTCCATCACCGGTTCCATGTGGTCCCCGAAGACCTCGCGCGCGGCCGCCAGGATCGCCTCTTCGTTCTGGATCGTTCCGGTCGGAAGGTAGAGACGCCCGCCGTGCGCGAGGGTCTCTCCGATCGAACGCAGGAACTTCGACGGGAGCTCGGCCCCGGTCGGGCCGCCCGCCGGAACGTCGTCGAACCACCCGGACTCTGCCGCGATCGAGTCGGGGATGCCCGACACGTCGCCGATCAAGACGTTCGCCTGCACGTCGCGGACCGGCTCGAGCAGGTCCCCCTGGCGGAACTCGCAGACGTGATCGAGACCCAGCCGCTTCGCGTTCTCCCGGGCCGCCTCGACCGCCCGTTGCGACAGGTCGACGCCGTAGACCTTCGCGGCGCCGAGCTTCGCGGCCACGAATGCCAGGACCCCGCTGCCGCATCCGACGTCGATCACCGTTTCGCCGGGTCGGATCTGGATCGCGTCGGCGAGGGTCCGGCTGGTGGTGGTGGGGCTGAAGACCCCGGGGCCGAGGACGAGCGGGAAGGGTCCGGAACGTCCTCGCCATTGGATCTCCAGGTTGCTGGCCATATCGCTCCTGATGGTGGGCGTCGTACGCACGCCGTCAACGTGACGGCCGACACATCCAGGCTACACGGCAGGAGGTTCGAACGTCGCATCGGGCCCGGGCACGAGGTCCCCACGTTCGACCGCACGGGCGTCGGCCTCGAGCCGAGCGGCGACCTCGACCGTATGCACCCCGCGGTGGCCCTCCGGGTACGAACCGATGCGGCGCGCGCCCCTGCGGAGGAGGGTCACGGTCCCATGCGGGTTGCCCCGCAGCAGATGCACGTAGCCGGCCCCCATCTGCGAGAGGCCCTTGAACAGCTCCTCGTCACCGGTCCCCCGCGCCTGCTTCCACGCGGTCTCCCACGCCTCATGGGCGCCGAACACGTTGCGCGCCGCGAAGAGCTCTTTCCCGAGCTGGTGGTTCTCCTCGATGGAGCGGGCGTCGAAGTTCGGGAGGTGGAGCAGGTTCTCCGCGGTCCAGGGCAGCGGCCGGCCGAGCGCGTCGCGCGGACGCTCGGGCTTCTGGCGGGTCTCGGAGGGGACGCCGGTCTTGCCGGTCGCTTCCTGCGGCATGGCTCGATGCTAGCCGGTGTTGCGGCGGAACTGCCGCACGTGCTTGACGCGCCGGCTCCCCCGCAGGACCTGCGCGTCGATCGGGATCACGCTGATCGTGCCGTCGGGCTCGAGGTACGCCACGCGCACGCCGGAGATGTCCTCGATGCCGTGCTCGCGGATCGCGGTCGCCACCTCCTCGGGTCGGATGCCCTCGCGCCGGAGGTTCTGGTCGACGAGCCTGCCGTCCTTCGCCAGGAGCGTGGGGCCGCCCTCGAGGAGCTTCTCCCCGAGCACGGTCGAGCCCGCCAGACGGACGACGACGAAGTTGATCGCCAGCAGGACGAACGCCGCGAGCAGCCCGCCGACGAGCGAGACGTCCGGGCCGACCATCGCGTTCTGGACCGCGTTCGCGATCAGCAGGATCATCACGAGGTCGCCCGTGCTCATCTGTCCGAGCTGCCGCTTCCCGAACAGACGCAGGCCGAGCAGGATCACGAGGTAGACGATCGCCGTGCGGATCGCGATCGCGCTCAGCGGGATCCCGAGGTGGAAGAACACGTCAGGCTCCCTCGGCGCTGGACGGCTCGGCGAGCTCTTCGAGGGCCTCGCGGAGCGTGTCGAACCGGCGGTCCCCGAGCTGCCGCTTCGTGCGTTGCTCGACGCTCTGGACGGCGCGGCGGCATTCGGCGGCCGCGCGGCGGCCGCGCGCCGTGAGGCGGACCAGCTTCGCCCGCGCGTCGTTCGGGTCCGGGACCCGGCGCACGTAGCCGAGCGACTCGAGGTCGTCCACCAGCGCCATCATCGCCTGCTTCGTCAGCCGGACGTGCTCGGCCAGGTCCGTCAGGCGGGAGCCGCTGCGCCGGTCGATCGAGAGGAACAGCGCGGCGTGCCCGGGCCGGAGATCCGGGAACCCGCGCTCCTCAAGGTCGGCGTCGAGCTCGGTCGCGAGCGCGCGCCGCGCCTCCAGCAGCAACCGGGCGAGATCGGTCATCAACGTGCATCTTTCCAGCGCGGGAGGCTATGGTCAACGAGGTTGACCATACGGGAGACGCCGCCGCGGGTACGCTCGGTCGATGGCGTTCGAGGTGCGCGAAGCCCGAGCGGAGGAGTACGCGGAAGCGGGCCGCGTGACCGCCGACGCGTACCGGGAGTATTTCGAGCCTGCCGATCCCGACCGGCCCTACCTCCAGCGCATCGGCGACATCGACGGCCGCGCCGATCGCACGACGATCTTGGTGGCGATCGAGGACGGCCGGATCCTCGGCAGCCTGACGCTGGAGCTCGAGGGTCGGGTCGGCGACTGGGACGGCGACCCGCCGCTGGGCACCGGCGAGGCGCACATCCGGATGCTCGGCGTGGGGCCCGCGACCCGGTCCCGAGGGGTCGGCACCGCGCTGATGCGGATCGCCGAGGACCGCGCACGGGCGGCGGGGAAGACGTTCGTGACGCTGAACACCACCGAACGCATGCAGGTCGCGCAACGGATGTACGAACGCCTCGGCTACGTCCGCGGCCGCGATCACGTGTTCCCCGACGGCTTCGTGCTGCTGAGCTACCGCAAGGAGCTCTCGGCCGACGGCTCGACCTGATCGCGGAACTGCTGCTCGTACAGCTCCGCGTACAGGCCGCCGCGCGCGAGCAGTTCGCCGTGCGTTCCCTGCTCGACGATCCGGCCACGGTCCAGCACGAAGATCACGTCCGCGGCCAGGATCGTAGAGAGGCGGTGGGCGATCGCGATCGTGGTTCGGCCGTGCATCAACGGCTCGAGCGCGGCCTGCACGAGCCGCTCCGAGGTCGTGTCCAGCGATGAGGTCGCCTCGTCGAGGATCAGGATCTTCGGGTCCTTGAGGATCACGCGCGCGATCGCGAGGCGCTGCTTCTCGCCGCCGGAAAGCTTGTAGCCGCGCTCACCCACCACGGTGTCGTAGGCCTCAGGCAGCTCCGCGATCTTGTCGTGGATGTTCGCCGCGCGCGCGGCCGCCTCGATCTCGTCCTGCGACGCATCCGGCCTCCCGTACAGGAGGTTCCGGCGGACGGTGTCGTGGAAGAGGTAGGTCTCCTGCGTCACGATGCCGATCGCCTCACCGAGCGACCCGAGGGTCACCTTCCGCACATCGCGTCCGTCGATCCGCACCGCCCCGGTGTCCACGTCGTACAGCCGCGGCACGAGGTACGTGATCGTCGTCTTGCCGGCTCCGCTCGGGCCGACCAACGCGGCGAGCTGTCCCGGCAGGATGTGCATCGAGACGTCGTCCAGCGTCCACTCGCGGACCTGGCCGTCGGTTGCGGCAGCGACCTCACCGTCCTCGCGATCCGCCTCGGCCACATCGGAGGGCGCCTCGTACCGGAACCGCACGTGGTCGAGCTCGACCTCGCCCCGGACGTGCACGAGCTCCTCCGCGTCGGGGGCGTCGGTGATGTCGTGCTTCAGGTCGAGGTACTCGAAGATCCGGTCGAACAGCGCGAACGACGTCTGCACGTCGGTCGTCACCTGGAGCATCGATCCGATCGGGAAGAACAGCCGCGCCTGCAACGTCGTGAAGGCGACCAGCGTCCCCGAGGTGATGGGGTCAGCAGGGGTGTTCGAGTTGTGCCAGCCCGCGACCAGGTACACGAGCGCCGGCGTGATCGAGAAGAAGATCCCAACGATCGCGAAGAACGACCGGCCGATCATCGTCTGGCGGATCTGCAGGCCCGTGAGGCGCTCGTTCTCCTGCTGGAACCGACCGATCTCGAAGTCCTGCCGGCCGAACGACTTGGACAGGAGGATGCCGCTCACGCTCAAGGTCTCCTCGGTGACCGCCGTGAGGTCGGCCATCGTCCGCGCCGTCGTGGTCGCCACCTTGCGTCGGGCGCCTCCCACCTTGAAGGTCAGCCAGACGAAGATCGGCAGGAGGAACAGCGACAGGATCGTCAGCGTCACGGACATCCAGAGCATCACGGCCAGCGTCGAGATGATCACGACGACGTTCGACACGACGGAGGCCGCCGTGTCGGTCACGACGCTCTGGACCCCGCTCACGTCGTTCGAGACACGGGACTGGATCTCGCCCGTCCGCGTCGTGGTGAAGAAGCGCAGCGGCATCCGCTGCAGGTGCCGGTAGAGGGCGTCGCGGAGATCGCGCATCACCCGCAGGCCCACCAGGTTCGCGAGGTACGTCTGCCCGATCCCGATCACGCTCGAGATGATCGGGATCGCGACCATCAGCGCGACGTAGCGGTAGAGGAGCGGCAGGTTCGGGCACGCCGTGCCATCGCACGAGCCCGGTGGCGTGGCCTTCGCGTTCCCGAAGAGCGCGTTGTCGAAGACCCTGCGGATCAGGATCGGGTTGACGACGCCGAGGCCGGCCGTGATGACGATCGCGACGCCGACCACGGCGACCTGGGCGCGGTACGGACGGAACGTATCGACGACACGGCGAACGGTGGCCCGCTTGATGGGGCGCTTGTCCTCGTCCGCCGCCGGACGGCCGCCGAAGCGTGGTCGCCCCATCCCCACCATGCCCATGCGTTCAACGATACGCGGCGCACCGCGTATCCACGGGCGCCGGCGCTACTCGTTGATGCAGTTAACCGTCAGGATCTCCGCGCCGATCCGGGCGTCGCCGGGGTCCGCCGTGAAATGGTCGATGCCGGGCCCGCCGACGACGACGTCGTTGCCGTTGACATCATCGCGGCCGTCGATGCACGTGTCGTTGCCCGGGCCGCCGCTCATCAGGTCGTTGCCGATCACGCCGGTGACGATGTCCGCCCCGGCGCCGCCGAAGACGGCGTCGTTCCCCCGGCCGCCGTTCACGAGGTCCGGGCCGGCGCCGCCGCTGAGCGTGTCGTTGCCGTCCCCGCCCTGGACCGTGTCGCTCCCGCGGCCACCGGCCAGCGAGTCCGCTCCCGGGCCGCCGTTCAGGTCGTCGCGGCCGGGTCCGCCGAGGATCACGTCGGCGCCGGCGCCGCCGTCGATCCGATCGTTCCCGCCGAGCCCGCAGATCACGTCGGGACCCGCCGTCCCATGCAGCACATCGTTGCCCGGCGTTCCGGTGATGGTGCAGCCGTTCGACCCGGCATGGACCACCACCGGGAGCCCCAAGCCCAGAGCGAGGGCCAGCAGCGGTGCCGCGAGGGCGGCCGGGATGATCATGCGTCGCATACGTCCCCTTCCCTATGCCGCTCCCGGGACGCTGGCACAGGGCGGGACGGGGGTCAACGCGCCAGGTGCACCGCCCGCGCGAGGATCGCATCGAGCATCGCGGGCGTGAGCTTGCCCGTGAAGGTGTTCTGCTGGCTCGGGTGGAAGCAGCCAAGCAGCAGGTAGCGGCCGACCACCGCCTCGTGACCGTGCCCGAACCGAGGCTTCGGACCGTCGGCGGCCTGCCCGAGCGCGCGGAGGGATCGGAGCGCGCCGTCCCACGCGAACGAGCCGAGCGCGACGAGGACGCGGAGCTGCTCGAGCGCGGCGACCTCGCGTTCCAGGAACGGCAGGCAGCGATCCCGTTCGTCCGGCGTCGGACGGTTGCCCGGCGGCGCGCAGCGGTTCACCGCCGTGACGAACGCACCTCGCAGGCGCAGCCCGTCGTCGCGCGCGACCGATGTCGACCGGTTCGCGAGCGCGGCACGATGCAGCCCCGCGAACAAGAAGTCGCCTGAGCGGTCTCCCGTGAAGATGCGGCCCGTCCGGTTCCCGCCGTGCGCCGCAGGCGCGAGGCCGAGCACGAGGATCCGCGCCCGGGCGTCGCCGAAGCCCGGCACCGGCCGTCCCCAGTACTCCTCCTCGGCGAACCGCGCCACCTTCTCGTCCGCCACCTGCTCCCGCCACGCCACGAGTCGCGGGCAGGCGCGGCACGCGACGACCTCGTCCGTGATCCGCTGGAGCTCCGCTCGCGTCATCGGCGTCGATCGAGGAACGCGCGCTCGGCGTCGACGAACGGATCCAGCGGGTCCAAGAGCGCTTCGACGAGCCACAGCAGCGACTCGAAGCCCGCAGGATCGGCTCGCTCGGCGCTCGCTGCCTCGGCGAGCGATGTGCGGATCCCCTCCGAGCAGGCCTCCCATTGCGACGCGAGCGCGTCGGTACGCCACCCCGGCATCCGCGCATCCGCGCGCGTCAGCCCGGCCTCGAACACCGCCAGCGCATCGGGGAGAGGTCGGCCCGGCGATCGGGTGCCCGGCAGGATCTCCGTGAGTGCGGCCTTCGCCGGCTCGAGCTCCTCGAGCACGCCGAGGAAGGCGTCGTAGGCGGCCGCCAGCTCCGGCGGCATCCGTCGACGGCGGAGCATCGCGACGCGCTCAGCGCCCGAACGCCGCGCGACGCGCCGCCACGATCGACGCCGGGTCGTTCGTCGCCACGGCGTCGACGCCGCCCCGCATCAGTGCTACCGCGTCGTCGGGATCGTCGGTGATCCACGTGCCCAGCAGGAGCCCCGCCTCGTGGATCTCTCTCGGCAGCTCCGGCCCCGCGTCCACGACCCTTGCCGCGAACGGCAGGAGCCATGCGTAGCCCTGTTCGCTGGCGAACGTCAGCCCCGCTCGGGCGTCGACCTCGGGCTCGGTCAACAACCCGGTCGGCACATCGGGCGCGAGCGCCAGGCTCCGCGCGATCGAGAATGGATTGAAGCTCGAGATCATGACCTGGCCGACGAATGCGGTCAGCTCGAGCGTCAGCAGGGTGGCCTCCACGGCCGCCTCGCGCTGCCCGTCGAAGTCGGGCTGGCCCGGGATGTTCTTGATCTCGATGTCCAGCGCGACGCGGCCGGAAAGGAGCAGCAGCACCTCCTCGAGGGTCGGCACCACCCCGAGCGCCCGGACCTCTTCCAGCGACATCGACCGCACGAGGCCGTGGCCCTCGGTGGTCCGGTCGACGTCGGGATCGTGCAGGACCACGGCGACGTCGTCGGAGGTCATCCGGACGTCGAACTCGACCACATCCGCTCCGGTGACGACGGCGCGTTCGAAGGCCGCGAAGGTGTTCTCGGGTTCCTCCGCGGAGGCGCCACGATGGGCCACGACCAGTGGAACCTCAGCTTGACTGAATCCTCGTTCAGACACTACTGTCGCCCTGACGTCGCACGTTCAGGCCTCTCCCGCTGCGACGACCCACGATGATTGAACCGAGATTCAGACACGACCCCGGGGACACGTGGTGGGCCGCGCGCGCCGGCTGCATCGGCGAGGACCCCGACCTCTTCTTCCCGGCGGGCACCTCGCCCGCGGCGATCGAGCAGACCGAGCGGGCCAAGGCGGTCTGCTCGCGATGCGACGTACGGCCCGAATGCCTCCGGTGGTCGCTCGACACGTTCCAGGACGCCGGCGTCTGGGGCGGCCTCGACGAGGAGGAACGCCGGCAGATCCGCCGGGCAAGGCGCTCGGGAACGGCGGCCTCCGACGACGAGCTGATCGCGGTCTGACTCACGCCTGGCTCGCCGGGCACAGCGGCTCGATCGCGCACTCGGTGCAGCGCGGCTTCTTCGCCTGACACGTCGCCCGCCCGTGGTCGATCAGCACGTACGTGAAGCTGAACCACTCGTCCCGCGGGATCAGCTCCATCAGATCGCGTTCGATCTTGTCGGGGTCGGACTGCTCGCTGAACCCGATGCGGTTCGCGAGGCGCTTCACGTGGGTGTCGACGGCGATCCCCTCGACGATGCCGAATGCGTTACCGAGGACGATGTTCGCCGTCTTGCGGGCGACGCCGCGCAGCGTCATCAGGTCTTGCATCGTGTCGGGGACCTGACCGCCGTAGACCTCGACGATGCGCTGGCACGCCGTTCGGATCGAGATCGCCTTCTGGTTGAAGAAGCCGGTGGGCCGGATGTCCTCTTTCAGCTCCTCCTCCGGCACGGCGAGGTAGGCCTCGGCCGTCGGATACTTCGTGAAGAGCGTCGCGGTCACCTCGTTCACCTTCTCGTCGGTGCACTGTGCCGACAGGATCGTGGCGATCAGACACTCGAGCGCGTTCGAGAAGTGCAGCGCGACCTTCGCGTCGGGATAGGCGGCATCGAGCCGTCGGATCACCTCGGGCGCGCGGGCCTCGATCGGATCGTTCCGCGTGAGCGTCGCCTTCGGGGGTGGCACGAGACGATGCTACCGCGCGCCGTCGCGACGCCCGGCTACGGCAGCAACGGCAGCTCGAACCTGTCGTCCGCGTCGTGACTGGTCCATGCCCCCGACCGGTAAACGTGGATCCCCTGCCGGCCCTCGACCCTCCAGGACGATCCGTCGCCCACCATCGCCGTATCCTCGTCGAGCCCAACCAGGACGCCGCCCGGCGGCGTCGCCGACGTGATCGCGGCGCGCGCGCCGGGGATCCACGAGTCCACCATGTCCCAATGCGGTGCGAACACCGTCTCGGGGATCAGCCCGAGGCCGGGCTTGAAGACCTCGTCGAAGTCCTGCGTGTCGCTGTCGAAGGTCGTCGCGGTGAGGCAGGCGACGCCCGCGCTGCAGCCCGCGTACGCGAGCCCCGCGTCGAGCCGCTCGACGATGCGCCCCCACAGCCGCGTGCCGGTCAGCACGGTCGCGAGGTACCAGGGGTTCCCGCCCGAGAAGAAGATCAACGATGCCCGGTCCACCGTCGCCGCGACGTCGGCGTGTTCGGCGTCCTCCCGGGTCTTGACCGGCAACACCTGCGCCTCGATGCCGAGACGCGCGTAGTGCTCGAGCCCCATCGTCGCCCACCGATCGAACGTCGCGTCCCCTTCCGGCGCCGAGGCGGCCGGCGCGACCAGGACGCTGCCGTCGCCGTCCGCGCGCTCCAGCAACCAGCGGTCGATGCCGTCGTGCCAGCTCCCGAACTCGCCGGCCCCCAGGAACGCGAACGCCCGGTCGCTCATGTGCGCGCCTCGGCGATCGAGGCGGCGAACCCCGGGATCGACCGCTCGACCATCTCGTCGTTCGCCGTGAGCGACAGCCGGATCCAGCCCGGCATCTCGAACATCGCACCGGGCAGGACGGCGACCTCGTGCGAGGCGAGGATCTTCGCGAACGTCTGATCGTCCTCCAGCGGCGAGCGCACGAGCACGTAGAACGTTCCCTCCGGCACGACCACCTCGTAGCCCTGCTCCTGCAACGCGGGACAGAGGCGGTCGCGCCGCGCCTGGAGCGCCGCGACGTCTGGCGCGATCTCCTCCAGATCGGGCACCGCCGCCTGCAGGATCGAAACCGGGAAGCCCCAGCCCATCGAGATCGTGCTGAGCAGGATCGGCTCGCGCAGCTCGATCCGCTCGGGCATCGTCGGCGGCAGCGCGATGTAGCCCAGGCGCGAGCCGGGCGACAGCAACGTCTTCGCGTACGTGTACAGGAGGAAGGAGTGCGGATAGAACGCGGTCGGCGTCGCGAACGTCCGGCCGTCGAACACGATCCGGTTGTACGCCTCATCCGACAGCAGGTAGATGCGACGGTCGTTCGCCGCGGAGGCCTCGTCGAGGATGCTCGCGAGCGAGGCCAGCGCGTCCGGCTGATAGATCCGGCCCGAGGGGTTGTGCGGCGAGTTCACGATGATGGCCCGGGTCCGCGGCGTCAGGACGGCCCGGATCGCCTCCAGATCGAGATCGAACGTCGGGCGGCTCGCCTGGACGCGGACCGGCGTCATGCCGCCGGCGAGGATCAGCGTTTCGTAGAAGAACCAGGGCGGCGAGACGTACACGATCTCGTCGCCAGGATCGGCGATCGCGCGGAGCACGATCGCGAGACCGGCGAAGTTCCCGTTCGTCATGTTGACGTCCTCGGCGGCGAACGGCATGTCGAAGCGCGCGCGCAGACCCGCGGCCACGGCCGCCGTGGCCGACGGGGCGCTCATCGTGTACGCGTAGTGATCCGGCCCGGTCGGCTCGATCGCGCGCCGGAGCGCGTCGACGTACGCCGCCGGCGCCAGCTCGTGCGGGTTGCCGAACAGGAAGTCGGATCCCCCGGGCGCGGGAACCGCACCGTCGCTGATGGCCCACGACGCGAACGTCCCGATCGCGTCCCAGAGCCGGCCGATCTGTTCCGATGACGTGCCCACCTAGCCCTCCTTCGTGGCGCCGAGGCGGAAGTTCTCCTGCCCGAGCGCCTGCATCAGGTCCCGACCGAACACGTGGATCAACGCTTCGACCTGGCTCTCGTGCGCCGAGATGGCCTCGAACTTCAGGTCGCTCAGATCCGGCGGCAAGACGAAGTGGATCGCGAGCTCGTCGAGCGCGGTCTGCGGCGGCGTGCCCGGGCGGAAGATGTTGAACGGCGCGAGCTTCGGGCCCCATTCGGCCGCCCACTCGGGCGTATGGGTCGCGTACAGGAGCCGGGCGCCGGGCTTCGCCACGGCGTGGAACGCATCCGTCGTCCAGCGGCTCACGTCCTTGTGCCCCTGGTGACCGGTCATGCCGTCCGGACCGAACGTGATCACGGTGTCGGGCGCGACGTCGGCCATGATCGCCTTGACCTGGTCCGCGCCCGCCTCGTCGAGGTGCGCGTCCATGTCGAGGTCGACCGGCCCCTGCAGGAAGTGGTGCTCGCCGACGCCGAGGATCTCGAGCGAGCGCAGGAGCTCGCCGGTCCGCACGTCGCCCATCGTGGCCGGGGGCCAGCGCTCCTCGTCCATCGAGCCGCCCTCGCCGCGCGTCGCGGTGACGTCGACGACCCGGTCGCCCGCGCGGGCCGCGGCCGCCATCACGCCGGCGCTCGTGTAGATGTCGTCGTCGGGGTGCGCCCAGACCAACAGCAGCGTCCCGAGCCGCTCCATGCTCATCGCACCTCCCGGATCGTCCCGCGGTGAGGATCGTGTCGCTGCAGGAGTCTGCCGCACCGCGCCCCGGCGTGCACACGCGGCGCTACGCGGAGGGTTGGACGTCGAGCCCCGAGGGCTCGCCGCCCGCCATGAGCTGACCGATCCGCTCCTTCAAGCCATCCGGCAGCTGGCGCTCGGCGCACTTGGACCCCACGAGCTCCTTCAGATGTTGCTGGAACGCCGCTCGGTCGGTACACGAGCCGCACCCCGAGAGGTGCCGTTCGATCTTCGAACGGAGATCGGGGTCCAGTTCGTGATCGAGGAATCCCTCGATCTGACGGAGCGTCTCTTCGCACTCGGGCCCGCAGTCAACCATCGACAAGTCCCCGTTCCTTGGCTGTTTCCCACAACGCCCGCTCGAGCGCTTTCCTTCCCCGGTGCAGTCGGCTCATCACGGTGCCGATCGGACTGTCCATGATCTCGGCGATCTCCTTGTAGGAGAAGCCTTCCACATCCGCGAGCAGGACGGGCAAGCGGAAGTTCTCCGGCAGCGACTCCAGGGCGCGTTTCACATCCTCGTCGGGGATGCGATCGAGCACCTCGTCCTCGGCCGACCCCTCCACGCTCTGGGCGCCGAGACGATCGAACAGGTACCACTCGTCCAGATCGTCGGGTCCGTCGACGGTCTGGGGCTCCCGCTGCTTCTTCCGGTACGTGTTGATGTAGCTGTTCGTGAGGATCCGGTAGAGCCAGGCCTTCAGGTTCGTGCCCTCCTGGAAGCCGGCGAACCCGCGGAACGCCCGCAGGTATGTCTCCTGCACGAGGTCCTCGGCGTCGGTGGGGTTGCGCGTGAGGCGCATCGCGGCGCCGTAGAGCGACGGGAGCACCGGCAGCACGTCCCGCTCGAAGCGCGCTCGGAGCGCGGGGTCGTCCTGCGCGGTGGTCTGCGGCATCCATCACAGGGTAACCGCTGGGCGGAAACGATCCGCGGGGCGCTGACTGTCAATCAGGGAAGGGGCTGTCATCATGGTTGCAGATGCCGGACAACGATCGCAGCGGCGGGCGCCGCCCGGGCCTCGACGGCCCGGGCCCGAACGCGCCACGGACGCGGATGACCCCCTGGATCGTGATCGGGGCGGTCGTGCTGGCGCTCCTGGTGTTCAACCAGTGGTTCTCGAGCGCGTCGCGGAACCCGGTCACGTTCACCCAGTACCGCAGCTACGTGGACAACGGCAAGATCGTGGGCAAGGTCACGATCTCCGACAACTCGATCAGCGGCCAGACGAACGAGTCGGGGCAGACCACCAGCTTCTCGACCACGCTTGCCGGCAACTTCCAGGTCCAGGACGAGGTGAACTACCTCCAGTCCAAGAACATCGACGTCACCATGACCACGCCCAGCCCGTGGGTGTCGTTGCTCGCGAGCGTCCTGCCGCTGGTGCTGTTGATGGGGATCGCGTACTACTTCCTGTTCCGGCGCGTGGGCGGCGGCGCGGCCAACCCCCTCAACATGGGGAAGAACCGCGTCAAGATCTACGACCGCAAGGAGATGAAGACCACCTTCGCCGACGTCGCGGGCGTCGACGAGGCGAAGGAGGAGTTGAAAGAGATCGTCGAGTTCCTCCGGAACCCGAAGAAGTACCAGCGGCTCGGAGGCCGGATCCCGAAGGGCGTGCTGTTGCTCGGACCTCCCGGCTGCGGCAAGACGCTGCTGGCCCGTGCCGTCGCCGGCGAGGCGAACGTCCCGTTCTTCTTCATGTCGGGCTCCGAGTTCGTCGAGATGTTCGTCGGGCTCGGCGCCGCGCGCGTCCGCGAGCTCTTCCAGCAGGCGAAGGACAAGGCGCCGGCCCTTGTGTTCCTCGACGAGATCGACACGATCGGCAAGGGCCGCTCGGGCGCGATGGGCGCGGGCTTCGGCGCGCACGACGAGCGCGAGCAGACGCTGAACCAGTTGCTCGTCGAGATGGACGGCTTCGACTCCTCGAAGGGCGTCATCATCATGGCCGCCACGAACCGTCCGGACGTCCTAGACCCCGCACTCGTGCGGCCGGGCCGGTTCGACCGGCAGGTCGTGGTGGACCGGCCCGACCTGAAGGGCCGCGAGGAGATCCTGCGCGTGCACGCGCGCGGGGTCGCGCTGAACCCCACGGTCGACCTGCGCACGATCGCGGCACGCACGCCGGGGTTCACGGGAGCCGACCTTGAGAACGTCGTGAACGAGGCCGCGCTGCTGGCCGCCCGCCGCGAGAAGAACGCCGTCACGGAGGACGAGCTCGAAGAGGCCATCGACCGCGCGTCGATGGGCCTGGAGCGCAAGTCCCGCGTGATGAGCCCGAAGGAGAAGACGCGGGTCGCGTCCCACGAGATGGGGCACGCGCTCGTCGCACAGTTCTGCGAGAACCTCGACCCGATCCACCGGATCACGATCATCCCCCGCGGCACGGCGGCGCTGGGCCTGACGATGACCCGTCCGCTGGAGGACCGGTACCTGGCCACCGAGCCCGAGCTCAAGGACATGCTGGCGTTCGCGATGGGCGGTCGCGTGGCCGAGGAGATCGTGTTCGGCGAGATCTCGACCGGCGCGCAGAACGACCTGGAGAAGGCGACCCAGATCGCGCGCGCGATGGTGGCGGACTACGGCATGAGCGCGGAGGTCGGTCCGCTGTCCTTCGGCCACGACGACCCGAACGCGTTCTGGGGCGGCGGCCCCAAGATGTCCGCAGGGACGGCCGAGAAGATCGATCAAGAGGTCCTGCGGCTCCTGCACGAGGCGCACGCGCGGGCCGACCAGATCCTGAAGGACAAGCGCGATCTGCTCGATTCGCTGTCCGCCTTGCTCCTCGTGATCGAGACGATCGACGGCGCCGACCTCGAGGCCTATGCCAGCGGGACGAAGCAGGTGCCGGATCCGGCCGAGGCCAAGCGTGAGCTGGAAGAGCGTTCCGCGGCGGCGATCGCATCACGGCCCGCGCCGATCGTGCACCCGACGCCGGCCCCCACGCCGATGATCCCGCCCGCGCCGCCGCTGCCCGCCGACTGACGTCCGCTCAGTCGAGCTGTCGATGCTCGGGGTCGCCTGAGAGCACCAGATCCCACCGGTCGCGCCAGCGATCCAAGAACCGGTAGTAGTTGCGCTTCGACCACCGCGCCCGCTGCTCCGGTGGCGTCTCGAACCACATCCGATGCTCGTGCTTCACCACCGGCACCGGCACGACCACGCAGCGACGACCGTGATCCTTCACCCGGAAGGACCATTCGATGTCCGCGGTGCGGTACCAGCGGAACTTCTCGTCGAACGCGCCCGCCTCCAGCAGGGTCGCCCGCCGGAACGCCATCAGGTAGCCCTCGATCGCGTCGCAGTCGCCCGGGCCGGGCGCCTCGTCGAATTCCCGCAGGTCGGTGGTGACGATCCCGAAGGGGCCGCAGCAACCGACCGTGTCGTCTCGAAGCTCGTCGGTGAGCGGACCGAGCACGTCGCCCGTCGCCTCGACGGATCCGTCCAGCGCGACGATGACCTCGCCGGTGGAGCGGCGCAGCCCCGCGTTCCGCGCGGCGGCCCACCCGGTGCCCGACTCGAGCGACACGACCTCGACGTCTTCGCCCCATCTGTCCGCCCGCTCACCGGTCACGTCGGCGACCACGTACTGGATCGAGCGCCCGCCCGCGTTCGCACGGAACGAATCCGCTGCGCGCCGGATGTCCTCCGGCCACCCCTCGCAAACCCAGTGCAAAGAGATGTCCGTCGAAGCCGGGAGCTCGAGCACCGAGGCAACCTCGCCGGCCCGAACCGGATCGCTCGGACCGGTCGGAACGATCGCCTCGAGCGGTTCCAGCGTCCAACCGCCGGGGGCATCGGCGACGGTCCATCCCGCGTCGGCGATCAGGTCGCGCAGTCGATCGGCGGTCGCGAAGTCCTTCCCAGCGCGGGCCGCCGCACGCTCCTCGGCGAGCCGAACCACGTCCGGAGACGGCTCGGCCATCGATGTCCGCCTACGTCGTGGCGGCTTTCGTGGCCCTCCGGAGCCGCGCCGCCATCGTCTCCAGGGTGTGCACGGCGATCGACGCATGCTCGGCGAGGAGCCCCCGGTAGACCCACTCCGTCAGCACGAACAGCCCGACGTCGGTGGTGGCCGTCACGGTGGCCGTCCGCGGGCCGCCGTCCAACAGCGCCATCTCGCCGAAGAAGTCCCCCGGCTTCAGCTGGTTCACCCGCTTGCCGCCGATCGTCACGTCGGCCTCGCCCTGGTCGATGATGAACAGCCCCGCGCCGGGTTCGCCCTCGGCCGCGATCACCGCTCCCGGGGGGTGCTGGACCTCGCGGACCGCGTTCGCGACCGCCTCCAGCTCCTTCTTCGAACACCCGGCGAAGATCGGGACGTTCTTCAGCCGGTCCATCACGTCCTTCTTCGCCATGGTCCCCTCCGTCCGTGCGGATCGCGTGGGCTGCCACGGCGATGCTACGCGGCCCGCACGCGGTGGGTCCACTCGGAAAGGTCGTGCCAAGACCTGGCCAAGACCCGGATGGAAGGAGGCCCTGCATCGCAGGCCTCCGCTTCGTCGCGGGGGTAGGATTTGAACCTACGACCTCTGGGTTATGAGCCCAGCGAGCTACCGGACTGCTCCACCCCGCAACGGCAGCCTAGCGAACGGGGTGGTCCGCGTCACGCCGCGAGGCAGGCCGGTACGGTGGCGGGATGAGCGATCTGCCGATCCGACCCGCCTTCCGGACGTGGCCGACCTACAACCAGCGCCTCCGCGAGGTCGTCGCGACGATGACCGCGGAACAGCTGGCGATCCGGCCGTCGGCCGACCGATGGCCGATCTGGGCGTCCGTGGGCCACACCGCCTGCCAGCGGGTCTTCTGGCTCTGCGACTTCGCCGGCGAGCCGGGCGCGGAGGCGACCCCGTTCACGAACGCCGCGTACGACTGTCCGGGCGACGACGACCTCGAACACGTGCTGGACGTGGGCGCGCTCATCGAGGCGCTGGACTCGACGTTCCGGATCGTCGAGGACTGCCTGGACCGTTGGACCCTCGACATGCTCGACGAGGTGATCCGGCGGCGGTGGGACACCGAGGAGCGCGTCCACGGCCGCGGCTGGGTCCTGGAGCGGGTCTTCTCCCACGACGTCTATCACTGCGCCGAGCTGAACGAAACCCTCGGGAGTGCCGGCCTCCCGCAGATCGACCTCTGGGGCTGAGGACCTGGTTCAGGTGTTGGTCCGGCGGTGTCGGCGTAGCTGGCCGCGGTCGAGGTCGGTCAGGAACGAGTCCACGTCCTCCAGCAGCTTCCAGATCCGGTCGGTCTTGCGCGGCTTCTCCGGCTCGCTCGTGACGGCGACCTGCTCCTGCTCTTCCTGAAGGGCCGACGTCGCAAGCGCGGTCAGATGGGCCGCCCCCTGGAGATCTCCGGAGGCCCGCTTGAACTCGATCAACTGCTCCAGCGGGGCCACCCGCGCGGTCACGCCGCGGCCCAGGTCCAGGGTCGTCGCGGCCTCGTCCAACTCCGCGAACCCCGTCGGGTTCTCGAAGCAGTCCAGGCGGCCGGCCACCGTCATGAACGAGACACGATGCTCGCCGACCGGCCCGTCCTCGCGTGCGCCGAGGTCCTCGAGCGCGTAGCCCATGCGTTCGAGGTTCTCGTTGTCCGGCGGCAGGCAGATGTCGACGTCATCGGTCTCGACCGGCGAACCGTGCGCCGCGGCCGCGACCCCTCCGATCAGGATGTACGAGACGCCGTGCGCCCGCAGCCCCGCGAGGATCCGCAGCGGATCGAACTCCTCAGCCATGATTTCCCCCTCATCAGCCGATACCCGCATCATCGGCTCCGCGGGCCCCGATCCTTGACCACCGTTTCGGCCGGTCCCGGTCCCCCGACCCGGTGAGGCCCTCCCGGCCGACACGCGGCGTACCATCGACCCATGACGCGGCAGATCGGCTCCCTCCTGAACGGCGCCCTCGTACCCGGCAACCCCGGCTCGCAACGGACGATCGCGAACCCGGCCCGGCTGGACGAGATCGTCGCCGAGGCGACCCTGGCCGATGAGGCGACGTTCGTGCAGGCGTGCCGTCTCGCGAAGCGGGCGCAGCCTGCGTGGGCCACCGTCCCCGCGCCCGTGCGCGGCCGGGCGATCCAGCAGCTCGGGCGGCTGGTGGAGGACAACGCGGAGGCGCTCGCCCGGATCATCACCCGCGAGATCGGCAAGCCGATCCGAGAGTCGCGCGGCGAGGTCCAGGAGGTCATCGACACCTGCACGTTCTTCCTCGGCGAGGGACGACGGCTCTACGGCATGACCGTGCCCTCGGAGATGCCCGACAAGCAGCTCTTCACGTTCCGCTCGCCCGTCGGCGTCGCCGCGATCGTCACGGCGGGCAACTTCCCGGTGGCGGTCCCATCCTGGTACCTGGTCCCGGCGCTCCTGTGCGGGAACGCCGTCGTGTGGAAGCCCGCCGAGTACACGCCCGCCACGGCCGAGTCCTTCGCGCAGCTGATCCTGCACGCCGGCTTCGCTGAGGGGGCGTTCCAGCTCGTACTCGCCGACGGGCCGACGACGTTCGCGGGGCTGGAGCACGCGATCGAGGACGGCTCGCTCGACAAGGTCGGCTTCACCGGGTCGACCGATGTCGGCCGGCGGATCGGCGAGCTGTGCGGCCGCAACCTCCAGACGCCGTGCCTCGAGCTCGGCGGCAAGAACCCGCTCGTCGTGATGCCGGACGCGGACCTCGACCTCGCGGTGGAAGGTGCGCTGTTCAGCGGGTTCGGGACCGCCGGCCAGCGCTGCACCTCGCTCGGCACCGCGATCGTGCACACGGACGTGCACGACGACTTCGTCGACCGCTTCACGAAGGCGGTGGCCGAGGCGCCGATCGGGGATCCGACCGCCGACGTCCTGTACGGCCCGATGATCGACGCGCGGTTCGCGGAGCGCTTCGAGGGGTGGTTAGGCCTGATCCGGGACCACCACACCGTCCACGGATCGAGCGCGATCGGACGGATCACCCGTGCGCAGCCGCGCGAGGGGTTCGTCGGCGACGACGCCGAGGCCGGGCTGTACTACCACCCGACGATCGTCGACGGCGTCACCGCGGAGGACGACCTCTACCGAACCGAGACGTTCGGGCCGATCGTCGGCGTCGCCACGTTCGAGACGTTCGACGAAGCGATGGCGCTCGCGAACGGCCACGGCTACGGGCTCTCGTCCTCGATCTACACGACCGATCCGCTGCACGCCTTCCGGTTCCGCGAACGCGTCTCGGCCGGCATGGTCAGCGTGAACAACTCGACGAGCGGGGCGGAGGCCCATCTGCCGTTCGGCGGCAACGGCAAGAGCGGCAACGGCAGCCGGCAATCGGGCGTGTGGGTGCTCGACCAGTTCACGCGCTGGCAGGCGATGAACTGGGACTACTCGGGGCGCCTACAGAAGGCCCAGATGGACGTGATGGGCGTCTCGGCCGATCTGTCGTTCCGGCTGCCCGGCTGACTCAGCCGGACGGCGAAGCGCTCGCCGAGGGCGAGGCGCTCGGCGACGTCGTCGGCGTCTGGCTCTGCCCCGACAGTTTCGCGGCCTGATCGACGTCCTGCTGCGCGGCGTTGATCTCCGACTGGTAGGTCGCGAGGTCGCCGCGGGTCAGCGCCGCCTGCGCGTTCTGGAAGTGGGACTGCGCCTCACCCAGCAGCCGCTGGATCTGCTGCGACACGCTGCCGGTGGGCGGCGGGTTCCCCCCACCGTTGCCGGTCGACGGCAGGCCGGTGACGGCTTCGCGGAGCGCCGAATCGAGGTCCTTCCCGAGCGAGACCTGGCCCTGGCTGCCGTTCACGATGATCACCTGCTTGAGCTCCGGCACGGCGGCCTCCTGCACCGCGCGGACGTAGACGGGCACGGCGTACAGGAACGAATCGTCGATCGGGATGACGAGGAAGTCGCCGAACTGCACCGTCGACCCGCCCTGACCGAGCAGCGTCCGTTGCGCCGAGAACGTCGGGTCCTGGTTGATCCGCGACATCACCTGCGTCGGGCCCTCGATGTTGCGGCCCTCGGGTAAGCGGAACACCGTCAGCTTGCCGTAGTCCGCCGGGTCGGACGAGGCGGCCATCCAGGCGACCATGTTCTGCCGGTCGGCCGGCACGAACGGGATCACGAGCTGGAAGGCCTCGGTGTCCTGTCCCGGGAGCCGGATCAGTTGGTAGTACGGTCGCATCGGGACGGAGGCATCCGTCGCGGGCACGGTCGGATCGTCGGGAAGGGCCCAGAAGTCGCTCTTCTGGTAGAAGGCCGACGCGCTGGTCACGTGGTAGTTCGTGTACTGGAACGCCTGCACCTGGAAGAGGTTCTCGGGGTAGCGGAAGTGCGCCTGGATGTCCGGCGGCGCCTGGGTGATGTCGGTGAACAGGCCCGGGAAGGCGTTCGACCAGGCCTGGACGATCGGGTCGGCCCGGTCACCGGTGAGGTACGCGTAGTACGTGATCGTGCCGTCGTAGGCGTTCATGACGGCCTTCACGGAGTTCCGCAGGTAGTTGACGTTGCCCTGGAGCAGGCCGCCGGTGGCATCGCCGACGTCGACCGCCTGCGAGTAGGGGTACTGGTCGGTGTACGTGTACGCGTCCCAGATCCATTCCGGCTGCCCATCGATGATCGCGAAGTACGGGTCGCTGTCGAAGCCCAGGAACGGGACGGGCTTGCGGATCCGCGTCTGGATGTCGCGGTTGATCAGGATCTTGCTCTTCGACGTGATGCTGCTCGAAACCAGCAGGTTGTAGTCGCGGTACTTCCAGGCGAACATCGCGCGCCGGATGAAGTTCGACAGCTGGATCCCGCCCTTGCCGGCGTACGGCGCGGTCGAGCCGCCCTGCGGGTTGTCCTCGGTGATGTTCGTGTTCGTGACGACGAACGGCACGTCGTTGCTCTCGCCGTAGTAGATCTCGGGCTGCTTCATCTGCAGGGCGGGATCGTCCGTGACCGGCGGCAGGTCCTGGAGCCGGAACACCGGCTGCCCCTGGGATGTCGCCGTGTTCACCTGCGCGGCCACGGCCCCGTAGCCGTGCGTGTACGTGAGGTGCTGGTTGGGCCATGTCTGGGCGGCCGGCGCCAGCCCCGCCTGGTCGATCTCGCGGGGCGAGACCATCAACACCCGCTCCTGGCCCTCGATGTTGTAGCGATCGACGTCGACGTCGTCGAAGTTGTAGTACTGCCGCTGGCGCTGCAGCGACTGGAAGTTCTCCTCCAGGATCGGCACGCCGCGCCACACCCGGATGTTCGAGACGGTCCCGCTGTTGTCCTGGATCTGCTGGGCCGTGAGCGGGCCCGTGACCGGGTGCTGCTGCGCCTGGATCGTGTTCAACGCGAAGGCAATGTTCGTCGCATTGATGTTGTCCGTGATGTAGGGCGACTCGTAGTTCTGCTCGTTCGGCTCCACGCGGAACTGCTGCACGAACGCGGGATACGCGGTACCAAGCAGGACCGAAACCAACAGCAGCAGCCCGACGGCGATCACCGGCAGGCTCCACTGCCGCAGGCGGATGTTGAGGAAGAACAGGATCGCGCAGATCACCGCCACGATCGTCAGGAACGTGAGGGCCGGCAGTTGCGCCTTCACGTCGGTGTACGACGCGCCCTCCACGACGCCGCGCGTCGAGGTCAGCAGGTCGTATCGGCCGAGCCAGTACCCCCACGCCTTCACGAGCATGATCAGGCCCAGCAGTACCGAGAGGTGGGCGCGAGCGGCCGGGGTCACCTTGTCGGCGAACATCGGGGCCTGCGGCCGGATCCCGCCCCACAGCAGGTGCGCGACGCCAACGATGATCGTGACGCCGACCAGGGAGGAGAACAGCCAGCCCTGGAGGAACCGGAGCCACGGCATCGTGAAGATGTAGAAGGAGGGATCGCGATGGAACAGCGGATCGGGGTTCCCGAACGTGATGCCCGAGCCACCGCGCCACAGCAGGAAGGTCTTCCACTCGCCCGAAACACCGATCCCTACCAGCAGGGCGATGAGCGCGGCGCCGACCGGCATCAACCAGCGCAGGTACGGATCGGACGCATCGCGCACCCGGGCCAGCACCTCCTGGTCCGGCGTCATGATCCTGGTGGTCGGCCGGATCCGCCGGGCGATGATGAGGTTCGCGTAGAGCAACCCGAAGAACAGCAGGCCGAAGACCAGCCCGAGCAGGAACCTCGTGCGGATCGTCGTCCAGAAGACGCTGCTCTGCCCGATCTCGCGGTACCAGAGCAGGTCCACCACGGCGCCGGAGAGCGCCGTGAACAGGATGGCCAGCAGCACCAGCACGCCGATCACGATCAGCGGCCAGCGCCG
The DNA here is from genome assembly GCA_035519495.1 of Actinomycetota bacterium. Taxonomy (GTDB): domain Bacteria; phylum Actinomycetota; class UBA4738; order UBA4738; family HRBIN12; genus AC-51. The sequence continues at coordinate 70,300 of DATIWE010000037.1, forward strand.
AGACCGGGACGGGAGGCGGATCGTCGACATCGGGTACGGGTGCTCCTCGCGGACGCGGGCGGGGCGGGATGCCCCGCGCTCCAGCCTACTTCACGCGCTCGTTCCGTCGGCCCCCAGGTCCTTGAGGGCGTCATCGAAGCTCGACACCGAGAACACCCGCATGCCCCCGGTATCCACCTTCTGGAGCTCGGCCATGTTGTCCGCCGGCGCCAGGAACACGGTCGCCCCGGCCTTCTCGGCGGCGATCACCTTGTCGCGGATCCCGCCGATCGGCCCGACGGCGCCCGTGCGCGGATCGATCGTCCCGGTGCCGGCGATCCTTCGTCCGGCGGTCAGATCGCCGGGCGTCATCAGCTCGTAGAGCCCGAGGGCCCACATCAGACCGGCGGAGGGCCCGCCGACCTTGGCGCTCGCGATCGAGACCTCGAACGGGAACGGGTTCAGCAGGCTCACCCCGACGAGGCGCCGCGGGTCGTTCGCTACGCAGCGCCTACGCGTGAACCGAGCGTGCTCGATCGTGCCGTCGACGTTGACGCGGAAGTCCAGCGCCTGGCCGGGCCTCGCGGCCTGGATCGCCTTCGAGGCGTCCCGCACGCTGCCGACCGGCCTGCCGTCGATCGCGACGATCACGTCCCCGGGGAAGAGCTGGCCGTCCGCCGGGCAGTCCGGGACGGTCGACTCCACGAGGGCGCCCCGACCGTGCTCCTTCGGATAGCCGTCGAGCTCCTTCAACACCAAGGCGGTGGCATCGATCTTGCTCTGGTCCATCTGAGAGATCGAGCGCTGGTTCTGGACGTCCTCGGGCACGCCCGGCTCGAACAGGTCGGACCTCGGGATCACGCTCAGGTCCGGATCCACCCACGCCCAGAGCGCCGTGAGGGGTGAGAGCTGGTAGTACCGGACGGTCGTCATCACGAGCTGCCCGGTGGGCTCGTAGCGAGGCTCGTCGTTCGCATAGTCGATCAGCGGGGTTACCGATTGCGCGGGGCCGGGGCCGAGCGCGTAGTAGGGGATGCGCACCCAGGCTGCGGCCAGGAGCCCCACGACGACGAGCACGAAGGCGGCGGTGCGGAACGGATGGCGCATCGGGGCACCCATGCTACGGGTGCTTCGCCGCGGACCTCGTCCGGGTTCCTCGAACAGGCGCCCGGGGAGCGGTAGGCTCGGCGCGATGGCGTACCTGCTGGTGCTGGTGGTCGCCGCCGCCGTGGGCGCGGGGGTCTACGTGTTCACCCTGCGGCAGCCGCCGGTCGGCCCACCGAGCGCCCCGGCGGAACAGGATCCGGCGGGCGGCGGCGTTGCCGACCCCGGTCTCGTCGGGCCCTACGTGCCGGTCGTCGCGGCCTCGACGGACTGGGAGTCGAGGCTCACGAGCGCGCTCGGCCTGGTCATCGCCGTGATCGTGGGCGCCGTCACCCTGGCGGCATCCACGTACCTCGCGTTCGCGGTCGTGGGGAAGCTGGTGCACCGCTTCACCGGCTGAGCCGGGCTACGAGATCTCGGGCGTGACGTCCCGCAGTTCGCGCAGGAGATGCTGGGACAGACGGTCGTCCTCGCGGAGACGGCCTTCGAGGTTGTACCAGCCGGCCCAGTCCTCCAGGGCCGCCCGCGTCCGAGCGTCGTACGCGCCGCTCACCTCGCCGTCGTAGCGGCCGACCCCCGCGAGCCGGCGCTGCACCTCGGCGACCAGATCCGGCGTGGGATCCAGGAGCGGGTCGTTGCGGATCAGCATCGTGTCGTCCCACACGCCGAACAGCCGCGCGAGCTCCGACGGCGCGTCCGGATGGTCGTCGACCCGAAGATCGATGTAGCGGTCGTTGCGACCCTCGTAGCCGCCCCCCTCGCGGACGACCAGCATCGCGGCCGACTGCTTGCCCCGTCGGTCACCGCCGGCGGCATCGCCAGCACGCAGCGCCGCCATCAGCCGATCCGACAGTTCGCCCTCCGCAGCGGCGAACGCGCGGACCAGCTCCTGCACGACCGCCTCCCCCGCGAGGATGTTCCCCTGCGCCGCGACGGTTCCGTCGGTGACCCCGCCGGCCCAGTGCACGCACCCCGATCCGGTGAACGTCGCGGCGCCGCCCCGCCCGTCGACGAACCCGGCCTGGCGCTCGTCGCGTCCGTCGTCGCCCTCCAGGACCGCGTCGAGCGCCTCGGCGGCGGGCATGCCCCCGGCCATGAGCCCCAGCCCGTCCGGGCCGAAGGCCGTGTTCGCCCAGGCCTGCGTCGCGACCGCTCCGACGCCCGCCTTCGCCCACGGCACCACGGCGCCGACGCACGGGAACTTCGAGGCCACCGCGACGCCGAGATCGCCGTTCGCCGGATCGAACGCCACGATCGAGAACGTCATCGGCTCCCTCCCCTCACCGGCGGCCTCCCGGCCGGACGAGCTGGAACGCGGAGCGGTACTCCTCGAGGTGCTCGAGCATGCGCCCCGCGCCGAGCGCGACCGTCTCGAGCGGGCGCTCCGCGATGTGCACGGGCACCTCGCACTCCTGCGCGAGGAGCAGGTCGAGGCCCTTCAACAGGCTGCCGCCGCCGGTCAGGAACATCCCGGTCTCCACGATGTCGTGCGTCAGCTCCGGCGGAGCGTGGGCGAGCGTACGCCGAGCGGCGTCGATCATGCGTCCGATCGGCTCGGACATCGCGTGGCGCAACTCGTCCTCGTCGAGCTTGACCTCGACGGTGTTGCCGGTGGCCAGCTCGCGTCCGACGACGAGAGCGGCACGGCCGCTGGCCGACGGGAACGCCGAGCCGAGTGCGAGCTTCAACTCCTCCGCGGAGGTCTCGCCGATCGCGACGCCGTACGCGGAGCGGATGTGCTCCTGGATCCCCGCGTCCAGGTCGAACCCGCCGACCCGGACCCCGCCGCCCGAGACGACGCCGCCCATCGACACGACGGCCATCTCCGACCGGGCGCCGCCGATGTCCACGATCAGGTGGCCGACCGGCTCGTGGATCGGCAGGCCGGCGCCGATCGCGGCGGCGAGCGTCTCCTCGACGAGCGTGACCTGCTTGCCACCGCTGTCGTCGATCGCCTCCTCGAGCGCGCGACGCTCGACCGGCGAGCTGGCCGACGGGATGCAGACCAGCACACGCGGCTTCGGGTAGCGGCCCGGCGCGGTCTTCCGCAGGACGCCGGCGAGGAACCGCTGCGTCACCTCGAACTCCGTGATCGCCCCGGTTCGGAGCGGCCGCATGGCGATCACGTTGCCCGAGTCGCCGCCGCGAACCCGCGCGACGTCGTCGCCGATCGCGATCACGTCGCCGGTCGACACGCGGAGCGCGACCACGGTCGGCTGCGCGAACACGATGCCGTCGCCCTCCCGGTACACGACCGTGTTCGCGGTGCCCAGATCGATCGCCAGGTCTCGCCCCACTAGGCCCCCATCACCCACCGGGCCTCGCCCGTCTCGAAGGACTCCCGCTTCCAGATGGGCACGTCGTGCTTCAGCTCCTCGATGCCGAAGCGGCAGGCTTCGAACGCCTCGGCTCGGTGCGCGCTGGAGACCGCGACCACGACGCTGGCCTCCCCGACCTGCAGATCCCCGACGCGGTGCAGCAGCGCGACCCGGCCGACGGGCCACCGCTCGAGCATGCGAGCGGCGAGCTCCTCGAGCCGCTCGACCGCGAGCTCCTCCCAGGCCTCATACGTGAGTCCCGTGACGACCTCTCCGTCCGGCCCGGCGTCGCGAACGGTGCCGATGAACATGCAGGTGCCTCCGGCGGCGGGATCGTCGACGTACGACAACGCTTCGTCGACGACGAGCGGCTCCGGGGTCACGCGGACGAGCGTGCGGTCGGGCGACACGGCGGCCATCGTAGCGCGAGGACGTCGTAGGCTGGCCGGATGAGCGATCCTGGCTTCCCGTTCGGCATGGACCCCGACGCGCTCCGCGACGCGCCGTTGTTCCAGGAGCTCCAGCGCGTGATGGCGTCCTCGTCCGGACCGGTCAACTGGGAGCTGGCGCGGCAGGTGGCGGTCGCCACCGCCGTCGAGGCCGGTGCCGATCCCGATCCCTCCGACGAGGATCGCGAGTCGCTGGCGCAGGCCGTCCGGGTCGCCGAGCTCCAGGTCGCGGGATCCACCGGCCTCGCGGCGCCGACCGACGTCGTCGAGGTCCGCCCGGTCCGTCGCGCGGGATGGGTGCTCGCGAACGTCGACGGGCTCCGCGGCCTGCTCGAGCCCGCGGCGGCTCGGATGGGCGAGGCGCTCGGCCGGGCGATGGCCGAAGGGATGCCGGCGGAGATGGGACCCATGGGCGGTCTGATGACGCAGCTCGGTCCCCTGCTCCAGGGGACGCAGGTCGGACAGGTCCTCGGGTTCCTCGCCCAGCGGGTGCTCGGGCAGTACGACGTCGCGGTGCCGCGCGACGAGGACGGTGGCGCGTTGCTGTTCGTCGTGCCGAACCTCGCCGCGTTCGAGCGTGACTGGGCCCTCGATCCGACCGAGTTCCGGACGTACGTCGCGCTGCACGAGGTGACCCACCGCTTCGAGTTCGCTCGGCCGTGGGCGCGCCCACGGTTCGCCGGGCTCGTCGACGACTTCCTCTCGACGATGACGATCGACGTCGACCGGATCCAGGAGCGGCTGGCGACGATCGACCCCTCGGATCCTGAGTCCTTCCAGCGGGCGCTGTCGGGCGACGAGGACGACGGGATGTTCGGCGCCGTGCTCGACGACGAGCAGCGCCTGAAGCTCGGGCGGATCCAGGCGTTCATGGCGGCGGCGGAGGGCTACGGCGATCACGTGATGCACGGGGTCGGCGCGCATCTGCTCTCGACGTATCCACAGATCGACGAGGCGATGCGCCGGCACCGGGAGGACGAACGCGCCGACCCGGTCTTCGAACGGCTGCTCGGCGTCGAGATGAAGCGGGATCAGTACCGGACCGGGCGCGCCTTCTGCGACACGGTGGTCGAGCTGACCGATGAGACGACGCTCGCCCGGATGTGGGATTCGGCCGAGGCGCTGCCGTCCCTGCCGGAACTGGACGAGCCGCGCCTGTGGCTCGCTCGCACCGTCTGAGCGACCCTCAGGGGGCCGGGAACGACACGAACACGGCGCGACCGCCGATCGTGCCGCGCGCGGTGGCGACGGCGCGCGGATGCCAGTCGTTCCACGCGAGGCGCAGATGCCCGGCGTCGACGCCCGGGCCGCGCACCCCGACCGACGCGCTGATCAGGCCGTCGGCGAGGTCCCAATGGACGGTGCCGCTGACGCCCGCATCGCGCACCCATCGGATGTCGTGCAGACCGAACCAGACGGCGACCCAGCCCGCCGTGTCGAACCGGCCACCGCGCAGGCCGACGCCGTGGTAGCCGTACATCTCCCACCACCGGGCGATCACGTCGGCCACGGCGTTCGCCGCGACCACCGCGGCGCGACGGCCCGGGCCCATCCGGCCGAGGCCGGCGGCCGTCATCGGGAACCGGTCGACGACCCGGACCTCGTTGTACCGCCGTGCGCAGGACGTGTCGCCGGCGTTGAGCGTCCGAACGAAGCGGACGACGATCGTCGACGCGCACCGCCCGTGGTCGTCCAGCGCGGCGATGTGGTTCATGTTCCGGACGTCGACGAACGTGGCGTCCGGGAACTCCGACGCGACATCCCGTGCCCCCTCCGGTGAGGTCAACGAGTCGAGGTCGCCCGACAGGACGAGCACGGGGACCGACGGGTACACGGGATGGGGCGGCAACGGCGGGTTCGCGCGCGACGGACGAGGCCACAGGATGCAGGAGTCGTAGGGCTGAACGCCGGACAACGGTGCGGAGAGCCACTGGGCGATCGTGAACGGTGCGAATGCCGCCGGGTCGGTGCGCCGCAGCCGGCGGATCCCCGCCGCGTACTGACGACGACGCACGGGCACCGTCGCGTTCCGGTCGAACGGCAACGTGGTGTCGTTGCAGTTCGTCGCCAGGTAGAGGCCCTCCGAGAACGCGTGCGGGTCGCCGGCGCCGGAGAAGTACAGGTTCTCGGCCGCCAGCCGGAGCAACGGGTGGGTGTCGTGGGCCGGTCCGAGATAGGCGCGGATCGCGGGGTCCAGCTCCCGGTACAGGTCGAGGCTGCTTGCGGCGGCCGTCGCGAACGTGATCAGCGCGCCCACGTCGACCGTGACGTGCCGAAGGACCCCGTCGGCGTTTAAAGCTGTCCCGACGATCGGGTGCCGCTGCAGGGCAGCCGCCAGCCGGCGCATCCGCCGGATCGGCCCACCCGGGACACCGGCGCAGCCCGGATCGCGACGGCACGCTCGGCGGAACGCGGCCCGCAGCGCCCGGTTCGTGTCCCGGTACCAGGGATCCGGGCCGACGACCGGGTAGGCGCTGTCCAGCATGAGCGAGCGGAGCAGATCGGGGTGCCGCACCGCGAACACCTGGCCGAAGAACGTCCCGTACGAATCGCCGTAGAGATCGATCCGGTCGATGCCGAGCGCCGTGACCACGTCGGCCAGATCGTCGGCAGCGTCCGCCGTGCCGTAGTCCACCGCGGTCGCGCCGAGCTGCCGTCCGCAGGCGCCGGCGTTCTGGACGTAGTTCCCGCGGTAGGACTGGAGCTTCGGGCAGTCGATCGCGCCCGAGTCACCGGTCCCCCGGTTGTCCACCAGCAGGAGCTGGTACCGACCGAGCAGCGGGCGGAACAGGTCGAGGTAACTGTCGCGGTACTGGCGGGTCGCGTAGCCGGGACCGCCCTGTACGGCGACGATCGTGCCGAGCAGCGGCAGCGTTCGGTTCCGCCGTGGATGCAGCTCCACGCGGATGCCGATCGAGCGACGGGCCGGATGCGTCCGATCGAGCGGGACCCGGAGCGTGCCGCAGCGAGCATGCGGCACGTGGGGGCACCGGACGAGTTGGAGCGTCGCCGCCGCAGCCGCGCTCGAGGCCGCGACCTGCGGGGCCCCCGCGGCTGGCACGAGGGCCGCCATCACGATGATGAGCAGCGCGGCGGCGATGCGTCGCACGGGCGTCACTCCTTGCGGTCGGCGACTCGGCCGGAGAGGGTACCTGAGCCGCTATCCTCTCGCGGGTGGAGACCATCGGGGAGCTCGTCGCGGCGGCGATCGTCGACGAACGCGTCTGGCAGACCCAGGGGGACATGGCCTCCGACGGCGTCTACCTGACCGGCCAACCCGGCCCGGCCCTGCCGTTCGTGCTCTACCGCGCCTGGAAGGTCGGCGTCGGGATCGTCGAGGAAGAGGTTCGGATGTACGGGCCGTCCGGCCGGATGGTGTGGCGGTGGGGGCCCGAGCCCCGCCGGATGAACGGCATGTTCGACCTCACCACCGAGATCGACCTGGTGACGAACGGCGTCTTCGACGAGACGGGGACCTACGTCGCGTCGTTCATCCTGGACGGACAGGTCGTCGGGGAAATCGAGCTGCCGGTCTACGTGCAAGCCGCCCCGTTGAAGCTGCCGAAGGAGATCGAGGACGGGCTGAAGCGCTCGGACGTGATCTGGGTGGGGGCGGACGTCGGCGGCCGGCGGCAGCAGATCCCGGCGTGGTTCGTGTACAAGGACGGCAAGATCTACGTGCTCTCGCAGCGCGAGCCGGGCCCGCAGGAGCAGACGGTCCCCGGCATCGGCCGCGCGAGGGAGTTCATCGTCACGACGCGGCGGAAGGGGCGCGACACGTCCCTGGACGAGTTCACGGCGGCGCCCCGGCTCCTGGAAGGTGCCGAATGGGAGGCGATGGCCGCCGCGCTCGTCGACAAGCGGAAGTCCCGGGTCGGCCCGCCGGCCGATTCGCTCGCGCGATGGCGCGGCTCGGCCGACATCCTCGAGCTGACGCCGAACGTCCCGGCGGTCGTGTAACTAGCGGTTCATCGCCCGGCCGATCGCCTCGGCGATCGCGGCCAGCTGCCCTCCGAGCTCGATGACCTCGGCCGGCGTCAGCGCCTGCGCACCGTCCACGAGGGCCTGTTCGGGATCGGGGTGCACGTCGACCATCACGGCGTCGGCGCCCGCCGCCACCGCCGCCCGCGCCATCGCGGCGACCAGGTGCCGCTTCCCCACCGCATGCGACGGGTCGACGATCACCGGCAGGTGCGACTCGTGTTGCGCCACGGCCATCCCGGCGAGGTCGAGCGTGTTGCGGGTCGAGGGCTCGAACGTGCGGATGCCGCGTTCGCACAGGATGATCTCCGAGTTGCCTCGCTGCGCGACGTACTCGGCGGCCTGCAGCCACTCCTCGACCGTCATCGCCAGCCCGCGTTTGAGCATCACCGGCTTGTTCGCGAGGCCGACCTCGCGCAGCAGCTCGAAGTTCTGCGCGTTCCGGGTTCCGACGCGGATGCAGTCCGCGACCTCGGCGACGTGCGCCACCTGGGAGACGTCGGTGACCTCAACGACGAACGGCAGGCCGAACGTGCGCCGGACCTCCTCCAGGATCTCGATCCCCTCCTCGCCGAGCCCCTGGAACGAGTACGGCGAGGTGCGCGGCTTGAAGACGTCGCCGCGGAGGATCGCGGCGCCGGCGTCCTTCGCCGCCCGCACCGCCAGCATCGTCTGCTCGGAGTCCTCCACCGCGCACGGGCCCGCGATCAGCGTGAACGTGTCGCGACCGACCGGCACGGTGCCCACCTTGACCACCGTCGTCTCCGGATGCAGGTCGCGCGAGACCATCTTGTAGGGCTTGCCGATCTGGATCACGTGATCGACGCCCTGCATCTGGTTCCACTCGATCGACTTGAACCGCTCGGTGTCCCCGACCAGCCCGATGATCGTGTGGACCGTGCCGCGAGAAACGAACGCCTCGCCGCCGTGTGCGCGGACGCGGTCTGCGACCGCCTCGATATCGGTGTCGGTGGCGTCCGCCGTCATGACGACGACCATGTGGTCGAACCTCCTCGGTCGGCCCGATCGTACGGCCCGGGAAACCGAAACCCCGGGTCGTCCGGCCCGGGGTCGCTGGCTGCTGGTGGCTGCTGGCGACTACGCCGGGCTGGGCCCGACGAAGAGATACCAGGAGCGATACGCGCGCTGCATGTCGGCGGCATGGTGGCAGACGCCGGCCGCACCTGGCAAGCGACCGGGCCCGCCCACTACCATCCGACGCCATGGCCGACCCCATGGCGCCGACCGTCCTCGATCATCCCCTCGCCCACGACCTCCTGGCAGGGCTCCGCGACCGGACGACGCCGCCGGACCGGTTCCGCACGCTGACGCGCCGCCTGGGCTGGCTCCTCGTCATCGAGGCCACGCGCGACCTCGCCACACGCGACGTCGAGGTCGACACGCCCCTGGAGACCGTGCGCGCCCGGGTGCTCGCCGAGCCGATCGTCGCGATCCCGGTCCTGCGCGCCGGTCTCGGTCTCCTCGACGCGACGACCGACCTCTACCCGGACACCGTCGTGGGCTACCTCGGGATGGAACGCGACGAGGTCACGCTCCAGCCGCGCGACTACTACGCGAAACTGCCGCCGATGCAGGGCCGCCGCGCCCTCGTCCTCGACCCGATGCTCGCGACCGGAGGGAGCGGCAGCGCCGCCCTCGCCCACGTGAAGGCGCACGCCGAACCGCGGTCGATCTCGTTCGTGTGCGTGGTGGCCGCCCCCGAGGGGGTCGCGAGGCTCGCGCAGGATCATCCGGACGTGCCGGTGATCGCCGGCGCGCTCGACCGGCAGCTGGACGACAGCGGCTTCATCCTGCCCGGGCTCGGCGATTTCGGCGATCGGCTGCACGGCACGGTCGAGCCCGATCGCTAGATCGCTCGGTCGCTAGGTGGTGCCGCCCTCGTAGGCCCTCCCGGCCGCGGCCGGCGGGCGGACCTTCCCGACGAACCCCGCGAGCACCACGATCGTCACGACGTACGGCGTCATCCGCACGAACGGATCGGGGATCAGCCGGAGCCCGGGCGCGTCCATCAAGCGGAGCGGGATCGCCTGCGCGAAGCCGAAGATGAACGCGGCGAGCATGAGCCGGATCGGGTCCCAGTTCGACAGGATCAACGCCGCGAGCGCGATGAACCCGAGCCCCTGCGTTTGCCCCTCGCCCCAGCTGTTCGTCACCTCGACCGAGAGGTAGGCGCCGGCGAGTCCCGCGAGCGCGCCGGAGAGCAGCACGCCCTCGTAGCGCAGCGGCGCCACCCGAACGCCCAGCGACCGGGCGGCCTCCGGGTTCTCTCCGCACGATCGCAGCCGCAAGCCCCACCGGGTCCGGTACAGGGCATACCACACGGGTACGACCAGCAGCGCCGCAACGACGACCATCGGCGAGAGCTGTTGGAACGCTCGTCCGAACCCCCAGGGGATCCTCGACAGCAGCGGGATGTTGATCGGGTTGAGATGCGGCTGGCCAGGATCGGATTGCGTCGCCTGTCCGAAGAAGATCGTGGACAGGAACCGCGCGATGCCGATCGCCACCAGGTTGATCACGACGCCGGACACGATCTGGTCGACGCGGAAGGTCACGGTCACGAGCGCGTGGATCGACGCGAAGATCGCCCCGGCCAGCATCCCGATCAACAGGCCCATGATGGGACCCCAGGGCAGCCCCCACCCGAGCCCATCCGGCGGCGGCAGCGTGAAGTGGTGCGCGCCCCACGAGCCGGTGACGGTGCCGATGATCATCATGCCCTCGAGGCCGATGTTCACGATGCCGGAGCGCTCGCTGAACAGACCCCCGAGGCCT
>DATIWE010000038.1:0-7421 GCA_035519495.1 Actinomycetota bacterium
GCGGCTGGAACACCCGGAGGTAGGCCGACGGCACCATCGCGACTCCCGAGTCTATCGACGTGAGGTTCCCCTATCCTCTCGGCATCCCCCGGAAGGAGCTTCAGGCGTGTCCGATGCGACCGAGATCGGCGATGCGACCGAACGCGCCCTCCCCGGCGGCGGCGCCGCCGCCCTGAGCCCGGAGGAGCTCCGCGGGCTGCTGCGGTGGATGATCGTGGCGAGGCGGCTCGACCGGGAGTGCATCGCGCTGCAGCGCCAGGGAGAGCTGACGGTCTACCCCGGCTTCGAAGGCCAGGAGGCGGCGCAGGTCGGGAGCGCGACGGCCCTGGCCGCCAACGACTTCGTCTGGCCGACGTTCCGCGAGCTGGCGGCCGCGATCGTGCGAGGTGTGGACGCCGTCCAGTACCTCCAGTACCACCGCGGCACGTGGCACGGCGGCCCGTACGATCCGCGCGCCACGCGCTTCGGGCCGATCAACATCCCGATCGCGACGCAGATCCCGCATGCCGCCGGCTACGCGCTTGGACAGAAGCTGGACGGGACCGACGCCGTGACGCTCGTGTACTTCGGCGACGGCGCCACCAGCGAGGGCGATTTCCACGAGGCCGCGAACCTCGCCGGCGTCTGGCGGCTCCCGCTCGTGCTGTTCTGCCAGAACAACGGGTGGGCGATCAGCATGCCGACCGCGCAGCAGACGGCCGGCGAGATCTGGCGCCGCGCCGAGGGCTACGGCTTCCCCGGCGTGCGCGTCGACGGCAACGACGTCCTCGCGGTCCGGGAGGCGACGGCGGCGGCGCTCGCACGCGCCCGGGCCGGCGACGGCCCGACGCTGATCGAGGCGATGACGTACCGGATCGGCGCGCACTCCACCGCCGACGATCCCGCCCGGTACCGCGCCGGCGACGAGGTCGAGCGGGCCCGCGCCGGCGACCCGATCGCGCGCTACCGGGAGTGGCTGCTCGCGAGCGGCGCGGCGGACGCGGCGTTCGCTGCGACCTGTGAGGAAGAGGCCGAGGCGTTCGCGATGCAGGTCCGGGCCGGCGTGATCGCGACGCCGCCGCCACCGGAGGCCTGGATGTTCGACTGGGTCTACGCGGAGCCGCCAGCGGGCTGGAACCGCATGCGCGACGAGGCGCTCGGATGAACGAGTGGACGATGTCCGGTGCGCTGAACCGGGCGCTGGGCGACGCGCTCGTCGAGGACCCGCGCGTCCTGGTCTTCGGCGAGGACGTCGGGCGCAGCGGCGGCGTGTTCCGCGTGACCGACGGCCTCCAGGCCGCGCACGGTCCCGCCCGGGTGTTCGACACGCCGATCAGCGAGGCCGGGATCACGGGCGCCGCGGTCGGGCTGTGCTTCGCGGGCTGGCGGCCGGTCGTCGAGCTCCAGTTCGACGCGTTCTCGTACCCCGCGTTCGAGCAGGTCGTCGACCACGTCGCGAAGATGCGGAACCGCACACGCGGCCGCGTCGACATGCCGATCACGATCCGGATCCCGGCGTTCGGCGGCATCAAGGGCAAGGAGCACCACGGCGAGAGCCCGGAGTCGTACTACGCGCACACGGCGGGGCTCAAGGTCGTCGTGCCCTCGAGCTCGCTCGATGCCTACCGGCTGCTGCGCCTCGCGATCGCCGACCCCGACCCGGTCGTCGTGCTGGAGCCGAAAGCGCGCTACTGGTCGAAGGAGACCGGCGAGCTGTCGGCCGACGGTCCCGGGATCGGCGAGGGCCGGGTCGTCCGCAGTGGGGACGACGCCACGATCGTGGCGTACGGCGCGATGGTCAGCCGCGCGCTCGACGCCGCCGCGATGCTGGCCGACGCCGACGGCATCCACGCGCGCGTCGTCGACCTTCGATCGCTGTCGCCGCTGGACGACGAGCTGCTCGCGCGCTGCGCGCGGGAAACCGGCCGGATCGTCGTGGTGCATGAAGCGCCGCGATCGCTCGGCGTCGGAGCCGAGGTCGTGGCGCGCATGATGGAGCTGGCGTTCGATCACCTCCAGGCGCCGGTCGCGCGCGTGACCGGCTGGGACGTGCCGTACCCGCCGGCGTCGCTGGAGCAGCACTACCTGCCGAGCGTCGAGCGGATCGTCGAGGCCGTGCGGGCGGTGAGCAGCTACTGATGGCCGAGCGCGTGTTCGCGTTGCCGGACCTGGGCGAGGGCCTCGAAGAGGGCAGGATCGTGGCGTGGCTGGTCGCCGCCGGCGACGAAGTGACGCTGAACCAGCCGTTGGTCGAGGTAGAGACGGCGAAGGCCGTCGTCGAGATCCCGTCGCCATTCGCTGGTCGGGTGATCTTGCTGCACGGCGAGGAAGGCCAGGACCTTCCGGTGGGTGCGACGCTCGTGACGTTCGAAGTCCCTGGAGATGACGTTCCTATCCCACCATCAACGCCGTCTCCTTCCGTCGATGTTGCTCGATCTTCCTTTCCCTCAGCTGAGCGCAGCGGTGGGAAAGACAAAGCGACGGCGACCGCAACTCCACCCGTTCGGAAGTTGGCCAAAGACCTGAACATCGACATCGAGACCGTGCGAGGGACCGGACCCGACGGACGGGTGACGGACCAGGATGTTCGCCGCGCGGCAGCCTTGCCCGACGTTGACGCGACCGACGCAACGACGATCCACCTGGACCACGTCCGGCGACAGATCGCGGCGACCCTCACGGAGGTCGCCGCGATCCCGCAGGTCACGACGTTCCGTACGGTCGACTGCACGGAACTCCAGGCGTTCCGGGAAGAGCTCGGGGTCTCGCCGCTGCCGGTCGCGCTCGCGGCGCTCTGCCGCACGATCCCCGAGCATCCGCTGCTGAATGCGCGATGGGCCGACGACCACCTTGAGCTCCGGACCACGATCAACGTCGCGATCGCGACCGACACCGAGCGCGGGCTGATGATCCCGGTCCTCCAGGACGCCGGCGCGCGCGGGATCGCCGACCTCAAGGCGGAGATCGCCCGGCTCGCGGGCGCAGCTCGCGACGGGACGCTCGGGTTGGAGGACATCCGGCCGACCGCGACGATCGGCTTCAGCAACACCGGCTCCTACGGCTCCGAAGCGGGCACCCCGCTGTTGACGCCGGGCTGCGCGGTGACGCTCGCCTTCGGCGTGATCCAGCCACGCGCCCTCGTGGTGGACGGCGCCGTGGTGGCGCGACCGGCGGCGACGATGTCGCTCACGTTCGACCATCGGGTGCTCGACGGCGCGACGGCCGGTCGCGCGCTCACCGACCTGGTCGACCGGTTGCAGTCGCCGGACCTCCTGCGAGACTTGCCACGATGAAGATCGCGTCCTTGCTGCCGTCGGCGACCGAGATCGTCTACGCGCTCGGCCTCGGCGACGATCTCGTCGGCGTGACGGACGAGTGCGACTACCCGGCGGACGCTGTCACGAAGCCGGTGATCTCGCGCAGCGCACTCCCCCAGGGGCGCATCCAGACCCCGCGCGAGATCGACGACGCCGTCCGGGCGAGCGTCGGGCAGGAGGGCGCGCTCTACGTCCTGGATACCGACCTGCTCCGACGCGAGCAGCCCGAGGTGATCCTCACGCAGGACCTCTGCCGCGTGTGTGCGGTGCCCGCCGGTCAGGTCAAGGAGGCGCTCGACAGGATCGGCCTGCCGGACGCGAAGGTGATCTCCCTCGACCCGAACACCTTCGAGGAGGTGCTCGGACAGATCGAGGTCGTCGGGAAGCTGCTGGACCGCTCCGAGCAGGCCACCGCGCTGACGGCCACGCTGCGCGACCGCGTCGCCGCCGTTCGCGATACCGCCAAGCGCGTCCCGACGGTCAGCGTCTTCGCGCTCGACTGGTCCGATCCGCCGTTCTCGGCGGGCCACTGGATCCCGGACATGATCGAGCTGGTGGGCGGCACGCCCGTGCTGGCGGAGAAGGGCCAGCCCTCGCGCGTGGTGGCCTGGCACGAGGTCCGGGTGGCCGCGCCTGAGGTGATCGTGTTCATGCCGTGCGGCTACTACCTGGAGGAGGCCGAGGAGGAGGCCGCCACGTTCCTGGACCACCCGGAGTTCGCGGAGACGCCGGCGGTCCGCAACGGGAACGTGTACGCGGTCGACGCCACGTCGTACTTCTCCCGACCGGGGCCGCGGATCGTCGACGGCCTGGAGATCCTGGCGTGGGCCGTGCATCCGGATTCCTATCCGACGCCGCCGGAGGGGACGATCGCGAAGCTCCGCTAGGCTCGCGCGATGCAACGCGACGACGCCCCGATCCTCGAGTTCGATCCGTCCCCGACCGCCGTGATCGAGCCGCACCATGTCCGCGAGCGACTCGGACACGCGCCCACGGCGGCCGTCCTGTGCCTCTTCGGCGAGGTGATCGAGCGACTCGTCAGCGAGGGCGCGCCCGTCTTGTGGGAGTTGAGCGCCGCCCACGGGATCCACCCGGTCTATGGGGTCGATGTCGACGGCACCGAGGTGGCGGTGTTCCACCCGGGGGTCGGAGCGCCGCTCGCCGGGGCGTTCCTCGAGGAAGCGATCGAGTGTGGATGCGAAAGGTTCATCGGCATCGGGATGGCGGGCGGACTCGTGCCAGCTCTGACCATCGGCCAGGTCACGGTGCCGACATCGGCGGTGCGGGACGAGGGGACCAGCTATCACTACATGCCGCCCACCCGGGAGGCGGCGCCCTCCGCGGCCGCGGTCGAGGCGATCGAAGAGACCTTGCGTCTGCACGACGTCGCCTACGTCACGGGGAAGACGTGGACGACGGACGCCCCGTACCGCGAGACGAAGGCGAAGGTCGCCAAGCGGGTCGCGGAAGGGTGCATCACCGTCGAGATGGAAGCGTCGGCCTTCTTCGCGATCGCTGCCTTCCGTGACGTTCCGCTCGGGATGATGTTCATGACGTCCGACGACCTCTCGGGCGAGGAGTGGGACCCGAGTGGCTTCGGCGAACACCTGGGTACCCGCGAGCTGCTGTTCCGCCTGGCCGCCGAGGCGGTGCTCCGGCTGTGACGGCTAGTATCCGGCCGCGATGAAGGGCTCGAACCAGGTCACGCCGGGCGATCTCGGGAAGCGCGTCTCGTTCCAGTTCGAGCTGCCGAACGGCTACCTCTCCGAGGCCGTCGGGGTGTTCGAGCGGTGGGACGACGAGGCGCAGACATACTTCGTCAAGAAGAAGGACGGCACCGAGGCCCGCGTGCCGGCGCGGGGCGTGCGCTTCGGCAAGGTGATCCCGGGATGAGCGACGCGTTCCCGACGGCGCACATCCGGTTGCGGCTCGGACAGGAGGATGCGCACTACGGCGGCAACCTCGTGGCGGGCGCGACGCAACTGCGGATCGTCGGCGACCTGATCACCGAGCTGGCGATGCGCTACGACGGCGACGAGGGCCTCTTCCGCGCGTACGAGTCGGTCGAGTTCCTGGCGCCGCTCTACGCCGGAGATTGGATCGACGCGACCGGCAGGATCGTCAGCGTCGGTCGGACCAGCCGGCGATGCGAGTTCGAGGTCTGGAAGATCGGTGCGGCGCGAACCGAGATCTCCGAGAGCGCCGCGGAGTTCCTGGACCAGCCGATCCTCACGCTGAAGGCGACCGGGACGACGGTGGTGCCGGCCGAGCACCAGCGCTTCCCGCACTGAGCCGCCGGCTCAGGACGCCTTCTGGAGGCCGTGCAGGACCTGGAGCAGCTCGTCGACGTCGAAGGGCTTCGGGACGTACGCGTCCGCGCCGAGCGCCGTCGCCTTGGCTTTGTCGTCCACCGACGCCAGGGCGGTCACCATCACGACGCGGGGCCGATCGGCGGCCGGCAGCTTCGCCAGCTCGCGGAGCACCGTCCAGCCGTCCATCTTCGGCATCATCACGTCGAGCACCATCAACTCGGGGCGGTGGATCGAGATCTGTTCGAGCGCCTCGACGCCGTTGCGAGCCGTCGCCACGTCGTAGCCCTCCGACTCCAGCCCGAACCGGAGCACCCAGACGACCTGCGGCTCGTCGTCCACGACGAGCACCCGAGGCGCGGCGATCGCGTCCATACCCTGAGTAACGGGTCTCGGCGGCCTCGACTCCATGCGCCATCAGGCTCGTTTCCCCGCTCGCCCGACGAGCCGACGACCTCGGTCGGAAGTCGTGCGGCCCGGGGTGATTCCTGACTAGTCCGCGCCGGGTAGTGCCACGCCTCAGCCGATCCGCACGCCTGCGCCCGCGACGACCTCACCGATCCGAACGGCCTGCGGCGCATGCCGCATCACCTCGTTCAGGTCGTCCGGCGCGATGAGCAGCACCATGCCGACCCCCATGTTGAACGTCGAGAACATCTCCTCGTCCGAGGCGCCGCTCGCCCGCTGCACGAACCCGAACACGGGCTGCTCACGCCAGGAGCCGCGGTCGATGCTGGCGCCCAGGCCCGGCGGGAGCGCCCGGGGCACGTTCTCGACGAAGCCGCCGCCGGTGATGTGCGCTGCCGCATGGAGCAGGCCCGCGCGGCTCAGCGCGAGCACCGTGGGCGCGTCGATCGCGCACGGCTCCAGCAGCTCGTCGGCGAGCGTCCGGCCCAGATCTGCGGGGTCGTCGTCCAGCCGGTGATGCGGGAGCACGGCCTCGCGCACCAGCGAGAAGCCGTTCGCATGCAGGCCGGTGGACGGCAGCCCGAGGACGAGGTCGCCCTCGCGGACACGGTCCGGCCCGAGCAGCTCGGCCTCCTCGACGGCGCCGACGCAGAAGCCGGCCAGATCGAACGCGTCCTCCGCCATCACGCCGGGGTGCTCGGCGGTCTCGCCGCCGAGCAGGGCGCAGCCGGCGAGCCGGCAGCCCTCCGCGACCCCTTCGACGATCCGCGCGACGCGCTCCGGCACGACCCTGCCGATCGCGAGGTAGTCCAGGAAGAACAGGGGCTCGGCGCCCGTGCACACGACGTCGTCGGCGCACATCGCCACGAGGTCGATGCCGACGGTCTCGAGCCGGTCGGTCATGCGCGCGATCTCGAGCTTCGTGCCGACGCCGTCGGTCGCGGCGGCCAGGAGCTTCCCGCCGCCGATCCGGAAGAGCCCCGCGAACCCGCCGACCGTGTCGGCGACCTCAGGACGGCGCGTCCGTTCGGCCAGATCCGCGATCAGCGCGACGGCCTTCGCCGCGGCCTCGGTGTCCACGCCCGCGGCGCGGTAGGCGTCGCCCACGATCTCAGCCGGTCGGCAGCTGGAGCTGATCCTCCAGCACGAACTTCCCGGCGCCCGCGGGGATCTCGATCGGGTACTCCCCGTCGAAGCAGGCGCGACAGAACGACGTCTTCTCGCCACCGGCCGCCTCGACCATCCCGTCGAGCGACAGGTAGCCGAGCGAATCGGCCCCGACGTAGGCGGTGATCTGCTCGATCGTGAGGTCCGCGGCGATCAGCTCCTGCCGGGTCGGCATGTCGATCCCGTAGAAGCAGGGCCACCGGATCGGCGGACACGTGATGCGCACGTGGACCTCGGTCGC
>DATIWE010000039.1:0-20143 GCA_035519495.1 Actinomycetota bacterium
CGCCCAACAGGGCGCCCGCCACGGCCGCGTTCGTGTCGGTGTCGCCGCCGAGCGACACGACGTAGCGGAGACCGTCCTCGAAGCCCCTCCCCTCGCCGGTCACCTGGAGAGCGACGCCCGCGGTGAACAGCGTGAAGCCGATGTCGCGACGGTCGATCTGGCGCGCCCGGCCAGCCTCGTCGACCAGGTACTCCAACTCCTCGGCTCCGTCGAGGCCGTCCGCATGCCGCACGGCCTCGATCACCGCGGGCGCGGCCTCTTCCCCCGCCACGAGCGCGGCGATCGCGAGCGTCACGGCGAGACAGGAGGTCCGACACCGCTCGTCCCAGTGGGTGAGGGCGGCAAGGGCCGGCGCCTCCGTGAGGAGCCGCTGGGGATCGCGAGCCCGCACGACCCCGAGCGGCGCGCAATACATCACCGCGCCGTTCCCGGCGCTCACCTCGGGCCCCTTCGTTTCCACGTACCAGCGCGCGGCGTCCGGATCTCCTTGTCCGTACCGTGTGAGCACACGCGCCGTCAGCGTGCCGACGTCCGGGGGCCGTCCCGCGAACCAGGCGAGATGGCGGACGAGGAGATCGTCGAGGTCGAGCACGCCGTCGTTCGCGATCAGCGAGGTCCACAGGTTCCTGGCCATCGCGGTGTCGTCGGTCCACGAGCCCGGGGGGAGATCCCGCCAGGGCAGCTCGAAGGCCGGAAGTGGATCGGGGATCGAGTCCCGAGGTTCGAATTCGAACGGCGCGCCGAGCGCATCTCCCACCGCGAGGCCGAGGATCGACCCGATGGCGCGGTCCCGGACCTCCACGGCCCGAGACTAGCGTGTCGGAACGCATCGTCGCAGGTCACAGCCATGGATCCTCTGGTAGCCTTGGCATCCGCATGAACAAGACCGGACCAAAGCACCGCACCTGCAGGCGCGTCGGCGCGCCGCTGTGCGGTCGCCCCAACTGCCCCGCCAACAAGCGGCCCTATCCGCCCGGCCAGCACGGCCGCGGCCGCAAGCGCATCTCCGAGTACCAGACCCGCTTGCTGGAGAAGCAGAAGCTGCGGGCGATCTACCGGGTGAACGAGAAGCAGATGCGTCGCTACTTCGAGCGCGCCACGTCCCGGACGGGCGTGACGGGCGAGGAGCTCCTCCGCCAGCTCGAGACCCGGTTGGACACCGTCTGCCTTCGGCTCGGGTTCGCACTGTCGACCCCCCAGGCGCGCCAGCTCGTTTCCCACGGCCACGTCTCGATCGACGGCCGTCGCACGGACGTCCCCAGCGCTCAGGTCAAGCCCGGCCAGACGATCACGGTGTCGGAGAAGGCCCGGAACTTCATCCCGGTCCGCGAGGCGCTCGAGATCACGCCGGACCCGCCCGTGTACCTCTACCGGAACAAGGACGAGGTCTCGGGCACGCTGTCGCGTTTCCCCGAGCGCGACGAGATCCCGCTGCCGGTCCCGCTCGAAGAGCGGTTGATCGTCGAGTTCTACTCCTGAGCCGGCGGGCGCATCGCCGCCCGGACGAACGCCAGCGTCTCGATCTCCCGCCGCTTCAATGACGCACGGCTCTCATCGTTGCCGACGACCGCGTTCAACACCGATGCCTCGGTGAGCGCCCCCACGACCGCGGTGTAGAGCGTGAACAGCAGCATCGCCGGGTCCTGCTTCCGGATCTCCCCGCCGTCCATGCCGGTCTGCAGGAAGCCGATCGCGCGCTCGCGGAGCGGATCGATCACGGCCGCGAACCGGTCGAACGCCTCCGGTCCCAGGCGGCCCGCCTCACGCACGAACATCGGGAACTCGGGCCAGTCCGCCGCCAGCCGGAAGACCGCGTGGATCACCGCCTCGGCCTTGTCCCAGTACGTCTCCGCGTCCGCGAGCGCGGCGCCGATGTCGGCCGCGAGCCGGTCGCCGGCGGCCGTCAGGCACGCCTCGAGCAGCGCGTCCTTCGTGGGGAAGTAGTACAGGAGCGTCTGCTTGCGGACCCCCACCGCCTGCGCGATGTGCTCGAGCGACGCACCCTTGAACCCGTCCCGCCCGAACTGACGGATCGCCTCCTCGATGATCGTGGTGCGCCGCCGCTCGCCCCCCGTCCGCGGCATGCGGCTACCGCCAGGCCTTCGGCTCGCCCCGGCGCGCCACCGGTCGGGTCCCCTCCCACGTGCGGCGCCAGGCCGACCCGGACGGCCCCGAGAGCGACGGCGTCTCGCCGCGGTCGGCACGACCGATCGCCTCCCACCAGGACGTTCGATCCTCGTCGAACAGCTGGGCCACGGCCTGTTGCATCCGCAACGACAGCGACTGGTGCGTCTCGCCTTCTGTGGCCTCGATCGCGTCCCCGTAGCGGATGGTCACGACAGGCCGGCCCTCCCGCGGCCACCACTTGCCCTTCGGCATCGCCTGGAACGCGCCGACGATCGCGATCGGCACGCACGGGACCTCCAGCTCCAGCGCGAGGCGCGCAGCCCCGTGGCGGAACCGTTGGAGATGCCCGTCCGGCGACCGCGTGCCCTCGGGGAAGACCACGATGGACCAGTCGTCGCGGACGAGCTCCCGGGCCTTGTCGATCGCGCCCTGGCCGCCGCGACCGCGATCGATCGGGAACGCGGCGAACACGAGGGCGGTGAAGGCCTGCCGCCACCACACGTCGAAGAAGTAGTCGCGCGCGGCGCCGACCGCCGTCTTGCGTTGGAACCGGTCGGGCAAGGTGCACATGATCAGCGTCGCGTCCAGGTGGCTCGAGTGGTTCGAGTAGAAGATCACCGGGCCGCGCACGTCGCGCAGCCGGTCGAGGCCATGGACCCGCAGCGACAGCTCGTTCTTCACGAGCGGATGCATCAGCCCCTGGAGGATCGCCTGTCGCGCGGCGACGCCGGCGGCGCTCCGGGCCCAGTCCGTCGGGAACCCTCCGTCCTCACGCTCTTCCGTATACGGCTCGGCCGAGCGCGGCACCAGGGGTCGGCGCCCCCACCGGAACCCCCGGGCCATCTCCTGCAGTTCGTCGCGCGCGCCCATGGCTCTACCGGACGTCGGCGATCATGATCGGCGGCGCGTGGAAGTACGTGACCGACGGCGACGAGCCCACGGTGTCCTTCGCCATCTCCAACGCGTCGCGGAGTGAGTCGGCGCGCCGATACCCCAGACGCGCCACCGTCTTCGGCTCGCCGCCGACGAAGATCACGCTGCCGCAGTGGTCTCGACCGTGCGCCCCCCAGTACCACATGTAGAACGGGTGCACGCCGTGATACGCGTTCGACGTGCGGTACAGGTGCGTGTACCAGGGGTCGGTCGCGTACCGCTCCTCGTACCGGTCCTCGATCTCCTTCGGCTCGGTCGTGTCGGCCAGGACCTCCTCGAAGAAATCGATGTAGCTCGGGTGGTGGATCGTGTGGAACTCCCACGGCACCGGGTGGTACAGGATCGCGACGCCGCCCTCGCGCACCAGCGGCATGTTGCGGTACATGTTGAACAGGTACCCCAGCCCGAGGCAGTGCACGAGGATCGGGTTCAGGATCGAGTTGACGTTGTACGGCCCGAGGTACGGGATCCCCATCACGACGACGTCGGACTGGCCGTTCACCTCGACCAGCTGCTGACGGTGCAGGTTCTCGAGCGTCCGCTCGTGCACGGCCTCCACCTCGCCGGCGTTGACGCCCGTGACCTTGTACGACGCCTCGATGCGCCGGAAGAACTCACGACGGACCCGCGGCGGCGCCAGGTCGTTCCCTTTCTTCGCGGCCATCATCAGGGCCTGGTCCTTCATGGACCACTCCCATTCCCGCTTGTTGAGGAACCCCAGCTGCGACGGGAAGGTCTCGCTGTTCAGCGTCGTCTCGATCTGGAACACCTTCACACCGTTGGCGGCGAGGAGCCTTCCCATCCGGACGGTCGAGTCGTTGATCGCCGAATGCCCCGGGCGCGGGTCCATGTAGCTCTTCGACTCGAGCATCGTGTGCACGTTGTGGTGGTGCCGCAGGCTCTTGTAGCTGGCAAGGCCGATCGCGACCGACTTGTGGCCGCCGTCCATCGCCACGAGGTTGATATTGACGTAGACGATCAGATCGGATTCCGCGGCCCGCTTCATGATCTCGACGTCCTCGCCCATGTCGGTCTGGCCGATGAAGGCGAGACCGTCCTTGTCCTCGGCGTCGAAGTTGTACAGGCGATCGGGCCAGAAGGAGCGGTAGACGCGCTCGCCGACCATCCGGCGGATCTCCTCGGGCGTCATCCGGCGGTGCAGCGCCGTGGCCACGACGATCTCGAGGTCCTCCACCCCGGCGCGAGCGGCCAGTTCGATCACGTGCTCGAGCACGCGCTGACGCACGTCCGGGGTCACCATCGGCGGCAGCGGGACCGAGAGATCGTCGACCGCGATCGTCAGCTTCATCCCCGCGAACAACAGCTCGGGCAGCGGCTGCTGGTCGCCGGTCGGCTCGAGCAGGGCGCGACGGATCTGCGCGTTGAGGTCGCGCAGGCCCGGGAGCGGATCCGGCGGGTACACGACGCGCGTGCCCAGCGGGAACCGCTGCATCCGGTACCCCTCACCCTCGTGGACGATCAAGGGCGGCGTCCGCTCGTCCACCTCCAACACGAATCCTGGTCTGGGCATCTGTCTCCGGTTCTCCTTATCCCTGCGGCGCGAACGCCACCTTGAACGTGCCGAGCTTCCCGGCGGACATCGCGTGGTCGATCGCCTCGCGCCACCGATCCAGCGGATACGTGGCCCCGACCAGCTGTTCGAGCACCGGCAGGTTCCCCGCCGCGCCGACCGCCAGATCGAACGTCCGTACGCGCGATCCGTCGGGCATGGTCTCCGTGCCGGAGGTGTACGCGCCGACCAGCTCGAGCTCTCGGAACCACAGCGGCGTGAGATCCGCGCCGGCGCCGGGGATGCCGCTCACGACCACACGGCCACCGGCCCGGACCGTCCGCAGCGCCAGATCGAGGCCGCCGCGAGAGCCGACGCATTCGATCGCCACGTCGGCGCCGCCGAGCAGGAAGTCCTGGCCTCGCTCCGGCGTGAGCTTCACCGCGCTGCTGACCCGCCGCACGGCCTTCGCCGTGTGCGCGGGGAGCACGACCTCGTCCGCTCCGGCCAGACGCGCGGCCGCGCGCTGCTTCGGATGTTTCGCGGCGACGATGACCTGCCCGGGCTGCGTGAGCAGCCGCACCGCGATGAGCGTGAGGATCCCGACGGTCCCGGCCCCGACGATCACGACGGTCTGCCCCGGCTCGATCCGGGCGCGGAGCGCAGCGTGGATCGCGCACGCGAAGGGCTCGATCAGCACCGCGGCCTCGTCCGAGGTCGCGTCGGGGACCGCGTGGAGCTGCGAGCGATGCGCGACGAACTGCCGGCTCCAGCCGCCGCCCGTCTGCGCACAGAAGCCGGTCTGCAGGCCGGGCTTCAGGTGCCCGACGGTGACGCGATCGCAGCGACCGACATCGCCGGCCGCGCAGTTCGGGCAGAGCGGATCCTCGCCGCGAGCCTCGCAGCCCAGCACCGATGAGAGCACGACGCGGCCGCCCACGGGGATGTCGTCGACCGTGTCGAGGAGCTCGCCGACCACCTCGTGGCCGGGCACGAACGGCGTCGACACGAGCGGCGAGAAGTAGAACGAAGAGCGCCCGGCCAGGGTCGACAGATCGCTGCCGCAGATCCCGGACAGGACCGGCTTCACGCGCACCCAGCCGTCGCGGCCCTTCGGCGGCGCGGGATCCCTGATCTGCGCCAGACGGAGCGGCGCCAGCGGTCCTGCGATCAATCCGGGAGCTTTCGCGCCCACGGTGCGGGCGCCGACGTATCGGGGCACGCTACGGAAGTACTCCAGCGCAAGGGTGGTCATCCGATCCACCCCGCGGCGGCGTCTCCGCCATTGTCTACCATGTGGCAGATTATGCCTCTCTACCGGTCGGTAGACAAGTCGCGACGACGTTTTCCGGCCCGGGAAGAAGGGGAGCGGGAGGACGGCTAGCGGACGGCCGGCCTCGGGAAACGCACCTTCGGCATGCCCTTCGACATCGCCCACTCTTCGATCGGCCAACGCCGGCGACGGGCGAACCGATACAGCTGCGAGTCCGGCGACACGGCGACGGGATGCCCGACCGCGCGGAGCAGCGGCAGGTCCGAATACGAGTCGGCGTACGCGAAGGACCGTCGCAGATCCACGCCCTCCTGCTGGGCGTACCGTCGCAACCAGGCCGCCCTCGCCTCCCCGACCAGCGGCGGCTGCGACATGAACCCCGTATATCGGCCGTCGCGTACCTCGAGCTCCGCCCCGATCAACACGTCGAACAAGGGCGCGAGCGGCCGGACGAACGGCTCCGCCGCGGCCGTGATCATGATCGTGCGATGGCCGGCCGCGCGGTGCTCGCGGACACGACGGATCGCGGCAGGCGAGGCCTTCTGGAGCATGAACTCGGCGACGTGACCGTCGATCAGGCGGTCGAGCTGCTCGACGTCCGCCCCCTCGTAGCGGCGGAAGAACGTCCGCAGGAAGTCGCCGCGGTCGCGGCGATCGGTCTGGAGGTAGCCGGGGATCCGCCCGAACACGCTCACGAACTCGGCCGGCCACTCGTTCGCCTCCAGATCGGCGAAGCGGGCCCAGACGTAGGACTCGACGACGTTCGAGGAGATGATCGTCCCCTCCATGTCGAACACCACGAGGGCGGGCTCGTCGGCGCGCCGGATCGTGACCGTCGGCTTCTCCCGGTCCTTGCGCGAGAGCTCCCGGAGCGACTGCGTCACCGCCGGACAGTGCACGTCCTGGAGGTAGTGCTTCCAGTCGAGCACGCCGGCGTCGAACGGGAACCGCGCCCGATCCTCGTCGGACAGACCGCTCCAGAGGGCGACGACGCGCTCGTCCGTGTAGACGACCTCGGTCTCGGTGTACATCCCGTAGAGATCGGAGTATCGCTTCACGAAGTCCACCTGCGCCTTGTCGCGGTCCACCCGGGTGACGGCGTCGCGCATCGCCTTGGACTTCGGGAGGTGCGTGACGACCTGCTCGGCCAGCTCCGTGAACCGTTCCGCGCGCCGGAGCATCCGCTCGACGCTCAGCTCGCCCGGGAAGTCCCAGGTCGGCACCTTGTGCTCACCGCGACCCCGCTCGGGGAGAGGATGCGTCTCGAAGTACTCGCGGACGTACTCGTAGAGCTCGAAGAACCGCAGGGGGTTCCGGTCGCCGCTCGAAACGTTGTAGTGGGCGGGCTCTCCCCGTGGCCGCGGCGAGGCCGCCACGGCGACGATCGCGTTCACGACGTAGTCGACCGGGATCAGGTCGACGATGCCCTCGGGGATACCGGGGAACTCGGGGATCTGGCCCAGGCCGTAGGCGCGGATGATCGGGTCCGCCATCTTGAACCCGTCGATCCACCCGGGCGCGGGGTGCGCCAGCGCCGACTCGATGATGCTCGGACGGACGATCGACAGGCTCAAGCCCTCGGCGTGCGCCAGATCCTCCACGGCGCGCTCGCCCATCGCCTTCGTGAACGTGTACACGTCGGGCCACCCGAGCGTGCGCGCACGCATCCGCCCGTACTCGATCAGCCGTGCGTCGACCCAGGCCTTCCGTCGCTCCTCCGCATCGGTCGAGACCGTGTTCGGCCCGGCGCGCGAGTGGTCCTTCGCGGCGCGAGCCATGAAGTGCTCGAGCATCTCCGGCTTGCGCGACTGGAGTTCGACCTCGGAGCGGGCGCGCATCGCCATCTCGGCCTCGACGGCGTAGTCCACCCGGTGCTCAAGCGGCCCCTCCGGGATCACGCCCTTCTGGACGCCGGCGACGTACGCGGTCGAGACGTGGACCAGGTGCGGCGTGTTCCCGGCCGCGAGGACGCCCCGATAGAGGTTCTGCGCGCCGAGGACGTTCGTCCGGAAGGCGTCGTCGATCGGCGGATCGAAGCTCACGGTGGCCGCGGAGTGGATCACGACGTCGATACCGGCCGGCAGCGAGGGCTCCGCCTGGGTGAAGTCGCCGTCGACGACCGACACCCGGTCGTCCAGCAGGCGCAGCAACGCGTCGTCCCCACCCAGACGAGCGCGGAGCGCATCGAACGCCGGCTTGCGCGTCAAGTAGTGGAGCCGCTCCTCGGCGGAGGCCGAGGTCTGCGAGCGAACGAGCACCGTCACGGCGGTCTCGGGGAAGTCCAGGAGGAGACGCTCGAGGATCACCTGCCCCAGGAAGCCGGTGACGCCGGTCAGGAAGACGCGCTTGCCGGCCAGCGCCTGGACGATCGAGCCCCGATCCTCTACCACGTGGTAGATGATGCATTACCTACCGGTCGGTAGACAACCCCCGAAGGCTAGTCTCCGCGCCATGGACCTCGCCGGATTCCAGCAGACGATGGCACGGACGTACGAAGCCCGCGATCGGCAGCGCGGCCCCGACGCGACCTTCCGGTGGCTGACGGAGGAGGTCGGCGAGCTCGCCCGCGCGATCCGCACCGGCGACCGCCCGAACCTCGAGCTGGAGTTCTCCGACGTCCTGGCCTGGGTCGTCTCCCTGGCGAACCTGTTCGAGGTCGACCTGGCACGGGCAGCCGGCCGCTACGCGGCCGGCTGCCCGAAGTGCGGCGCGTCCCCGTGCGTCTGCCCGATGTAGACCGCGTATCGTTGCCCTCCCGTGGAAGCCGACGTCCGGATCCCGAGCGAGGACGACCGCGAGCAGATCGCTCGCGTGCTGTCGACCTCGCTGAACTTCCCGCTGGAGGGCGCGCTCGAGCGCAAGGACCGGTTCCCGATCGAGGACATGCGCGCCGCGTACGTCGACGGCATCGTCGCGGCGACCGCCGGCGAGTTCCGGTTCACGCAATGGTTCGGCAGACGGGGTCTCGCGTGTTCGGGGGTCTGGGGTGTGGCGACGGTTCCCGAGCGGCGCGGAACGGGACTCGCCTCCGCGACGGTCGGCGCCGTGATGGATATGGCGCGGGACCGCGGTGACCCGCTGACGGCGCTGTACCCAGCCGTGCTCGAGCCGTACCGGAGCCTGGGCTACGAGCTCGCAGGGACCTGGGACGCGCACCGGATCGCGCTCGACGCGCTGCCGGTGCCGTCGCGGCGCGACCTGCCGCAGGTCCGCCTCGTGGATCCCGACCGGGACCTCGACGACGTGATGGCGTGCTTCTCGCGCTGGGCGCGGACGAACGACGGCGCGGTCGAGCCGGACGCGCGGTTCTGGAGGCAGCGTCTGCTGGAACGGCCATGGGACGACACGTTCCGGGCCGTGGTGGTCGACGACCGCGGCCGGATCACCGGCGCGGCATCCTTCACGCGGACGGCAGACGCGTCCGGGCACCTCGACATCGGCTTCGGGCTCGAGCATCTGGTCTTCGTGACCGAGGACGCGCCCGCGCTCGACGCGATGATCGCCTACGCACGCGGGCATCGCGGCGTCGGCCGATGGCTGCAATGGGTCGGCGCACCGAACGACCCGCTGACGTTGCTCGTCGGGGTGCAGGCCGTCGAGGTGCACCAGCGCTACCGCTGGATGCTCCGGCTCCTCGACGTCCCGGCCGCGTTCGCGGGCCGCGGCTACCCGGCGATCGACGCCGGGGCGACGTTCGCCGTCGAGGACCCTCGCTACCCGGCCAACGCCGGGCCGTGGACGCTCGAGGTCCGCGGCGGCGAGCCGACGGTGCGGCCGGCCGCCGGCCACGACCGGCGTCCGGTCCCGATCACGGCGTTGTCCTCGATGTTCACCGGCTACCTGCGGCCGCGCGACGCCGTCCGGCTCGGCATCCTCGACGCGGACGACCCCGCGGTGGAGGCCCTGAGCGCGCTCCTCGCCGGGCCCGATCCGTGGTGCCCGTTCTTCTTCTAGCCGAGACGTTCGGCGACCGCCGCCAGCCGATCCGGGTCGCCGGGCACGATCGTCCAGGGCTTTACGAGCCCGTCGTCGTTCCATCGAGGCACCAGATGCAGGTGGAGATGGAACTCGATCTGCCAGCCGGCCGCCGCGTTGGCCTGGAACAACGTCATGCCGTCCGGATGGAGCCGGTCTCGAAGGAGCGCGGCCACGTCCTGGCCGAGCGACCACACCGCGCGCCCGTCCGCGGGATCGAGGTCCCAGATGTCCACGGCGTGGCGTTTCGGGACGACGAGGGTGTGCCCCTCGGTCGCCGGGTTGATGTCGAGGAACGCGAGCGCCCGGTCGGACTCGGCGATCCGGTACGACGGCGACGTCCCGGCGACGATCGCGCAGAAGACGCAGCCCGTGTCGCTCACCGTGGGTAGAGGTGCTCGGCGATCAAGATCGCGTCGAGCGCGGCGCCGATCCGCAGGTTGTCCGCGCAACTGAACAGCATGAGCGCATCGTCGCGACCGGGCACCTGTCGGATCCGCCCGACGACGGCGCCGTCGCCGCCGGCCGCATCGAGTGGCGTCGGGAACAGGTCGGCCCCCGGATCGTCGCGGAGCTCGACGCCGGGCGCCGATGCCAGCACGGTCTTCGCTTCCGCGACCGACAGCGGTCGCGCGAATTCGGCGACGATCGACACGGCGTGTCCGGTGATCACCGGGACGCGCACGGAGGTCGCGAGGACCCGGAGGTCGGGCGCCGAGAGGATCTTCCGAGGTTCGCTCATGATCTTCTGCTCTTCACCCGAGAACCCGTCGGCACCGAGCTCTCCGATCCGCGGCACGACGTTGTAGGCGATGGTCCCGCCCACCACCGGTCCCGACGGCAACGCGTCGACGTCCGGGTGCATCAGCGACTCCTCGTCGCCCCGAAGCTTCTCGACCTGCTCGAGCAACTCGGCGACCGCCTTGTGTCCGCCGCCCGAGACGGCCTGGTACGAGGAGAGCACGAGCGAGGTGCACGTCGCCGCCCGGTGCAGCGGCGCCACCGCGAGCACGGTCGCGATCGTCGTGCAGTTCGGGACCGCGATGATGCCGGGCCGCGGCCAACCGTCCAGCGCTTCCGGGTTCACGTCGGGGACCGAAAGCGGCACGTCCGGATCCATCCTGAACGCGCTCGAGTTGTCGATGCAGATCGTGCCGCCCGCCGCGATCGACGGGAGGTACGCTCGCGAGGCGGTCGCGCCGACGGACACGAACGCCACGTCCACGCCGCGGCAGGCGTCGACGCCGAGTTCGCGCACCTCGTGCTGCTCGCCCCGGAACCCGATGCGCATTCCGCTGCTCCGCGCGGATGCGAGCGGTACGAACCGATCGACGGGGAAGTCGCGCTCCTCGAGGATGCGCGTCATCTCCCGTCCGACCGCGCCGGTCGCCCCGATCACCGCGACGTTCATGACTCGGTCTCCACGCCGAGCTCGAAGCGAGCGTGCACCGCGCGCAGCGCCCGCTCGGCATCGGCCTCGCGGATCACGCAGGAGATGCGGATCGGCGAGGTCGAGATCATCTCGATGTTGACGCCCTCGCCGGCCAGCACGTCGAACATGTCAGCGGCCACCCCCGGATGCGATCTCATCCCGGCGCCGACC
The DNA here is from genome assembly GCA_035519495.1 of Actinomycetota bacterium. Taxonomy (GTDB): domain Bacteria; phylum Actinomycetota; class UBA4738; order UBA4738; family HRBIN12; genus AC-51. The sequence continues at coordinate 11,422 of DATIWE010000039.1, forward strand.
AACGACAGTTTCGCGATCCCCTCGTCGAGGGTGAACCGCTCGGCACCGATGTCGCGCACGAGCGGCCCGAGCACGTCGCCCAGCCGCGGCAGGTCCTCGCGCGGCGCCGTGAACGAGAGGTCGGTCGTGCCGTCGTGCCCGACGTTCTGCACGATCATGTCGACGTTGATCCCCTCGGCCGCGATCGCCTTGAAGATCGACGCGGCGACGCCTGGCTTGTCCGGCACGGCGTCGATCGTCACCTTCGACTCGTCGGTGTCGAGCGCCGCCCCCGAGATCAGCACGCCTTCCAACATGTCCTCGTCGACCTCCTGTACCCAGGTTCCCGTTTCGTCGCCGAACGACGACCGCACGTTGATCCGGACGTGGTGCCGCCGGGCCATCTCCACCGAACGTGACTGCAACACCTTCGCGCCCGCCGCCGCGAGCTCGAGCATCTCCTCGTAGCTCACGACCTCGACGCGCCGGGCGTCGGGCACGATGCGGGGATCCGCGGTGAAGACGCCGGCCACGTCCGTGTAGATCTCGCAGATGCCGGCGCCGACCGCGCCCGCCATGGCGACCGCCGTCAGGTCGGACCCGCCTCGCCCGAGCGTCGTGATCTCGTACTGGTTCGAGAGGCCCTGGAAGCCGGCCAGGACGACGACGCTGCCGGCCTCGAGCGCCTCCACCACGCGCTTCGGGCGGATCTCGACGATCCTCGCCTTGCCGTGCTGGGTGTCGGTGATGATGCCGGCCTGCGAGCCCGTGTAGCTGGCCGCTCGGCAGCCCCGGGCGTTGATCGCGATCCCCAGGAGCGACATCGCGATCCGCTCGCCCGCGGTGAGCAGCATGTCGAGCTCACGGGGGTCGGGCACGTCGGCGATCCGGCCGGCCATGGCGAGGAGCTCGTCGGTCGTGTCGCCCATAGCCGAGACCACGACGATGACGTCGTTGCCCGCCTCGCGCGCCCGCACGACGCGGTCGGCGACCGCCTCGATCCGCTCGACGGAGCCGACCGACGTTCCTCCGAACTTCATGACGACGATGGGCATGCGGCGGCTCGTGCTCCCGGTTCCGGAGCCTTCGAGTCTACCGACCCGGTCCCTTCGATCGAACGAAGGCGCAGACCCCGCGAGGGCCGGTCACACGCAGGACGATCCGGGGCATGATCGGAGCGGACCAGGAACCGCGCCGGGTGCGCACGACGTCGGAGCTGGGGTGGACGAGCGGACCGATGCACAGCTGCTGCTCGCGTCACGGGCCGAGCCCGCGGCGTTCGTCGAGGTCTATCGGCGGCACGCCGAGGACCTGCTGCGCTACTTCGCCCGACGGACGCTCGACCCGGAAGCGGCGGCCGAGCTGACGGCGGAGACGTTCGCCGAGGCGTTCGCGTCGCGGCGGAACTACCGGGACACGGGAGCGAACGGCGTGGCGTGGTTGTACGGGATCGCGCGGCATCAGCTGGGGCACTTCTTCCGATCGGGGCGCGTGGACGCCGCGGCGCGGAAGAAGATCGGCCTGCCGCCGACCGACCTGCCGCTCGAGGACTACGAACGGATCGAGGACCTGGTGGACTTCGCTCCGATCCGGGCCGCCCTCGCCGAGGCGCTCACCACGCTCCCCGATGACCAGCGTGAGGCGCTGCGCCTGCGCGTGATCGACGCGCTCCCGTATCCGGAGGTCGCCGACCGCCTGCAGTGTGCGGAGGCGACGGCCCGGCAGCGGGTGAGCCGCGGGCTGCGGCGTCTGGCGCTCGTCCTGCAGGAAGAGGGCATCTCGATGACCGCGGAGGTCGAGTGATGGACACGGAGATCCGGTTCCTGCAGATCCTCGAGGACGACTTCCTCGAGCTGGCCGAGGCGGATGCGACGCAGACGACCGCACGCGCGAAGCGGCGGCGACGCGGAACGTGGATCGGCGCGGTGGCCGGCATCGCGGTGCTGGCCTTCGGGATCGGGACGCTCACGGGCGGCGGGCTTCTCGGGCAGCAGGCCCGACGGGCCGCCGAGGCGACGTCAGTCGTCGGTGTCGGGCAAGGTTCCCAGCCCCGGGCACCGGCGCTCCTACCCGCGCCCCAACCCGCCAACGCAGGAGCGCTTCCGGTCGCTCGCCACGCTCTGTCCGGCGCCGGATCGACGAGTGGTGCGGCTCTCCCGGACGCGACGGCGGCCACGCCCCCGCTGACCGACCTGTCGAAGATCGTCCGGGACGGGAGCATCGCGCTCACGATCCCCGACGGCTCGTTCAACGACCGGTTCGCGCGGGTCATCGCGATCGCTCGACAGGGAGGCGGGTTCGTGCTGTCCTCGCAGACGCAGGGGGCGTCGTCGGGCTCGCTCACCCTGCGCGTCCCGAGCGCCGCCTTCGATCAGACGCTCGTGCGCCTGCGCGCACTTGGCGTGCCGACCTCGTCGACGGTCACGGGCAAGGACGTCACGGCGCAGTACGTCGACTACCAGGCGCACCTCAAGGTCCTCGAGTCGCGCCGCTCCGTGCTGCTCCGGCTGATGTCGCGCGCGACGACGATCGGCGAGACGATCGCGGTCGAGAACGAGCTCAACGACGTGCAGCTCCAGATCGATCAGATCGAGGGCCAGCTCCGGTTCCTGGACGATCAGGTCGCGCAGGCAACCATCGACGTCCAACTCCTCGAACAGCACGCGCGGAGCACGATCGTTGCGCCAGGCGACATCCAGAACCCGAGCCTCGGCCGGGCCCTCCAGCGTGCGGTCCAGGGCTTCCTGGCGGTGCTGGCGACGGTGGTGGTGGGCCTCGGTTACCTGGTGCCGGTCGCCGTCCTGGCGGGGATCGTGCTCCTGATCGTCATGCTGGTCCGGCGTCGCGATCTCGGAGCCACGTGAGCGCGCGCACGCGCTCCGCGCTGATGGACTCGATCGTGGCGTCGTCGCCGCCGCGACCCTCCGTGGCGGCGAGCCACGCATCGGCCTCGCTCCAGGCGCGCTCGATCTGCTCGTCCTCGCGCAGCCGGCCGTTCGCGCGGAACGCCATCTCGCTGCCGTAGGCCTCGATCCGCTGGTTCAGCACCCCGACCTCGAACTCGTCGTCGATCGGCGGCAGGGCGTTCACGTGCTCGAGGGCCCACAGCAGGATGCCCAGTGATTCCTTGCGCCACAGGCCATCCGCGATCGCCTCGGGTGGCCACGCACCGCTGGTGGCGCCGAACAGCCGCCGCTCCGTCGGCGTGAGCGCGACATCGAGCCGTTCGCGTTCGAGCCATCGATCGGTCTCGGCACGGGCCTGTTCGGCCTGCTCGACGCGGCGTTCCTCACCGGTCTCACGCACGACGAGCTCGATCGACGCGCGACGGATCAGCGCGTACAGCACGAGTGCGCGGTCGCTCACCTCGCCGGCGCTCGGACCCGGCATCTAGAAGGGCTCCGCGAGCCGCAGCGCGCGGCGGAGGAAGTCGAGCTCGGCGAGGTAGCGCGCGACGACGAGATCGCCGGAGCCGCCGATGTGCGAGGCGTTCGGCAGCAAGACGAGCTCGTGCGGGTAGGCCCGCGCGAACAGCGCCGCCGACAGTTGCAGCGTGTTCGCCACGAAGACGTTGTCGTCGGCGAAGCCGTGGATCAGCAGCAGCGGTCGGATCGGTGAGGCGGTGTCGACGTACGTGACGGGGGAGCTGCGCGCGTACGGCTCGGGATCGCGCTCGGGATCGCCCAAGTAGCGCTCCGTGTAATGCGTGTCGTACAGCCGGTCATCGCCGACGGGCGCGCCCGCGACGGCCGCGTGGAAGAGGTCGGGTCGCTTCAGGACCGCCAGTGCCGACAGCTGGCCGCCGAAGGACCAGCCGCGGATCGCCACCCGCGAGGTGTCGAGGAACGGCCACCGCATCGCCGCCGCCGCGAGCCCGTCGGCCTGGTCGTCCAGCGTGACCGAGAAGTCGAGATGGACCGACCGCTCCCACGACACGCTCCGCCCGTTCATGCCGCGTCCGTCGATCGCCAGCACCGCGACGCCGAGCCGATCCGCGAGGTACTGCTCCGGCCGGTAGGCGCCGCGCCATCCGACGACCGTCTTCACGTGCGGGCCGCCGTACGGGCTCAGCAGCACCGGCAACGGGCCAACCGGCTCGTGGCCACCCGGGAGGAGCAACGCCGCGGGGAGCTCCCGAGGGCCGAGCCGCGCGTACCTCGGCCTTGGGTCGACGACCGGTTCCTCGGTGTGGGAGGCCAGACGGTGTGCATCGTCGCCTCGCATGATGGTCGTCTCGGGATGCTGCGCGTCGGCACCGAAGGTCCGCAGCGCGACCGTGCCGCCCGCGACCACGGCGTCCGCGAGTGCGGACCCCCGATCCAGCCGCTCCGGCGCCGCACCGCGTTCGATCCGGTAGGCGTGGGTCTCGAGGGGATCGCCGTCGGCCGCCGTGAACCATGCGGCGGTGCCGTCCGTCCCGAGGACCTCCTCGACGTGCAGCCCCGGCGGCGTGACGGTCTCGGTGCCGAACCGAACACGCCGGGTGTCGTCGGCATCGGTCGTGCTCACGAGCGTGCCGTCGCCGAGCCGGTCCGGCGAACCGCCGACGAGCTCGATCCAGACGTCGTCCCGATCCTCGAGGACGGCCGAGGTGGCCCCGGTGACCGCATCGACCTCCCGGACCTGGGTCGTCCGCTGGTCGCGCGACTGCACGAGGATCGTCAGGGGCGACCCAGCCGTCCATCGCACGCGCGCCAGGTACTCGAAGGCATCGCGATCCCAGTCGACCTCGATGTGCGAGCCGGTCGCGACGTCCACGATCCACAGCCGCACGTCCGCGTTCGGGGTCCCGGCCTGCGGATACCGCACGGCGCGCGGGGGAGCGGCCGGATCCGTCGGCTCCGAGAGCCACCAGATCCGGACCGGTCGCTCGTCGACGCGGCATGCGGCGATGCGCGAGCCGTCCGGCGACCACCAGTGCCCTCGATGGCGCCGCATCTCCTCGGACGCGACGAACTCCGCGAGGCCGAACGACACGTCCGGGTCGTCGTCTGCCGCGAGCGGCCGCTCGGCGCCGTCGAGATCACGAACGAACAGCGCGCCGTCCACGACGTAGGCGACGGCAGATCCGTCGGGCGCGAGCCGAGGGTCGTCCGGGACACCCGCCGTCGAGAACTCCACCACGTCGCCCGAGGCGAGGTCCACGACCTGCAGGTGCCCGCCCTCGACGTAGCAGGCCTTCGTGGCGTTCATGTCGACCGCGAACGCCGTGATGCCGCTGGCCCGCTCGCGGAGCCGCTCGCGGCGGGCTCGTTCCGCCGCCGTCAACCCCGGAACGACCGATGCCGCCCGGTCACGGGGGTCGACCACACACCGCTCGTCGCCGGGGAGGTCCAGCACCCACAGGCAGGTGACCGGGTCGTCGGCCGCTTTCGATCGCAGGAACACGGCCCGCGAGCCGTCCGGCGAAAGGACCAGGTCGCGCGGCTGTCCCAGTGAGAAGCCCTGCGTCCGTGCCGATTGCCGAGGGAACGCCAGATCGGCGGGGTCGCGGTCCTCGAACGGCACCGTCACATCTCCCGGCGGCCCTCGAGCGCCTGCGACAGGGTGACCTCGTCGGCGTATTCGAGGTCGCCGCCCACCGGGAGCCCGGAGGCGAGCCGCGTGACCCGGACGCCGGTCGGCTTCAGGAGCGCGGCGACGTACATCGCCGTGGCGTTGCCCTCGAGGTTCGGGTTCGTCGCAAGGATGCATTCCGTCACGTGGTCGCGATCGACCCGCTCCAGGAGCTCCTGGACGCGGAGATCCTCCGGGCCCACGCCGTCGAGCGGGCTGATCGCGCCCGCGAGGACGTGGTAGCGACCCTTGTGCAGGCCGGAGCGTTCGATCATGGCCGCGTCCTTCGGCTCCTCGACGACGCACAGGATCGTCCGGTCGCGGCTCTCGTCGCGGCAGATCCGGCAGCGGTCGCCCTCGGCGACGCTGCCGCACTCGCTGCAGAACGAGATCCGGTCCTTCGCCTCGACGATCGCGGCGGCGAGACGCTTCGCCTCGTCCGGCGGTGCCTTCACCAGCCAGAACGCGAGCCTCTGCGCAGACTTCGGCCCGATGCCCGGCAGGCGCGCGAGCTCGTCGATCAGATCTTGGATCGGCCCCTCGAACATCCGCCGGTCACCCGCCCTCATCCATCGGTGTGGCGCCGAGCATCTCCTGCACCCGGCGCAGGGCCTCCGCCTCGTCCGGCGGATCCTCCTCGTCGACGACGGCGACGGACGCCGCGTCGGCCGGCGCCCGCGACTCGCGCACCACGCACACGACGCGGGGGCTCACACCGAACAGATCCGACAGCGCCTGGCGCAGCTCGTCCTGGCGGCCCTCCACCTTCTGCACGGCGAACTTCTTATCGGGCGGGAACGCCAGCTCGAGCGTCTCGCCGTCGAACGACGCCACGGTGGCGCTCTCGAGGATCGCCCGGAGGATCGGCTGGCGCAGCGTGCCGAGATGATCGATCAGCGCGCCCCAGGACCGGCGGAGCATCGCGACGTCGACGCTGCCGGCGTCGGCCGCGTGGGGAACGGGCATCTGCGTCGTGGCCGTGGGAGCCGCTTCGGGGCCAGCGACGGGAACCGCCTCGGGGATCGCTTCAGGAGTGGCGTCGGCGGCCTCCGGGGCCACGGGCCCCGGGACCGCTGGCTCGGCCGCCACCGGCGGGTCCACCGGTTCCACCCGATCGACGACCAGCGGTTCGGACGTCAGGTTCGCCAGGCGTTCGAGGCGTTCGAGCCGGGCGACGAGACCGGCCGGGGTCGGATCGCTCTCCGGGAGGCACGCACGCACGATCGCGAGCTCGAGCGAGAGCCGCGGCGACGTGGTCCAGCGCATGTCGTTCTGCGCCGCGAGCAGCAGGGAGAGCACCCGGGCCAGCTCCCCGCCGCTGAACTTCTCGGCCTGGATGCGCAGCGCGTCGTACCCGTCGGCCGGGATGTCCAGCAGGTCCTCCTGGCCGGGTGCCGACTTCACGAGCAGGAGGTTCCGCAGGTGCCCGAGCGCCTCCCCGGTCACGTTCCGCAGGTCCTGCCCGGCCTGCACGAGCCGGTCGACGACTTCGAACGCGCCGCGGACGTCCCCGACCGCGATGACGTCGGCAAGCTCGAACTGGACCTCGTCCCGCGGCGTGCCCAGCAGCGTCTGCACCGTGACGAGGTCGACCTCCTGCCCGTCCAGCACGGTCGCCTGATCCAACAACGAGAGCGCGTCGCGGGCCGATCCCTCGGCGTGCCGCGCGATCGCCTGGGCCGCCGCCGGGTCCAACTTCACGTCCTCGGCCGCGGCGACCGTCACGAGGTGCGCAGCGAGGTCCTCCATCGTGAGCCGCCGGAAATCGAACCGTTGGCACCGGCCGACGATCGTCGCCGGCATCTTGTGCGGTTCGGTGGTCGCCAGCACGAACCGGACGCCGGGCGGCGGCTCTTCGAAGAGCTTGAGGAGCGCATCGAACGCTTCGCGCGACAGCCGCTGCGCCTCGTCGATGATGTACACCTTCTCGCGCCCGATCATCGGCGCCGTGGGCGCCTTCTCGCGGAGGTCACGCGCGTCATCGACCCCGCCATGCGAGGCGGCATCGATCTCGACGACGTCGACGTGGGTCCCGTCGCGGATCGCGACGCATTGCTCGCAGACGCCGCACGGCTCGGCGGTCGGCGCGTTCACGCAGTTGACCATCTTGGCCAGGATCCGCGCGGTGGAGGTCTTGCCGGTGCCCCGTGGCCCGCAGAACAGGAACGCGTGCGCCAGCCGCCCCTCACGGATGGAACCGGTCAGGGCTCGGACGACGTGGTCCTGGCCGATCAGCTCGGCGGGCGTCTGCGGCCGGTACCGTCGGTACAGGGCCTGGTGGTTGGTTCCCCTCTCGCCGTCCGTCGCCACGCGCGCTCCTCTACGTCCCGCATGATGGCCGTGCACCCGCCATCGACCACGTGAGACTCGAGCGGTCCTCTACGCGGCAGGCTCCGGCCAGGCGTCCCCACGGCACCCGCCGGGATCCGCTAAGGGCTGCTGCGTTCCCGCCCTGACCCGGTTCGCGGTCCGACGTCGCGTAGGACCCGACCTTCAACGCCCCGCGCCGAGGCTGCCTCGGACCTCGCGGGCCTCCGGCGGGGATTCAGCCCCGCATGAAGCGGATCTCGGGTTACAGGGCACCGCTGGCTCCCCGCCTAGCACGGCCGAGGCCGAGTATACGGGCGGCGCCGGACATGGGGTTCCCCGCGGTGTCGGGCTGATGGGGGGGTCCCAGATGAACCGTGTCGCTCGGCCCCCTCGTCCCTTTCCCAGCCGTCGCACCATGGAGGTGGTCGATGGAGGAAGGAGGCGACATATGTACGTCTTCACCATCGTCGTGTTGCTCGGTCTTGCGGCTGCCGCCGTCTGCGCGGTGACCGATCGGTTCCTCGTTCGTATCCCTGAGATCAGGACGGGGTTGCTGCTCGTCCTCGGGATCGCCTTCGCATGGGCCGCGGACTTCAACGTCTTCGCCCTGTGGGCGATGCCGCTCCGCGAGTACTGGATGGAGATCGGCGCCACCGGCTTGATCATCGGCGGCATCGGGCTCGTCTCGTACGAGGTCGTCGCGTACGTCGGCACGTTGATGCGGAAGATCCACGACGAGGCACTGAGCATCGAGAAGACCGAGCAGCTGCGGCTCGCGTCGTAACGCGGGCCGTTGAGGGGCGGGCCGACTCGGAGCGATGAGGTGGGTCGGCCCGCCGTGGCGTTCCCGTTGGTCCCGGCGACTCCGGGCTGAACG
>DATIWE010000040.1:0-6813 GCA_035519495.1 Actinomycetota bacterium
AGGGACGTGCGCGATCAAGAGGAGCCGCTGCCGCCAATGGTCGAATACGACCGCTCGATCGATGAGCAGCAGACCGATCGGAGGACAGGGCGCCTCGTCGGCGCGTGGGGCCGGGTGCCCATCGAGGAGGGAGGCGGCCTCGTAGGCGGCGTAGCCGAGCAGGCCTCCCGTGATCGGGGGGAGGCCGTCGATCCGTGGGGCGCGGAGCCGGTGGACGGCGGCCCGAAGGGCCTCACGGGGACGCAGCCGTCTCGACGGCTCGCCCGTCGGCAGATCGCGGACGACGTCGCGCAGGTGCAGGCCGCCGTCGTCGACCACCATGATCGCGGCGGGATCGCCGGCGACGAACGAGTACCGGCCCCACCGTTCGGAGCGTTCGACAGATTCCAGGAGGATGCCCGGCCCCTCGCCCGCAACGGCCGGGAACAGAGCCACCGGGGTCGCCACGTCGGCGAGCAGCTCGGTCCACACGGGGACGAGCGGCCACTCGCCGGCCAGGCCGTCGAACGTGTCGCGGTCCGGGCGGACGCGGTGCTGCCGGTCCATCGATCCCTCCTGCGGTCCGAACGTGGAAAGCCCCGGACCTCGGGTCCGGGGCTCGTGGGCGCTGTAGCGGTGTCCGCGCGCTATCGGCGAGGCGGCACCGGGCTCCACGAGCCCGTCCGCCACCACCAGGATCCGCCACACCGCGTCATGGGTCCGCGATGCTCGCACGATGCGGCAGGTGCGTCAACGGGCGCTCGGACACCGTGGGGCTATACTCGGCCCAGAACCGATCTGTGCACGAGCCGGAGGTGGGCACGCGCCCACCTTTTGTTACGAAAGGGATGGTCGAGCGTGGACGCGGAGTCGCTCGCGCGCCCGGTGGTCGAGGGCGCGGGACTGGAGCTGGTCGAGGTTGCGTTCGGTCGCGAACGCGGCCGGACCGTGCTCCGCGTCGTCGTCGACGGCCACCCGCCTCTCGACCTCGACACGATCGCGGCCGTCTCCGAGAAGCTGTCGCGGCGGCTCGACCTCGAGGATTTCGGCCGCGGCAGCTACGAGCTCCAGGTCAGCTCGCCCGGCATCGAGCGGCCCCTGAAGACGCCTGCGCAGTTCGGCCGCGCCGTGGGGGAACAGCTCACCGTCCGTACGGCGGGGGCGCCGGACGGCGCGGCGACCCACGCGGGGCGGCTGCTCCGGGCCGATGTGGACGGCATCGTCCTGGAGGTCGACGGCGCCGAGCGTTCGATCGCCTTCTCGCAGATCACGTCGGCGAGGACCGTCGTCGATTGGGCTGCCGAGCTCAAGGGGTCGAACGCATGAACGCCGAGATGATCGCGGCGCTCCGCGAGCTGGAGCGGGAGAAGGGGATCGCGTTCGAGACGATCCTCCAGGGTCTCGAGGAGGCGATGGCGGCCGCCTACAAGACGGCGTGGAAGCAGGAGCACCCCGACGCCGACGACGACTTCGTCGGGTTCCGGGCCGAGATCGATCCGGAGACCGGCGATCTGCGCATGTTCCAGCAGGCTCTCGAGGAGGTGGAGGCCGAGGACGGGGAGACCCTCGTCATGAAGGTCCTGTCGGAGGAAGAGGTGAAGGTCACCGACGACTTCAAGGGGCGCATCGGCGCCCAGACGGCGAAGCAGGTGATCTTCCAGAAGCTCCGCGACGCCGAGCGGGAGATGACGTACGAGGAGTTTGCCGGCCGCGAGGGCGACGTCGTCACCGGCATCGTCCAGCAGTCCGAGCGCCGGTACACCTTGCTGGACCTCGGGAAGGTCGAGGCCCTCCTGCCCCAGGCCGAGCAGGTCCCCTCGGAGCCCTACCGGAGCGGCGAACGCCTCAAGGCGTACATCACGGAGGTGCGCCGCGGCGCGAAGGGGCCGCAGATCGTGGTCTCCAGGACGCACCCCGGCCTGCTCAAGAAGCTCTTCGAGCTCGAGGTCCCCGAGATCGCCGACGGCGTCGTCGAGATCAAGGCGGTCGCGCGCGAGCCCGGCCACCGGTCGAAGATCGCGGTGTGGTCGAACGAGCCGGCCGTCGATCCGGTCGGGGCCTGCGTCGGGCCCAAGGGATCGCGGGTCCGCAACGTAGTGACCGAGCTTCGGGGCGAGAAGATCGACGTGGTGCCCTGGTCGGAGAACCCGAGCGAGCTCGTCGCGAACGCCCTGCAGCCGGCGAAGGTGCGGGAGGTCCGGGTGGACCCCGACACGCAGACCGCGCAGGTCATCGTGCCGGACTACCAGCTCAGCCTGGCGATCGGGAAGGAAGGGCAGAACGCCCGCCTCGCGGCTCGCCTCACGGGCTGGAGGATCGACATCAAGTCCGAGACGCAAGCCACCGCCGCCCCGGAGGCCCCCGCGGAGGGCTGAAGGCCGTGGACGGCCGCGCCCCCCTTCGCACCTGCGTGGGTTGCCGCGGGCGGGCCGCGAAGGCGGCGCTCGTCCGTGTGGTGCGCACGGCGGAGGGAGCGGCCCGGGTCGATCCGAGCGGCACGGCGAGCGGGCGCGGCGCGTACCTGCACCCCAGCCCGGCGTGCCTGGACGCCGCCGAGCGGCGCGATGCGTTCGGCCGGGCGCTGGGGTCCGAGGTCGGGCCGGAGGAAGCTCGTAAGCTGAGGGAGATCGTCGACGCGATGCAGGAGCGCATGTGAGGGTCCACGAACTGGCGAAGGAGCTCGGCGTCACCAGCAAGGAGCTGCTGGAGGCGCTGGCGCAGATGGGCGCGGAGGGGAAGTCCGCGTCCTCCAGCGTGCCCGACGACCTCGTGCCGCGCCTGCGCGCTTCGGGAGGGAAGGCCACCGCCGCGACGGCGAAGTCCCGCGAGGTGCTCGAGCCGCCGCCGCAACCACGCAAACCCCGGGCCAAGCCCAAGCCTCCCGCGAACACGGTCGTGCGGGAGGCCCCGGCGCCCACACCGCCGGCCGAGCCGCCCGCCCCCGCGCCCGCCGCCGCGGTCGCACCCACGAAGACCCAAGCCCGGCGCGAGCGCGAGCCGAAACCGGAGCCCCCGACGCCGTCGGGGCCCGTATTGCACGTCGTGCACGGCGCGACGCCGCAGGTGCTGGCCGAGAAGCTCGGGAAGTCGCCCGCCGAGGTCGTGAAGGTGCTGTTCCTGGCGGGGGAGATGGTCACGGCCACCACCTCGCTGTCCGACGAGGCGATCAAGCTCGTCGCCGACCAGTTCGGCTACGCGGCCGACATCGTCGCGCTCGAGGACGAGCTGAAGTTCGAGGAGGATCAGGACGACGAGGAGGCCGGCGAGCTGGTCCCGCGCGCCCCCGTCGTCACGATCATGGGCCACGTCGACCACGGCAAGACGAAGCTGCTCGACGCGATCCGGTCGACCGACGTCGTCGCCGGCGAGTTCGGCGGCATCACGCAGCATATCGGCGCGTACCAGGCGCATGCCGGCGAGCGGGAGATCACGTTCATCGACACGCCCGGCCACGAGGCTTTCACCGCGATGCGCGCGCGCGGCGCCGGCGTGACCGACATCGTGGTGTTGGTGATCGCGGCGGACGACGGCGTGATGCCGCAGACGGTCGAGGCGCTCGACCACGCGCGGGCGGCCGGCGTGCCGATCATCGTGGCGGTCAACAAGGTGGACAAGGACGACGCCGATCCGAACCGCGTGCGGACGCAGATGGTCGAACGCGGCATCGTGCCCTCGGAGTGGGGAGGTGACAACGAGTTCGTCGACGTCTCGGCGAAGTCGAACCTCAACCTCGACTCGTTGCTCGACACGATCCTCGTCGTGGCGGACCTCGAGGAGCTGACCGGCGACCCGTCGGGCCGAGCGCGCGGGACCGTCCTGGAGGCCCACCTCGACAAGGGTCGCGGGCCGGTCTCGACCGTGCTCGTGCGCAAGGGCACACTCGCGGTCGGCGACGCCCTGATCGCGGGCACCGCGTACTGCCGCATCCGGGCGATGCAGGACGAGAACGGTCGCGCCGTGGACCGTGCCGGTCCGTCGAAACCCGTCCAGATCCTCGGCTGGAGTCATGTGCCGAGCGCCGGCGACGAGTTCCGCGAGGTGGAGGACGAACGCGAGGCTCGGCACATCGCGGAGGAACGTGAGGCGAAAGCGAGGCAGGCCGAGCTGGTCACGACGCGTCGCGCGACGCTCCAGGATCTCCTGCGCCGCTCCGAGACGGCCGACGTCGTCGACCTGAACCTCATCGTGAAGGCCGATGTCCAGGGATCGGTCCAGGCCCTCGAGGACTCCCTGCTGAAGCTGCCCCAGGACGAGGTCAAGGTCAACATCGTGCGCGGGGGGGCCGGCGGGATCACCGAGAACGACGTCACGCTGGCACTGGCCTCGGACGCCATCATCGTCGGGTTCAACGTTCGGCCCTCGGCGGGCGCCCGCGAGCTCGCGGAGAAGGAAGGCGTCGACATCCGCACGTACAGGGTGATCTACGACGCGATCGACGACATCAAGGCCGCGCTGTCCGGGCTGTTGAAGCCGGAGGAGCGCGAGCGCATCCTCGGTGACGCGGAGGTTCGCCAGACCTTCCGGGTGCCGAAGCTCGGGGTCGTCGCCGGCTCGTACATCCGCAGCGGCGTGATCCGTCGCAACGCGAAGGCCCGGCTGGTGCGCGACGGCGTGATCGTCTACGACGGCAGGGTCGGCTCGCTCCGGCGGTTCAAGGACGACGTCGCGGAGGTCCGCGAGGGGTTCGAGTGCGGCATCGGGTTGGAGAACTACCAGGACATGAAGGAGGGCGACGTGATCGAGGCCTACGAGGTCGAAGAGGTCGCCCGGTCCCTGTGAGGCGTGCGCGATGGTGGTCGCGCTCCAGCGGTTCGATCTGCGGGTACCGGCCAGCCGGTCCCTGAAGGCCAAACGTCACGTGATCGCGGGACTCACGGCGGCGCTCCGTCGCCGCTTCCCGGTCAGTGTCGCCGAGGTCGACCATCAGGATCTGTGGCAGCGGGCGGCGATCGGCGTGGCAGCCGTCGGGGCTGACCAGCATCACCTCCGGCGGGTCATGCACGAGGTGGAGAAGCTCGTCGAAGGGTGGGACGGCGTCGAGGTGATCCAGGGCGAGCTGCAGCTACTGTGGCCCGAGGCTTGAGCGACGGTAGGCTGACCGGCATGCCCCAGGGACCGAGGACGGAGCGGGTCGGGGAGGGGTTCCGCGAGATCCTCGCCGAAGAGATCCAGCGGCTGAAGGACCCGCGCGCAGGATTCATCACCGTCACCGGCGTCAAGGTCTCGCCCGACCTGCGGGTCGCGTGGGTCTACTACACGGTCCTCGGGGACGATCGGGCGCATGCCGGCTCGCGGGCCGCGCTCCGTTCGGCCGCGCCGCATCTCCGCCGCGAGTTGGCTCGCCAGATCCGCCTGAAGTCCGTGCCCGAGCTGCGGTTCGAGGAGGATCCGACGGCCGCGGGCGGCGAACGCATCGACCGCATCATCGAGCAGATCCATCGGGAGGACGCCTCGTGAACGACGAGGACCTCGCGCGCGCGGGGGCGGTGCTCCGCGACGCGCCCGAGGTGGCGATCGCCTGCCACGTGAACCCCGACGCCGACGCCTTGGGCTCGATGCTCGGGTTGGCCGCGCACCTGCGTTCGCGGGGCGCGCAGGTCACCTGCTCGTTCCCGAACGAGCCGCTCGCGCTGCCCGGCTGGGCCGCGATGCTGCCGGGATCCGAACTGCTCGTCGAACCGAGCGCCTTCCCGCAGACGCCCGCGGTGCTCGTCACCTGTGACTGCGCGTCGTTCGACCGGCTCGGGGCGCTCGGGCCCGCCGCCGAGGCCGCCGGCGAGCTGATCTGGATCGATCACCATCGGTCGAACGACGGGTTCGGCACGATCCGGCTCGTGGATCCCACCGCCTCGTCTACCTGCGAGCTGGTCGTCCGGCTGCTCGACGCGATCGGCGGGCCGATCGGCGACGCCTCGGCGCTGTGCCTGTACGCCGGCATCGTCACCGACACCGGGCGGTTCCAGTACGAGGCGACGTCACCCGAGACGCTCCGCGTGGCCGCACGCCTGCGGGAGCACGGGTTCGACCACGCCAGGCTGTCGCAGGCGCTGTTCGAGGACCGGCGCGTCGCGTCGCTGCGGCTGACGGCGGTCGCGCTCGACCGGCTCCGGGAGGAGCGGGAGGCCGATCTGGTCTGGACCTACCTCACGCAGGCCGACCTGGACGCGGCCGGCGCGGAGCCCTCGGACGCCGACGATCTGATCGACGTGATCCGCACGGTGCGCGGCGCCGACGTCGCGGTCTTCCTGAAGCAGCAGCGCGACGGCAGGTTCAAGGTCAGCGTGCGGTCGCGGGGCGATCACGACGTCGCCGCCGCCGCGGCCGGATTCGGCGGCGGCGGGCACCGGCTCGCCGCCGGCTACACCAGCGAGCACGGCCCGGCCGTCACGATCGAGCGGCTCCGAGCCGCGCTCGAGGGTCAGTCGGCGGTGGCGTGAGCGGCGGCCCGCCCGAGGGCGTCGTCCTCGTGGACAAGCCGCCCGGCATGACCTCGCACGATGCCGTCGATGCCGTCCGCCGAGCGCTCGGCACGCGGAAGGTCGGGCACGCCGGCACGCTCGATCCGATGGCCACGGGCCTGCTCGTGATCGGCGTGGGACGGGCCACGCGTCTGCTTCGGTTCCTCGGCGAGACCCCGAAGACCTACGAGGGGACCTTCCGGCTCGGGATCGAGACCTCGACGCTCGATGCCGACGGCGAGGTGACGCGGACGCGCGCGGTCGAGGCGACGGACGAGGCGATCGCGGCCGCGATGGCAGCCAAGGTGGGCACGTCGGAGCAGACGCCGCCGGCGTTCAGCGCGGTGAAGGTCGGCGGACGCAAGCTCTACGACGC
>DATIWE010000041.1:0-4946 GCA_035519495.1 Actinomycetota bacterium
GGGCCCGGTCGCTCGACGGATCTGCTCCGCTCCCGCTCGGCGTCGCTGACGGCGGTCGAGCCCGATCCGGCCGCCGCCGCCGCGCTCGCCGGTCGGTTCGCCGGCACGAACGTCGTGGTCCTCGAGGCGGACGCGAGTGACCTGCCGTTCGGCGACGGGACGTTCACCGGCGCGGTGGCGATGACGATGCTGCACCACGTCCCGACCGTGGCGGCCCAGGACGCCGTGCTGGCCGAGGCGTGCCGGGTGCTCCGGCCGGGTGGCTGGTTCGTGGGCGTCGACTCGCTCGACGACCCGGGCTTCCGCGAGTTCCATGCGGGAGACGTCTGCCTCCCGGTCGACCCCGACGCACTGGAACCGCGGCTCCGGGCCGCCGGCTTCACGGAGATCCAGGTCGAACGGGGCGACGGCACGTTCCGGTTCGCCGCTCGAAGGGCCAAGGAGATGACGCGACGATGATCCTCCCGTACGAAGAGCCGCTCGTGCCCAGGACGCCCGGCGAACCGGTCGTTCCGGAGCCTCCGCGTCGCGGTGAGCCGGGAGGCGAGCCGTGCGGGATCTGCACCGGGGAGGCGACCGACGCCGTGTGGTCCGACGACAACTGGACGCTGCACCCGCCCGTCGGCGGCAGCCTGCCCGGCTCGGTGTGGCTGGCCAGCCGTGTCCACGTGGATTCGTTCTGCGACCTGCCGGAGGAGCTCGCGAGGGATTTCGGCCGGGTCGCCGCCCGTATCGAACGGGCGATCCTCAGCCTCGGCGACGTCGCCCGCGTCCATCTGTACCGGTGGGGCGACGGCGGTTCGCACTTCCACGTGTGGTTCCTGCCGCGACCGCTCGGGATGCTCGAGGCCTCGGGACCGATGCTGCCGCTCTGGGAGGACGTGTTGCCGAACGTGCCCGACGAGGAGCTCGCCGAGGCCGCGCGTCGCGTCGCCGCCGAGATCGGGGACTGAGGGCACCTGCTCGAGGGTGTGCGCACCCCAACACCGGTTGTGGTGGAGCCACCAGCGCGTCCGCACGCGTCCCCGGGCTAGGGTGGTCGAGCCGCTCGAGGTGAGGGGGTCCATGGAACGCCGGATCGAGGGTGCGCCCGCTCCGGACCCGGTGGTGTCCGCGCTGTTCGGGACGGTCGTCGTGCTGGCCGCCGTCGGCGTCGTGCTCGCGATCCCGGCGTGGCCTCACCTGGAGCCGAGCGACGCGGTGCCGTTGCCCCTGCTGCCGGTCGCGGCGATCGTCTACGCGACGCTCGGCGCGCTGATCCTGCGGCGCGCGCGGAACCCGTTCGGCTGGATCCTGCTCCTCGTCGCCGCCGCCACCGCCCTGATGTTCGTCACGTCGTGCTACGCCGTGGTCGGGCTGGAGGGCGCGACGTCGCTGCCCGCGGCCGAGGTCGTCGGCGTGATCTCCGAAGCGTTGTTCGTCCCCGTGGTGATGGCGATCGGCTTCATGCTGCTGCTGTTCCCGACCGGTGCCCTGCCGTCGCCGCGGTGGCGTCCCGTCGCCGTGATCGCGGTGGCTGCCACCGCGATCACGATCGCGGCGTTCATGCTCACGCCGCGTGAGGTCGCCCTGCCGGCGCCGGGCGGCGTGTCGGTCACGTACCCGAACCCGCTGGGCCTGTCGTCCCTGCGGAACTCGTTCCTCGGGACGCTCGGCGGGCTGGGCGTCGTGTCGCTGGCGTTGCTCGCGGCGGGGGCGGCGGCGCTGGTCGTGCGCTACCGCTCGGGTGACGTGGAGCTCCGCCAGCAGATCAAGTGGGTCGGGCTGGCGGCAGGCACATTCCTGGCCGTCCAGCTCATCCTGACCGCCGTGCTCGGCGCATCCGACACCTCCACGACGGTGGGCATCGCGATCGGGCTCGCGTCGGCGACCCTTGCCTTGATCGGGCTGCCGGTCGCGATCACCGTCGCGATCTTGCGGTACGGCCTCTACCAGATCGATCTGATCATCAACCGGGCCGTCGTGTACACGCTGCTGGCGGCCGGCGTGACGGTCGTCTACGTCGCGATCGTGGTCGGGATCGGCGCGCTCCTCGGCTCGCACGGCGGTCCGCTGCTCACGATCGTTGCGGCGGCCGCGATCGCGCTGCTGTTCCAGCCGCTGCGGCAGCGAGCCCAGGCCGTCGCGAACCGGATCGTGTACGGCGAGCGGGCGTCGCCGTACCAGGTGCTGTCGGAGTTCGCCGACTCGATGGCGAACACGCTCCCGCTGGAGGAGCAGCTGGACCGGATGGTCGCGCTGCTGGCCAGCGGCACCGGCGCGACCCGGGCGGAGGTGTGGATCCGGGTCGGGCCGGAGCTCCGCGCCGTCGCCGCGTGGCCGGGCAGCGCGACGGTGCCACCTCCACTCGTGGGTGACGGGGACGATGCGAGCGCCTTCGACGGTGCGACCGCCGTCTTCCCGGTGCAGCAGGGGGACGAGCGCCTCGGCGCGATCGCGGTCCACAAGCCGCCGAACGAGCCGCTCGCGCCGGCGGAGGCGGCCCTCGCCGAGCACGTCGCGTCGCAGGCCGGGCTCGTGGTTCGGAACGTCCGGCTCACCGCCGAGCTCCGCCGGACGATCGACGAGCTGCGGGCATCGCGGCGGCGGCTGATCGATGCGCAGGACCTCGAGCGCCGCAAGATCGAGCGGAACCTCCACGACGGCGCGCAGCAGCAGCTCGTGGCGCTCGGGGTGCAGCTCGGACTGCTCGAGCGGCTGGCTCGCGCGGTGCCGGACGCCGACCGCGTCACCGGGGCGATCCCGCGGCTCCAGGAGATGCTCGGCGGCGCCCTCGAGGATCTCCGCGACCTTGCGCGCGGGATCTACCCGCCCCTGCTGGCCGACCGCGGGCTGGCCGTCGCGCTGGACGCGCAGGCGCGCAAGGCGGTGGTCCCCACGACCGTGGACGCCGACGGGATCGGGCGCTTCGACCGGCAGGTCGAGGCGGCGGTGTACTTCTGCACGCTGGAGGCGCTCCAGAACGTGGCGAAGTACGCCGCGGCGACGGCGACGATGGTGCGGCTGCGCGGCGACGACGGCTGGCTCTCGTTCGAGGTGCGGGATGACGGGCGCGGCTTCGAGCCGGACCACGCCTCGGGCTCGGGGATCCAGGGGATGGCCGACCGGCTCGACGCGATCGGGGGGAGCCTCGAGGTCGACAGCACCCCGGGGGCCGGCACCGTGGTCCGGGGCCGGATCCCCGCGGCGCCGCTCGCGGATCAGGAGTAGAACCACACCTCCTTGAAGTCGGGCGACGGGTACCAGGTCGTGACCGTGCCCTTCGGCAACGACGCCATGTCGCCGACCCCCAGCTCCAGGGTGGCGCCGCCCTCGATCTCGATCCGCACGGTCCCCTCGAGGATCACGATCGTCTCCCGAGCAGGGAGCCGGTGCCCCGCGGCAGCGCGGCCGCCACCGGGCGCCGGCTTCCACAAGCCGCCGGCCGTGTCGCCCTCCTCGAAGAGCACGTGCACCGAGCCGCCGACCTCCTCGTCGGGTTCCCACCCGTCCGCGTCCGTCCGGGACACGAAGATCCCGCCGCCCATGTCCGTCATCCGTCCTCCCACGTCGCCCGTGGCCGGATGCTAGGGGAAGATGGTCTCCATGCGCTTCGTCACGACCCACGGGAGCCCCGCCGAGCGGGGGGCGCAGATCGGCGAGGCGTTCGCCGAGGCGACCGGCCGATCGGTCGCGTTCAACCGCAGGTACCTCGCGCGGCACGGACTCGAGCGCACCGCGCTGGAGGCGATCCTCGAGCCGTACCTGGACGCGTCCCGCCGAGCGCTGCCCCATCTCGTCGATCAGATCGAGGGGATCGCCGAGGGAGCCGGCGTGCCGTTCCTCGACCTCTTCTTCGCGAACGCGTTCGAGGAGGTGTACGGGATCGTCGAGCTCGGGCTCCCCGAGCCCGCGCCGCTGGAGCGCTGCACCGACGTCGTGGTAGGCGGTCCCGGTCGCACGCTGCTGGGGCACACGGAGCAGTGGTACGCGGGCGACGACGGCGAGGCCGGCGTGGTGCTCGACGTGCCGGAGGAGGGGCCGGCGCTCCTGGCGCCGGTCGTGGCCGGGACGTTGCCGCTCGTGGGCATCAACGCCGACGGCGGCGCGTTCGGCGCGATGTCGCTGTCGGCCGGCGACGAGCGCGTCGGCGTGCCCCGGTCGCTGGTCGCCCGCGACGTGCTCGATGCGCGGGACCGCACCGACGCGGTCGCGCGCGCGACGCGGGCCGGCCGAGCGGGCGGCTACTCATACCTGTGCGCGTTCCCGGGCGGGGACGTGTTCGCGATGGAGTCGACCGCAACGACCGCCGCCGTCCTGGAGGTGCGGGAGCACACGAACCACGCCCTGGATCCTTCGGTGGCCGCGGCCGCCCTCCCGCCGTCGGAGGGGAGCCGATCCCGGCTGGCGCGGGCCCGGCGGCTCGGACCGGCCACGGCACCGACCGTGGAGGACCTGGCGTCGGTCCTGGCCGACCATGACGGGGCCGGCGACGCCATCTGCGCCCATCCCGATCCACGCGACGGCGAGGAGGCCTCGACCATCCTGTTCGCGATGATCTGCGAGCCCGAGACCCGCACGATGTGGGTCGCGCCGGGACACGCGTGCACCGGGACCTTCGAGCGGTTCGCCATCGCGGAGCGATAACGGCCCGGTTCGGTGGCGCGGGCCGTTGCCGCAGGTAGACTGTCGTGCCGCGGCACCGGGCGGGGTAGCTCAGAGGCAGAGCAAGCGGCTCATAATCGCTGTGTCGCGGGTTCGATTCCCGCCCCCGCTACGCGGAGATCCAACCGGCGCACCCCACCTGAGCAGCAGGAGCGAGCAGAATGGCGAAGCAGAAGTTCGAGCGGAACAAGCCCCACGTGAACATCGGCACGATCGGGCACATCGACCACGGCAAGACCACCCTGACGGCCGCGATCACGAAGCGCCAGGCCGACAAGGGCCTGGCCGACTTCACCCCCTTC
>DATIWE010000042.1:0-5676 GCA_035519495.1 Actinomycetota bacterium
CGTTCGACGGCGGGTATCGCACGAGGTGGGGCGATTACGGCGAGGCGACCGTGGCACCTGGTGGGACGGTGTGGCTGGCGTCGGAGTACATCAACCAGACGTGCGACGACGTGACGTTCAACGCCGATAGCACCTGCGGGAACACGCGCACGTTCTACGCCAACTGGTCGACGAGGCTGTATTCGATCAGTCCCTGACGAACTTCATTTCAAGAACTTCATTCAAAGCGAGGCAGGACCGCCGCGGGAGCGGCGGTCCGCCTCGTATGTCGCCTGGAGTTCGTCCAACGAACGTCCGGTGATGGTTTGAAATGAAGTTGGTCCGTACGTACCAGCCATGAGCTGAAGAGAGAGTTCTTTGCTACTTCCAGGCCGTACGTGGTCGAGCCAAAACAGGAAATCGGCGGTCGTCTGATATCCGGAGGTAGCTTGACCAACTTCGAAATGGGGTTTGGTCCACTCCATCTCCATATGCAGGGCATCTCGGATGTAGTCGGCCAGGCCTTCGATCAACCAGCTCGTGGTGTGGTCGTACCTCGGTGCACGCATATACGCGTGCGACAGTTCGTGGATCACGCAGCCGGCGTCGTCCGGATGCTCCAGGAACCACCGTTCGTTGAGGATGATCCGCAGGCCGCTGGTCTGTCCCGGCGGGCCCTGACCCGGCAGCACGTCGACGCTGACCCGGGGGAGCGGGGGGTCGACCCCGACGAGCGCCGCGACGTCGGGGCCGTGCTCGGCGATCAGGGCCTCCGCCCAGCCCCGGATCCTGGCCCGATCCTTCCTGCCCACGGGCAGGAGGCTACCCGGGGGTTGACGTACGGTCTCGTTCGGTTACGATATATCGAGATAGTCCAACGTAAGGACGAGCGATATCGTCCGGGAAGGGGTCCGAGATGGGACACAACAGGGAAGGACGGCGGCGCGAGAACATGGGGCCGCCGTGGATGTGGGGCGGCATGGGCCGAGGGCCGTGGGGCGGCGGCGGACGCCGCGCCCAGCGCGGGGACATCCGCACCGCGGTGCTGGACGTGCTGGAGGAGGGCCCGCGGCACGGCTACGACGTGATCCGCGAGCTCGAGGAGCGCAGCGGCGGCCGCTGGCGCCCGAGCCCCGGGTCGGTGTATCCGACGCTCCAGCTGCTGGAGGACGAGGAGCTGGTCACGGGCGAGGAGCGCGACGGCAAGCGGGTCTACTCGCTGACCGACGCGGGGAAGGCGGCCCTGAACGAGCGCCGCGACCGGGGCGACTGGAAGCCGCCCTGGGAGAACGGCGGCGACACGAGCCCGCTCTGGGAGGCCGGATACCCGCTGATGATGGCCGTGAAGCAGGTGGCGACCTCGGGGACCGAGCAGCAGATCCAGGTGGCGATCGACGCGCTGACCGAGGCGCGGAAGAAGATCTACGCGGCCCTGGCCGAGTAGCTAGAGCGCCAGCCGCAGCAGCTCGGCGTGCACGGCCGGCGGCCCCGCGAGGATGTCGCCGGAGAGGTAGCCGGGGGTGCCGTCCCAATCGGTGACGGCGCCCCCGGCCTCCTCGATCAGGAGGCCGCCCGCGGCGACGTCCCAGGGCGCGAGGCCGAGCTCGAAGAAGCCGTCGAAGATCCCGCAGGCGACCCAGGCCAGGTCCAGGCAGGCGGCGCCCGGGCGCCGGAGGTCCTCGAAGCGTTGCAGCGCAGCCTGGAACGTCGCGAGGTACCGCGGCACCCGGTCCTTGACCCGGAACGGGAAGCCGGTGCCGACCACGGCGCGCTCGACCGGCCGCGTCGAGACCCGGGCCGGGTGAGGGGGACCGTTCTGCGGCTCCCAGACGGTGCCGGCGCCGCGGGCCGCGTGCCAGAGGTCGCCCAGGAAGGGCGCAGCGATCGCCGCGGCGACCGGGGTCTCCTCCTCCACCAGGGCGACCGAGACGCCGACGGCCCAGAAGCCGTGCAGGAAGTTCGTGGTCCCGTCCAGCGGATCGATCACCCAGCGCAGGCCGGTCGTGGCGCCGCCGGACTCCTCTCCTTGCAGCGCAACGTCGGGGGTCTCGGCCCGCAGGAGCGACTCGATCGCGGCCTCCGCGGCCACGTCGACCTCGGTCACCCAGTCGCCGGGGAGGCCCTTCGCCTCGCCCTCGACGGGTGCGCGGCCGACCCCGACGACCTCCGCGCCGGCCAGGGCCGCCGCCCGGGCCACCGTGCGCATCCGCTCGAGGTCCATCGCGCGACGCTACCAGTCCGGTACACTTGCCCCGCATCTCATGCCGGCGGACGGGCACATCCGCCGGACGCAGCGCGTTCTGTTGACGCACCGGGTCCTAGGCCGATAGCCTTATCGGTCGCGCCTCGGTCCGGCCAGCCTCCGAGCGCGCGATCGATGAACATCCGGGTGATCGCCAGGTTCTGTGGCGCGCGCCCGGGTGGTCGGGACTTGACAACGGAAGAGTGCAGACGAGAGGCCGCATGCCCACGATCGAACAGCTCGTACGGAACGGTCGCGAGACCCCGAAGAAGAAGAACAAGGCCCCCGCCCTGCGGGAGTCTCCGCAGCGGCGTGGCGTCTGCACCCGTGTCATGACCTTCACCCCGAAGAAGCCGAACTCCGCGCTGCGGAAGGTCGCGCGCGTGCGCCTGACCACCGGCGTCGAGGTCACGGCGTACATCCCCGGTATCGGCCACAACCTCCAGGAGCACTCGATCGTCCTGGTGCGCGGCGGCCGCGTGAAGGACCTCCCGGGCGTGCGCTACAAGATCATCCGCGGCACGCTCGACACCGCCGGCGTCAAGGGACGGCGCCAGGCCCGCTCGCGCTACGGCGCGAAGAAGGGCGGCGAGTAGCGTGCCGCGCAAGGGCCCTGCCGTACGCCGGCCGATCCAGCCGGACCCCGTCTACCAGAACCCGCTGGTCACGCAGTTGATCAACCGGGTGCTGCTGCACGGGAAGAAGACCGTGGCCGAGGGCATCGTCTACGACGCCCTCGAGCAGATCAGCCAGAAGACCGCGAACGACCCGGTCATCACCCTGAAGAAGGCGGTCGAGAACGTGCGGCCGCTGCTCGAGGTGAAGTCGCGGCGGGTCGGCGGCGCCTCCTACCAGGTGCCGATCGAGGTCAAGCCGCAGCGCGGCACCACGCTCGCGATGCGGTGGCTCGTGAACTTCAGCCGGCAGCGTCGCGAGAACTCGATGTCCGAGCGGCTCGTCGCCGAGATCATGGACGCCTCCGTCGGCGCCGGTGCCTCGGTCAAGCGGCGCGAGGACATGCACAAGATGGCCGAGGCGAACAAGGCGTTCGCGCACTACCGGTACTGATGGAAGAGATATCCATGACCCGCCCTTCGGGGCGGGATCCCTCTGAGCAGGGGGCGCGCTGATGGCGAGCCCCGCGGAGACGATGCACGTGGCGACCACCGACCAGGACGTCAAGAAGGGCGCGAAGGGTCTCGCGATCCGCGAGTACCCCCTGGCTCGCACGCGCAACATCGGGATCATGGCGCACATCGACGCCGGCAAGACCACGACGACCGAGCGGATCCTCTACTACACCGGTCGCGCCTACAAGATCGGCGAGGTCCACGAGGGCACGGCCGTCATGGACTGGATGGCGCAGGAGCGCGAGCGCGGCATCACGATCACGTCGGCCGCCACCACGTGCCAGTGGAAGGCCCACTGGATCAACATCATCGACACGCCCGGCCACGTCGACTTCACGGTCGAGGTCGAGCGGTCGCTCCGCGTGCTGGACGGCGCGGTCGCCGTGTTCGACTCCGTGGCCGGCGTGGAGCCGCAGTCCGAGACCGTGTGGCGCCAGGCCGATCGGTACGGCGTCCCGCGCGTGGCGTTCGTGAACAAGATGGACCGCACCGGCGCGAACTTCACGCGGACCGTCGAGATGATGGTCGACCGGCTCAACGCGAAGCCGCTCGTGCTCCAGCTCCCGTGGGGCAGCGAGGGCGACTTCCAGGGGTGCATCGACCTCGTCCAGATGAACGCCCACTACTGGGAGGGCGACATGGGCGAGGAGTGGAAGGACACCGACATCCCCGCCGAGTACGTCGAGGCGGCGACCCTCGCGCGCCACGAGCTGTTCGAGAAGCTCGCCGACTCCGACGAGGAGCTCTTCGAGAAGTTCGTGCACGAGGAGGAGCCCACCGTCGAGGAGCTGAAGCGCGCGATCCGCACGGCCACCCTGGCCGGCCACGGCGTCCCCGTGCTCTGCGGCTCCGCGTTCAAGAACAAGGGCGTGCAGCTGCTGCTGGACGCCGTGGTCGACTTCCTGCCGAGCCCGGTCGACGTCCCGCCGGTCGAGGGTCACCTGCCCTTCAAGGAGGACCAGCACGTCGAGCGTAAGCCGGACGACGCGGAGCCCTTCGCCGCGCTCGCGTTCAAGATCATGTCGGACCCCTACGTGGGGCGCCTCACGTACCTGCGCGTCTACTCGGGCGTGCTCCGCAGCGGCTCGCACGTGCTGAACAGCACGAAGGACCGCAAGGAGCGGATCGGCCGGATCCTCCAGATGCACGCGAACCACCGGGAGGACATGGAGGCGGCGTACACGGGCGACATCGTGGCCGTGGTCGGGCTGAAGCACGCCACCACCGGGGACACGATCTGCGACCCCGACAAGCCGGTCGTGCTGGAGCAGATCAGCTTCCCGACGCCGGTGATCAGCGTGGCCGTCGAGCCGAAGACGAAGGCCGACCAGGACAAGCTGGGCGCGGGGCTCGCGAAGCTGGCCGACGAGGATCCGACGTTCGTCGTGCGCTTCGACGACGAGACCGGGCAGACCGTCATCTCGGGGATGGGCGAGCTGCACCTGGACATCATCGTCGACCGCCTGCACCGCGAGTTCAACGTGGACGCGAACGTCGGCAAGCCGCAGGTCGCGTACCGCGAGACGATCACGAAGCTGGTGCACAAGGTGGACATGCGCTTCGTCCGCCAGACCGGCGGCCGCGGTCAGTACGGCCACGTCGTGATCGACCTGGAGCCGACCGGCCCCGGCGGCGGCTACGAGTTCATCAACAAGATCTCGGGCGGGGCGATCCCGCGCGAGTACATCCCGTCGGTCGACCAGGGCATCCAGGAGGCGATGGACAACGGCGTCGTCGCCGGCTACCCGCTCGTCGACCTGCGCGCCACGCTGATCGACGGCACGTACCACGAGGTCGACTCCTCGGAGATGGCCTTCAAGATCGCCGGCTCGATGGCGCTGAAGGAAGCGGCGCGGAAGGCCGGGCCGGTCCTGCTGGAGCCGGTGATGGAGTTCGAGGTCACGACGCCCGAGGAGTTCCTGGGCGACGTGATGGGCGACGTCACCGCGCGCCGCGGCCGGATCGAGAACATCGACGACCGCACGGGCCAGAAGGTGGTGCGGGTCATCGTGCCGCTGGCCGAGCTGTTCGGCTACGCGACCGACCTGCGCTCGCGCACCCAGGGCCGCGCGGCGCACAGCCCGATGCAGCTGCACGCGTACAACGAGGTGCCGCAGCAGATCGCGAAAGAGATCGTCGCCCGGGTCACGGGCGAGTAGGGACACGTAAAGGGGATCACGGCAGATGGCGAAGCAGAAGTTCGAGCGGAACAAGCCCCACGTGAACATCGGCACGATCGGGCACATCGACCACGGCAAGACCACCCTGACGGCCGCGATCACGAAGCGCCAGGCCGACAAGGGCCTGGCCGACTTCACCCCCTTC
>DATIWE010000043.1:0-74010 GCA_035519495.1 Actinomycetota bacterium
TCACGTCCGACGATGCCATGACGGCAGACTGGGCACGCCTGCCGGCCGATCTGCTCGATCGGCTGGCCACGAGGATCATCAACGAGGTGCCCGGTGTGAACCGGGTCGCCTACGACATCACCAGCAAGCCTCCGGGCACGATCGAGAAGCGCTTCAAGGCGGTCGGCGTCGAGTCGACCGAGGAGAGCCGCCGCGCCTACCGCGAGTTGCTCTTCACCACGGCCGGCGCCGCCGACCACATCAGCGGCGTGATCCTCTTCGACGAGACGATCCGCCAGTCCACCGCCGACGGCGTGCCGTTCGGGAAGGTGCTGGAGGCGGCCGGCTCGATACCCGGCATCAAGGTGGACGTCGGAGCCAAGCCGCTGGCCCTGTTCCCGAACGAGACGGTGACCGAAGGGCTCGACGGGCTGCGCGGTCGCCTCGCCGAGTACCACGAGATGGGCGCCCGGTTCGCGAAATGGCGCGCCACGATCATCATCGGCGACGGAACGCCGACGGACTTCGCGATCCTCGCGAACGCCCACGCGATGGCGCGCTACGCCGCGCTGTGTCAGGAGTCCGACATCGTGCCGATCGTCGAGCCCGAGATCCTGATGGACGGCGCGCACGACATCGCGGCATGCGAGGCCGCGACCGGCCGGACGCTCGATTCGCTGTTCGCGCAGCTGGCGGCGCATCGGGTGGATCTGCCCGGCTCGCTGTTGAAGGTCAACATGATCGTCCCGGGCAAGGGCAGCCCGGAGCAGCGCAGCGACCACGAGATCGCCGAGGCCACGATCCGCACGCTCACCGCGCACGTGCCCGTCGAGATCCCGGGGATCGTGTTCCTGTCGGGCGGGATGTCCGACGAGGAGGCGACGAGCCGGCTCAACGAGATGAACCGCATCGGGGGATTCCCGTGGCAGCTGTCGTTCAGCTACGGGCGGGCGCTGCAGCACGCCTCGCTGAACGCGTGGGGCGGTGAGGACCCCAACGTGCGGGCCGGGCAGGCCGCGCTCGCGCACCGCGCACGGATGAACGGCCTCGCACGCAGCGGCGACTACGACCCGTCGATGGAATCGGCGGCGTAGTCCGCTGCGGGCTCCTCGGCGCGCACCGTCGCCGGCGGTTCGGTGCGCCACGCGAAGTACGCGCCCATCAGCACGAGGCAGATGCCCTCGACGATGTAGATCAGGTGGAAGTCCACGATGGAAACGACCGCCGCGCCGACGAGGAACGAGATCAGGTACGGGAGCGTGATGGCCGCTTCGGCCGCGCTCATCACGCGGCCCTGCATCTCCAAGGCCGTGCTCCGCTGCATCAACGTGACGTAGCCGACGTTGAAGAACGTGATCGCGACGCCGAGCACGACCGAAGCCACGAAGATCGCGGCGATCGTCGCCGTCGCGTAGAGCGCGAGACCGATGCCGGCGGCCGCCGAGGCGATCGCGACGGTGCGGAGCTCGCCGATCCGCCGCATCGTGAGCCCCACGATGAGGCCGGCCACGATCGAGCCGACGCCTTCGACGGACGAGATGATCCCGAGGAACGCGGCCGGCCGGTGCAAGCCCTCGTCGATCACCGCGAAGATGAAGACCTCGGACATGCCCACCACGAGCATCACGATCGCGGTGCCGATCGTGAGCCGGCGCAGGTCGGCGGTCCGCACGATGTGTCGCAGGCCGGCCCGCAGCTCCGGCCAGAATGCACCGCTGCCCCGCCGGTCGAGGTCACGTGCGTGAACCGTCAGTAGGAAGCCCGCGGATACGAGGAACGTGCCGGCGTCAACGAGCGCGACGGCGGCTCCGCCGACCAGCGTGTACAAGCCGGCGCCGGCGAGCGGCGCGACGAGGCGCATCGCCTGCTGCGAGGACTGGAGCAGTCCGTTCGCATCGCCGAGTTGCGTCTCTGGGAGCATGCCGACCAGCAAGCCCGAGCGCGCGGCCTGGTAGATCACGACGCACACCCCGTAGAGGAAGGACACGAGGTAGATCAGCCAGAGCTGGTCGCGGCCGTGGACCCCGAGGAGCATGAGCATCACGACCGCGGCGGCGACGTCGGTCCAGATCATGACGCGCCGCCGCGGGAAGCGGTCGACGTAGACGCCCAGCAGTGGCCCGAAGAGCGTCGGGAGCGTGAACGGCAGGAACGTCAGGCCGGCGGCCGCGTTCGAGCCGGTGAGGTCCTTCGCCCAGATCGCGAGCACCAGGAACATCGCGTAATCGCCGAGCGCGGACAGCGTCTGGCCGATCCAGAGCCGGCGGTAGTTCCGGTTCGACAGGAGCGCACGCACCGGATCACGCGCTTCCCGCACGCACCGCCGCGCGCCGGATCGTGATGTCCCCGGAGACGCTCGACGCGTTGATCTCGAGATCGGCACTCCCGCCGGCGAGCTCGGCCGCCGCGTCGAGGTTGCACGCGACCTCGCCGCTCGCGGACTGCACGTCGAGGAACACACCGACGCCCTGCGCGACACCGACCTCGATGTCGCCGGACACGGATCGCACCTGGGCGTTGCCCTGGCGGAGGGCGCCGATCGTGACGTCGCCGGAGACGGTGGAGACGCTCAGTCCGCCGTCGACCTCGCCGAGCTCGAGATCGCCCGAGGCCGTGCGGATCGTGACGCCGCCGCGGACCGTCTCGACGTCCACGTCGCCGGACGCGCCGTGGCACGTGAGATGCCCCTGTACCGACCGGCCCTGCGTGTCCCCGCTCGCCGACTTGACCTTGACGTCGCCGTCGACGTTCTCGAACCGCACCTCGCCCGAGGCGGTGCGGACGTCGATGCCGGCGACCGTGCCCCGGATCCCGAGATCGGCGGAGCCGGTGTTGACCTGCAGGTCGGTCGAGGTCGGGACCTCCAGCACGACCTCGAGGTCCTGCCCCCACGAGAAGCGGAAGAGGGCCCAGTTCTTCTTGTTGCGGACCTCGACCAGCAGGTGGTGGCCGCCGCCGGGGGCGGGCTCGCACGTCACCGTGATGTCCTCGTCGCCGCGGTCGCCTTCGATGTGCACGGTGCTCACGTCCATGTCCCGTGCGCGGACGATCACGTCTCCGGAGGGGATCCGCACGTCGGCGAGCACGTGCCCGGGCGTGTTGAAGGTGTGGTCCATCGTCGTGTTCCTCCTGTCGTGCGGTGCGTTCAACTCCGGGCGTAGCCCTTGATCCTGTTGCCGCTCTTGCGCGGTCGTTCGGCCGGTCGATCCAGGGCCCGCTTGACCGCGCGGACGAGCCACGCGTTCACGGACAGCCCGTCGCCATCCGCCGCTTCCTCCACCGAGGCCTTGAGCGCGTCGGGCATCCGCAGCGTCAGGCGCGCGGTGCCGCCCTCGTTGTCCGCGGCCGACGCGGGTGCGTCGATCAGCTCGGGCGGGCCGACGAAAACGAGCCCGGCGTCGCGCCCCGCGACACGCAGATCCACGTGCCCCGTCGGCAACTGACCCGAGAGCTCGAGCGACGCCTCGCTGAGCACGTCGAGCAGCCGAAGCTGGATCGAGGCCTCGAGGGGCCGGCCGAGCCGCGCCATCGCTTCGTGGAGACCTTCGTCGGCGCCCGCGAGGGCCTCCAGGTCCGTGCGGATCGCGTCCAGGTGAGGACCGAGGTCCATCAGCGCTTCCCCTCTGCCTGGCGGGGGTTCGTCGTGCCGTTCATGCCATCCGCCTTCCTGTCGCCGCCGCCGTCTGTCCGGCGTCTTTCCGTTGTCGAAGTGACGTCATACTGACGTCAGACAGCGCAGCTGTCAACCCTGAACCGTCCGAACGTGGTATCTACGAGGGGCCGACGAGAGAGAGTGCGGATGAAGCTGCTGGTCATCGGGGGGACGAGGTTCTCGGGGCGGGCGTTGACCGGCTCGGCGCTCGATGCGGGCCATGACGTCACGATCTTCCACCGGGGCGGTGGACCCGAGGATCCATGGCCGGCCGCGGAGCACGTGCACGGCGACCGGCACGAGGGGTTCGGGTCGCTGAAGGGCCGGTCGTTCGATGTCGTCGTCGACACGTGCGCGTTCGTGCCGCGGGATCTCGAGGAGGCCGCCGACGTGTTCGCCGACGTCGGCCTGTACCTGTTCGTCTCGTCCCTGTCCGCGCACACCGACGTCGTGCGCGAGGGCGCCACCGAAGACGACGACGTGTATCAGCCGCCGTTCCCGGATACCGAGGACGTGACGAACGAGACCTACGGACCGCTGAAGGTCGCCTCCGAACGGGCGTTGCGGGCGCGGTTCGGGGAGCGGGCCCTGGTGGTGCGCCCCGGCTACATCGTCGGGCCGCACGACCCGACGGATCGGTTCACGTATTGGGTGCGGCGCGCCGCGCGCGGAGGCGAGATGCTGGCGCCCGGGCCGCCCGATGCGGTGATGCAGTGGGTCGACGCCCGGGATCTGGCGGCGTTCATGCTCGCGCTCTGCGAGCAGCGCACCGGCGGCACGTTCAACGTCGTAACCCCGCCGGGGCGGCATTCGATCGGTGAGCTGCTGGAGCTCTCCCGCGCGGAGGCCGGCGCCGACACGGCGCTCACGTGGATCGACGAATCGTTCGCGCGTGCGCAGGGCCTGCTCGACGATGATGACGACGGGCCGCTGCCGATGTGGACGCCGGGGCTCCCCGGCTTCGAGCTGTTCGACACCGCTCGGGCGGAACGCGCGGGGCTCGTGTGCCGCCCGCTCGTACAGACCGTCCGCGACACCCTGCGCTGGGACGCCGAGCGCGGCGCGCCGTGGCCGATGCAGGCGGGCCTCAGCGACGAGCGCGAGCGCGAGCTGCTCGCCGCATGGCACGCCGCGACGCCGGCGGAGACCGGCCGCCCGTGAGGAGCATCGAAGAGCTCGACCGGCGGTACTACCCCGGCTACGTCGACGAGCACGTCCGGTTCGACGCGTTGATCCGGCGCTACCTCCGGCCCGGCATGGCCGTGCTCGACGCCGGCGCGGGACGCGGGGTGATGTACCCGAACGACTACGGCGAGATCGCCACGCGCATGGCCGGGGCGGACACCGACCCCGCGGTCCTGGAGAACACGAGCCTCACCGACGCCGTCGTCGCCGATCTGGCGTCGCTCCCATACGCGGACGCGGCCTTCGATCTCGTCTACTCGAAGTACGTGTTCGAACACCTCGACCGCCCGCTCGACGTGATGCGGGAGCTCCGCCGCGTCATGCGCCCGGGCGCGCACCTGTTGGTCCACACGCCGAACCGGTGGCACTACGTCGCGCTGCTCGCCACGCTGACGCCGACGAGCTTCCACGCCTGGTACCAGGCGCGCCGCGGTCGGCCGGAGATCGACACGTTCCCCACCCGGTACCGCGCGAACGACACGAAGGCGCTCGAACGGCTCGCGATGGCGAGCGGTTTCCGCGTCGTGTCCGTGGAGCTCATCGAGACGAAGCCCGACTACCTCTACTTCTCGCCGATCGCCTACCGGGCCGGTATCGCGTACGAACGCACCGTGAACCGCTGGGAGGGCCTGTCTCGGTTCCGGGTGCAACTCGTCGCCGACCTCGAAGCCGTCTGAGCCGGCGATGCCATCGATGCCGCGGCCTCGCTGGTACGACAACCCGGTCGTGTGGCTCTCGATCCAGATCGGTGAATGGCTCGTGCTGCGATGGCTCCTGCTCCGCCTCCTCCCGGACGATCTGTCCGGCGCCGCGATCACCGCGATCGTGATCGGGTCGCTCGTCGTGGTGGTCGTGGCGAACTACCTGTGGCTGCGGCACCTCCGCGCCCGCGACGAGGCGGGCTGAACCGATGCCGCGACGCGTGATCGCAGGGGATCTTCCCGCGCCGATGCTCGCCCTCGCGAAGCCGGAGATGCCGCGCGACGAGGGCTGGAGCTTCGAGCCGAAGTGGGACGGGTTCCGGGCGATCGTCGCGGCCGGCGGCGAGGGCGGCGCGCGCGTGGTCAGCCGGGACGGACGGCCGCTCGGGCGGTACTTCCCCGAGATCGTGGCACTCGTGACCGAGCGGCCGGCGGCGCGCTTCGTGGCCGACGGCGAGATCGTGCGGATCGACGGCGGCAGGATGGCGTTCGACGAGCTCCAGCTGCGGCTGCACCCGGCCGAGTCGCGCGTCCGCAAGCTCGCCGGTGAGATCCCCGCGACGCTCATCCTGTTCGACCTGCTGGAGGACGACGGCGGGTCCCTCCTGGACCGGCCCCTCGCAGAACGGCGTGCCCGCCTGGCCGCGCTGGGGGAACGCCTCGGCGTGCCGGTCGCGGCCGATCGGCTGGACGAGATGCCGCCCGGGCCGGCGATGTTCCTCGCGCCGTGGACCGACGATCCGGCGACGGCCGCGCGATGGTTCGCCGACGAAGGGGGCCTCGGCGAGGACGGCGTGGTCGCGAAGCGTCCCGAGCAGCCTTACCTGCCGGGCGAGCGCGGCTGGGTCAAGGTCAAGCATCGGCGCAGCGCAGACTGCGTCGTGGGGGGCTACCGGGTGGCGAAGAACGACGACGGCGTCGGGAGCCTCCTGCTGGGTCTGTACGACGGCGACGTCCTGCACTACGTCGGCCACACGTCCTCGTTCCGCGCCGAGGAGCGACGTCTGCTGCGCGAGACCCTCGCGCCGCTCGAAGGAGGCGTCAGCTTCGAGGACGGGCGCGCGCCCGGCGGGCAGAGCCGTTGGAGCGGCGGACGCGACACGGAGTGGGTCTCGCTCGAGCCCAGCGTCGTCTGCGAGGTCTCCTTCGACCGGCTGCAAGGTGGGCGGTTCCGGCACGCGGCGACGTTCGTGCGATGGCGGCCCGATCGGGATCCGCGGTCGTGCACGTTCGAGCAGCTGACGCCGCCCGCATCGGGGTGAGGCTCACCGGTGCCTGCGAAGATGCGGCGCGTGGGCCCGCCCATCCTGGAAACGCCGAGGCTGCGCCTGCGCCCGCTCGAAGCCTCCGACGCCGACGCGCTCCACGCGATCCAGTCCGATCCGGAGCACATGCGCTTCTATCCCCATCCGTTCTCGATGGACGAGACGCGCTCGTGGATCGAACGGATGCGTGATCGCTACGAGGAGGTCGGCTACGGGCTCCTCGCGGTCGAGGACCGGGCGAGCGGGGAGTTCCTCGGCAACGTCGGGCCGGTCGGACAGCGCATCGACGGCATCGATGAGATCGAGCTCGGGTGGTCGATCACGCCGCGCCGAGCCCGTGAGGGGATCGCGACCGAGGCGGCGACGGCGTGCCGCGGGTGGGTCTTCGGCGTGCTCCGTGCCGACCACGTGATCTCGTTGATCCTGCCGGGGAACACGCCGTCGAGCGGGGTCGCCCGCAAGCTCGGCATGACGGTCTGGAAGCAGGTCGAGTGGGGCGGCCTCGCCCAGATCCACGACGTCTGGCGCGTGGACCGCGAACGCTGACGCGTCAGTCGGTGACCTCGATCCGTTCGATCACGATGTCCTCCACCGGACGGTCCTGCGGCCCAGTCGCCGCCGTCGCGATCCGTTCGATCACGTCGTAGCCCTCGGTCACCTGGCCGAAGATCGTATGGCGCCCGTTGAGCCACGGCGTCTCCGCGACCGTCACGAAGAACTGGCTCCCGTTCGTGTTCGGTCCGGCGTTCGCCATCGCGAGCCGGCCGCTCTGGTTGAACGTCGGCCCGTTGGACGGCACCTCGTCCTCGAACTGGTAACCGGGGCCACCCTTGCCGGTGCCGGTCGGGTCGCCGCCTTGCACCATGAACCCGTCGATCACGCGATGGAAGATCGTGCCGTCGTAGAACGGCTCGGTCTTCGTGGTGTCATCGCGCGGGTCGCGCCACTCCTTCGCGCCGGTCGCGAGGCCGACGAAGTTGTCGACGGTCTTCGGGGCGTGCTCGGGCATCAGGGACACGGTGAACGAGCCAAGGTTCGTGACGATCGTTGCGGTGGGCATGCGTTTTCCTCCTCCGCCTCCGGGCCGCTCGGGGGACGTCCGGGAAGCCTACCCGCCGTTCGGCGTCCGTCGTGTGGCGCGGTCGGCGGCTCCCCCGGCGGGGTGATGGCGCCTGGTCATCCCAGGCTCTAGGGTGCCGCCCATGGCCCGCGACCGCACCATGGCCCGCGACCGCACCGAGCTCTTCGTCGCCAGCTTCCTGATGCTGTTCGTCGAGCTCGTCTTGATCAGGTGGGCGGGCGCCTACGTGGTCTACCTGTCGTACTTCGCGAACTTCATCCTGCTGGGGAGCTTCCTGGGGATCGGCGTCGGGTTCCTCCGCGCCCGTCGCGAGCCCGACCTCTTCCGGCTGGCGCCGATCCTGCTGGTGTTGTTCGTCGGCGTCGTGAAGGCGTTGCCCGTGAGGATCGACCGCACGGGCGGCGACCTCGTCTACTTCGGCGTCCAGACGCACGGCCTTCCGACCTGGGTGATGCTGCCGTTCATCTTCCTCGCGACGGCCGCCGTGATGGCCTCGATCGCGCACGGCGTCGCCCTGCGGTTCTCGCGTCTCCCCGCGCTCGACGCCTACCGAGCCGACATCATCGGATCGATCTGCGGCATCGCCGTCTTCTCGGTCCTCGCGCTCCTCGGCGCGGGGCCGATCGCCTGGGGGCTCGTGGTCGTGGCGTTGTTCGTGGTGCTGTTGCGCCGACCGAGCGTGATCCAGGTGATCGCGCTCGCGGGGTTGCTGGTCGTGTTCGCGGCGGGCACGTTCCGGAGCGGCACGATCTGGTCGCCGTACTACCGGTTGGAGGTCACGCACGACGGCTTGGAGACGGCGATCGACGCGAACGGCGTCCCGCATCAGACCGCGATCGTCACCACCGGCTCGGACTACGAGGACATCTACAAACGGCTGACGCATCCGCCCGCGCGGGTGCTCGTGGTGGGCGCGGGCAACGGCAACGACGTCGCGGTCGCCCTCGAGCACGGTGCGACGCATGTCGACGCGGTCGAGATCGATCCGGAGATCCAGAAGATCGGCGTGCAGTTCCATCCGCAGCACCCGTACCAAGACCCGCGGGTCACGCGCATCATCGCCGATGGGCGCGCGTACCTCGAACGCACGCATGCGCGGTACGACCTCATCATCTTCGCGCTGCCGGACTCGCTGACGCTCGTCGCCGGGCAGTCCGCGATCCGGCTGGAGAGCTTCCTGTTCACGCTGCAGGCGTTCCAGGCGGCACACGACCGGCTGGCGCCCGGCGGCTCCTTCGCGATCTACAACTTCTACCGTGAGCAGTGGCTCGCCGATCGCCTCGCGGGAACGATGGCCGATGTGTTCGGCCAGCGGCCCTGCCTGGACCTGGGTGCGAACGGCGGTGGTTCGGTGGGGCAGCTCAGCATCTTCATCGACAGCGCGGACGCCTCCGCCCTGAACTGCGCCACCCGGTGGGATCCGGCCGGCCGGCAGGTCGTCGCGCCCGCCGTCGACGATCGGCCGTTCCCCTACCTGAAGGGCCGGACGATCCCGTCGCGCTACCTCCTGACCGTCGCGCTGATCCTGCTCGCTTCGGCGGTCGTCGTTCGGCTTGCGGGCGGGGAGTTCCGCAGCATGCGCGGCTACACCGACCTGTTCTTCATGGGCGCGGCGTTCCTGCTGCTCGAGACGAAGAGCGTGGTCCAGTTCGCATTGCTGTTCGGGACGACCTGGTTCGTCAACGCCTTGGTGTTCGGCGGTGTGCTGCTGTCCGTCCTGATCGCGATCGAGGTCGAACGCCGTTCCACGGTGGACCGGCGGCGCATGCTCTTCGGCCTACTGTCGATCGGGCTCCTCGTCGCCTGGCTCGTTCCCACCGGCTCGCTCCTCGGGCTGGCGCCGGTCCCGCGGTTCCTCGCCGCGACCGGCCTGGCGTTCTTCCCGATCTTCGCGGCGAACCTGATCTTCGCGTCCCGCTTCCGTGACACCGCCGATCCAACCGCGGCGTTCGGCGCCAACCTCCTCGGCGCGATGTTCGGTGGCACGCTCGAGTACCTGTCACTGATCACCGGCTACCGCGCGCTGTTGATCGTGGTCGCGATCCTGTATGCGCTGGCGTACGTGACGTACCGGACCGGCGGGCCGTCGACGGCGGGGGCGGAACGGGCATCCCCGGCCGTCCCGCAGAGCTCGTCGGTCTGACCGGCGCGCGCTCAGACGAACGGGCGCCAATTCATGAACCACACGGCCAGGATGGAGCCACCCGCCGCACCGACCGCGACGCCAGCGATCAGACGGGCCCGGGTCGAGAGGAACGACGCCCAGATCCATGCCACGGGGAACAGCACCGCAACGTACCGCGGCATCGACACGAGCGGTCGGCCCGAGGACGGGTCGCTCAGCGGCAACAAGAGCGATGCCGCCGCGTAGACGACGTACGTCGTCCGCACACGGCGCCAGCCGATCGCGAGCGGGACGATGCCGAGCGCCGTCACGACCGCGTCGGCCGTCGCGAGGTGACCCTCGGGGACGAAGAGACCGCGGATGCCGATGGTGATCCCCTGCCCGAGGGGGATGAGCGGCAGGGCGAGGTGTCGTGCCCACAGCAGCTGGGCGTCGATCGGTGCCCGCACGTTCCCCCTCGCGGCCCAGTACGCGGCGTAGAGGAGGGGGCCCGCGGCGACGCACGCGGCCGCGAGGAACCCGGCGATCGGCGTACGTCCGCGCGTCCGGCGGGTCCATGCCTCGACGGCGAGCGCCGGGAGCAGCGCGAGCCCGGCCGAGCGCGTCGCGGCCGCGGCCGCCCCGGCGACGCCTGCGGTGAGCCATCCACTCCGTCGCGCCGCTCGTAGGGACACGAGCGTCAGGAGCAGGAACAGCGATTCGCTGTAGGGCGCGAGGAAGAAGAAGGAGGTCGGGAAGGCGGCCAGGAGCACGACGCTCCGGCGAGCCATCGGACGGTCGAACTCCTCCTCGGTCAACGCGTGCAGGACGATGAGCGCCGCGAGGAACGCCCCGTTGGACACCAGCAGCGCGGCGAGGAGCTCGTCGTGCACGACCCAGGCAACGGCTCGGATCGCGAGCGGGTACCCGGGGAGGAACGCGGCGCTCGCATCGTCTTCGTGATACCCGGTGCCGGCGATCCGGATGAACCAGGCGGCATCGAACCTGTCGGTGCCGTCCCACGCGTTGTGCCATCCGGCGGTCGCCGGCACCTCGGTGCCGGTGCCAGGGGCTCCGCCGCTCTCGACGGGCGTCGTGGCATGCACCCCAACCACGCTCAGCAGCGACAACGCGATCCTGAGCACGAGGAACACCGCGATGCAGAACGGCACCCCGGTCCGCAGGCGCGCCACGACGGGCTCTCCTTCGAGCGGGGCTTCGGGTTGGGAGGGCTGGGTCGCGGGTCGCATGGTCGAGGAGGCTCAGGCCGCCGTTCCGGTCACCGCGACGGCACGCTCCCGCTCGGTCCGCGCGACGCGCGCCGGCACGACCGTGGGGGTGCGTATCCACACCACGACGCACCACAGCAGCAGCGCGCCGCGCAGGATCACGGACGCGGCGAACACCGTGTAGCTCGCGATCCCCTGGTTGACGATCCGATCGAAGTACTCGAAGCGCTCATAGAACACGAGCAGCTCGCTCAACTGGTACAGGACGAACGGGACCGTCCGCGTCGCCGTCAGCGCGAACCAAGGCAGCAGCCACAGGGCGTACTGCGGTGACCAGATCTTGTTCGTCAGCAGGAACATCGCGAGCAACGGGAAAGCGAGCGTCCAGCGCGGGAACCCCGGCTCCCTGCGTTCCTTGATGCGCCAGATCCAAAGGGTCACCAGCAGCGGGATCGCGAACGACAGGAGGTTGACGACGCGCGTGCTTGCGATCCAGTGATCGAACGTCAGGGCCCGCCACAGG
Organism: Actinomycetota bacterium; assembly: GCA_035519495.1. Taxonomy (GTDB): domain Bacteria; phylum Actinomycetota; class UBA4738; order UBA4738; family HRBIN12; genus AC-51. The sequence continues at coordinate 11,720 of DATIWE010000043.1, forward strand.
GAGTCGTGCTCCGGCGGTCGCGTCGCGTTGAAGCGGTACGTGGTGAACCACGGGCCGCGGGCGGCGAGCATGAACGGCAGGTTGACGAGCAACCAGGTGATCGCGAACCACATCGCCATCCGGACGATCGGGCGGATCGATCTTCCTCGGAGATCGTCGAGCCCGAAGGGGAGCAGGAGCAGGGCGGGGTAGACCTTCGCGGCGGCACCGAGCCCGAGCGCGATGCCGGTCCTGGCGCGGCTGCCCCGGAGGAACAGCAGCGTCGCGAGGGTGGCGAGCGCCACGGGTACGAGGTCCCAGTTCATCGCTCCGTAGACGAGCAACGTCGGGGCGGCGGCGAACAAGATCGTGCGCGCGCCGAGCGTTTCGAGGCACCAGACGGTTCCGAGCGCGCAGCCGAGCAGGAGCAGCGCGTTGACCCAGAAGAATCCCGCGAAGTCGTTGGGTCCGTCACCGGCCGCCCACGCCGCCACGCGCATCACGTACATCGAGACGACCGGGTATTCGTCGCAGGGATGGATCGCCGGCGTACACGCATCGAGGTAGGGCAACCGGCTGCCGGCCAGCTGTTCCCACTCGTACAGGTCCGTCACGTCTGAGTAGCAATGGGCGTACCCGCCCTCCCGATGTTCCACCCAGGCGCGGTTCGCGCAGGGCGCCTTCTGGACCGCGCCGAGGGTGAACACGGCGCCTGCGACCAGCAGCATCGCGAGGAGATGGCTTCCCCGAGGACGCACGTCCGCATCCTACGGGGCGGCGGCGATCTGGCGAGGAGCCTCCATCCCGGTTGCCACCCGCCCGATAATCAGGGCATGCCTCTCGCGTTCGAGGACCGGTTGCGCGCGTCCCGGAACACCGACGGCGGGTTCGGCCCGATCGAGGGCGCCGCGTCGGAGGCCGAGCCGACCGCGCTCGCGGCCCTCGCGCTCGACGACGACGGCTCCCGTCGCTGGCTCCTTGCGAACCAGCGTGGCGACGGGGGGTTCGGTCCGGTGGTCGGCAGCGTCGTGCGCGACGACACGGGGGTCGCCGCTCTCGCGTTGGCGAACGGGGCCGAGCGCGAGCGGGCGCTCGATCACCTGGTCGCGACGTTCGGCTCCAACGGACCGGGCGCCGAGGGCGATGCCCTCGGGTGGCCGTGGTCCGATGGGACCCACGGCTGGGTCGAGCCGACCTCGTGGGCGCTCCTCGCGCTGCGGGCGCACCGGCCGAACGAAGCGGCTCGGCTCGCCGACGGTCTGGCGTTGCTCCGGAGCCGCGAGAGTGTCGGCGGCGGATGGAACTTCGGCGACCGGACCATGCTCGGCGTCGACCTGCATCCGTACGTCCAGACGACGGCGCTCGCGCTGTTCGCGGTGCACGGGCTCGATCCGGGGCTCGCATCGCGCGGACTCGACGTCCTGCTACGCCGGTGGGAGGCCGAGGCGGCCGGTCTGCTGTCGCTCGCGGTCGCCGCGGCCGCGTTGCGCCGCTTCGAGGCGCCGGCGGCCCCCGTCGCGGCGCGGCGGTTGGAAGCCTTCGATCCTTCGGGCGCCGACACGGTCGCGCTCGCGTGGGCGACGATCGCCCTCGGGCCGGGCCTGCGTTCCCTGGAGGTGCCGTGAACGAGCCGACGCCGCACCATCCGATCGATCGGCCGATCCATCGACCGATCGACCGGCGCACGTTCCTGACGCGGGCCGCCGGCACGGCCGCGGTGGTCCTCGGCGCCTCCGCCGTGGGATGGCGGCTCGGGCACCCGCATCGCCCGCCGCCGTTCGACGGGCGGGTCTTCGGACCACCCGGCGTCGCCACGGTGGCGGTCCTGCGCGCCGCGTTCTACGACGAGGGCCTCGAGGCCACGGTGCTCGACGGGCTCCGTCAGATCGGTGCCGACGTCCATGGGGCGCGGGTCCTGCTGAAGCCGAACATGGTCGAGTACGACCCCGGCTCGGCCATCAATACCGACCCGCGGCTCGTGGCCGCGGCCGTGACGGCGATGCGCCGCCTCGGCGCCGCCTCGGTGACGGTGGGTGAGGGTCCCGGACACCGCCGCGACACCGGGTACGTCGTGAACGCCTCGGGCCTGGCGGAGCGATTGCGCGACGTGGGGGCGCCGTTCGTGGATCTCAACACCGCCGCGGCCTCGCTCCGCCACACGAACAGCAGCTACACGGGCCTCGGCGAGCTGTGGCTGCCCCAGGCCGTGACCGACGCCGATGTGGTCGTGTCGATGCCGAAGATGAAGACGCATCACTGGGTCGGCGTGACGCTTTCGCTCAAGAACCTGTTCGGCACCGTGCCCGGACGGGTCTACGGCTGGCCGAAGAACGCCCTGCACTGGGCGAGCATCGAGGGGTCGATCCTCGACATCGCCGGCACCGTTCGGCCGCGCTACCAGATCGTCGACGGGATCGTCGGGATGGAGGGCAACGGCCCGATCGACGGCGTCTCCAAACCCGTCGGCCTCCTCGTGTTCGGTGACGATCCGGTCGCGACCGACGTGACCGCTGCGACGATCATGGGGATGGACCCCGAGCGGGTTCCGTACCTCCAGGAGGCCGGCCGGTTCCTCGGACAGCCGGATCCCGCGCGGATCCGGCAGGTGGGTGAGGAGCCTTCCTCGGTGATCACCCCGTTCGCGCCGGCCCCGGGGTTCGAAGGCCTCCGCGCTTAGAGCAGCGCGGCCAGCGCGTCGGGCTCCGTCACCGGCGTCGCACAGATGAACCGTTCGCACACGTACGCGGCCGGCCGGCCGTTCACGGGCGTCCGGCCGGCCAGCAGCGGGATCTCCGCCGCGGCGATCTCGTCGCCGGGACGCGCGAGGGCGAGCACGGCGTTCGGCATGAACCCTTCCGTGGCCGTCCGGAGGAGGGCCCGGGTCGACGCGTCGTCCGGGTCGCCGACGATCGCGATCTCCCGGCTCGGCCCGACGAACAGGTCGAGTGCGACGAGGGCCAGCCCGAACGCCGTCGGCGCCGCCGCCATCGCATCGCGGACGAGCGCGAGCGCCCGGGCGCCCTCGCGCTCGATGCCTGCGTCCCCGGTGAACAGGGCGAGCCGCAGGAGGGACTCCGCCGCCGCCGAGTTCCCCCCGGGCACGGCGTTGTCGTAGAGGTCCTTCGGGCGCACGACGAGGTGCTCCCCGTCCGTGCCCGTTCGGAAGAACCCCCCGCCCTCCTCGTCGGAGAACAGGCGCACCAGATCGCGGCACAGATCCCGGGCGGCGGTGAACCACCGCGGGTCGAACGTCGTCTCGTACAGCGTCAGGAACGCGCCGGCGAGCAGCGCGTGATCGTCCGCGAACCCCAGGACCTCGCCGGCGCGCCCACGCCAGGAGCGCAGCAGCCGCCCCGACGCGTCGCGCAGGTGCTCGTGCACGAACGTGCCGCACGCGACGGCGGCTTCGAGGTACCGCGGTTCGTCGAAGGCCCGCCCGGCCTCGGCGAGCGCCCTGATCGCGAGCGCGTTCCAGGCGGTGAGGACCTTGTCGTCCACGCCGGGTTGCGCGCGCTCCAGGCGCGCGGCGAACAGCGTGTCGCGCGCCACCACCGCGGCCCGGCGGAGCTCCTCGGGATCGGCGCCGTGGCGCTCCGCGATCGCGTCGATCGCGACCGGGGCGCGCAGGACGTTGGTGCCTGCCCAGTTCCCCTCGGGGGCGGCGCCGAACGCCTCGGCGACCGGCTCGCCCACGAGCGCCGTCAGCTCGTCCCACGTCCACGTGAAGGTGCCGCCTTCGACGCCGTCGGTGTCGGCGTCCTGGGACGAGGAGAACCCGCCCTCCGGCTGCCGCAGTTCGCGCAGGAGATGATCGAGGGTCTGGACGGCCACCTCGCGCAGCCGCTCCTCGCCGGTGACGAGCCACGTGCGCGTGTACACCTGCGCGAGCTGCGCGTTGTCGTAGAGCATCTTCTCGAAGTGCGGCACGTGCCAGGCGCCGTCCGTCGAGTACCGCGCGAAGCCCCCGCCGAGCTGATCGAACATCCCGCCCGCGGCCATGCGGTCGAGCGTGAGGACCAGCATCTCGAGCGCGCCCGGCTTGCCGCGCACCGCCATGCGCAACAGGAACTCGAGGGTCATCGGCTGAGGGAACTTCGGCGCGCCGCCGAAGCCACCCCAGCGGGCGTCGAACGAGCCGCGGAGCCGCTCGAGCGCAGCGTCCGCGATCTCCTCGCCGAGCGCGCCGTCGGCTGCTCCGAGCTGCCCTGCGTGCGCGATCGCCTCCGTCACGCGTGCGCTCTGGACCTCGACCTCGTCGCGCCGGGTCATCCAGGCGTCGGCGATCCCCTCCAGGACCTGGCGGAACGCCGGCATGCCGTGCCGGGGCTCGTCGGGGAAGTACGTTCCCGCGTAGAACGGCTTCCCGTCCGGCGTGAGGAAGACCGACATCGGCCAGCCGCCCGCGCCGGTCATCGCCTGGACCGCGTCCATGTAGATCCCGTCCACGTCGGGGCGCTCCTCCCGGTCCACCTTCACGGAGACGAACCGCGCGTTGAGCAGGGCGGCGGTCTCGGGGTCTTCGAACGACTCCCGTTCCATCACGTGGCACCAGTGGCAGGCCGCGTAGCCGACGGACAGGAACACGGGACGGTCCTCGGATCGGGCCTTCGCGAAGGCCTCGTCGCCCCACGGGTACCAGTCGACCGGGTTGTGGGCGTGCTGCAGGAGGTAGGGGCTCTTCTCATCGATCAGCCGGTTCGTGGCGTGCTCGGCCATGCGGTCAGTCTGGCGCGCTCCCGCGCGTCCCACACATCCCCCCAGGTGAGGCCGGCGACGGGCTCATGCGAGGGGCCGGGTGCGCCGATGCTGAGGAAGAGATGGACAGCGAGATCCATGTGCTCGTGGTCGGTGACCGGCCCCGGTTCGCGCAGGAGTTCGCGCGCCTCCTCCGGGCCGGCTCGGCGGTGTCGCTGATCGGCCTCGTACCGGACGCCGAGGGGGTCGCCTCGCTCCAGTCCTCGACGAAGGTGAACCTGGTCGTGGTGGACCTCGATCGCAGCGACGGGCAGGGGCTGATCACGCTGATCGGGGTCTGTCAGGTGCTCACCGGCCAGCGCGTGCTGGTGGCCACGGCGCAGGACGACGACCCCGCCCTGGGCGCGGCCGTCGTGATGGCGGGAGCGAGCGGGCTCCTGCCCCGTGTGCGCACCCGCGCCTCGCTGGAAGACGCGCTCCGACGCGCGCTTGCCGGCGAGCTGGTCCTGCCCGACGACCACCTCGCGTCGCTCGTCCAGCAGGTCCCGCTGAGCGACGAGGGAGACCCCGCGGCCGCCCACATGGGCTCGCTCACCGCGCGCGAGCTCGAGGTGTTGCGGCTCCTGGCGAACGGCAGCACCACCGGCGAGATCGCCCGGCTGCTGCAGATCAGCCCCATGACGGTCCAGAGCCACGTGAAGAACGTCCTGGCCAAGCTGGGCGTCCACTCCAAGGTCGAGGCCGTTCGCGTCGCCTGGCGCGCCGGCACGATCGCGACGCCCGCCAGCGCCTGAGCGCCTCCGCAGGCCGGGGACGGGCACTACCCTTGTGTGACATGTCAACCGACCCGGTCCGCATCCTGGTCGTGGGGAGCCATCCGGTGATCCTCGGCGTGGTCCGGCTCGCGTGCGAGGACATCCCCGAGGTCGCGATCGTGGGCGAGGAGCAGCGCGGCGAGGACGCGCTGCGTGCGGTGATCGCGATGACCCCCGACCTCGTGGTGCTGGACCTCGACCTGCCCGACGTGCCGGGTACCGAGGTCTTGCGGGCGTTGCGCGACGGGGGCTACGACGGCGCCGTCGTCGCGCTTTCCGAACGGGCCGACGGCGCGGCCGTTCTGGAGTCGATGCGGCTGGGCGTGGACGGGTACCTTTCGAAGCCCGAGGGACTGCGTCGCGTCGGCGACGCGATCCGCCTCGTGCTCGCGGGGGAGCGGGCGGTCGAGCCGGCGCTGGAACAGGCTGCGGTCCTCGAGCTGGGCAGGTTCGCCCGGCAGGCCCGGGAGGGGTCCGAGGTCGGTTCGGCCCTCACGCCGCGGGAGCGCGAGATCCTGGAGCTCCTCGCCGAAGGCCTTACGATGCAGCAGATCGGCCGGCGCCTCGGCATCTCGGCCCGGACCGTGGAGACCCACGTCGCGAAGCTGTACCGGAAGCTCTCGGTCCGCACGCGCGTCCAGGCGGTCGCCCGGGCGGCCTCCCTCGGGTTGATCGAGCTCCGCTAGGCCTGCTCAGGCGCGGTCCCACAGGTGCCGATAGGCGGGAAAGAAGGGCCTTTCGGGCCAGTCCGGCCGAGGCCGGCGTGGGGTACCCTCCTCACCTACGGAAAAAGCATGAGCAAACGACCTGGTCCTGAGGCACCGCAGCCGGCCGCCCGGCGCCGACTCGGCGTTATCGTCGTCGACCCGTTGCCGGTCGTCCGCGCAGGTCTCGCCCGGTTGATCGACGATCGGCCCGACATGGAGGTCCTCGTCGAGGCCGGCGACGCGACCGAAGGCTTGGAGAGGATCGCCCGGATCCGCCGCTCGCGCGTGGTCGTCCTGATCGGCCTCGGGCTCGACGGCGAACACGACGCCGGCTGGCTGATCCGCACGATCCGCGACCGGTTCCCGTCGTTCGCGGTGATCGCGATGGGCGCCAACGCCGATCCGACGTCCGTCAGTCGCGCGCTGTTCGTCGGCGCCGACGGGTACATCGACAAGAACGTTGCTCCCGAGGCGTTCCTCCAGGCGATCCGCAAGGCCGCGGACCGCGAGATGGTCATCACCGGCCCCGTGTCCTCGGCGGTCGGCGAGATCGCCGACGGCATCGAGCGGCGGCGCGATCTCGATGCTCGCCTCACCGAACGCGAACGCGAGGTGCTGGCGGTCGCGGCGCAAGGCCTCACCGCGCGCCAGATCGCGACGCAGCTCGGCGTACGCGAGCGCACGGTCACCACGCACCTCGCGCGGATCTACGGCAAGCTCGGTGTGGGCAGCCGCCTCGCGGCCATCAAGATGGCGGCGCGCTCCGGTCTCGTCAGCGTCGGCTCGCCCGAGTAGCCGGCCTCACGGCTGACGTCGTACGAACAGCACGCCGTCGTCGTCGCGGTACGCGACCTTCCAGTCCGGGTCCGCCTCGAGGTCGGGGATCAGCTTCCACGATGACGCGTCCGCGACGATCGCTTGCACGTCGTAGTGCTGCAGCACCTCGCGCCAGTCGGCGCCGGCGAACCCGACCTCCCCGTAGTCGTGCCAGATGTTCGCGGGCACGATCTCGATCCGCGAGTCCACGAACACTGGGATGTCGGGTGCCGCGAACTCGAACCACGAGCCCCACGGCTGGTTGACGAGCAAACGCGTCCCCGGCGGCAGCTTCTGCACCTGCGCCGTCAAGCCAGGAGGCGCGGCGTTCAGGTAGTTCGGGAAGCCGGGCCCTCGCCACCACGGCAACAGGATCGCGATGCCGAGGAGCATCGTGGCGATGATGACGACCGCGGGCAACGCCGGCTCACGGGCCGTGGCCGTGGGCGTCGCGTCACGATCGCCGGCCGTCGTATCGTCCGCGTCGGCCTCGACGGCGTCGGCCGCCGCGCGCTTCGCCAACACACCGGCCATCACGACCGGCGTCACGAGACCCCACCACACGATCGCACGCTGCGCCGACATGGCCAGGATGAAGAACAGCCCGAGCGTCAGCAGCGGGATCCACGCGACGGGCCGTGTGCGCCGGGCGAAGTACCCGGCGACGAGCAACCCGGACACGATCATGAACCAGCCCGAGGCCTGCGCCAGCGTCACCGGCGCCCACTCGCTGATCGTCTTGCGGATCACCGGGTTCGTCGAGAGGTTGTAGGCGTAGCTCCACACGTGGATCCCGAACGGGTTCGCCAGGGTGGCCACCAGGCTGAGCGTCCCGACGGCGAACGTCCGCCACCGCAGCGGCGAGCGTGTCCGGACGTCGTCCAGCCACGCGATCCCCACGATCAGCGGGAACAGCGGGAAGCTGCCGTGGACGTTGCCGCAGAGAGCCGTGAAGACGGGGACGAGCCACATCCGCCACGGGTGGGCGGCCCTGCCGGCGACCACCCACAGCGTCAGCGCGAACAACGGCAGCGCGAGCAGCTGCGGCCGCATCGCGAGCGCCGGGGAGGCGACCACGAATCCTCCGAGCGTCAGCAGGGAGGCGGTACGGGGTTCGGCGCCGCTCGCGCGGCACGCGAGGTACACCGGGAAGAACGTGCAGGCCACCAGAACGGATTGCAGCGCAGCGAGCGTTGCCCATCCACCGTAGCGGTAGAACCACGCGAACACGACCTGTGCCAGCCACTGCTGGTCGAGCCACGGCTTGCCGAAGACGGTGAACGTGAACGTGTCGACCCGGGGGATCGAGCCGGTGCGCAGGATCATGTCGCCGGCACGGACGTGGTAGGCGAGGTCGACCGCGCCCATCTTCCCGATGAGGGTCACGATCACCGGGACCAACACCGTGAGGGCGGCCCACGCCACGTCGATCGGCCGACGAGCGGTCCGGCTCGGAGCTTCGAGAGGCCGCGTAGAGTGTTCGAGGGTCGTCACAGCGCGCATGGTACTCACGTCGGGTTCCGCGTTCGGGAACTGGACCCCTTCCAGGTGTACGTACGTATAAGTACGTAGACAACCTCCGGGAAAATCGGAATTCCCGGTGCACGCTTCGCCTCCTACTCTTCTCGCGGGCGGATCCCCGATCCGCTTCCGGGTCCGGGACGAGGTTCCGGACCCCATGGGCTTGGAGGGAAGGGGGTGACAGATGTTCCTTCGTGTCTACACGGGCGTGACCACCTGGTGGAACGACCTGAAGGCTCGCACCGAGGAGGAGGGCGGGGCGACCGCAGTGGAGTACGCCCTCATGGTTGCGTTGATCGCGGTGGTGATCATCGCGGCGGTGACGTTCCTTGGACATGCCGCCAGCAACCAGTTCAGCACGGTTGGCAGCGCGGTGAACGGCGCTAGCTAAGTCACATCGAATGAGCGGTCGGCCCGCCGGCCGCTCGGTCACCCGGGAGCGATCCCGGATGACCGAGGGACCGGCGGACGAAGGGTCGAGGGCGACCCGACAACGGGATCGAACCTCGTGCCCTGCGGGCGTCAAGCGTTGATCCCTACGTGCCGAACGGAACGGTAGGCAGTTTCAGGAAGGAGTCGAGGGATGAGGTCGCGAGGTCTGGTTGTAGCTATCGCTGTCGTGCTTGCGGTGTTGGCAGCGGTCGGCGTGATCGTCTACACGAACGGTGTCAAGAACAACGCGGTCGGGGAGACCCAGACCGCCGTGATCGTGGCGAAGCAGGACATCGCCGCGAACACCGCGTTGAACCCGCTCATCTCGCAGGGTGTCTTCGAGACGATCAACGTCCCGAACGACGCAGTCGTCTCCGGGGCCGTCACGGACGAGTCCGAGCTCCAGAACCAGACCACGGCGGCTCCGATCTACGCGAACGAGCAGATCCCGGTGAACCGTCTGGCGACCGGCGAGACGAACAACCTCGGCATCTCCGACGGTCACGTGGGCCTCGGCCTGCAGATCGGTGGACCGCAGGCCGTCAACGGCTACATCCAGCCGGCGGACCAGGTCGTCGTCTACGTCACGTTCAACCGTGGCACCGTCGTGTCGAACCAGAGCCTGAAGCAGCTCCTTTCGCCGGCGCAGATCCAGAAGTTCTACGACGCGGTCAACGCGAACGGCTCCTCGACGAGCAGCGTCGCCGGTGCGCCGGCGCTGGTCCTGCCGTTCGACATCACCATGACGCTCGTGAGGTCCGTCAAGGTGCTGTCGATCCAGAACCCGCCCACGGACGCCGACACCGGTCGTTCGACCTCAGGCAACTCCACGCTCGTGCTGGACGCCATGCCGGCCGACGCGCAGGAGCTCATCTTCGCGAGCTCGCAGGGCACCCTGTACCTGGGCCTGCTCCCGCCGAAGAACCCGGACGGCTTCAACGAGCCCGCCACGATCGGCGTGCCGCTGACGAAGGTCCTCGGGGTGGCCGGTTGACAGACGCGAGCGTCGTCGCCGTCGGGACGCCGCAGTCGTTCCGTCAACAGCTGGCTCGGTCTCTCGAGTTGGAGCCCGAGGAGGTGGGCTGGGTTCAGTCCGCCACCGCAGCTGAAGAGCTCCTGATCGGGGCGTTCAGCTCGGTCGACGTCCTCGTGCTGTCGCCCGAGGTGAAGGAGGCCGACGCGCTCGGCCTGGCCGAGTTCGTCGGGCGGACGTCGCCGGGAACCGCGATCGTCCTGGTCCGGGACCACACGTGGAACGGGCTGCTGCCCGCCGCGATGCGGGCCGGGATCCGGGACGTGGTCGACATGACCCAGGGCACGGACGAGCTCCGGGAGGCGGTCGAGCGTGCGATCGCGTGGGCGGGGAACCTCCGCTCCGCGAGCGTCGCCGCCACCACGGAGGGCGGGCGCGCCCAGCGCGGGCACATCTTGTCCGTCTTCTCGTCGAAGGGCGGATCGGGCAAGACCTTCCTGACCACGAACCTCGCCACGGCGATCGCACAGGTCACGGGCGCGGACACGGCGGTCGTCGACCTCGACGTCGACATGGGAGACGTGTTCACGTACTTCGGACGGGAGCCTTCCGCCTCGATCAACGACCTGATGGAGCTGGGGGAGGGCGCCGACCACGACAAGATCCGCGAGGTCGGCGTCGAGGTCGCCCCGCACACGTGGGCGTTCGGCGCACCGCCGGACCCCGCCGCGGAGGCGCCTGCGGGCGAAGCCGTCGGCAAGTTCCTGCGGTCGATCCGCAACGAGTTCCCGTTCGTGATCGTCGACGCGTCGGTCGACTACTCGGACTCCGCGCTCGTGTGCTTCGACCTGTCGGACATGATCTGCCTGGTGACGGCGCTCGACGTGGTCGGCGTGAAGCACCTCTCGAAGGCGCTCGACACGCTGCTCACGATCGGCCTGCCGCGGGACCGGTTCCGCGTGGTCCTGAACCGCGCGGACTCCAAGGTGGGGCTGGACGCCTCCGACGTCGAACGGGTCATGAAGATCCAGGTCGACGCGATGATCCCGTCCAGTCGCGCCGTCCCGACCTCGCTCAACAAGGGGCGTCCGGTGGTGCTCGATGAGCCCAACTCGGAGGTCTCCCAGGCGATCCACCAGTTGGCCGTGCGGCTGACCGGTGGTGCGGAAGACGGCGGTGAGCTCGCCGGCGTCGGTGCGTCGGCCGACGGCCGGAAGAAGAAGGGCCTGTTCAGCAGGTCCGGTAGGAACTAGAGAACAAGGAGGCGTTCCCGATGTCGCTGGCAGATCGTCTGGCGAAAGCACAGCAGCGCGACCGGATCGCCGAGGTTCGCTCGCGCGTCCAGGAGCGCCTGGTGGAATCACTGGGTCCGCGCCTGTACGACGCGACGCTCTCCGACTCCGAGCTCGAAGGCCTCGTCCACCAGCGTCTGCGCGAGCTGCTCGACGAGGAGGAGGGCCCGCTCTCCGCGCAGGAGAAGCTGCTGATCGTCCGGCAGATCGGTGACAGCGTCCTCGGCCTCGGCCCGCTCGAGCCGTTCGTCCGTGACCCCGAGGTCACGGAGATCATGGTCAACAACTGGGACACGATCTACGTCGAGCGCGGCGGCAAGCTGTACTGGACCGGGACGAAGTTCCACGACGAGCAGCAGCTGCGTCGCACGATCGACAAGATCGTCGGCAAGGTCGGCCGCCGCGTCGACGAGGCCTCCCCGTACGTGGACGCCCGTCTGCCCGACGGCTCGCGTGTGAACGCCGTGATCCCACCGCTCGCGATCGACGGCCCGGCCCTGACGATCCGGAAGTTCGCGGCCGACCCGTACGGGGCGGACGACCTGATCGAGTTCGGGACGATGACGTCGCCGGTCTCGAAGTTCCTCGAGGCCTGCGTGCGCGGCCGGATCAACATCATGGTCGCCGGCGGAACCGGTGCCGGCAAGACCACGACGCTGAACGTGATCTCCTCGTTCATCCCCGATGACGAGCGGATCCTGACGATCGAGGACGCGGCCGAGCTGAAGCTCCAGCAGCCGCACGTCGTGCGTCTGGAGTCCCGCCCGGCGAACATCGAGGGCAGGGGGCAGGTCACGATCCGCGACCTCGTGCGCAACGCCCTGCGTATGCGACCCGACCGCATCGTGATCGGTGAGGTTCGTGGCGCGGAGGCCCTGGACATGCTCCAGGCCATGAACACCGGCCACGACGGCTCGATCAGCACGATCCACTGCAACAGTCCGCGGGACGCGCTGAGCCGTCTCGAGACCATCACGATGATGGCAGGCATGGAGCTGTCGAACCGCGCGATCCGCGAGCAGATCGCCTCGGCGATCCAGCTGATCGTCTACCAACAGCGCCTGAAGGACGGCACGCGCCGCTTCACGCACGTCACCGAGGTGGCGGGCATGGAGGGCGAGGTCATCACCCTGCAGGACATCTTCCTGTTCGACTTCTCCTCGGGCATCGACGAAGAGGGCCGCTTCCGCGGCCGCCTGAAGTCGACCGGCCTGCGGCCGAAGTTCCTGGACAAGCTGGCCGAGCGCGGCGTGTACGTGGACGCCGAGGTCTTCGCGCTGGAGCCGAAGGGAGCCTGACCGTGCTGGCGGACACCTTCTTCACCAGCACCACGGCGCAGATCCTCGTCGCGCTGCTGGTCGGCCTGGTCGCCGGCCTCATGGCGTGGTTCCTCCTCGGCTCCGCGGCGCGGGCCAAGAAGGACCGTGCCGTGGAGGCCCGCATGCGCGCCGTGATCCAGCCCGGCTCGCAGCCGTCGTCGAAGGCGGCCGTGGCGGAGCCCGGCACCGGCTGGATCCCGTTGAACGTCTCGAAGTTCGGGACGCGGTTCGCGCAGTCCCGCGGCTTCAGCGATCGGCTGGACGCGGAGCTCGAAGCCGCGGGCGTGTCGCTGCGCTCCGGTGAGTTCGTCGTGGCCTCCGCCGTCTCGGCGCTGGTCTTCGGCGTCATCGGCGCCGCCATCCTGCGCAACGCGTTCCTCGCGTTGATCATCGCGGCGATCGGTGCGGCGTTCCCGACACTGTTGTTGCGGAGCGCGCTCGGCAAGCGCGCCGATCACCTCCGGGAGCAACTGCCCGACGTCCTGACGATCATGGCCTCGTCGTTGCGAGCCGGGCACAGCTTCATGCAGGCGCTCGACACGGTGGCGAAGGAGATCGCCCAACCGGCGGCGACCGAGTTCCAGCGCGTCGTCGCGGAGATCCGGCTGGGCCGGCCGGCCGAGGACGCGCTCGAGGCCCTGGCCGAACGGGTCGGCAGCGCCGACTTCATGTGGGCGGTGCTCGCGGTGAACATCCAGCGGGAGGTCGGCGGCAACCTGGCCGAGATCCTGGACAACGTGGCCGACACGCTCCGCGAGCGTGCCACGCTGCGTCGGCAGATCAAGGTCCTCACCGCCGAGGGCAGGCTCTCGGCCTGGGTCCTGGCGTTGCTGCCCGTCGGCATCGCGCTGTACATGACGGCCGCGAACCCGCACTACATCGGACTGCTCGTCACCACAACTATCGGACGCGTGATGCTCGCCGGAGGATTGCTCCTGATGGGTATCGGCATCTACTGGATGCGAAGGATCGTGGAGATCGATGTCTGAGGTCTGGCTGTTCCTTGCGATCGGGTCGCTGTTCCTGTGCATCGTGATGGTCGGGGTGTTCATCGACCAGACACGCACCGATAAGCAGCGCGCCGTTCGGTTGCTCGAATCCCAAGTGACCGGTCCCTCGGGGCAGGCCACCGTGAAGGTCGACCTGCGCGAGCAGGAGATGTCCGAGAACTTCGGCACCAGGGTCCTCGTGCCGATCGTCGCCCGGGCCGGCAAGTTCGCGCGGCGCATCACGCCGCTGGACACCCGCGACCGCATCTCCAAGAAGCTGCTGATCGCCGGGAGCCCGGCGGGCTGGGACGCGGAGCGCGTGCTGGCGTTCAAGATCATCGGCGCCGTCGCGGGCTTCATCGGCTCGCTCGTGCTGCTGCAGATCGTCCACCTGTCGGTGTTCCTCCAGATCGTGGTGGTCGGCCTGCTCACGTTCGCGGGCTTCGTGGTGCCGGACTCGATCCTGAACAACCGCGTCGAGGAGCGCAAGCGCGAGATCCTGCGGACGCTGTCGGACACCCTCGACCTCCTGACGATCAGCGTCGAGGCGGGCCTCTCGCTGAACGCGGCGATCGCCCAGGTCGTGCGGAACGTCCCCGGCGTGCTGTCGTCGGAGTTCGCGCGGATGCTCCAGGAGATCCAGCTGGGCGTCCCGCGGGCCGAGGCCTTCCGGCACCTGGCCGAGCGCACCGACGTCGAGGAGCTGAACGCCTTCGCGCTGGCGATGATCCAGGCGGACATCTTCGGTGTGTCGATCGCGAACGTGCTGCGGACCCAAGCCGCGCAGGTCCGGATCAAGCGGCGCCAGGCGATCGAGGCGCGCGCCCAGCAGACGCCGGTGAAGATCGTCTTCCCGCTGGTGCTCTGCATCCTTCCGGCGCTGTTCATCGTGATCGTCGGGCCGGGCGCGATCCAGATCTTCCGGACGTTCAAGGGCTTGTAGGCCCGCGGCAGAGCGTCGTTCCCACCGCGGCGACGCGACGGGAGGTCGGCCGCGAGCGCACTGTTAGGCTCTGCCGCCATGAAGGTCGCCTATCAAGGTGAGCCCGGGGCGTACAGCGAGCGCGCGGTCCGAGGGACGTTCGCAGACGCGGAGCCGCTCCCGTGCGACTCGGTCCGGCTCGTCTTCTCCCGGGTGACGAGCGGCGAGGCGGCGTTCGGCGTCGTGCCGCTGGAGAACTCGCAGGCGGGCTCGGTGAACGAGACGTACGAGCTCCTGCAGCACACGTCGCTGCTACGGATCGTCGGCGAGGTCGTGGTGCGGGTGGATCACGCGCTGCTCGGCGTGCCCGGCGCCCGTCTCGAAGAGATCCGGCGGGCGCGATCGCACTGGCAGGCGCTCGCCCAGTGCGAAGGGTTCCTCGCGTCGATGCACATCGAGGCGGTCCCCGTGCACGACACGGCCGGGGCGGCCCGGATGATCGCCGACTCGGGATCGCGCGAGGACGCGGCGATCGCGAGCGTCGACGCGGCCGGGATCTTCGGCCTCGCGGTGCTCGCCGAACGGATCCAGACCGAGCAGGAGAACTACACGAAGTTCGCCGTGCTCGGCCTCGAGGCGGATCCCGGCCTCGGTGCACCGGACAAGACCTCGCTCGTGATGTCGGTGCTCGACGAACCCGGCTCGCTGCTCGGCGCGCTGCGTCCGTTCGCCGACCGGGGGATCAACCTGCACAAGCTGGAATCGCGGCCCCGGCGCGGCAAGCCGTTCGAGTACGTGATGTACGTCGACGTCATGGCCGACGGCGCCTCCGACGACCTCCGCGACGCGCTGCGGGAGGTCGAGGCGCACACGTCGATGCTCCGCGTGCTGGGCACCTACCGCTCGGCCGGCGAGCCGGTCTGAGCGTCCGCCACGGTTCCGCAACACGCCCGGGCTACGATGGCGGCCCGTGCATCGTCCAGCCCGCTCGTCCGCCCCATCCGGCGACCACGTGCCGCGGTGGGCCGTCGGGCTCGTCGTCGCCGTCGCCGTGCTGGTCGTCGGCGCCTCCTTGCAAGGGATCGCCCGCGGCGACGACGCGCCGTTCCCCGAGCCGTCCGGCCCGGTGGCGCCCGCCCGCCCGATCAACACGGCGTTCCCGGGGCTCACCACGTTCCGAGGCAACGCGAGCCGCAGCTTCTACGGGGAGGGACCGGTGCCGTCGGATCCGGTGGAGCGGTGGACCTTCCCCTCGAACGGCACGAAGCTCTGCGCGATGTCGGCCGAGACCCAGACCGGACCCAAGAAGCTCTGGTGCGGGACCGGCTGGACCGGCCAGCCGAACGTCGTGCCGTGGAAGGGCGGGCCCCCCCAGGTGCGCATCGGCGGGTTCGACGACCACTACCACTTCCTCGACGCCGCGACCGGCGTACCGTCGTACCCCGACCTCGTTACGGGCGACCTCGCGAAGGGCTCCGCGACCACCGACGCCGACGGGTACCCGCTGTATTACGCGGGCTCCCGCGATGATCAGCTCCGCGTCGTCGCGATGGACCGGCCGCAGCCGACGGTGCTGTGGCAGGCGGACGCCCATACGACCGTGCCGCACTGGGTATGGAACGACGACTGGGACGGCGCGCCGCTCCAGATCGGGGACTACCTGCTGGAAGGCGGCGAGAACAGCTGGTTCTACGTGATCCGGCTGCACCGGGGCTACGGGCCCGACGGGCTCGTCCGGGTGGATCCGCAGATCGTCGCGACCGTGCCGGGGTGGGACGCGCAGCTCCTACGCGACCTCCACGATCCGCCGCCGGAGCCGGACGTCTCGATCGAGAACTCGGTCGCCTATCGCGACGGGATCGTGTACTTCGCGAACTCCGGCGGCCTGGTGCAGGGCTGGGACATCTCCGACCTGCTGAACGGCGGCACCGCCCCGCCGAAGCGGGTCTTCCGCTTCTGGACCGGCGACGACACCGACGCCTCGGTCGTGATCGACGCCGACGGCTTCCTCTACGTCGCCAGCGAGTACCAGCGCTTCAACCCGCGCTCGAAGGAGCTGGGGCAGCTGATGAAGCTCGATCCCCGGCGCCCCGACGATCCGGTCGTGTGGAGCATCCCCGCGACCGAGATCGGCTTCGAGGGCGCGGGCGGCAGCTGGTCGACGCCGGCGCTCTACGGCGACTACGTCTACTTCACGACCGCGGCGGGGCGCGTCCTGGAGGTCGAGCGGTCCACCGGCCGGATCGTCTGGGAGGAGCAGATCAACGCGCCGACGATCTCCTCGCCGGTCGTCGTCGACGGCACGTTGCTGCAGGGCGACTGCTCGGGCCACCTCTACGCCTGGAACGTCTCCGACCCCACGGTGCCGCCGCCGCTGGAGTGGGATCTGAACCTCGGCAACTGCATCGAATCGACGCCAGCCGTGTGGCACGGCTGGATCTATCTCGGCACGCGCGAGGGGTTCATCTACGGCATCGCGGACGCCGACACGCCGCCCCCCGTATCGGCGAGCGCGACGCCTTCACCCTCGGCCAGCGCGACGCCCTAGTCAGCAGTTCATCGCCGAACCCGCGAGCTCGCGGAGCGTCTGCGTATGCGCGGCGACCAGGACGCCGCCCACCACCAGCACCACGACCGCGGCGACCGGGAACGCGATCGCTCGCACCCTCCTGTTCCGGATGCCTTCTGCCGCAAGACCCATGAGGATGCCGGCGACCAGACCACCGACGTGAGCCCGCCAATCGATGAACTTGATCGAGAACGACAGCACCAGGTTGATCGCGATCAACGTCGCCATCGACCGCATCCGTGCCGCGTAGAAGGCCTGCGCGCGCCGTCGCCAGTTGTAGGCGAAGAACGCGCCGAACAGGCCGTAGATCGCCCCCGATGCGCCGACGCCCGGCACGGAGTACGCGCCGAACGCGTAGCTCGCGGCCGAGGCGAAGATCCCGGTCACGAAGAAGATCGCGAGGAACCGGCGCCAGCCGAGCTCCTCCTCGACGACGTTGCCGACGATGTAGAGGGCGTAGCCGTTGAACGCTATGTGGATCAGGCCGGCGTGCAGGAAGATCGGCGTGAACAGGCGCCAGTACTGGCCCGCGGCGATCCCGATCAGGCAGCCACCGTTGTCCGACTGCCACAGGCCGATGTTCGCGCCGAGCCGCACCAGGATCGAGCCGCTCGGTCCCGTCAGGAACGATCCCGGGCCGCCGACCACGAGTTCGAGGCCGAAGACCGCGACCATGATCAGCAGCAGGACGTTGGTGGCGGTCAGCCCGCGTCCGACCCGCGTCGACGGGTTCCGCGCGGGGCGGACGAACTCCTGTTTCGCCTCCTTCACGCACTCGGGACACTGGTGGCCGACCGCAGCCGGCAGCATGCAATCCGTGCAGATCGGCCGCCCGCACCGCGTGCAATGCACCCCCGTTTCGACGCTCGGGTGGCGGTAGCAATGCTCGGCGACCGGCGGCGGGGGCGGCACCGCGCTCGAGCCCATCCGGTCATCCTACGGGCGCCCGGCTCGGACGCCCGGCTCATCCGCGATGCGAGGGATGGTCGTGGGGATCGACGTGCACCGTGACGTCGGCCAGGCGCGGCACCTCACCCAACAGAGCCTCCCGGACGGCGTCGGCGATGGCGTGTCCGGTCGCGACGGACATGCTCGGCTCGACGCTCACGCTCAGCTCCGCCAGCAGCCGGTGCCCGCTCCACCGGGCCCGGGTGTCCCGGACGTGCTCGACACCGGCCACGGCACCGGCCACCGCCTCGATCAGCGACAGCGTGCTGTCGTCGGTGCCGTCGAGCGCTCGATGCAGCACGGCGCGGGCCGCCTGCCACAGCGTGATCGTGATCGCAACGGTGATCGCGAGGCCGACGACCGCGTCCGACCGCGCGGGAACCCGAGCGTCGCGCCGATCGCCGTGACGATCACGCCGAGCGAGGCGAGGCCGTCCGTCCGCGCGTGCAGCCCGTCTGCGACGAGCGCCGCCGAGCCGATCCGTCGCCCCACCACGATCCGGTACCGCGCCACGGCCTCGTTCCCGACGAACCCGACGACGCCCGCGGCGAGCACCCACCCGATCGCCTCCAGCTCCTGCGGATGGACGGAGCCGGCGAAGCGCCTGCCCCGGGCGAGCACCGCCGAGAGCCCGATCAACATCACGATCGCGAGCCCGGCGACGTCCTCCGCCCGGCGGTAGCCGTAGGGTCGGCGAGCAACGTCACCGACCCGCCGCGGCGACGCCGCCAGCTGGCTGCCGGCCGTGATCGCAAGGATGCCGAGGGAGATCCACGTTGCCCGCGTGCCGTCACGGGTCGCGAGGGTCGCCGCGTTGGCCGGACCGAGATGCTCGTGATTCGGTGCGCCGCCGGCCGACACCGCCGCCGACCGTAGCAGCCTCAGCCGGCCGCCTTGTCGAGCTCCGCGGCGACCTGGACGGGGTCGAACAGCGGTGCCCACCGGTCCAGGATGATGCCGTTCCGGCCGATGAGGTAGAGCCAGGGTTCCGTCAGATCGCCGTTGCGGAAGACCCAGTCGGCGGCGGCCCGGTTCACGATGTGCGCGCCGAAGTCCTTCCAGATCTCGACGTGGATGTAGTCGGCGTCTTTCGGGCCCGTCTTCGCGATCTGCGCGAGCGCGTCGACCGACGGCCCGCAGAACTGGCTCTGGCAGTACACCGGCGTCGCGAACAGGACGAGGGCGGCCCGGTGGGCGGCGATGGCACCCGCGATCGTGTCGCGGTGCAGCTCCGGATCGGGCACCGGCGCTCCATCCTGCGCCCGGGAGTCGATCGCTTCCGGGTTCACCTTCGAGGCCATCGTGAGGTTGTCCGTCTTCAGCGCCGGCTGGCCCGGGGCGGGAAGCGCGGGGTGCGCGAGGACCGGGAACGTCGCCGTCAGGTGCTGGGGAGCACCGTCCACCTCGAACGAACCCTGCGCCTGCCAGATGCCGGGCCGGTCGAACGTCCCATCCAGCTCGTAGACGCCTCGCCCGGTGCTCGGATCGGTCAGGTGCGCGGTTCCGGTGTCGGCCTGCGTGCCGGGCGCGCCCACGTAGTGAGCCGAACCGGAGATCGACGTCCCGGTGCCGCCCTGGTACGGCGAGAGCGACAGCTGGATCGTGCCCGAGGTCAGCAGCTGCACGCCGCCCTGCGGCGTGGACCGGAAGACCCCGACCTGTACCCGTTGCGGCGCACCGACATACAGATCGGTGCTCGCGAGCTCCAACGCGTACGTCGTCGCGTCGCCCGCGCCCGACGACGTCGTCCCGGACCGGGAGCATGCTCCCGCCACCAGCACGACGGCGAGCAGGAGGGCCGTCCTGGTCATCCGACGACGTCGCATGGGCTCATGTTCTCGCACGGGCCGCGGAACGTCGGCTCATGCCGATCCTTCGAGGCGGAGCAGGAACAGCCGCCGGTCGTCGTCCCCGTAGGTCCCGAACCCCGGTCCCGCCGGCACGACGCGGTGGCAGGGCACGAACAGCTCGATCGGGGAGCGGGCCAGGACGGTGCCGGCAGCGCGCGCGGCGCGCGGCCGCCCGGCCGCCGCGGCGACGTCCCCATAGGTCGTGAGCTCGCCGTAGGGGACCGTGACGACCTCCTCCAGGACGGCTCGGGCGAAGGGCGTGGTCGCCAGTCGGAGGTCCGCCGGCGTGCGGAGCCTGCGGCCCCGCTCGCCGAAGTACGTCTCCAGGTCGCGGCCGGCGGCGCGGAGCGCCGCCGGCCGCGGCGCCACGCCGAGCCGCCGCACGAGCTCGTCCACCAGGCGCGCGGGGTCACCGGACGTCGTGGCCACCACGCCGTCGCCGCTGATCACGACCGTGAACGGTCCGAGCGGCGTCGGGAACGTCGCAACGCTCAGATCGGCGGCCACGGATACGGTCGGGTCCCGGGCTCCGGTCCCGGGAATCGCTCCAGCGTGAGCAGATGCGCGAGGCGTCCGCGGACGGCGTCGACCTCCTCGGGCGCGAGCAGCGCGGCCAGGGCCTCGAGAGCGTGGCCGCTCGCGTCGAGGTCGCCCGCGAGCCGCCGGAGATCGCCGCGCTCCTCGGCCGGGATCGGCTCGTCGAGGAACTCCCAGATGACCGTCCGGAGCTTCGGCTCCTCGGAGAAGCACACCCCGTGATCGATCACCCAGATCCGGCCGTCCTCGCCCAACAGGCAGTGGCCCGCCTTCCGATCGGCGTTGTTCACGACCAGATCGAACAACGCCACCCGGCGGAAGTCCTCGCGCCGTTCGTCCTGGAGGGTGAAGTAGTGCTCCCCGACCTGGAAGCGCACGAACAACTGGAGCGAGCCGGGGCCCTCCGGTCCGTCGCGCAGCACGGTGGGCGGCACGTTCGGCCAGCCGAGGGCCGCGGCGACCACGAAGGCGGCCACCTCGCGCCGGTGCAGGGTTCCCTCCGGGAAGTCCCACAGCGGCGTCTCCCCGCGACCGGGCTTGTAGACCGCGAACCGCTCATCGTCCCCGGCGCGGCAGCGGGCGAGGAAGGCGGCGTTCGATGCGTTCGGGAGCAGCCCGAGCAGCTCGATCCGACCCTCCGCGAGGGCGCGGGGGATCAGGCTCGCGGAGCCCGATGGCCGTTCGTCGCCGGACACACGTGCCCCTTGGGGTCCATCGGGTTGCCGCAGAAGCGGCAGGTGGGCCGGCCGCGCTCGGCGACCTCGGCCCCGTGGCGCGACAGCGCGAGCATCTGTTCCCGGGTCGCCCACAGCCGGACGCTCTCGGGCTCGCCCTCGAGCGCCGACCGGGCATCGTCCTCGTCCTCGATCTCGGGTTCGAACTCGGTGATCTCGAGGAGGAAGCGATCCTCGTCCGGGTCGTAGCCGATCGAGAGCTTGCCGGCGCGGAAGAGAGGTTCGACCGGGTCCTCCAGCTCCGGCGGGTTCGCGGCGGCGCCGGTCTCGACCGGGAGGTCGGCCAGGGTCTCCAGCACCAGCTGCGACAGCAGCACGACCTGTTCCTTCTCGACGACGACCGTCACCAGGTCGCCGCCAGCCCGGGCCTGGAGATAGAACGTCCGCATCCCCGGCTCGCCGATCGCGTCGGTCGTGATCATGTCGACAACGCCGAGATCCACGGCCGCTATCCTCGCACCTTCGTTCGCGACCCGTCCCTCCCGGCGGCCTCCCACGGCGCCGTGGCCGCGGACCCGAAGCGATCGAGGCCACCGGTGTCGTTCACGAGCAGCACGCGCGCCCGGTGGCCGTCGACGGCGATCACCGAGACCGACGCGGCGTCGATCACGATCCGCTGGAACTCGTCGAGCGGCGTTCCCGCGAAGTGGGCGATCACGATCCGCACGATGTCGCCGTGGGTCGCGACGGCGACGCGACCGCGACGGTGCCGCCGGGCGATCCGCTCCACCGCGGCGACCGCCCGCCGCTGCGCGTCGACGAAGGCTTCGCCGTCGGGGAAGCGGAACGTCGACGGCGACTCCTGGATGGTCTTCCACAGCTTCGTCCGCCGCAGTTGCGGGAGGGTGCGTCCCGTCCACGAGCCCGCGTCCATCTCGATGAGGTCCGGCGTCGCGAGGACCGGCCGGCGTTGCGCCGCGGCGAGGGGCTCGACGGTCTGCATGCAGCGCTCGAGCGGGCTCGAATAGATGGCGGTGAGCTTCACGGGTGCGAACCGATCGGCGAGCCGGTCCGCCTGAGCCCGGCCCCGACGGTCGAGGTCGATGCCCTCCGTTCGGCCGTAGAGGGTCCGCCCGGTCTGCGCGGTGAGGCCGTGCCGGACGAGGAAGAGGGTGGCCATCGGGTAGGGGAGTCTACGGGCCGCCCGGCGCCGGCACGGCGCCCGCCTGCGGGATCCGTACCTCGAACGTGGAGCCGGCGGCCAGCTCGCTTTCGACCGTCACATCGCCGCCGTGGTTCTCCGCGACGTGCTTCACGATCGCGAGGCCGAGCCCGGTCCCACCGGTCTCACGCGAGCGGGCCCGGTCGACCCGATAGAAGCGCTCGAAGACCCTCGGCAGGTCCCGCCGCGGGATGCCGACCCCCGTGTCGGCCACGCGGACGAGCACGTCGTCGTCCCGCGTGGTGACCGTCACGTCGACGCTGCCGCCCGCCGGCGTGTAGCGCACGGCGTTGTCGATCAGGTTCCGGACCAGCAGCGCCATATCCCGCGCAGAGCCGTTGATCGAGGGGACGCCGTCGGCGTGCAGCGCGATCCGCACGTGCGCCTCGGCCGCGCGGTCCTCGAGGCGCTCGACCTCGTCGGCCGCGATCGCATCCATATGCACGCGCTCGGCGAGGTCGCTCCCCGTTTCCAGCCGGGAGAGGTCGAGGAGATCCGACACGATGCGAGACAGGCGCAGCGCCTCGCGTTCGAGCTGCTCGGTGAAGCGGTACGCAGCCGGCGGATCGTCGATCGCGCCGTCGCGGAGCGTTTCCGCGGCCGCGCGGATCGACGCGACGGGGGTCTTCAATTCGTGCGAGGCGTTCGCCACGAAGTCGCGTCGGATCGCCTCGAGGCGACGGGCATCGGTCACGTCGCGGACCACCAGCATCACCGAGCCGTCCTCGCCGACCGGTTGGGCCGTGGCGCGGAGCCACCGTGGCGGGGTCCCGGTCTCGGCCTCGACCCAGACGGGCGCGTCTCCGGCGGAGGCCCGACGGGCGGCACGCTGGAGGTCGAGCGGCAGGAGCGCATCGATCCGGTCCGGCGTCGAGCCGAGGTGTCGCGCCAAGGCGTCGTTCGCGAATGCGCATCGCCCCGCCGCGTCGAAGAGCGCCACGCCCTCCTCCATCGAGGACAGGATCGTGGCGCGAACCTCGAGCGCCTCGTTCGATGAGCGGGTCTCCGAGGCGAGTGAGGCTTCGGCGTGATCGGCTCGCACCCGTTCGGACCGGAGGCGGCCGCGTTGGCGTGCATCGAGGATGCCGACCGCGACGACGGCTCCCACCAGCACCCCGAGGGCTCCGACCGCGACATCCGTCATCCCGGCGCGAGTGTACGGGCGGACCCCGTGCGTTCACGACGCGTTCATCGAGCCTTCCCCGGCGACCACCAGCGAACCGGCGACGGCCGGCTGGCGAGTGGGGATGACAGCACGACGTCGGGTCCTCGTTCACCTTCCGTTCACCGAACGGCCGGGAGGCGTCTATCGCCGCCTGCCTAGCATCGCCCAGATGACCGGCCATCGATGGGGAGGAAGCAGCATGTCAACGTCCCGTATCCGCGCCGTTACGATCGCAGTGGTCGCCATCGCGCTCGTGACCGCGGCCTGCAGTTCGAAGAGCAGCAGTGGGTCGGGCGGCGGCGCGTTCGAGGGTGTCGCCCTCACCGGCGCCGGGGCCACCTTCCCCGACCCGATCTACGAGCAGTGGTTCGACGAGTTTAAGGGGGTCATGCCCGGCGCCAAGATCAACTACCAGGCGATCGGCTCGGGCGGCGGGGTCGAGCAGTTCACCGCCAAGACCGTGGACTTCGGCGCCTCGGACGCACCGCTCCAGGCCGACGAGATCAGCGCGCTCCCGGGCCCGTACATCGAGGTGCCGACCGTGCTCGGCGGCGTCGTGGTCGCCTACAACGTCTCCGGCGTGAAGTCGGGCCTGAAGCTCGACGGGGCGACGACCGCGAAGATCTTCCAGGGCGAGATCACGAAATGGAACGACCCGGCGATCACGTCGCTGAACCCGGGCGTGACGCTCCCGAGCACGCCGATCTCGGTCGTGCACCGCTCCGACGAGTCGGGAACGACGTTCGTCTTCACGTCGTGGCTCTCGTCGCAGAGCAAGGATTGGGAGAAGAAGATCGGCGCCGACAAGGCCGTGAGCTGGCCGACCGGGACCGGCGGCGACGGCAACGACGGGGTCGCGGCCGGGATCTCGCAGACGGATGGGTCGATCGGGTACCTGTCCTACGACTTCGCGGTGTCCAGCGGCCTGGGGATCGCCGACATCCAGCGCGACGACGGCACGTTCGTGACCCCGTCGGTCGAGTCGATCAGCAAGGCGGGCGGCGATCTCACCCTGCCGATCTCGTCGGACACGAACATCCTGAACTCCAAGACGAAGGGCGCGTACCCGATCGCGAGCACCACGTACCTGCTCCTGTACCAGGACGCGACGGACCAGGACAAGGCGCAGACGATCTTCGACTTCGTCACCTGGGCCCTGACGAAGGGCCAGTCGAGCGTCCAGCAGCTGAACTACTCACCGCTTCCCCCCGCCATCGCGGCCGCCGGGCTGAAAGAGCTCTCCAAGATGACGTTGAACGGGCAGCCGCTGACGGCATCGGGGGCCGTCACGGGGTGAGCGGCTCGGTCTCGGCGGACGAGCTGGCGGGACTCGGAGCGGGGGCGGCGCGCGCGCGCCGCTCCCGCTTCATCGATCGCGGGTTCCGCTCGATGACGCTGCTCCTCGGGCTCGCCCTGATCGGGCTGCTCGTCTACATGCTGATCGATCTGACCGCCGGCGCCTGGCGGACGTTCGAGCAGTTCGGGCTCCACTTCTTCGTCGGCACGACCTGGAACCCGGTCCGCGGCCGTGAGGAGTTCGGCGCGTTGCCGTTCATCTTCGGCACGGCCGTGACGTCGTTCCTCGCGGTCATCATCGCCGTCCCGGTGGGCGTCGGCCTCGCGTTGTTCCTGAACCAGGTCCGCGGCGCCCTCGCGAATCCGCTCGCGGTGTTCATCGACATCCTGGCCGCGATCCCGAGCATCGTGTACGGCCTCTGGGGACTCTTCGTGCTGCGGCCGTTCTTCGATTCGACGGTCGAGCCGTTCCTGGCCTCGACGATCGGGAAGGTCCCGATCGTCGGCGCGCTGTTCAGCGGGAAGACCCAGGGGCCGGACATGTTCACCGCGGGGGTGATCCTCGCGATCATGATCCTGCCGATCATCACCGCGGTCAGCCGAGAGGTCATCGCCGTGGTCCCGCGCGACCTCCGAGAAGCCGCGCTGGCGCTCGGCGCCACCCGGTGGGAGTCGGTCCGGATCGCCGTGCTGCCGTACGCGCGCAACGGGATCGTCGGCGCGACGATGCTCGGGCTGGGGCGGGCGCTCGGCGAGACGATCGCCGTCGCGATGGTGATCGGGAACGTGCCGAAGATCGGGTGGTCCCTGCTGGCGCCGGCCGCCACGATCCCCTCGTGGATCGCGAGCAGTTTCCGGGAGGCGAGCAGCGTGGGCCTGCACCGGTCGGCGTTGCTGGCGCTCGCCGTGACCCTGGTGATCTGGTCGTTCCTGCTGGCGCTCGTGTCCCGCGTCCTGGTCCGCAAGACGGAAGAGCAGATCGGCGAGCCGGTCGGGGACGAGCCGGTCAGCGTGGCGCGGCTGGGGGCGGGCGGATGACGATGGCCTCGACGCTCGAGCCGGTCCGCGGCGCCCGGCGCGCGAAGGACATCGCGTACCGGGTCTCCCTGTGGCTGTGCGTCGCGATCGCCATGGCCACCCTGGGCGTGATCGCCCTCTACGTCCTGGCGCGCGGCATCAACGCGCTCTCCGTCAACTTCTTCACGAAGGAGCCCGCGAGCCAGCTGCACCCGGAACAGGGCGGCATCGTGCAGTCCTTCATCGGCACGGGCATGATCGTCGGGATCGCGGCGCTCATCGCGATCCCGCTCGGGTTGCTCACGGCCGTCTACCTCGCCGAGTACGGGAAGGGTCGCACGGCATCCGCGATCAGGCTCGTCTCGCAGGTGCTGCTCTCGACGCCCTCGATCGTTGCCGGAGCCTTCATCTGGACCGTCGTCGTGGTCGCGTTCGGGAACTTCTCGGCGTTCGCCGGTGGGCTCGCGCTGGTCGTGTTGATGTGGCCGATCGTGGCCCGCGCGACGGAGGAGGTGCTGCGGCTGGTGCCGCAGGAGCTCCGCGAGGGATCGCTCGCCCTCGGGCTGCCTCGCTGGAAGACGATCCTGCGGGTCGTGGTGCCGGCCGCCGGCGCGGGCATCCTCACCGCCGTGATGCTCGCCGTCGCTCGAGCGCTCGGCGAGACGGCTCCGATCCTGCTGACGGCGCTCGGGAACGACTACATCAACACCGATCCGCTGAAGCCGACCGACGCCGTTCCCCTGCGGATCTACGCCGATGCGCGGACGCCGATCGAGGCGCTCCACACCATCGCCTGGGGTGGCGCGCTCGTCCTGTTGCTCGCGGTACTGTTGCTGTCGATAGGCGCCAGGGTCCTGTCGGTACGGCAGCAGAAGAGGCTTGCGTGAGCAAGATGGAAGTCGTCGACCTCAACGCCTGGTTCGGAACCAACCAGGTGTTGCACGGTATCAACGTGACGGCCGAGCAGGGCTCGGTGACCGCGATCATCGGGCCGTCGGGGTGCGGCAAATCCACGTTGATCCGTTGCTTCAACCGGATGCACGAGGAGATCCGCGGCGCGCGGGTGGACGGGAAGGTGCTCTTCGACGGGGTCGATATCTACGGCGACGACATCGACCCCGCCGCGGTCCGGCGGAGGATCGGCATGGTCTTCCAGCGAGCCAACCCGTTCCCCACGATGAGCATCCTGAACAACGCGGTGGCTGGCCTGCGGCTCAGCGACGAGAAGGTGTCGAAGTCGGAATTGCACGAGCGCGGCGAGGCGGCGCTCCGCGCGGCGGGTCTCTGGGACGAGGTCAAGGATCGCCTTGATCAGCCCGGAGCCCGGCTCTCGGGCGGCCAGCAGCAGCGGCTGTGCATCGCGCGCGCCCTCGCGGTGGAGCCCGAGGTGCTGCTCCTCGACGAACCCGCCTCCGCGCTCGACCCCGTCTCCACGCTGCGCATCGAGGAGCTCGTCGGCGAGCTGAAGGATCGGTACACGATCGTGATCGTCACCCACAACATGCAGCAGGCGGCTCGCGTCTCCGACTGGACCCTGTTCATGCTCTTCGGCGAGGTCGTCGAGTTCGGGCCGACCACGAAGATCTTCACGTCGCCGGACGATCAGCGGACCGACGACTACGTGACGGGACGGTTCGGCTGATGACCGAGTCGCGGCAGCGGTTCCACGACGAGCTGTCCTCCCTGGAGCATGAGGTCCTCGAGATGGGCGAGCTGGCTGCGAACGCCGTCGCGCGCTCGGTCCACGCGTTGGTCGCGCACGACTCGGCGGAGGCCGAGGCCGTGGTCCGCGACGACGACGCGGTGGATGGCCGATACCTGGACATCGAGCAGCGGACGTTCCAGACGCTCGCGTTGCAGACGCCGGTCGCGGCGGATCTCCGGCTGGTGTCCGCGATCATCCACTCGAGCCTGCATCTCGAGCGGATCGGCGACCAGGCGGTCAACGTCGCGAAGCTCCATCTGCTGTCGAAGGACCTCCCCGGGAGCGACACCCTCCGCCGCCAGCTGGGGGAGATGGGGGACCTGGTCGTGTCGATGGTCCGCACGGCGATGGAGGCGTTCGCGACCCGGAACCTGCAGCTGTGCCAGACGTTGCCGGTCATGGACGATCCGGTCGATCGCCTGAACCGGGCGACGCACCTGGAGGCGCTGAAGCTCGCGGACGATCCGAGCGCGCTCGACTGGGGGATGCACATGAACCTGGCCGCCCGCGCCCTGGAGCGCGTCGGCGACAACGCCGTCGACATCGCCGAGCAGGTCAGCTTCCTCGTCACCGGCGAGTTCCGTGAGTTCACGGACGCGAGCCATGTGGTGCAGACGTGAATGAGCCCGCCGGGCGGGTGCTCCTGGTCGAGGACGAAGAGTCGCTGGCGGAGTCGATCCGCTACTCGCTCGAGCGCGAGGGCTACGCGGTCACCGTCGCGCCCGACGGACGCAAGGCGATCGAGCGTTTCCGGGCGGACGACCCGGACCTGGTGATCCTCGACCTCATGTTGCCGGAGGTCTCGGGCCTGGACGTGTGTCGCATGATCCGAGCCGAGTCGACGGTGCCGATCGTGATGGTCACCGCGAAGGACTCCGAGGCGGACAAGGTCGCCGGTCTCGAGCTCGGCGCCGACGACTACGTGACGAAGCCGTTCTCCGTCCGGGAGTTGGTCTCGCGCGTCCGGGCGCACCTGCGGCGCGCCCGTATGCAGGGGCCGGCGGGCCACGAGGAGATCCTCCTGGGCGGCCGCGTCGAGATGGATGTCGGCCGGCACGAGGTCAGGGTGAGCCAGGAGCTCATCCCGTTCCCGCCGAAGGAGTTCGAGCTGCTGGAGGCGTTCCTGCGACGGAAGGGCCGGCTGCTCACGCGCGACCACCTGATCGAGGAGATCTGGGGCTACGACTACGTCGGGGACACGAAGACCCTGGACGTGCACGTGAAGCGGATCCGCCAGAAGATCGAGGACGATCCGCACGAGCCCGAGCTGCTGCTGACCGTCCGCGGGCTCGGCTACAAGTTCGTCGGCTGAGCCGGTGCGCCGGGGACCGGGCCACGGGTGGACGCCAGCCGTCCGACATCGCGGAAGCCGATCCGATCGTAGAGACCGAGTACGACCGGCTCGTCCGGATCGGCCAGGAGGAAGGTCCGTCCCGCGCCGGCGGCCCGGGCCTCCGCGACGATCCGTCTGGTGATCGCGCCCGCGGCGCCGCGTCCTCGGGCCTCGGGGATCGTCGCGACGTTGTCCACGTAGCCGATCCCCTCGAGCAGCACGAGCGCGCCGAGCGACACCACCCGCCCGGCGCCGTCGCGCACCCCGAACCAACGCTTGCCGCCGGCCGCCAGGAGGTCGCGCTCGATCCGGAGCAACTGCTCCATGGCGGCCTCGGGCTCGACGCCGAACACGCGGAACGACGTGAGCACCGCGTCCCAGAGCTCCTCTCCGGGCGGGAGTTCTTCCACGGCCGGCCCCGGCGTGACGGCGGAGGGATGCGTCGAGGGCGGCAGATCCAGGACGGCGTCCCACCCGATCCGGTGTCCGCGGGTCGACAGCTCCGCGAGCAGCTCCTCGTGGACCTCGTGATGGAAGGTGACGACGTGCTCGACCTCGACGCCCGCGGTCGCGAGCGCCGGCAGGAGCTCCCGTTCGAGGTCCGCGACGCGGACCGCGGTCGGTCGATCCAGGCGCGCGTAGTTCGAATCCCAGATCTGCGGAGACCCCGCGTCGATCACGATCGCTCCCCAGGGCGTCGGGCGCACCTCGGCGACCAGGGCGTCGAGCGCGCGCCAGAACCGCAGCACGTGGTCCGGGACAGACACGGTGGCCGAGGCTACCAGCGGCGTCCGGTACCCTGCGGTCGATGACGGGAGAGCTCGGGGGCTCGGCATGTGTCGCGCGGTGAAGGTGCTCTGCGTCGCCGAGGACGACCCCGGCCTCGCCGAGCTCAAGCGGGCGACCGTCGCCGCCTCGTGGGAGCTCTGCCCCGGCGCGACGGACGCGCGCTCGGCGCTGGATCAGATCGATATGGAGCGCCCCCACATGCTGGTGGCGTTCGGGCCGTACGAAGAGCTGGTCCGGCTGGTCGCCGAGCGGTTCCCGGGGATGCGCATCGTCACCGATCGGAACGCGCCCGGGGCCACCGCGGTGGCGGCCTCGTCGGCGGAGGTCCGGGAGCTGCTGGCTGGGCAGCCTCGCCCGGGCGGTCCGGTCGGGTAGTGCCGTCGTGCTATGCGCCCCAGGGCCACCAGCCGTACTGCCGAACCATCCTCATCGTGACGAAGATGTTCGCCCGCGCATTGAACGCGGACCAGCCGGCGAACCCGTAGTCATCGGCCCTCGTGGGCCAATAGCGGCACAGGTGTTGGAAGACACCTTGCGCACAGGTCCTCGCGTTGTACGCGTGCGGGTGGAACTTCGATTCCCGGTACGCGACCGCGAGGGCGGTTCGCGCGCCGACGCCGTAGAAGCGAGCGGCGCAACCGATCAGTCGTTGCACGTAGCGCGGGCCGCGCTGCCACGGGATCGGGCAGACGGGCACCGGGCTGATGTGCGCTTTCTCGTCCTGCGTCCTCATCGCCGATGCCGGAGCACCAGGGAACGTGATGATGATCGCGGTCAGGATCAGCGTCGCAACGAACGCGCGACGCAACCGGATCGCATGGGTCATCCGTGGTTCACCCCCGCGGCAGACGGAGCTGGCAGCTGCGTCCTTCCGTGGCCGGCCGGCGAACCGTTCGCCGCGTCGGCCCCGACCCGCGGTCGGTCGTGGGTGCTGACATCACCTCCTGTGTGTCGTCGATCTCCGTGTGACCGTGCTTCCCTACGTCTCCCGTCCCGTGCCCCCGACATGCGTGCGCGCGCCAGCCAGCCCTGGGAAGGCGGGAAGCGCACGTGCGTGCCGGGGAGAGGTACGGACGGGAGGTGTCCGTAGGAAGGTGGACGTACCCTAGTGGCGATGAACGGTTCTGGCAATCGGGGGATGACCGCTGGTCAGGTTCCCGCGGGCGAGCCCGACGACCGCGGCGAGCCGGCGAAGCGGGTGCTGCTCGCGGCCCCGCGGGGGTACTGCGCGGGCGTCGAGCGCGCGGTCGAGGCCGTCGAGCGGGCGCTCGCGAAGCACGGCGCGCCGGTCTACGTGCGCAAGCAGATCGTCCACAACCTCCACGTCGTACGGGACCTGGAGGCGAAGGGCGCGATCTTCGTGCAGGAGGTCAACGAGGTGCCCGAGGGGGCCGTCACCGTCCTGTCCGCGCACGGTTCGCCGCCGGCGGTCTACGAGGAGGCGGCGCGGCGCGAGCTCGAGCTGATCGACGCGACATGTCCGCTCGTCACGAAGGTGCACGTCGAAGCCCGCCGGTTCGCGGAGGAGGACCGCACGATCGTGCTGATCGGCCACGCCGGCCACGAGGAGGTCGAGGGGACGAACGGGCAGGCGCCGGATCGGACCGTGCTGGTCCAGGATCTCGCCGAGGCCCGCTCGGTCAAGCTCCCCGACGGCGCCCGGCTGGCCTACCTCACGCAGACGACCTTGTCGGTCGACGAGACCGGCGAGATCGTCGAGGAGCTGCGCGCTCGGTATCCGCAGCTGGAGGGGCCGCCCCGCGAGGACATCTGCTACGCCACGCAGAACCGGCAGGATGCGGTGAAGGCCCTGGCGCCGCAGGCGGACGTGGTCCTCGTGATCGGCTCGAAGAACTCCTCGAACTCGAACCGTCTCGCAGAGGTCTCGATCGAACGCGGCACCCCGGCCTACCTGGTCGACGACGAGACCGAGGTGAACGCCGCGTGGCTCGACGGCGCCATGACCGTCGGCCTCACGAGCGGCGCGAGCGCCCCGGAGCACCTCGTGACGGCGATGCTCGATCGACTCGCGTCGCTCGGCTACGACCGGGTCGAGTTGATCCGCGTCGCGGAGGAAGGCGTTCGCTTCAGCTTGCCCGCCGGCGTGCGGCGCCCGCCCGGCCCCGTCAGCTCCACGAGCTGAACTGGTCGCGGTCCTCTTCCGGCTCCTCGTACGCGATCGACACGAGCGTGCCCGTCGCGACGATGCCGTCGATCGCGTGGATCTGTTCGAGGATCACGCCGCTCGCGATCTCCCACGGTTGGGGCACGCACACGAGCAGGTCCCAGGCGCCGCCGATGATCGCGACGCCGGCGACCTCCGGGATCTGTCGGAGCGACTCGTAGACGTCGAGGGCGTGACCGGCCTTCACGCGCAGGTGCACGTAACAGGCGTTCGGCCCGATGGGCGGCAGCGTGGCTCCGAGCTCGCCGAGGAGCCCGAGCCGCTCCGCCGGGATCACCGGGGCCGTGAGGGTCCGGTCGACGCCTGGCACGCTGTGGATCTCCGAGACCAGGGCGTTCGCGATCGTGCCGAGATCCGGACCGTTCACGTACAGCAGCACGTCCCAGTCGCCGACCGTCACGACCGCGCGCTTGGCTCCTTGCTTCGTCGCCAGTTCGGCCAGGACGGCCGCCATCGCGCCGGTCGAGATCCGCAGGTAGACGAACGCGTCCACGGGCGCAGCCTAGGAGCCGCGCCGGCGGCGCTCAACCGTTGCCCGCAGGGGCATCAGACCTCGACGGGGACCGGCTGCTCACCGCAGAGCGCGATGAGCTCCTCCTCGCCCTCCTCGGGACCGACCGAGATGAGTCGGTCGCCGGCGCCCAGGACGAAGGTTCCCCGTGGCCTGTAGACCCACCTGGTGCCGCGGTGGATCGCGAGGACGAACATGCCCGTTTCGGTCTCCACCCGGAGGTCCTTCAGCGAACGGCCGTCGGCCGGCGAGCCGGGCTGCACGATCGTCTCGGCGCCGATCTCCTCGGTCTCCTCGAGCGCCATCTGCACGACCGGGTGCAGCGGCTCCCCGTGCTCGACGTACCACGTCATGTCCCGTGCGGCGTCGCAGATCGATTCCGACGCGCTCGCCAGCCGGATCAGGCCGCGGAGTTCGTCGACGTTGCGCGCCTCCGGGGCCGCGCGCAGGACCCAGGATTCGAGCTCGTCCTCCAGGACGTCCGAGCGGGCCTCGAGGACGCCGACCTCGGCCGCGAGCGACCGGTCGTTGAACAAGATCGAGGAGTAGGCGAGCCCCACCGCGGCCTCGCTCAGGTCCTTCATCTCGACGAGGATGTCGATCGCGCGGTCCAACTCCGACAGGGGCGGCGGGTCGTCGTCCGGCGCCTGCGGGAGCGGGGGAGCGCCGGCGATCTCGCGGACGAGGTTCACCCCTTCCTCGGGTCCGCGGACCAGGAGCACGTCGCCCCCGACCACGACCACGTCGGGCCCCGGGTCGAACTCCCAGCGCGGGTCCGAGCGGATCGCCATCACCCACATGCCGGTCTCGGTCGGCAGCGACAGTTCCCGCAGCGTCCGCCCGATCGCCGGCGCGCCGTCGCGGACACGGATCCGGGCCGTCATCTCGTCCGCGTGCCGCAGATCGCGGCGGAGCACGTCGGGGATCCCGAGCCGGGCGGCAACGACGCGTGCGATGTCCGACGCGGCGGTGCCGACGTTCTGGATCGCATCGGCGATCCACAACACGCCGGCCATGCCCTCCGCGTCCTCGGGGCTTCGCGCGGCGAGCATCGCGATCTGCCGGAGCCGCCGGAGGTGGCCGTTCGAGCGCTCGTCGAGGCGCCCGACCTCATCCGCCAGCTTCTCCTCGTTGAAGAAGACGGCCGCGTACGCGAGGTCGACCATGAGCTCGGAGGCGTCCTTCAGCTCGACGAGCAGGTCCTTGACGGTGTTCGGTTGCTGGTCATCCATGGCCGAGGACCCCCAATGATGTCATGACGAGCAGGATGCACGCCACGCCGGCCAGGTCCATGACGCTCGTGATGATCGGCACGCCCTGGTTGTCCGGGTCCAGGCCGAACCGGTACGTGATCACGGCGAGGTAGTAGCCGACGGCGATCGTCATGGGCGTCACGATGAGGCCGCTCAGCAGGGACCCCCCGATCAGCAGCCCCGCGGAGGGCATCCCCGGGAGGTTGGTCAGCTCGCCGAGGCCCCATGCGATCGCGCCGATCAACGTGAAGACCGCCACGGACAGGACGACCACGATCGAGGCGTCGACGATCGCCGGCGGCTCCGGGCGTCCCCGGGGCGTGATGACACCGATCTGGAGCTTCGACGTGATCCGCGAGGAGAAGATGCCGCCGAGCGCGCCCGCCTGGGACACGAACGGCGGGATCAACGACAGCAGGACGGGCACCGCCGTCAGCTCGGCGAGCCGCGCCTGCTGGAGGCCGCCGGCCATGACGTCGAGGACGGGGGTGAGCAGGATCGTGCCGGTCATCTCCACGACGATCCTGCGCACGACCCGGTCGTGCGTCGTGTACGAGCTGATCGTGACGGCCACGGCGGAGACAAGGGAGATCACCGCAGCGATCGCCGCGACCGTCGGGTCGTGCAGCAGGTACGTCGCCAGGAACAGGCTGGGGATCGTCGTCATGTCGCCGAGCGCCGTGACCATCGGCGTGGAGACCGAGTCGAGGTCCCAGCCGAGCCGGTAGGAAACCGCCGAGAGCCCGACCGTGATCAGCAGGACCAGCACCGACCCGATGCCGCCGCCGATCACCGAGATCACGAGGAGCTTGCCGACCGAGATCGACGGCTGGCCGAACGCCGCGGACGCGAACCGGGCCAGCACCGCGAGCCACAGCGCAGAGGAGAACGTGGTGAACACCGCCACGTTCACGTTCCGGCGGAGCACCCCGCGGGGGCGAAGGTCGAGCGTGAGCAGGCCGGCCGCGTTCGCGGTACCCAGGCGGGCGCCGATCGCACCGAAGATCGTGCCCTTCATCCCGACGGCCGCGGGGATCAGGACCAGCAGTCCCGGGTACGTGGCGAGGGTGCCGGTGAGGTGGGAGAGCGTCAGGCCCGCGACGAAGCCGGCGGCCGTGCTGAGGACGAGCGCGACCAGGCCCTGGCGGAGCGTCCGCTGTTCGGACCGCCAGTAGCCGAGGAGCCGCTTGCCGCGGCGCGCGAGGGCGCGAGGCGTCCGCGCCATCGACACTCCTTCATCGCGAACCCTCCGATCATCGTCCCGAGCCGCCCGATCCGCGGGCGTCGGGCGGGGTAGGGCCCCGGGCAGTATGGCCTCGGGTCACGGTCCAGGGCAACCCTTCCGGGTCACGGGTCCCAGTCGTGGGTGACGAAGAGCCAGAAGGCGAGCCCGGCGTCGTCGCCGTAGCGGCGGAACCGGCGCCGGATCTGGTCGTCGGTCGGCGTCGTCCGCCGGCCGGCGAGCCTCGCGTACGTCGGCCTCGTCCAGGAATCGAGGATCAGGCGGGAGTTCCGGCCGAGCGTCATCATCACGTGGGCGGCCGCGTACGGCCCCACGCCGGGCAGTGACAGCAGCAGCCGCTCGACGTCCTCGTCGGGCACGGCGTCGCGCCCGGCGGTGGCGAGCGGCTCGAGGGCTACCTCCCCTTCCGCGACCATCGCGGCCAGCCGCACGAGGTTCGGAGCTCGATAGCCGGCCCGGACGATCTCGCGGTAGAACGCTTCGTCGCGGGACGCCATCATCGCCGGCGAGGGGAAGGCGTTGGCGAGCGGGTCGCCGGATCCGATCGCCGGGTCGCCGAGCTCGCGCACGAGGGCACGGACCATCGTGGTCGTCAGCGCCCACGTGCAGTTCGTGGTGCACACGGTCTTCACCACGTCCTCCCAGACGGTGGGGGACCGGAGCATCCGGCCGGCGCCGGCGGTCGCCCACGACAGATCCGGGTCGGCGGCCGCGAGCGCGTAGAAGTCCGAGAGATCCTGGTCCAGGCGGAGCACGTGCGCCGCGCTCGCTGCGATCGCCGCTCGTTGGGACGCGGAGACCGCGCCACCGCCGAGGGACTCGATGCGAGCGAACCCACGACGTCCCGCGCCGATCCGGACCCGACGCGGCCGCCCGCGCGGCGTCCGCACCGTGAGGTCCAAGGTGCGGCGGTCGATGTCGATCGCGAGCGGGGGCAGGTCCGAGAAGCCGTGTGAGATCAGCGTGCGCCACAGGTCGACGGGCTCGCCGCCAGCGCCGCGGAGCCGGAGCTCGATCGGGGGGACGCTCACCCTGCGCTGCGCTCTCGGTCGCGGTAGGCGCGCACCTTCGCGCGGTTGCCGCACTCCTGCATCGTGCACCAGCGGCCGGAGCGGTTCTTCGATCGATCCCAGAACACGCCGCGGCAGGTCGGGCTCGAGCACTCCTTGAACCGGTCCCACGAGCCGTCGAGTTCGGCGAGGAAGGCGATCGAGAGGATCCGGCCGACCGCGCCCCGGACGTCGCCCGCGGACGGTCGCACGGTCGCCTCCCCGAAGCGGATCTGCAGCCCGGCGGCGAGGCCGGCCGCGTCGAGGAGGTCGACCGCGGCCTGGTCCCGCGGGGCGCCCATGTTCTCGTGGACCCGGCTCCGCAACGCCTCGAGCACCTCGCCCGCCCATCGCAGGTCGCGGGTGGAAGGATCGGCGCCCTCCGGGAGGAGTCCTTGGTCGCGCAGCCACCACCTGAGCGAGGCCGGGCCCGGCGCGATCGGGTCGCGCGCGTCCGAGGCGTGATCGTGCAGCGAGAGGAACCCGCGCACGAGCTCGAGATCCCCCGGAGCGGGCGGCGTCGTATCGCGCTCGTGCGCCGGCTGGAACGCGGCCTCGGCCATCGCGATGAGGG
This sequence comes from Actinomycetota bacterium, assembly GCA_035519495.1. GTDB lineage: Bacteria > Actinomycetota > UBA4738 > UBA4738 > HRBIN12 > AC-51. Next base: position 48,100 of record DATIWE010000043.1, read on the forward strand.
TAGCGGACGAAACCATGGAATGCCACTTGACCGGTTACAGCCGGCCGGGGTAGTGTCGGCGGTAACCAGCGAACCACGATGACTGGTTCGTACCGCGAGCGAGGAGGATCGATGATGCGCCCGAACATCGGCGCCGAGCTGCTGCGGTTGCAGCTCGCCGACCTGCACGAGCGCGTCGGGCATCCACGTCGGCCGATGCGCCGTCAACGTCGGGGGCGGTCGTGAGACCGGCCCGCGCCGGGAACCTGCGTCGGGCACTCGTCCGGTTCTTCGCCGAGCCGCCGAGCCGGCCGGACCGGAACCCCGACGACCACCGGCTGGAGTCCCTCGACGACTGGATCCTCTTCGGTCCCCGGCAACGATGACGGGCTTCGAGGACGGCGCGGCTAGCATGCGGGGGTGCTCGAGCTTACGGACCGCGCGCGGGAGGCGCTCCTCGCATCCCAGTCGGCCGCCCGGCGGTTCGATCCGGGCGCGCACGTGCGGCTGTTCCGGACCGGCGGCCAGCTCCGCACCGCGCTCGTCGACGCCGCGGAGCCCGGCGACGGCGTGGTCACGATCGAGGAGCTGACGCTGTTCGTCCAGCCCGGGATCGTCGGCACGCTCGACGCCGGCGAGCACAACGCGCTGTCGCTCGTGCCCTAGCGGCGATGCCGCTCGTGCGGTCCTCCCCGGGCGGGGATGACGCGCGGACTACACTCGATGGATGCCTGAGCGCGCGCGATCCCCACGGTCCCTCGCATCGGCCGGCGGCGCGCCGGCCGGCCCGGTCATGGTGATCGGCGGCGCGGAGGACAAGGTCCGGGAGAAGGTCCTCCTCGCGCGCTTCGTTCGGTTCTCAGGGGGAGCCGAGGGCCACATCGTCGTCATCTCCACCGCCTCGTCCCTCGGTGAACGGGCGACAGAGGTCTACCGCGAGCTCTTCGTGGGCATGGGCATCGGCTCGGTCTCCGGCCTGCGACCCGAGGAACGGGAAGAGGCCGACGACGCTGAGGCCGCGCGCATGCTCGCGAGCGCGACCGGCGTGTTCCTCACCGGTGGGAACCAATCGCGACTGACCCAGGTCGTCGCCGGCACGCGCCTGGGCGACGCACTCGCGAACGCGCACGACCGCGGCGCGGTCCTCGCCGGAACGTCGGCCGGCGCCTCGGCGATGGCGTCGCACATGGTTGCCTACGGCCAGCCGGGCGCGACCCCGAAGAACCGGATGGTGCAGTTATCGGCGGGGCTCGGGATCCTCCACGGGATCGTGATCGACCAGCACTTCGAACAGCGGGGCCGGTACGGACGCCTGCTCGCCCTCGTCGCGCAATCGCCGTCGCTGCTCGGCATCGGCGTGGACGAGGACACGTGTGCGATCGTGTTCGCGGACCAGACGATGCACGTGCTCGGCAAGGGGGCCGTCACGATCGTCGACGGCCGCCACGTCAGGACCGACGCGTACCGGGGGAAAGGGTATAAACCGCTCATGGTCTCGGGCGCGGTCCTGCACTCGCTCCCGTCGGGCTACTGGTTCGATCTGCGCCGGCGCGAGCTGATGGCGGGGTCGCACAGCCGGCTGACCGAGCGGGAGGCATCCGAATAGGTGGCGCGGACGGCCAAGACGTCCTCGGCGACCAGGACGAAGGCTGACCGGGAGCGGACGAAGAAGGGCGGACCCGCCGGCAAGCCGAAGCGGTCGCCCGACCTCAGGATCCTCCAGACGCAGGTCTTCCGTGGCCCGAACTACTGGTCCTACGAGCCGTGCGTCCGGATGCTCGTCGACCTCGGGTCGCTCGAGCACTGGCCGTCGAACACGATCCCCGGCTTCTCCGACCGGCTGCTGAAGGTCCTCCCCGGCATCGCCGAGCACAGCTGCTCGCTCGGACGGCGGGGCGGGTTCGGCGAACGGTTGCAGGAAGGCACGTGGCTCGGGCACGTGGCGGAGCACGTCGCCCTCGAGCTCCAGCGCGAATCCGGCGCGCACATCTCACGCGGCAAGACCCGCGGCGCCGGCCGACCCGGCGTCTACAACGTGATCTACGGCTACGCCGAGGAGCAGGTGGGGATCGCGGCCGGAGCGCTCGCGGTGCGCCTGGTGAATCACCTGGTCGCGCCGGAGGACGGGTTCGACTTCGACACGGCGCTCGAAGCATTGATCCTGCTGGCCGAGCGGCGCCAGTTCGGTCCGAGCACGCAGGCGATCGTCGACGAGGCCGTCTCGCGGGACATCCCGTGGCTCCGGCTCAACGAGCAGTCGCTCGTGCAGCTGGGCCAGGGCAGGTACCAGCAACGGATCCGCGCCACGATGACGTCGAAGACGAGCGCCCTGGCGGTCGACATCGCCTCGGACAAGAAGATGACGAACCGTCTCCTGGCGGCCGCCGGGCTCCCGGTGCCGCGGAGCGAGGTGGTGCGGACCGACGACGAGGCGGCCGCCGCGGCGAGGAGGATCGGGTTCCCGGTCGTCACGAAGCCGCTCGACGGCAACCACGGCCGTGGCGTCGGGCTGGACCTCCGCACCGAGCGGGCGGTGCGCGCCGGTTTCCGGCGTGCGGTCAAGGAATCGCGCCGCGGCGTCGTCGTGGTCGAGACGTACGTGACCGGGAACGACTACCGGGTCCTCGTGATCGGCGGCAAGGTCATCGCGATCGCCGAGCGGGTGCCGGCGCGCGTCGTCGGCGACGGCAAGCGCACGGTCGCGCAACTCGTGGAGCGCACGAACCAGGATCCGCGTCGCGGTATCGGGCACGAGAAGGTGCTCACGCGCATCAAGGTCGACGACGCCGCGATCGAGCTGCTGAAGAAGCAGGGCTACGGGCTCGAGGATGTGCCGCCGCGCGAGGCGATCGTGAAGCTCGCGGCGACGGGGAACATGTCTACCGGCGGGATCTCGATCGACCGGACGTGGGACGCCCACGAGGACAACGTGGAGATCGCCGAGGAGGCGGCCCGCGTGATCGGCCTCGACGTCGCCGGGATCGACTTCATCGCGCCCGATATCGCCGAGCCCGTACGCGAGACGGGCGGGGCGATCGTGGAGGTGAACGCCGCGCCGGGGTTCCGGATGCACACCAACCCCACCGAGGGTGAGGCGCAATACGTCGCGAAGTACGTCGTCGACCTGCTGTTCCCGCCGGGGACGCCGTCCCGGATCCCGATCGTGGCCGTGACCGGCTCGAACGGGAAGACGACGACGACGCGGATGATCGCTCACATCTTCCGGGGCATGGGCCATCACGTCGGCATGACGACGACCGACGGCGTGTACATCGACCAGCGCCTCGTGAAGCGCGTCGACGCGAGCGGCCCGAAGTCCGCGCAGATGGTGTTGCAGAACCCGCGGGTCGACACGGCCGTCTTCGAGGTCGCCCGCGGCGGCATCCTCCGGGAGGGCCTGGGCTACGGGCGCAACGACGTCGGGCTCGTGCTCAACGTCACGGGTGACCACCTCGGTCTGCGCGAGATCGAGACCCTCGAGCAGCTGGCCGCGGTGAAGCAGGTGGTCGTCGAAGCCGTGCCGCGCAACGGCTGGGCGGTCCTGAACGCCGACGATCCGCTCGTGGTCGAGATGCGTCGCGCCAGCAGCGGCAACGTGATCCTGTTCTCGATGCAGCCGGACAACGCCTTCATCGAACGCTGGGTGCGCCGGGGCCGCAAGGCGGTCGTCCTGGAGAAGAGCGATCGCGGTGAACTGATGGTGATCCGCGAAGGCCGCCGGACGATGCCGATCGCCTGGGTCCATTCGCTGCCCGCGACGTTCGACGGTAAGGCCCGCATGATGGTGCAGAACGCGATGGCCGCCGCCGCGGCCGCACATGCGGCGGGCGCCCACCTGCACGACATCCGGCAAGGCTTGCGCACGTTCACCACGTCGATCTATCAGGCGCCCGGACGGTTGAACGTGTTCGATCTGGACGGGGTCACGGTCGTGATCGACTACGCCCACAACGCGCACGGCCTCGAGACGCTCGGGGACTTCGTCGAGCGGATCGTCAACGATCGACCCTCGGGTGGCCGTCCGGGCGAGGCGTCGTGGGCGGCCAACCTCCGCGTCGCGGTCGTCGCAACCGCCGGGGATCGCCGCGACGAGGACATGCGGGACCTCGGGCGCGTGGCCGCGCGGTACTTCGACGACGTGATCGTGCGCGAGGATCGGAACACACGTGGTCGCGAGCCGGGGGAGACGGCGTCGCTGATCATGGAGGGCATCGCGGAGGCGCGCGCCGCGGGCGCGCGTGCGGGCAGCGCCGAGATCGTGCCGGACGAGATGGACGCCGCGCGAACCGCGCTCGACCGTGCCCGCCCGGGCGACCTCGTCGTGCTGTGCGTCGACTACGCGACCGACGTCTTCAAGGAGCTCGAGGCCCGGCGCGGCGTGGCGTCGCCCACCGCGTTGCTCGCCTCCGAGGCCGGCCCGTTCGAGTCGGTCGGCGGCGACATCGACCTGGTGGAGATGCGCCGCGTGGAGCCGCCGCGGTGACGGTCGACACCGCCGAGGTTCGCCGCGTCCTGGAGGAACGTCTGCGCGGGCTCGAGAGCGAGTTGCGCGAGCTTACGGCGGTGCCGCGCGACCCGGCGGCCGTGTCGTTCGGCAAGCGGATCGGCGACGGCACGACCGAGGCGGTCGAGCGGATCGCGAAGGTGGGCACGGCCGAGCAGCTGGACGCGATGCGCGCCGACGTCGTCCGGGCGCTCGAGAAGCTCACGGACGGCACGTACGGCCTGTGCGACCGGTGCGGGGCCCTGATCCCGGAGGAGCGCCTGGCCGCGCGCCCGTGGTCGGTCCTGTGCGTCCGGTGCGCGTCGCTGCGGAGCTGAAGGCTCAGTACTGGCCGGGCGCGAACCAGCCGCCGTGCCCCTCGACGAGCTCGTTGCACTCGTCCGGTCCCCACGATCCCTTCGGATAGGGCATGACGGGCGGCGGATCGTCGAGCAGCGGCTCCACGATCCGCCACGTCTCCTCGATCGCGTCCTGCCGGGGGAACAGCGTCGAGCGTCCGCCCAGCGCGTCCAACAACAGCCGTTCGTACGGGCCGGGCGCGGCGCCGAGCTGTTCGTCGAAGTCGAGGTCGAGATGCACCGATTGCGTCGCCGCCTCGCCCGGCTTCTTGAGCAGCAGGCCGATGCTGGCGCCCGCGTCCTCGCCGATCCGCACCTTCAGGTGGTTGTGGTGCCGGAGCGGCCGCACGCCGTCGCTCAGCCGGATCGCCGGCGGCTTGCGGAAGCGGATGTCCACCTCGGTCCCGCTCATCGACAGTGACTTGCCGGCCCTGATGAAGAACGGGACGCCGTCCCACCGCCAGTTCTCGATGCGGAGCTTCAGCGCCACGAACGTCTCGGTGGTCGAGTCGGGCGCAACGCCCTCGACGTCCCGATAGCCGTCGTACTGACCCCGGACGTAGTGGGACGGGTCGGCGGCGGGCATCGCGCGGAACACGTCGAGGCGACGATCCTCCACGGCGTCGGTCCCGCCCGCCGGCGCCTCCATCGCCACGAGCGACAGCACTTCGAGCAGGTGGTTCTGGACGACGTCGCGCAGGCATCCGACGGCGTCGTAGAAGCGGCCGCGGTCCTCGACGCCGAAGCTCTCCGCCATCGTGATCTGCACGGAGCTGACGTGATCGCGGTTCCACAGCGGCTCGAAGATCGCGTTCGCGAACCGGAGGTACACGATGTCCTGCACCGGCTCCTTGCCCAGGAAGTGGTCGATCCGGAAGATCTGGTCCTCGCGGAGGACCACGTGGAGCTCGTCGTTGAGGGCTCGCGCCGACGCGAGGTCGGTGCCGAACGGCTTCTCGATCACGATGCGCGCCTCGTGGGTCAGCCCGGCGTCGGCCAGCTGGGTCACGACGTGCGCGAAGAGCTCGGGAGGGATCTCGAGGTAGAACAGCGGGCGGCGGGCGTCGCCCATCGCGGCGCGGATCCCGTCGTACGTCTCCGGCTGATCCACGGCCCCCGCGACGTAGTGCAGCCGCGCGGCGAGCCGGGCGTAGACCTCGTCGTCGACGGTCACCGTGGCGGCGATCGCGGCCCGTGCGAGGGTCCGGAGCCCATCGTCGTCCAGCTCGGTCCGCCCCACGCCCACGATCGGGACGTCCAGGAGGCGCCGCCGCTCGAGCTGGTACAGGGCGGTGAAGGTCTTCCGCCGTGCCAGGTCGCCCGTGATCCCGAAGATCACCAGCACGTCCGAGTGCACGTCGGTCATCGCCCCTCCGATCGGCCGGCCCGCTGACACGGGCGCGGGAACGAGGATACGGTCGCGGCGACGGAAGGAGACGAGATGACGACCGACACACCCACGGAACTGGGCATGGTGGGCCTGGGCCGGATGGGATCGAACATCGTCCGCCGCCTGATGCGCGAGGGCCATCGCTGCGCCGCGTTCGACGTGAACCCGGACGCGGTCTCGACCCTCCGCACGGAGGGCGCGACCGGCGCGGGCTCGCTGGCCGAGCTGGCCGCCGCGCTCGATCCCCCCCGGAACGTCTGGGTGATGGTGCCGGCCGGCGCGCCCACCGAGGAAGCGGTCCGTGGGCTCGGCGAGGTCCTCGAGCCCGGGGACGCCGTGATCGACGGCGGGAACACGTACTACCGCGACGACGTCCGACGCGCAGCCGCACTGGGGGACAAGGGGATCGCGTACGTCGACTGCGGCACCTCGGGCGGCGTCTTCGGGCTCGAGCGCGGCTTCTGCCTGATGATCGGCTGCGACGACGACGCCGTCTGGAACCGCCTCGAGCCGATCTTCCGTTCGCTCGCGCCCGGCGTGGATGCCGCTCCCCGGACCCCGGGGAACAGCGGCGAACCGGCGATGCAGGAGATGGGCTACCTCCGCACCGGTCCCGTCGGCGCGGGGCACTTCGTGAAGATGGTGCACAACGGGATCGAGTACGGCCTCATGGGCGCCTACGCCGAGGGACTGAACATCCTGCGGCACGCGAACGTCGGCGCGACCGCGGTGGCGGCCGACGCGGAGACCGCGCCGCTCGGAGATCCCTCCTTCTATCGCTACGACATCGACGTCGCCGCCGTCAGCGAGCTCTGGCGGCGCGGCAGCGTCGTGGCGTCGTGGCTCCTCGACCTCACCGCCTCGGCCCTGCGGGCATCGCCGGACCTGGCGGGGTTCGCCGGCCGTGTGTCCGACTCCGGCGAGGGCCGGTGGACCGCGATGGCGGCGATCGAGGAGGGCGTGCCCGCGGAGGTGCTCACCGCGGCGCTGTACGCGCGGTTCTCCTCCCGAGGACAGGCGGGCTTCGCGGACCAACTGCTCTCGGCGATGCGCAGCCAGTTCGGTGGCCACGTGGAGAAGCCTGCGTGACGCTGCGGATCGAGGTCTTCGACGATGCGGAGGCAGCGGCGCGCCGCGGCGCCGAGGTGATCGCGGAGACGGCCAGGTCGTGCGCCGCGGCGGGCCGGCGGTTCGCGTTCGCGGCCTCGGGCGGCTCGACCCCGTGGCCGATGTTCGAGGTGCTCGCCGGGATGCAGGTTCCGTGGGCGATCGTCGATCTGTTCCAGGTCGATGAGCGGATCGCGCCCGACGGCGACCCCGACCGGTCGATGACGCATCTCCGCGACGCGCTCCTCCCGGCGGCGGCGGCCGCCTCGTGGCACCCGATGGACGTGACGGCGCCGGACCCGGAGGCCGCGGCGGCGGCGTACGCCGCCGCGCTGCCCGCGCGGTTCGACCTGCTGCATCTCGGGATCGGACCCGACGGCCACACAGCCTCCCTCGTGCCGGGCGACCCGGTCCTCGACATCACCGATCGCGACGTCGCGGTCACGGACGCGTACCAGGGGCGGCGCCGCATCACGCTCACGTTCCCGGCGATCGACCGGGCCGTCAGCGCGATGTGGTTCGAACTCGGCGCGGACAAGCGCGAGTCGCTCACGAAACTGGCGGCGGGCGATCGGTCGATCCCCGCGTCCCGGGTCGGCACTCCCGACCAGCTGCTGGTCTGCGACCGGGAGGCGGCGCCGGTCTCACGCGCGTGAGCGCGCCGCAGCCCGCGCCAGGCGCCGCACGTCGGCCGGCGTGAGTCGCCGTCCGCCGTGCGCGGCCAGCCAGCGGAACAGCTGCGGCCGCATGCCCAGGGCGGTGACCCCGATCACGTCGCCGGGACGGGAGGCCGCGAGCATCTGCTGGAGCGCATGCAGCTCGCCGCGGTACCGGGGCGGGTGCGGCACCCCGGCCGTCGCCGCCGCCGTGGCCAGCCGATCGTAGACCTGCTGCGCGCTCCGCCCGCGCGTGTAGTGCGGCAGGTCGGCGATGCCGAGGTGATGGGATCCGACCGCGGCCCGGACGGCGAACCCGTGCATGATCTCGTCGGTGCGGTCGCCCGCCGTGCAGATCGACAGCCAGACGTCGGCGTTCCGCGGCCGGAGCCCGGCGAGGATCTCGGTCAGCCCGAGCATGCCGGCTTCGTTGTGCGCGTAGTCGATCACCACGGTCCGGCGGTCCAGGGAGAAGAGGTTGGCGCGTCCCGGGTTGCGCTCCTGGTCCGGAACGAACGTGCGGAGCCCACGGGCGACGGATCTGGCCGGGAGCCCGACGGCGAGCGCCGCCGAGGCGGCCGCCAGCGCGTTGGCGATGAAGATGCTCGACAGGCCGGCGATCGTGACCGGGACGTCCGCGGTCGCGAGCAGCGGATGCAGCTGCTGTCCTTCGAGCCACGAGATCCGACCGTCGACCACCGTGGTCGCACGGCCGTGTTCGGCGAGGGTTTCGCGGATCGCGGGGTGCTCCGGATCGAGCGACCAGACCCAGATCCTGCCGCTCGCGTGGCGCCGCATCGCCAGGACGCGCGGGTCGTCGGCGTTCAGCACGTCCCACCCGTCGGGGCGCGTGATGCGGGTGATCGTGGCCTTGACCTCCGCGAGCTGATCGACCGTGTCGATCCCGTGCAGCCCGAGGTGATCGGCCGACACGTTCGTCACGACCGCCACGTCGTTGTGCCGCACGCCGATGCCGCGGAGCAGGATGCCGCCTCGCGCCGTCTCGAGCACGGCGACGTCCGGGTGTGCGGCGAGCGCGATCCCCGCGCCGCCGAACCCCGAGTAGTCGCCCTTCTTCACCCGCCGGTCGTCGCGGTAGACGCCGTCGGTGCTCGAGTACGCGACGTGCCGACCCGAGGTCCGAACGATGTGCGCGAGTAGCCGCACCGTCGTCGTCTTCCCGTTCGTGCCCGTCACCTGGATCACGGGGACGTCCGGATCGGAAACGGTGGGCTCCGGCCCGGGATCGGCGGTGACGACGGCGTCCGCCGCCTCGCGCACAACGCGGGCCGGCGATCGCCGGAGCGCCTCGCCCATCCCGCGGGCCGAGGCGCGGGCGAGGGCCTCGGCGGAGCCGCGGCGTCGCCAGGGGAAGGCCACCACGACCTCGTCGGGAGCCGCGCCCGGTCGACCCCGGACGGCCAGCCGGCGCACCCCTGCCTCCGCCGCGACCGCGCGCGTGAGCGCGGCGGCGATCTTCGCGACCGCCCTGCGGCGACGCTCCGTGCCGGCGCCGCCGGCCGTCCCCGGCACGCCGAGGGCCTCCATCGCGCGCTGCACCCGCTCCTCGCCGGCGCGCAGCCACCCCGGCGCGGCAACCGTGAGCTTCATGGCCGGGCGCGGGAAGTAGATGTTCGGCCCGTCGAGGATCCGGAGCTCGACGCCGGTGGCGCTCGCCGGCCTTCCCATGGCGGGCAGGGTAGTCAGCCGTCGGCGGCCACGCGACCGGTTCCGGCCACGTCCGCGTCGTAGTGCCGGAGCTCGGGATACAGCGCGCCGGTCGCGAACGCGCCGACGATGCACGCGAGGCCCCCGGTGATCACGCTGAAGGTCGGGGACACCGCCGCGGCGACCAGGCCGGCCTCCAGGTCGCCGAGCTTCGGGCCGCCCGTCACGACCAGCATGAAGATGCCGGAGAGGCGCCCGCGCAGCGCGTCGGGCACGGTCACCTGCAGGATCGTCGAGCGGAAGATCGCGCTGATCACGTCGGCGGCGCCGGCGATCGCCAGGAACACGAGCGCGAGCGCCAGGTTCGCACCGACCGCGCCGAACGCCGCGATCGCCGCACCCCAGCCCACGACCGCCCAGATCACCGCGACGCCTTGCCGCCGGATCCGGGTCACCGGCCCCGCCGTCAGCGCCTGGATCAGCGCGCCGACGGCCGGCGCGGCGAACAGCAGCCCGACAACGGCGGGTCCGCGGTCGAACTGCTCCACCGCGAGGACCGGGAACAGCGCCTGCGGCATCCCGAAGATCATGGCGATGAGATCGATCACGAAGGTCGACTGCAGCAGGCGGTGGCCCGCGACGTAGCGGAACCCCTCCTTGACGGCGCGGACACCCACCGGCCGCGCCTCGCCGGCGAGCGGCTCCGGCGGGAGTGGGTGCATCGCGAGCGCCGCGACGAGCAGGCCGGCGTAGCTCACGAGGTCCACGACGTAGGCGGCGGTCGGGCTGCTCACCGCGATCAACAGCCCCGCGAGCGCGGGCCCGACGATGCCGGTCGTCTGCCACAGCACCTGGTTCAGCGCGACGGCCTGCGGCATGAGGTCGTTGCCCACCAACCGCGGGGTGGCGGCCTGCCGGGCGGGGCCGTCGATCGAGGCCAGCAGCCAGGTCAGCAGGTTCGCGCCGTGCAGCAACGCGAGGGATGGGTGCCCGCCGACCGCACCCGCGACGAGCACGCTCGAGACCCCGATATGCCCGACCTGGGTCCACGCGAGGACCCCCCGCCGGTCGTGCGCGTCGATGAAGGAGCCGCCGATGAACACGCCGGCGAAGCTCCCGATCAGGCCCGAGACGCCGAGCAACCCGACCTGCGCCGGCGAGCCGGTCAGCGCGTAGACCTGGATGTACAGGGCGACCTTCGCGAACTGCGACCCGAGCGCGGAGACGAACGAGCCGCCCCAGAGCAGGCGGAAGTCGCGCGAGACGCGCAGCGGTGTGACGTCGGTCGCGATGCGCCGGAGTCGGCCCCCCACGGGCCGACGCTACCAAGCGTCAGCCAGAAGCTCGGGCGAGCGCGTCGTCGAGGACGTCGAGCCCTTCATCGAGCAGGGCGTCCTCGATCGTGAGCGGGGGCAGGAGGCGGATCACGTTCCCGTACGTGCCGGCGGTCAGCACGATCACGCCCTCCTCGAGGCAGCGTTTCGCGATCGCACCGGTCGCCGCATCGGCCGGCGCCTTCGACGTCCGGTCGGTCACGAGCTCGATCGCGTTCATCGCGCCGCGGCCGCGGACGTCGCCGATCAACGCATGCGCGCCTGCCATCGCGGTGAACCGCTCGCGGATCCGTCCGCCGATCCGGCGCGCGCGCTCGAGCAGGCCGTCGCGCTCGATCACGTCGAACACCGCGAGCGCCGCCGCCGCCGCGACGGGATTGCCGCCGTACGTGCCGCCGAGCCCGCCGACGTGCACGGCGTCCATGAGCTCCGCCCGGCCCGTGATCGCGCTGATCGGCAGGCCGCCGCCGAGCGACTTCGCGCTCGTGACGATGTCGGGTCGGACGTCCTCGTCCTCGATCGAGAACCACCTGCCGGCCCGGCCCATCCCCGTCTGGATCTCGTCGGCGACGAACACGATCCCGTTCTCGGCGCAGAACGCGGCGATGCCTCGCACGAAGCCCGGCGCAGGAACGATGAATCCGCCCTCGCCCTGGATCGGCTCGAGGACGACGCACGCGATGTCGTCCTCGCCGATGTGCTTGTGCATCTCGTCCACCGCGTACGCGAGCGCCTCCTCGGCGCATCGCTCCGGCCCGCCCGGCCAGCGGTACGGGTACGCGAACGGCAGCCGGTAGACCTCGGGCGCGAACGGACCCATGCCGTGCTTGTAGGGCATGACCTTCGCGGTGAGCGACATACCCATCAGCGTCCGGCCGTGGAACGCGTGGTCGAACGCGACGACCGCGCTCCGCCCCGTCGCCCGGCGGGCGATCTTCACCGCGTTCTCGACCGCCTCCGCGCCGGAGTTCGCGAACATCGTCTTCGCCGGCCCGTCGATCGGCGCGATCGCGTTCAGCCGCTCGGCGAGCTCGATGTACGGCTCGTTCGCGCTCACGTGGAAACAGGTGTGCGTCTCGAGCTCCAGCTGGCGCTGGGCCGCGGCCACCACCTCCGGTGCGGTGTGCCCCACGTTCAGGGTGGCGATGCCGGTCGCGAAGTCGATCAGCCGGTTGCCGTCGACGTCCTCCACGATCGAGCCGGATGCGCGCGCCGTGACGAGCGGGTGGATGTTGCCGACGCCGGCGGGGACCGCCGCCGCGCGACGGGCGAACCACTCGCGGCTCTTCGGCCCGGGGATCTCGGTGAGGATCTTCCGTTCCTGCGGGATGTCCACGATGCGCGCCTCCTCGGTCGTTCCGGTCGGGCGGCAGGGAGCTGGGTTCGCCCTCCGCGCACCGGCGCCTGCAGTCTGCGCCCGGCGACGCCGGGCTGTCAGGCGTTGCGGTGGCGTGGATGAGGCCTTCGGCTTGTACGCGATGTCGAAACGGTGCCGGTCGGATGCGCCTCGGGGCCGGGCCGTTGCGCCGTTCCGTACAATCCGTTGGTGGCCGTCACGGTCGACGATATCGTCGCGATCCCGGGTCTCGCGCTGCGGCTGCTCGCCGGCGAGGACGCCGCCGACCGGCCGGTCCGGTGGGTCCACGCGAGCGAACTCGAGGACCCGACACCGTGGCTCCGCGGGGGCGAGCTGATCCTCACCACCGGCATGGGCGTCGGCGACACGCCGGCCGCGCAGCGCGCGTACCTCCGCCGCCTGGTCGACGCGGGGATCAGCGGCGTCGGCTTCGGGCTCGGGTTCGGCCACGACCGGGTGCCCCGTGCGCTCGTGATGGAGGCGGCGAAGCACGCCGTGCCGCTGTTCGAGGTCCCGTATCCCGTGCCGTTCATCGCGATCACCGAGGCGGTGTTCACGAAGCTCCTCGCCGAGCAGTACGACGTCCTGCAGCGGGCCGTCGAGGCGCAGCACGTGCTCACGGCCGCGGTCCTCGAGGGGGAGGGCGTCGACGGGATCGCGTCCTCGCTCGCGGCGGTGACGACCGGCTGGGTCTTGCTGCTCGACCTGCACGGGCAGGCGCTGGCGGCAACGGGTCGCGCGGCGCAGCTGCGGCAGGGCTCCGTATGGAGCGAGCTCCAGCGGTCGCGGCCCGAGGGGTCGAGCTTCTCACTGACCCTCGTGGATCGTGGGCACCACATCTGGGTGCAGCCCGTGGGCGCGCACGGACGGACCGAGGCGTTCCTCGCCGTCGGCAAGACCGAGCAGCCGAGCCAGCTCGACCGGATCGTGGCGGGCCACGCGCTCAGCCTGTTCGCGATCGAGCTCGCGACGTCCAAGGCCGTCGCCGACGCGGAGCGCCGTCTCCGGGGGGACCTGCTCGACGAGCTGATCGCCGGGCGGCTGTCGCCGGGGGACGCGGCGCGCGGGCTCGGTCGGTTCGGGTTCGGCGACGGGCACCTCGTCGCGATCGCGCTCGAGGCAGCCGGTGGGGACGTCGAGGCCGACCGGCTCGCGCTCGCCGCCACGGACGCGAGCTCCCGGCGCGGCGGCGGGTTCCTCGTGGCCGCCCAGGACGAGGGCATCGCCCTGCTCCTGCCCACCGATCCCGAGCTCGACCTGGCCGAGCTGGCGAAAGAGATCGGGCGGCGGGTGGGGGCCGAGCTCCGTACGGGGTCGGGCTCGCCGGTCGGAGCCGAGGACGTCGGGCGATCGCTCCGCGAGGCGCGGTACGCGCTGCGGGTCTGCCGGCTCGAGGGGTGGCCGCATGCCGGGTTCGAGGATCTGGGGACCTACCGGCTGCTCCTGAGCATGAGCGAGCCCGACGCGCTGCGCGCGTTCGCCGACGCGCTGCTCGCGCCGCTCGACGGGTACGACCGCGACCAGCACGGGGATCTCCTCCCGTCGCTGCAGGCCTTCCTCGAGCACAACGCACGGTGGGAGAGCGCCGCCGCCCAGCTGTACGTCCACCGGCACACGCTCCGCTACCGCATGCGCAAGGTCGAGGAGCTGACCGGACGCGACCTGACGAGCTCGTTCGACCGGATGGAGTTCTGGCTGGCGCTCCGTGCCCGCGACCTCCTGTCGACCCGCGACCCCTGAGGCCGGCGTGGGCCGGCCGCGTTGGCCGGGCCGGACAAGTGGGCGGGCGAGGGGTGTCGTCATGGCGGGTGGTCCTTCGAGGCCCCGACGCGGGATACTTCCTTCCTACGGTTCGGCGATCGGCGTCCATCGGTAGGAGGGGAACATGGCGGACAGCTATCAGATGTTCATCGGCGGCGAGTGGGTCAACTCCTCGACCGGCGAGACCCGCGACATCATCAGCCCGCACACCGGCGCGGTCATGGCCACGGTCCAGGAAGGATCGGCAGAGGACACGAACCGGGCCGTCTCGGCCGCGAAGAAGGCGTTCGAAGAGACGTGGTTCGACACGACGCCGAAGGACCGGCAGCTGGCCCTGCTCAAGCTGGCGGACGCGATCGAGGAGCATGCCGACGAGATCGTGAAGATCGAGGCGGAGAACGCCGGGAAGCCGGCCGAGGTCACGATGTCGGAGGAGATCCCGCCGATCGTCGACAACATCCGCTTCTTCGCCGGCGCCGCCCGGATGCTCGAGGGGCGTTCGGCCGGCGAGTACATGGCGGGGTTCACCTCGTTCATCCGGCGGGAGCCGATCGGGGTGGCCGGACTGATCGCGCCGTGGAACTACCCCCTGATGATGGCGATCTGGAAGATCGGCCCGTCGCTGGCGACGGGCAACACGGTGGTCCTCAAGCCGTCCGAGCTCACGCCGCTGACGGCCCTCAAGATGGCCGAGCTGGCCGCGGACATCTTCCCGCCGGGCGTCTTCAACGTGATCACCGGCGATGGTATCCCCGTGGGCGACACGATCGTGCGGCACCCCGACGTCGGCATCGTGTCGCTGACCGGCGACGTGAACACCGGCAAGCTGATCCACGAGAACGCCAGCGCGAGCCTCAAGCGGGTCCACCTGGAGCTCGGCGGTAAGGCGCCGGTGATCGTCTTCGACGACGCCGACCTCGACGCGGCGGTCGAGTGGATCTCGATCGCGGGCTACTTCAACGCGGGGCAGGACTGCACCGCCGCGTGCCGTGTGCTGGTAGGGGAGAAGGTCTTCGACAAGATCCTCGCCGACCTCGTGCCGGCGGTCGAGGGCATCAAGGTCGGCGGCGCGTTCGAGCCGGACGTCGCCGTGGGCTCGATGATCTCGAAGGAGCAGCTCGAGCGGGTCGAGGGCTTCGTGGACCGCGCGAAGGACTCCGGCGCGGAGATCCTCACCGGCGGCAAGGCGATGGACTCCGACGGCTTCTACTACTCCCCGACCGTCGTCGCGAACCCGGCGCAGGACTCCGAGATCGTCCAGCGTGAGGTGTTCGGTCCCGTCGTGACCGTGCAGCGCTTCTCCGACGAGGAGCAGGCGCTCGCGTGGGCCAACGGGGTCGACTACGGCCTGGCGTCGTCGGTATGGACCCGCGACGTTGGCCGCGCGATGCGGATGGCCCGGCGGCTCCAGTACGGCTGCGTGTGGATCAACACCCACATCCCGCTGACGCCCGAGATGCCGCACGGCGGCTACAAGCAGTCGGGGCACGGCAAGGACATGTCCGTCTACTCGCTGGAGGACTACACCAACATCAAGCACGTGATGGTGTCCCTGGACTAGCGACACCGCGCGAACGAGTGGCGGCGGGGCGTCCGGTGGGAGCCCCGCGCCGTGGAGGTGACCGAACACGATGGCAGTACGCCCGTACCTCGTGAACGGGGAGTGGCGCACCGGCGAAGGGACCCTGACGGTGCGGAACCCCTACGACGACGTCGTGGTGGCCGAGATCGGCGTGCCGACCGAGGCCGACGTCGAGGAGGCCACGGCCACGGCCGCCGCGACGTTCGAGGAGTCGAAGAAGCTCTCGGTGGCCGATCGCTCCGTCGCCCTCGATCACATCTCGCGGCGGCTCGCGGAGACGCTCCCGGAGAACGCCGAGCTGATCGCCCGCGAGGGCGGCAAGCCGCTGAAATGGGCGACGGTGGAGGCGACGCGGGCGATCTCGACGTTCCGTTGGGCCTCCGAGATCCTGCGCGCCGGCGACGACGAGCTGGTCCGTCTAGACACCGAGGCCTCGCTCGGGTCACGGATCGGGTTGATCCGGCGCTTCCCCTACGGGCCGGTGCTCGGGATCACGCCGTTCAACTTCCCACTGAACCTCGTCGCGCACAAGGTGGCCCCGGCGCTCGCGACCGGCTCGCCGATCGTCGTGAAGCCGGCCAGCTACACGCCGCTCGGCGCCTTGCGCCTGGCCGAGTTCTTCGCGGAGACGGATCTGCCGAAGGGGATGTACCAGGTGCTGCCGGTCCCCTCGAAGGTCGCCGACGGCATGGCGCGCGACGATCGCTACCGGAAGATCTCGTTCACCGGTTCCGCCGCGATCGGCTGGTACCTGAAGGGCCTGGACCCGAAGAAGCGCGTGACGCTCGAGCTGGGCGGGAACGCCGGCGTGATCGTGCACGCCGACGCGGACCTCGACCTCGCGGCGCAGCGGATCGCGTTCGGCGGGTACTACCAGGCCGGCCAGAGCTGCATCAGCGTCCAGCGCGTCCTCGTCTCGAGCGAGATCTACGACGACTTCGCCGTTCGTCTGACGAAGCAGGTCGAGCAGCTGAAGACCGGCGACCCGATGGATCCGACCGTCGACGTCGGTCCGGTGATCGAGCGCAAAGAGGTCGACCGGATCGCCGCGTGGGTCGACGAGGCCGTCGCCGGCGGCGCCGAGGTCCTCACGGGCGGCAAGGGCGACGGGCCGTTCTTCCAGCCCACGCTGATCTCGCGGACCACGCCGGAGATGAAGGTGCGGTGCGAGGAGGTCTTCGGGCCCGTCTGCACGATCAGCCCGTACCAGACCTTCGAGGAGGCGCTCGCCGAGGTGAACAACTCGAAGTACGGATTGCAGGCGGGCGTGTTCACGAACGACATCGACCGCGCGTTCGAGGCGCACCGGACGCTCGACGTCGGTGGCGTGATCGTGAACGACGTGTCGGCGTTCCGGGCGGACCAGATGCCGTACGGCGGCTCGAAGGACTCCGGCTTCGGCCGCGAGGGGCTCCGTTACGCGATGGAGGAGATGACCGAGCCCCGCATCATGGTCCTGTCGCACGTGCCGCTGTAGGCGCGCCGCGGGGCGTCGGCGGCGTTAGCCTTCTGGCGTGCTCAACGACCCGTGGATCTATGGCGTGCTGCCCTTCGTCACGATGGCGGCGCTCGGCGCGGGGCTCATCGTGCTGTTCCGACAGCGCAGCGCCGCGCGTCGCAACGGGCGGCCCGGCGCGACCGCCGAGCCTGGGCTGGCCGCCCCGCCCCGCGACCGTCGCGCTCGCCCGCCGCGGCCCTGGTGGGGCAACCCGCTGCTGTGGCTCGGGCTGTGCCTCGTGTTCCTCGTTCTGGGCTGGGCGGTGTGGCCGGGGCTGTTCGGTGGCGTGTTCATCTTCCTGCCGTTCGTCTGGGTCTGGCGGCCGCGCCACGATCCGCGGATGGACCCGAGGACGAACGGCCACACGTCCCGCGACGCCGGCTCCTTCAGCGGCGATTGAGCACCCGGTCGGCGAAGGCGCCAACGACGCCGGCCGCCTCTTTCTCGCGCCGCCAGAGGTAATGGTCGGTGCCGGGCAGGATCACGGCCTCGCCGTGGGGGAAGGACGCGGCGAAGGCCCGCACCTCGTCGCTCGGCGCGTAGACGTCTCCCTCGCCGGCGACCAGGAGCACCGGGCGCGCGAAGACGCGGAGCTCCGCGGCCTCGGGCAGCCGGGGTAGCTCGACGTCGCCGGGCCGAAGCGGCATCCCGAGCAACGCGAGCCCGTCGACCCGTTGATCGTCCAGCGCCTCCCGGAGCGCGACGCTGGCGCCGAAGGACCAGCCCACGACGAGCGTGCCGGCCTCGGCCGGCACGCGCTCGCGGACGAGCCCGATCGCGGCGCGCGCGTCGCGGAGCTCGTCGCGCCCCCCGCCGTAGGTGCCGGCCGAGCCCATCACGCCGCGGAAGTTGAAGCCGAGGACGGCGCACGCGTGCGCGGCGGCAAGCTCGTTCCGGATCGCCCACAGGATCGGATGGTCCTTCGATCCCCCGTGCTTCGGGTGGGGATGGCAGATCACGACGGCGCCGCGCGGCTCGCCATCTGGCATGCGGAGCTCGCCCTCCAGGCGGACGCCGTCCTCGGTCGTGAACGACACGGTCTGCATCGGTCTGGCACCATCGGAGCATGACGAGGGGCGAACGCCAACCGGCGACCGGGTTCGCCCTGCGCGACCCGTACCCCTGGGCCGATCTCGTGGCCCTGGCGCGCCAGGGCGAGGCCGGCGGCTACGACACGCTGTTCATGCCCGAAACCGGCTCGCGAGACGTCCTCGCGGCCCTGATGGGCCTGGCCGGCGAGACCGACGGGCTCCTCCTGGGCAGCGGGATCCTCCCCGTGCCGTCGCGGGCGCCCCAGCTCCTGGCCGCCGCCGCCGCCACCGTGCAGGAGCGCTCCGGCGGGCGCCTGCTCCTGGGCCTCGGCACCGGGCCGTCGATCCCGGGCGCCCTCGAGCGGCTCCGGACGGTCGTGGTCGTGGTCCGGCGGCTCCTGTCGAGCGGGGAGGCCATCCTGGACGGCCGGGAGCTCCGGCTCGGGCTCGTGCCCGAGACGCCGCCGCCGATCTGGCTCGCGGCGCTGGGGCCGAAGGCGGTCCGGATGGCCGGCGAGCTCGCGGACGGCGTCCTGCTGAACTGGTGCACGCCGGAACGGGTGCGGGAGGCGCGCGAGCAGGTTGCCGAGGGGGCCCGGGCGGCCGGGCGTGACCCCGCCGCGGTCACGGTCGGCGTCTACGTCCGGGCCTGCCTGCACCCCGACGTGATGGCCGCGATCGACGCGGTGCAGGCGATGGCGGGCCTGTACGCGACGTATCCCGCCTACGCTCGGCAGTTCGCGGCGATGGGGTTCGGCGACGACACCGAACAGGCGGCCGCCGCGTTCCGCGCCGGGCGGCACCAGGATGTGCCCGAGCGGCTGGCCCGGGCGGTCTGCCTCGTCGGCGATCCCGGCGAGGCCCGGGCGCGCCTGGACGACTTCCGTCGCGCCGGCGCCGACCTGCCGGTCGTCTACCCGATCGTGGTCCCGGGTGGCCGCGCCGCCGATTCCGCCTCGCACACCATCCGCGGGTTGGCGCCGCGGGAACCTGTTGCAGATGCCGGCCGACCGGGTAGCATTTGAACGGTCAACACCGTGGAAACGGTGAAAAGGCTCCATGGAGGCGGACGGCCCGGCGAGAGCGGAGGCCGGGAGGAGGAAGGTGACGAGCGGCGATGACCTACTCGATCTGTGAGCCGTGCATCGACGTGAAGGACCGCGCGTGCGTGGACGAGTGCCCGGTCGACTGCATCTACGAGGGTCCGCGGATGCTCTACATCCAGCCGGATGAGTGCGTCGACTGCGGCGCGTGCGAGCCGGCCTGCCCGGTGACCGCGATCTTCTACGAGGACGACGTGCCCGGCGAATGGAAGCAGTTCAACGCGGTCAACGCGGAGTGGTTCACCGACGCCGTCTCCGGCGTGGGCTCACCCGGCGGTGCCGCGCAGGTCGGCCCTGCCGCCGTCGACCACCCGGTCGTCGCGAACTGGTCCGTCGTGTAGCGACGCCTGCCCAGACGGCAGGAACACGCGGAACGAGGCACCCCCGCCCTCGCGTTCGTCGACCCACGCCGAGCCGCCGTGGATCTCCGCGAACCGCGCCACGAGCGTGAGCCCGACGCCGACGCCCGGTGAGTGCTGAGGCGCGTCGGGTCCCTGCTGGAACGGCTCGAAGATCGTCTGCCGCAGCTCCGGTGCCACGCCCGGCCCGTCGTCCTCGACCAGGATCAGCACGCCCTCGCTGGTCGCCCGGACCGACACCCATACCATCGAGGTGCCGGGCGTGTGCCGTGCGGTGTTCGCGATCAGGTTCTCGACGACGCGCTCGATCTTCGCCGCGTCGACGGGCACGACGACCGCGGCGATGTCCGTCCGCAGGCGCGAGTCGGCGATCAGCTCGGACTCGGCGACGACCCGCCGGACGAGCGCACCGACGTCGGTCGGCTCCAGCTTCGGCGTCACGATGCCTCGCGCCAGGCGGTCCAGATCGAGGAGGTTCGTCACGAGGCGGTCGAGGCGGCGAGCGTTCTCGGCGATGCGCCGGGCGAGGTCGTGCGACTCGGCCTCGTCCAGGTGGACGTCACCTCGCTCGAGCGTGATCGCGAGGCCGAGGATCGCGGCCAGTGGGGTCCGCAGGTCGTGCGAGACGGCTTGGAGGAACGTGTTCTTCATGTCGTCGAGCGCGCGCAACCGGCTCGCGGCTTCGCGTTCGACGATCAGCGCCCGCGCCAGATGCTCCTCCGCCTGCTTCCGTTCGGTGATGTCCAGCAGGAAGCCCTGCCAGAACGGCGGCCGCCCGTCCATCCGCACCAGGCGCGCCTGATCCTGCACCCAGGAGATGCCGCCGTCCTTCGAGATGATCCGGAACTCCGCCGACATCGCCTCGACGCCGGCGTCGCCCACGCCCTCGCCCTCCGGGCCGGTCGCCAGGACGCGTTCGCGGTCGTCGGGATAGATCATCCGACCCCAGATCGTCGGATCGGCCAGGATCTCCTCGGCGGTGTAGCCGAACAGCAGGTCGCGGCGCGGCGAGATATACGTCGTGCGGAAGAACCGTGGCGATGCGGGATCGAGCTCCTGCGTGTAGATCACCGCCGGGTTCTGTTCGACGATCGTGCGGAACGTCTCCTCGGCTTCGCGGAGCTGCTCCTCGGCCTCTTTGCCCTCGGTGACGTCGAGCATGAAGCCCTGGAAGTACGCGAGGCTGCCGTCCTCGCGGAACACGGCGGTCGACGTGTCGTGCACCCAGACCCACCGCCCGTCCGCGTGCCGCATCCGGTAGGCCTCGTCGAACGGCTCGACGTCGTTCACGCTGAACGAGCTGTTCGCCTCGAGGCGCACCAGATCGTCGGGATGGATCAGCGAGAACCAGAACGAGGGATCCTCCATGAACCGCCGCAGGGGATAGCCGAGGACGCGCTCGATCTGCGGGCTCAGGAACGCGACGTCCGCACCCGCGCCCGGCGGGCCGCCGTTCGGCTCGTCGATGTAGGTGACCGCGGGGATCGCCTCGACCATGCTGCGGTAGCGGCGTTCCGCCTCGCGCAGCCGCTCCTCGGCCTCCTTGCGTCCCGTGACGTCGATCATGAAGCCCTGGAAGTGCGAGACCGCGCCGTCGTCGCCGGGCACCGGCGTCGACGTGTCGTGGACCCAGACCCAGTGGCCGTCGGCGTGGCGCATCCGATACTCCTGATCGAACGCGACGCCGGTGCGGCCGGCCTCGAGGGCGGCGGTGTCCACCAGCTCGCGATCGTCGGGATGCACGAGGTCGAACCAGAATTCGGGGTCCAGCAGGAAGCGCTCGTTCGGGTGGCCCAGGAGCGCCTCGATCTGGGGACTGACGAACGCCATCCGCACCGACCCCTCGGTCTTCACATCGACGTAGGTGACGGCGGGGATCCGCTCGAGGACGCTGCGGTAGCGCGCGTCCGCCGAGCGCAGGCGATCCTCCTGCCGGCGACGGCCGATCGCCGCGCCCAACAGCGTGGCCGCGGTCCGGAGCCCGTCCAGATCCGCGAAGGACCACTCGCGGTCGCGCTCGCAATCGTCGAAGCCGATGCAGCCCCACCACTCGTCGTCGACGGTCACCGGGAAGTAGGCGAGGGATACGATGTCCTGCGCGCGGAGCGCCGGTTGCTCGGGCTCGGGGAACCGCGCCACGGAGCCGACGACGGCTTCCCCGGCACGCATGCACTCGACCCAGCGGTGATGGTCCGGCTCCCAGGGGAGGCCGTCCAACGCCGAGTCGAGCAGGAACGAACGGACGCCGGGCGCGCACCACTCCGAGGCGAGCGTGATGCAGACCTCGCCCTCGATCGTGGCGTTCTCGATCAGGTGGATCCGGGAGACGCCGGCCGCCAGGCCGAAGCGCTCGAGCACCTCGTGCGCGGCATCGCGCCAGTCGGCGGAGAGCAACAGCCGCTCGGCCGCGAAGGACACCGCCTCGAGCGCGGCGTCGCGGCGCAGGGGCGCGGCATCCGTGACGCCTGCGGTGTCGACCATCCCGTCTCCTCCTCCCCGCCGCGCGGCGAGGCCGCGGCCCGATCGGGTCGCGTTGGAAGGGTTATCGGCGGGAGGCCGCCGGGATGAAGCCGCAGGGAGTACAGAGAGCGAGCAGGAAACGCCGCAACCCGTGGACATCCTCGTCCCCTCACGGGTCGAGCGGATAATCGGGCCGATTGCCTCGGTTAGGTACCTGAGGGGCTGGGTGGGGCACCTGGCTCCTGGTGGCCGGTTTGTGAACGGGGGGGGCCTCCAGCCTAACGACTGTCTGGCGATCCGGTTGCACTCCGATGGCACTCCTGTAGCGAGCGATGCGCCGCAACCTGCTCCCGTGCTTCGGTACCACGCACGGACATGGGGTCGCGGGAGTGGTTGGCTGCCGCCTGGTTCTTCGCCTCGCTGATCGGGGGGTTCGCCCTGATCCTATTGGGGGCGAGGGCTGCGGGCGTCGGCGTGCTGGGCTCCGTCGGCGGTGCGGTCCTCGGTATGTTCAATGGCGCGGCTAATCCGGACCTGTTCCCGGGCCACATGTCCGTCGGTGCGACCATCGCGCTAGTGATCTGCGGCTTGTTCGGGCTCTCATGGCAGACACCGGAGTGGCAGTCACCGGCGAGCCGGTCCACGCTCGTGATCATCGCGGTGGTCGTCGCCGTCGCGGGCATCGCGTCGGCCGTGGTGATTCACCACCTAGACGTAGACGACTGGACCGTGGGGAGGCAGTTGCTCGTCGCTCTCGACTCAGCGTTCGTGGCCTTCCTCTGCCTGGTGCAGCCAATCCGCGCTATGACGCCTTCTCAACCGCTAGATCGTTGAGGGCGGAGGACATCACGTCGTGGCACTCATCCCTGGGTAATCCTTCAGTCGGCGGCCAGAGGGCAACACCGGCCCTCGGCCGCTGGGTGTTGGGGACCGGCCCTCGGTCGGTGATGCGTGACCGGCCTTGCCCTTCGGCTCAACCCTGCCGATGATGCGGGCGTGATGCGTCTTCGGTTGACCGCCTTGCTCGTCGTCAGCCTCTGCATCGCGGTCGCTGGATGTCACTCTGGCGACCAACAGGAGTCGACCTCCTCCGACCCCACGGTCTCGGCGATCCATGCTGCGCTTCCGTCCAGCGCGACAGTCTCCGAGGCGAAGGGCGATCCGACCTGGGGCAACGTCATCGTGGTCACAGATGGTGACGCCAACATGGCGGAAGGACCCGTCCCCGGCGCGACGATCACGGCCCTTCAACTCTGGTTGTCGGATCCATCGCACGAGCAGACCCTCGTGGCCGCAGGATGGGACCACGTCTTGGCGTGCCATTCAGCGGTGAACATCGATCCATCGGGTGGTCGATCGACAGCGTCCGAGATGATCCCGACGAGACCGGGTGGCGTCATGAAGACCGTCCGGACCGGTGAGCAAGAGAGTTCAGCAGGTGGAACCTCGATCGACTGTCCGTGATATTGGCTCCGCCTCGGGCCGGGGTCATTGAGAGCCAACTTCCCCGGCAACTCTGACTACGACCCGAGCTTGCCTATTGGCATCCTCGATGTAGGAACCGTAGCTTCAGCTTCGTCAAGCACGAGAGACACTGCAGGTTCTGAAGTGGGTGCAGGCGGGCAAGGGATCAATCCCACGCCTAACCTGACCTCAAACGGCGGCAGAGCCGCTTCACCCAGCGGGGCCGCTCGCCGCAATCGTTGCAGGGTCTCTCCACGGGTCCACGTTCGTGGGCGAGGCAAGGAAGAAAGTTCCTCCCGGGCCGCGATACTGCTCGTGCTGTCGCGTGACCGATCCCGTCCGACCCACCCCCCCCGGGCTGGAACCTTCCACGGGAGGCGCGGCCGCCCCATCCCTCGGCACGATCAGGGCAGTCCCGACGGAAGCAGGCCGTTCGGGCTTCTGGATGGCCAGTCTTGGCAGGAGAATCCAGTTGGAAGCAACTATGGGGCCTTTCGAGAGCGTTGCGAGACGGGAGGCAGAGATGCATCGGCTTGGCTTGGTCCGTGTGGCCTTCCCGACACTCATCGTCGTGAGCCTCGTCAGTACGCAGGCCTGGGCGACGCCTCAGACGATCAGGGTCAGCATTTCGACCTCCGGTAAGGAGGCGAACGACTCGGGATCGTCTCGGCGATGAGGTCTATGGCGAACTCCGACTTCTGTCCAACGGGACGAAGCGGGCGAACGAAAGGACGGAACGATGAAACGGGCTCTCGCAGTAGCGGTGATGATCGCCGGCATGATGTTCGTAGGTGGACCGGTACGAGCGAACACCTGCAACTGGAACTGCACGCCATCACCGACCCCCTCGCCTACGACTTCTCCGACCACGACCCCACCGCCAACCACGCCACCCCCGACCAGCTCCACGAGCACGACGCCACCCCCAACGACACCCCCGAGCACGGCGAGCCCCACGGTTCACGCCAACTCGGGAACGTCATCTACCCCACCGGGACCAGCCTCAGCCAGCATCACCCCAACGGCTTTCACGGGTCTTTCTGATTCGGCCCGTCTTGACCTCGTCGGGATGCTGGCTTTCGCAACCATCGGCGGGATCGCGTTGTGGGCCGCTCGCAAGCGGACCACCGAGTAGGAAGTAGCACGGAGCCGGATCGGTGGGCCGTTCAGCAACTACAAGCCGTGGATCGTTGCACAAGCGACTCGCGCCGCTCCAGTTTTCGCGCCAGGACGGTGCGGGAGGAGGGTCGCTGGAGGCCGGGCGCCAACACCCATTGCTGTGCGGATGCCCGGCGGTGATGGCGTTCCGCCGCGGCCGGCGCTGCGTACAGACGTACGATTTCTAGACCAACCCGATCGCGACCGAGATCGCTTCCGAGCTCTTCGCTACGGCGACGCGCAGACGGTCTGAAGCGCCGGAGCGTCTGCAGTTGGGAGGCCGTTTCCCGCCTCCCCGGTGGGGAGGCGGGAGCCGCAGGGACTTGAGGCTCTCATTCCGGAGGGTTGTCCACGGGTTGCGGCGTTTCCTGCTCGCTATCTGTGCTCCCGGATGAAGCCGCAGGGCGAGGAGGGGACCGGAGGCTCAGCCGCCGGCCTGCATCGCCTCCATGTTCCGCTTGAGCGCGGCCACCGTGACCGCCAGCTCCTCGGAGGGGCTGAACTGCACCATCTCCGTGCCGGCCTCGAAGGAGGGCGAGTGGCCCGGCGGGACGTAGAAGGCGTCGCCCGGCCCGTAGACCTCCTCGCGGTCACCGATGCGCATCGTGATCGAACCGTTGAGCACGTAGCCCCAGTGCGGGCACTGACAGGCGTCGCCCTCGAGACCCTTCAGCAGCGGCGCGAGGTCCCCGCTCTGGGTGAACGACATGAAGTCGACCGTGTAGCCACTCAGGTCCTCGTGCCGGTCCTCGCCCATCGGACCCATCTGCTCGACCTGCGAGGCGCTGCCCTTCGACACCTTCGGCATCCCGCCGCTCCTTCCCGTGGGACCCCCGGGTGGGGTCGTGGACCCGACCGTATCGCGGATGCGCTGGAGCATGACGGGTGTCCGGCGGACCGACTGAACCCGGCACGCTCGTCGAGCGAGTGTCAGGGTGGAGCACGGTATGACCTGGATGGAGAGTGGGGGTGCGTCGGTGACCGGTCGTCCGGACACCGCCCGGGGGTCCTCGGAGACGTTCGAGGAGCTCTACGTGCGGGAGTTCGGATCGATCGTCGCACTGGCGTACGCCCTCTCCGGCAGCCGCGCCGCGGCGGAGGACCTCGCTCAGGAGGCCTTCCTCGCGGCCCACCGGAACTGGGAGACGGTGGCCGACCTCGA
>DATIWE010000044.1:0-18110 GCA_035519495.1 Actinomycetota bacterium
ACGTTCCGTTCGCACGCCCGGGACGAGCGAAGGACGGGGGTGCGCTAGATGCCGGAGGCGAGGGCCACGATGAAGTACATGCGGACCTCGCCGCGCAAGATGCGGCGGGTGGTGGAGCTGATCCGCGGGCAGCACGTGGCGGAGGCGCAGCGGATCCTGCGCTTCTCCAGCCTGGGCGCTTCCAACGACGTCGAGAAGCTGTTGAAGTCCGCGGTCGCGAACGCCGAGCAGCGGCCCGGCGTGATCGCGGAGAACCTGGTGGTCGCGCGGGCGTGGGTCGACGACGGCCCGACGCTGAAGCGCTACCGCCCGCGCGCCTACGGCCGCGCGACGCGGGTGCGCAAGCGCACGTCGCACGTCACGGTCGTGGTCCGGACGATGGAAGAGGGAAGGGCGGGCTAGTGGGACACAAGATCCACCCATACGGGTTCCGGCTCGGGGTGATCTACCCCTGGAAGAGCAACTGGTACGCGAAGCGCGACTACGCGGAGCACCTCCACGAGGACATCTGGATCCGCAAGCACATCCGTTCGCGGCTGACGCGCGCCGGCATCTCCTCGATCGACATCGAGCGCAAGGGCGACCAGATCTGGGTCTTCATCCGCACCGCCCGCCCCGGCATCGTGATCGGGCGCAAGGGCGCGGAGGTCGACCGGCTCCGCAAGGACATCGAGCGCTACACGAAGAAGCGCGTCGACGTGAAGGTCGAGGACATGAACCAGGCCTCGAGCGAGGTGCGGCCGGAGACCGACGCCGCGCTGCTGGCCCAGGGCGTCGCCGAGCAGCTCGTCGGTCGCGTGGCCTTCCGCCGCGCGATGCGCCGGGCCGTGCAGACCGCGATGCGCTCGGGCGCGCTCGGCGTGCGGGTGGCCGCGGCGGGACGCCTCGGCGGCTCCGAGATGGGCCGCAAGGAGTGGTACCGCGAGGGGCGCGTGCCCCTGCACACGCTGCGGGCGAAGGTCGACTTCGGCACCGCGGAGGCGAAGACCACGATGGGCGCGATCGGTGTGAAGGTGTGGGTCTACCACGGCGACGAGGTGCCCTACCGCGAGCAGGAGACCGAGCGGGCCCGCGCCCGTGCGACGGCGCGTGCTCGGACGAAGTCGCCTGAGGCCCAAACACCTGGACCTCTTGGTACTTCGAAGTTGGCTGAGGACATACAACCTGCAGCCTCCGGTGCTTCGGACGAACCGAAAGACGAAACACCCGTTGAAGTCGCTGTAGGCGCTCCGGTCGAGGCTGCCGTCGAGGCTGCCGTCGAGGCGACGACTCCAGAAACGTCGACCGACGGAGGTGAGAGCTAGTGCTCGCACCCAAGCGCGTGAAGCACCGGAAGGTCCACCGAGGACGGATGAAGGGCAAGGCGACGGGCCACACCGACATCCAGTACGGGGACTACGCGATCGTCGCGCTCGAGCCCGGGTGGATCACGAACCGCCAGATCGAGGCGAGCCGTGTCGCGATGACGCGGCACATCAAGCGAGGCGGCAAGGTGTGGATCACGATCTTCCCCGACAAGCCGGTGACGAAGAAGCCGGCCGAGACCCGCATGGGCTCCGGCAAGGGCAACCCGGAGGGCTGGGTCGCCGTCGTGAAGCCGGGCCGCGTGATGTTCGAGCTGGCCGGCGTGACCGAGTCGCTCGCGCGCGAGGCGATGCTGCGGGCCCAGCACAAGCTGCCGATCCGGACGAAGTTCATCACACGGGTGGGGGACTGAGGCGATGCCGAGCAAGGCCGCGGAGCTGCGCGAGCTGCCGGACGAGGAGCTCTACGTCCGGATCGAGGGGGCGAAGGAGGAGCTGTTCAACCTCCGCTTCCAGCTCGCGACCGGGCAGCTGGACAACGTCGCCCGGCTGAAGGAGCTGCGGCACGACGTGGCCCGCCTGGCCACGGTGCTGCGCGAGCGCGAGATCGAGCTGGAGCTCGACACGATCGCGGCCGCGGCCGAGCGGACCCTGGAGCAGGAGGAGGACGAGGACGGTGAGTGACGAGACGGCGACCCCGGCGACGGCCGGCGCGGACGCCGGCCGCGGCCGGCGGAAGGTCCGCACGGGCGTGGTGGTCTCCGACGCGATGGATAAGACCGTCGTCGTGCGGATCGACCGGCAGGTCCGGCATCCGTTGTACGGCAAGATCGTTCGTCGGTCGTCGAAGCTGGCGGCGCACGACGAGGCCAACGACGTGCACACGGGCGACACCGTCCGCGTGATGGAGACGCGCCCGATCAGCAAGTCGAAGCGCTGGCGCGTGGTCGAGGTCGTGGAGAGGGCGAAGTAAGTGATCCAACAGGAGACGCGCTGCAAGGTCGCGGACAACACGGGGGCCAAAGAGGTCCTGTGCATCCGCGTCCTCGGCGGGTCCGCCCGTCGCTACGCCGGCATCGGCGACGTGATCGTCGGCACGGTGAAGGACGCGATCCCGAACGGCGCCGTGAAGAAAGGCGAGGTCGTGAAGGCCGTCGTCGTGCGGACCGCCAAGGAGCGTCGCCGTCCCGACGGCTCGTACATCCGCTTCGACGACAACGCGGTCGTGCTGCTGACGACCGACGCGCGGAACCCGCGCGGGACCCGCATCTTCGGGCCCGTGGCGCGGGAGCTGCGCGAGAAGCGGTTCATGAAGATCATCTCGCTCGCACCGGAGGTGCTCTAGATGCCCGGCCTCGACATCAAGAAGGACGACACGGTCCGCGTGATCTCGGGCAAGGACCGCGGCAAGGAGGGCCGGGTCGTGCGCGTGCAGCCGCAGGAACGCCGCGTCATGGTCGACGGGGTGGCCCTGGCGAAGAAGCACTCGCGGACCACCGGCCGCCGGACCAGCGCCGGCACCCAGCTCCAGCAGGGCGGCATCATCGACGTGGAGATGTTCGTGGACATCTCGAACGTCCAGCTGGTCTGCAAGAGCTGCCACCAGCCGACCCGCGTCGGGCACGTCGTCAACGCCGAGGGCGTGAAGGTCCGGGTCTGTCGCAAGTGCGGATCGGAGCTGTAGCCATGGCCACCCAGGAGACGTACGTGCCACGCCTGAAGGTCCGCTACCGCGACGAGCTGGTCGCGCCGCTCAAGGACCAGCTCGGCTTCACGAACGTGATGCAGGTGCCGCGCTTGGAGAAGATCGTCGTGAACATGGGCGTGGGCGACGCGATCAAGGA
This sequence comes from Actinomycetota bacterium, assembly GCA_035519495.1. Lineage (GTDB taxonomy): Bacteria > Actinomycetota > UBA4738 > UBA4738 > HRBIN12 > AC-51. Next base: position 3,149 of record DATIWE010000044.1, read on the forward strand.
CGGTCGTATGCTGGATGCCGCCCTCGCGGACCTGACCACCATCACGGGTCAGAAGCCGGTGATCACCAAGGCACGGAAGTCGATCGCCGGGTTCAAGCTCCGCGAGGGCATGCCCATCGGCGCGAAGGTGACGCTGCGCGGCGACCGGGCGTGGGAGTTCATGGACCGGCTCGTCTCGCTGGCGCTGCCACGGATCCGCGACTTCCGCGGCCTGGACCCGGCGGCGTTCGACGGGCACGGGAACTACACCCTCGGGGTGACGGAGCAGCTGATCTTCCCCGAGGTCGACTACGACCAGGTGGTGCAGGTGCGCGGGATGGACATCACGATCGTGACGACCGCCCGCACCGACGACGAAGGACGCGCGCTGCTGACGGCGCTGGGCTTCCCCTTCGCGGGGCAGACGGCGGACGCGGCGGCGGGCTAAGCGGAAAAGGACGAAGGACAGGAACGGATGGCGAAGAAAGCGCTCCTGAACAAACAAGAGAAGCAGCCGAAGTACCGGGTGCGCGCCTACACGCGCTGCCGCCGGTGCGGGCGGCCGCGTGCCGTGTACAAGCGGTTCATGCTGTGCCGCATCTGCTTCCGCGAGCTGGCGCACCTCGGTGAGCTGCCGGGGGTGACGAAGGCGTCATGGTGAGCACGAAGTTCTCCTCGAACGTCTCCGACCCCGTCTCGGACCTGCTCACGCGGATCCGCAACGCGAACATCGCGCAGAAGGACGAGCTCAAGGTGCCGGCCTCGAAGATGTCGGCGGCCGTGCTCGAGATCCTCAGCACCGAGGGCTTCATCGAGCGCTACGAGCGCGGCGGCGAGGGCGTCCACCAGGTGTTCGTGGTTCGGCTGAAGTACGGCCAGCGCAAGCAGAAGGCGATCACCGGCCTGCGGCGGATCTCGAAGCCCGGCCGCCGGGTCTACCGCGGCCGGGATGAGCTGCCGCGCGTGATGGGCGGCCTCGGGGTCGCGATCGTCAGCACGTCCCAGGGCGTGATGACCGACCGCGACGCGTCACGGAAGGGCATCGGCGGGGAGATCCTCGCCTACGTGTGGTGAGGGAGCGATGAGTCGGATCGGCAAGCAGCCCATCGAGATCCCCGGCGGCGTGAACGTATCGGTCGCCGAGGGCAACGTCGTGACCGTGACCGGGCCGCGCGGCACCCTGACGCAGGGCCTGCACACGAACATGCGGATCGTGCTGGAGGACGGCGTCGCCCGCGTCGAGCGGCCCGACGAGGAGGGCTTCAACCGGGCCCTCCACGGCCTCACGCGCACGCTGCTCGCGAACATGGTCGAGGGTGTGACGAAGGGCTACGAGAAGCGACTGACGATCATCGGCGTCGGCTACCGCGCCGCGCTGAAGGGCTCCGACCTCGAGGTCCAGGTGGGCTACTCGCATCCGGTCCTGGTGCCGCAGCCCGAGGGCATCGAGTTCGAGGTCCCGACGGCCACCTCGATCGTGGTGCGCGGCAACGACAAGGCCCAGGTGGGCGAGGTCGCCGCGAACATCCGCAAGATCCGCAAACCCGAGCCGTACAAGGGCAAGGGCATCCGCTACGAGAACGAGTACGTCCGCAAGAAGGCGGGCAAGGCCGCGAAGGGGGCCGCCTGATGGCCGCGAAGACCAACCGGACGGCCCGGCTGCGGCGGCACGCGCGCGTGCGCAAGAAGGTGCACGGCGATCCGACCCGCCCGCGCCTGGCCGTGTACCGCTCGAACCGGCACATCTACGCGCAGCTGATCGACGACGCCGCGGCCTCGACCGTCGCGGCGGCCTCGGACGCCGAGGTGACGGTCGACGGATCGCCGACCGATCGCGCGAAGGCCGTCGGGCAGCTGCTCGCGACCCGTGCCACGGAGGCGGGCATCCGCACCGCGGTGTTCGACCGCGGCGGGCGCCGCTACCACGGACGGGTCGCCGCCGTGGCCGATGGGGCACGTGAAGGAGGACTCCAGATCTGATGCGACGCTACGACGCCAGGAACGAAGAGAAGAGCCCGTACGAGGAGCGGGTGATCTCGATCAACCGGGTCGCCAAGGTGGTGCAGGGCGGCCGGCGGTTCTCGTTCGCTGCGCTCGTCGTCGTGGGCGACGGCGCCGGCAGGGTCGGCGTGGGCTACGGCAAGGCCAAGGAGGTGCCCTCCGCGATCGCGAAGGGCGTCGAGCAGGCCCGCCGCCGGATGTTCGAGGTGCCGATGATGGGCACCACGATCCCGCACGAGGTCGTGGGGGAGGCGGGCGCCGGCGTCGTGCTGCTGAAGCCGGCCGCCCCCGGGACCGGCGTCATCGCCGGCGGCGCCGTCCGCGCGCTCATCGAGTGCGCCGGCATCAAGGACATCCTGTCGAAGTCGATGGGCTCCTCGAACCAGATCAACATCGTGAAGGCTGCCGTCCAGGGGCTGCAGCAGCTCCGCAAGCCGGCGGAGGTGGCGAAGCTGCGCGGCCGCGACATCCACCAGGTTGCGCCGAAGCCGATGGTCGAGGCGGTCGCCGCCGCCGAGGACCGGACGAACGCGGCCCGTGCCGCGGCGCTCCAGGAGCAGTACGGCGTCAACGCCGAGGGAACGTCGAGCCGGAGCGGGCGATGAGCCAGCTGAAGGTGACGCAGGTCCGCAGCGTGATCGACCGGCCGAAGGACCAGAAGGACACGGTCCGCCGGCTGGGGCTGCGCCACATGCACGACACCGTCGTGAAGGAGGACCGCCCCGACATCCGCGGGATGCTCGCGAAGGTCCGCCACCTGGTGAGCGTCGAGGAGGTCCGATGAAGATCCACCACCTCCGCCCCGCCGAGGGCGCGAAGACCGAGCGCACCCGGGTCGGCCGCGGCCGCGCCGGCGCCCGCGGGAAGACCGCCGGCCGCGGCACGAAGGGCACGGGCGCCCGCAAGACCGTCCCGACGCACTTCGAGGGCGGCCAGATGCCCTTCCAGCGGCGGGTCCCGAAGCTGAAGGGCTTCTCGAACCCGAACCGCGTCGAGTACACGCCGGTCAACGTCGCGATCCTCGAGGAGTACTTCGACGGAGAGGTCACGCCGGCCGCCCTCGTGGCACACGGCTTGGCGCACAAGGGACGTCCCGTGAAGATCCTGGCCCGCGGCGAGCTCACGAAGGCACTGACCGTGAAGGCGCACGCCTTCTCGGCGGCCGCGCGGGCGAAGATCGAAGCCGCGGGCGGCACGGCGGAGTCCATCGTCTGATCCGGGGTACCCTTAAGCCGCCGTGCTGAAGGCATTCCTCAACTCGTTCAGGATCCCGGACCTCCGGAACAAGATCCTGTTCACGCTGTTCATCATCGTCGTCTACCGGTTCGGGAACCACGTCCCGGTGCCGGTGGTGGACACGACCCAGCTCCAGAACTCGGCGAACACGTCGGGCTTCCTGGACTTCATCAACCTGTTCTCCGGCGGCGGGCTCACCCGGTTCTCGGTGTTCGCGCTCGGCATCATGCCGTACATCACCAGCTCGATCATCATGCAGCTGCTGACGGTCGTGATCCCGAAGCTCCAGCAGTGGCAGGACGAGGGCGAGGCCGGGGTCAAGAAGACGAACCAGTGGACCCGCTACCTCACCGTCGTGCTGGCCCTGCTCCAGTCGACCGGCCTCGTGTTCCTGTTCCACTCCCAGCAGAACGGGCTGCCGGACCTCTTCCCGGTCAGCACCTTCACGTGGGAGAACGTGCTGCTGATCGTGCTGACGATGACCGCCGGCACGGCGCTGATCATGTGGCTCGGCGAGCTGATCACCCAACGCGGCGTGGGCAACGGCATGTCGATCATCATCTTCACCAGCGTGATCAGCCGGCTCCCGTTCGAGGGCAGCGCGATCCTGCGGGCCGGCGGCGCCGGCAAGTTCATCGTGGTCCTGCTGATCGGCATCGGGATCATCGTGGCGGTCGTCTACATGGACCAGGGCCAGCGCAAGGTGCCGGTGCAGTACGCGAAGCGCGTGGTGGGCCGCAAGCAGATGATGGGGGGCAGCACGTACCTGCCGCTGAAGGTCAACCAGGCCGGCGTGATCCCGATCATCTTCGCGACGTCGGTCCTGTACTTCCCGGTCCTGATCGCCAGCGTCTATCACCAGCAGTGGTTCCAGGACTTCGTGAACAAGTACGTCCAGAACCAGCGGAGCATCCTGTACATGCTGATCCTGGCGTCGCTGATCGTGTTCTTCAGCTACTTCTACACAGCGATCCAGTTCGATCCGGTCCGCACCGCCGACAACCTGCGGAAACAGGGTGGGTTCGTGCCGGGCATCCGCCCCGGCCCCCCGACGGCCGACTATCTGAACGACATCCTGGTGCGCATCACGCTGCCGGGCTCGCTGTTCCTGGCCGCGATCGCGCTGATCCCGACGATCGTGCTGGCGACGTGGAACTTCCAGCAGTTCCCGTTCGGCGGCACGTCGATCCTGATCGCGGTGGGCGTCGCGCTCGAAACGATGAAACAGATCGAATCGCAGCTGATGATGCGCCACTACGAAGGCTTCTTGCGCTAGCCCACGAGGAAAGGCCGTCGGATGCGCTTCGTGTTCATCGGGCTCCCCGGCGCGGGCAAGGGCACCCAGGCGCGCATGCTGTCCGAGCTCCTCGAGATCCCGCAGATCTCAACCGGCGACATCCTGCGGGAGCAGGTCGAGGAGGGGACGCACCTCGGGATCGAGGCGCGGACCTTCATGGACCGCGGCGAGTACGTACCGGACGCGGTCATGGTGCGGATGGTCCAGGAGCGGTTGCTGGAGCCCGACGCGTCGAAGGGGTTCATCCTCGACGGGTTCCCGCGGACCGTCCACCAGGCCAACGCCCTGGAGTCCGCGCTGGAGAGCGCCGGCACGCCGCTCACGGCCGTGGTCCGGTTCACGATCACCGACCCGCTCGCGATCCGGCGGATCACCGGGCGCTACACCTGCCCGACGTGCAAACGGACGTACCATGCCGAATGGAGCCCGCCCGCGAGCGACCTGCTCTGCGATGTGGATGGGACCCCGCTCGAGAAGCGGAACGACGAGGACGCCCTGACCGTCAAACGGCGCCTGGCGATCTACCGGGAACAAACGGCGCCGCTCGAGACGTATTACGCGGAGCGGGGCCTGCTCCGCGATGTCGACGCCGAGGCGCCGATGGCCGTCGTCAACGAGCGGATGATGGCCGTCCTCGCCGACGTGCTGTAGAGGAGTCGCCGTGATCATCAAGAAATCCCCGCAGGAGCTCGAGAAGATGCGGAGGTCCGGCCGCATCCTGGCCGACACGATCGACCGCGTCGTGGCCGCCGTGGAGCCGGGCGTCACCACGCTCGAGCTCGATCGCCTCGCCGAGTCGCTCATCCGCGACGCCGGCGCGGTGCCCTCCTTCAAGGGCTACCGTGGCTTCCCCGCCACGATCTGCGCCTCGATCAACGCCGAGATCGTCCACGGCATCCCGTCCCGGAGCCGGGTCCTGGAGGAGGCCGACGTGCTCTCGCTGGACTTCGGGGCGATCTGGGAGGGGTTCCACTCGGATTCCGCCGTGACGGTGTTCGTCGGGGGGATCGCGCCGAACGGCGACGCGGAACGCCTGGTCAAGACGACGGAGGCGGCCCTGGACGCCGCGATCTCGGTCATCACCCCGGACGGGCGCCTGTCCGACATCGGCAACGCGATCGAGACGGTGGCCGTGCGGGAGGGGCTCGGGGTCGTCCGCGAGTACGGGGGTCATGGGATCGGGCGTTCGATGCACGAGGACCCGTTCATCCAGAACTGGGGGCCGCCCGGACGGGGCCCGGAGCTCCGCCCGGGGCTCGTGATCGCGGTCGAGCCCATGCTGAACCTGGGCGAGGACGCCACCCGCCTCCTCGGGGACGGGTGGACCGTGGTCACCGCCGACGGCTCGCTCTCGGCCCATTTCGAGCACACGGTGGCGGTCACCCACAACGGCCACGAGGTCCTGACGGCCCGGAACGGCAGCTAGAGCGGCGTGCGTGGACATCCGCGCTGACCTGCTCGTATACTCGGTTTTCACCTGATCGGCGGTGGTGCGTTCGCGCGCCCAGGTCGGGAAACGCAAGCGAAGAGGAACCTGTCGGAGCGTGGCCAAAGACGACGTCATCGAGGTCGAGGGGACGGTGGTCGAGCCGCTGCCCAACGCCATGTTCCGGGTGGAGCTCGAGAACGGGCACAAGGTGCTCGCCCACATCTCGGGCAAGATGCGGATGCACTACATCCGGATCCTGCCGGGGGACCGGGTGCGCGTGGAGCTGTCGCCGTACGACCTCACCAGGGGCCGTGTGGTGTATCGATACAAGTAAGGGAGTGGAGTCAACCGTGAAGGTCCGTCCGTCGGTCAAGAGGATGTGCGATCGCTGCCGCGTGATCCGCCGGCGTGGCAAGATCCTCGTCATCTGCTCGAACCCGCGACACAAGCAGCGGCAGGGTTAGGAGAGAGACTCAACCATGGCACGCATCGCCGGCGTCGACCTCCCGCGCGACAAGCGCCTGGACATCGCGCTCCGCTACATCTACGGCATCGGCCCCACCCGCGCGTTCGCGATCGTGGGCGGCACCGGGATCGAGGGCGGCACGAAGGTGCGCGACCTCTCCGAGGACGAGGTCCTGCGGATCCGCGAGTACATCGACCGCAACTTCAAGGTCGAGGGCGACCTGCGCCGCGAGGTGGCGCAGGACATCAAGCGGAAGATCGAGATCGGCTGCTACCAGGGCATCCGGCACCGCCGGTCGCTCCCGGTGCGCGGCCAGCGCACCCACACGAACGCGCGGACCCGCAAGGGCCCGAAGAAGACGATCGCCGGCAAGAAGCGCGTCAAGGCGAAGAAGTAGGAACCCATGGCGAAACCCAAAGCGAAGAAGACCAAGCGTCGCGAGAAGAAGCACGTCCTGCACGGGCAGGCGCACATCAAGTCGACCTTCAACAACACGATCGTCACCATCACGGATCTGCAGGGCAACACGCTCAGCTGGGCCAGCGCCGGGAACGTCGGCTTCAAGGGCTCCCGCAAGTCCACGCCGTTCGCCGCGCAGCTGGCCGCCGAGAAGGCCGCGCGTGCCGCGCAGGAGCACGGCCTGCTGAAGGTGGACGTCTTCGTGAAGGGCCCGGGTTCGGGCCGCGAGACCGCGATCCGTTCGCTCGCCGCGGCGGGCCTCGAGATCGCCGGGATCCAAGACGTGACGCCGGTGCCGCACAACGGCTGCCGGCCGCGCAAGCGCCGCCGCGTCTGAGCGACGCGGCGGCACCCGGCCGCGGCTACGCGGCCGGGAGTATCGAGGAGACGGGGATGGAGTGGATGATCCCCCGTCGAGGAGGGATGCAGAGGTGTTCATCGTCGCGAGGCCTCAGATCGCTGAGGACGTGATCTCGCCGACCCGCTCGAAGTTCACGATCGAACCGCTCGAGCCCGGGTTCGGCTACACGGTCGGCAACTCGCTCCGCCGCACGCTGCTGTCGTCCATCCCGGGCGCGGCCATCTCGTCGGTCCGGATCGACGGCGTGCTGCACGAGTTCGCCACCGTGCCCAAGGTGACCGAGGACGTCACCGACATCATCCTGAACCTGAAGGAGCTGGTGGTCCGTTCCGAGCTGGACGAGCCCACCACGATCTACCTGAAGGCGAAGGGGCCGGCGGAGGTCACCGCCGGCGACATCGCGCCGCCCGCCGGCATCGAGATCCTGAACCCCGAGCTGCACATCGCCACGATCGGCAAGGGCGGCTCGCTGGAGATGGAGATGACCGTCGAGCGCGGCGTCGGCTACCGCGCCTCCGACAAGAACAAGAAGCCCCGCGATCCGATCGGCGTGATCCCGGTGGACTCGATCTTCTCGCCGGTCCGCAAGGTCAGCTACACGGTCGAGAACACCCGCGTCGAGCAGATGACCGACCGCGACAAGCTGATCCTCGACGTCGAGACGGCCGGCGCGGTCACCCCGCGCGAGGCGCTCGCCTCGGCGGGCGGCACGCTCCTGGAGCTCGTGCAGCTCTTCTCGGACCTGGCGGAGGCGCCCAGCGTCTCGGTCGGCCCGGCCGAGGATGAGGAGCTCCCGAGCGACTACCAGATCACGATCGAGGAGCTGAACCTCTCGGTTCGCTCCTACAACTGCCTGAAGCGCGAAGGCATCAACACGGTCGGCGACCTGGTGCAGAAGTCCGAGTCCGAGCTGATGGACATCCGGAACTTCGGGCAGAAGTCGATCGACGAGGTCAAGCAGAAGCTCGAGGAGCTCGGGCTCGGCCTCCGGGAGGAGTGAGGAGCAGGTGCCGACGCCGAAGAAGGGGCCGCGCCTGGGCTCCGGCCCGGATCACCAGCGGCTGATGCTGTCCACGCTGGCGAAGCAGCTGTTCGTCCACGAGGGCATCACCACGACCGAGGCGAAGGCGAAGATGCTCCGTCCCTACGCGGAGCGGCTGATCACGAAGGCGAAGAAGGGCGACCTGACGGCCCGGCGCGACGTCCTCAAGGACATCCCCGACCGGGACATCGTGGCGCGGCTGTTCCACGACATCGCGCCGCGCTTCGCCGAGCGTGACGGCGGCTACACGCGGATCCTGAAGCTGGGGTCGCGCAAGGGCGACGGCGCGCCGATGGCGCGGATCGAGCTGGTCGAACGGGAAGGGTGAGCGCCGGCTCCGTCCCCCGCACGATCCGGCTCGACCTGGCCTACGACGGCACCGGCTTCCACGGCTGGGCCCGCCAGCGCGACCCGTCGGTCCGCACGGTCGAGGGCTCGCTCATCGCGGCCCTCGAACGCGTCCTCCGCGACGACGTGCGCCTGTCGGTCGCCGGGCGGACGGACGCCGGGGTGCACGCCGCCGGGCAGGTGGCGTCGCTCGTGACGACGTCCTCGGTGGCGCCGGAGAAGATCCAGGCGGCGGTCAACGGCGCGCTCGCGCCCGAGATCGTCGTGGCGCGCGCCGCGGACGTTCCCGCCGGCTTCGACGCGCGGTTCTCGGCGCACGCGCGCGAGTACCGCTACGCGATCGACGTCGCGGCGTGGCCCGATCCGTTCACGGCCCGCTGGACGTGGCACCGGCCCGGCGGGCTCGCGCTCGGTCCGATGCGCGCTGCGTCGCGGACGCTGGTGGGGGAGCACGATTTCGCGTCGTTCTGCCGGCACCCGGGCGCGGGCCGCTCGACCGTCCGCGACCTGCAGCGGCTGAGCGTCGCACGCGCCGGCGATCGCTTCGAGCTCCGGTTCCGCGCGAACGCGTTCCTGCACCAGATGGTGCGCGCCCTCGTGGGGACGCTCGTGGCCGTGGGGGCCGGGCGGCTCGAGCCCGCGGCCGTGGAGGAGATCCTGCGCCGGCGGGACCGGGCGGGCGCGCCGCCGGTCGCGCCGCCACACGGACTCACGCTGGACCGCGTCGTCTATCGCGGCGCTCGCTCGCCGTCCGGCCGCGTCAGGCCGTGATCGTGAAGCGCACGAACCGCGACACGGCGTCGAGATGCCCGACCTCGTTGTGAAGATGGTCGTCGGGCCGAGCCCTCGACCCGTCGCTACCATGGTCCGATCGTGGCTCCGTGGCCCGTCTTCGTCGTCGCCGGCGTGGCGATCGGCGCGCTGACCGGACTGTTCGGCGTCGGGGGGTCTTCGATCGCGACGCCGTTGCTCGCGGTCCTCGGGGTGCCGGGGCTGCTGGCGGTGGCGTCGCCCCTGCCCGCGACGATCCCGGCGGCGCTCGGGGCCGCCGGACCGTACATCAGGAACGGAGAAGCCAGGCCGCGAGCCGCGGCGTGGACGCTCCTGGGCGCCCTTCCGGCAGCGGTCGCGGGCGCTCTGCTGTCGGATGTCGTCGGCGGTCCGACGTTGCTGATCGCCTCCGGCGTCGTCCTCGTGATCGTCGGTCAACGGGTCCTCCAGCCGATCGAGCGGTCCGCACGCCGCGCGGGGACGGTCCGGCGGAAGAACCGCCTCCTCTTGGTGGCCGCGTCGGCAGGTGTCGGACTGTTCACCGGCCTGCTCGCCAACGGTGGAGGATTCCTCCTCGTGCCGATGTACCTGTTGGTCTTCGGACTGACGATGCGCGAGTCGGCCGGCACCAGCCTCATCGTGATCGCGATGCTCGCGGTTCCCACGCTCGTGACGCACTGGGCCCTCGGTCACATCGACTGGACCGTGGCGGGCGCGTTCGCACTCGGCGCGGTGCCTGCCAGCATCGCGAGCAGCCGGTGGGCTCACCACATCGAAGGAGCGCGTCTCCGCCGCGCGTTCGGCTGGTTCCTCATCGGCTCGGGCGTCGCCTTCGTCCTGTCCCGGGTCGTGGGTGCCTGAGGGGCGACGACGCACCCGACGGTAGGCTCGTCGTTCGTGCAGCCCTCCGCCGACGGGGACGACGGCCGCGATCGCGTCGTTGCGTGGATCTTCGTGCTGGTGCAGCTTGCCCTGCTCGCCGCGGTGTTCCTGCTCCCGGGCGGAAGCGCCTGGACGACTCCCGCCTGGTTGTCGGATGCGGCTCGAGCGCTCTCGGTCCTGGGTCTGGCCGTCGTGCTGATCGGCCTGTGGACCCTCGGGCGATCGGCAACGCCACTCCCGACCCCGGTGAAGGACGGCCGGCTCCGTTCGAACGGCCTCTATCGATACGTGCGTCACCCGATCTACAGCGGAGTGCTCGCACTCGCGATCGGAGCGGCGATCCCTTCCGGAAGCGTCCCCGTCGCGGCGGCCGCATCGGCCCTCGTGGTCTGGCTCGCGATCAAGGCGAGGTGGGAGGAACGCCGCCTTCGCGCAGGCTACGCCGGATACGCCTCGTACGCCTCACGCACGCCTCGCTTCATCCCGTGGCGCCTGGGGCGACCTGACTAGGGAGCGGATCGCCCGCTATTCGTACAGGTCTCGCATCTCTCGGGCGTATCGATCGACCCGCTCGAACAAGACCTCACGCTCGTACGGCGTCAGACGCGCCTCGAGCAGAGGCTCCAGCTCGTCCTCGGCCTCAAGCAGGTGGGCCGACAGGAGCGCGTGGATCCCGTACAGGACCCGTTGGAGTCCCGTTGCCAGCGAGGCGTCCATCCCCTCGCCGAGGACCCCCGGGCGAAGCCGGTCGAGCTCGTCGATGAGCCTCGCCATCTGCGCATGGCAGAGGGTCATCCTGCGGGCGAGCATGGGTGCGCCCTGTTCATCGGAGACGAGCGGGGAGAGGATCCGCCCCTCCGCCACCGCGTGCGGCATCAACTGGTGGGCGAGGAACTCGTGGAGCCTGGCGAGACGCGCGGAGAGCTCGTGCGCGGGGATCGAGTCCATGGTTCGTGCCAGGACATCCATCTCCTCGAGGTACGGCTGGAAGGCCCGATGCTCTTCCTGCACGGTGATCGTCTTCTCGCTCATGACCACACCTCCTCCGATCCCAGCCTAGGCAGGGAGCGCAGCCCGAAGGTCGGCCGATCGGCCCCCGGACCGAGGGACCCGGCATCGTCGTTCGAGGAGCACGTCCTGGGGAACGACGAAGGACGGGTACGTGAAGCCCGCGTGGACGGGGTCTGGGGTCCCGCTCATCCAGGGCCGTTCGCGCCCGGTCCCGGGCATGGCGCGCGACGCGCCTCGGTTGATCGCCATAGAGGACGGAGGAGGCACAGACGATGGCACGGATCATCGTGCGGAACCTCGAAGGAGATCGATACACGATCGGCATCCGAGACCATGAAGTGGTCGTCGACCAACCGGTCCACGACGGGGGTACCGACGCCGGACCCACACCCACCGAACTGTTCGTCGGTGGCCTCGCCTCGTGCGTCGCGTTCTACGCGGGCCGGTTCTTGGAACGACACGCGATCGAGCGTGAGGGGCTGTCGGTCACGTGCGATTGGGAGATGGCAGACGAACGGCCGAACCGGGTGGGCCGTATCGAGATCCGCTTGGCGCTGCCGGCCGGGTTCCCTGCTGACGACCACGCCCGCCTGATGGCCGTCGTGGAGCATTGCACGGTGCACAACTCGATGGTGCGGATGCCTGAGGTCCACATCACCGCCGAGGCCGCTCCGGCGGCCGCTTGATGGTCGCCGGAGGTCTGCCGCTCCCCGTCCGTCGACTCAGATGAACAGCGTGATCGCGTCCTGCGCTTCGGCGAGCGCCGACGCGGCGCCGGCGGGCTCGGCCAAGCCGTCGATCAGGTCCTCCTTCGCGAGTCCCAGCAGGTCCATCGTCATCTGGCAGGGGATCAGCTCGACGCCGAGGTCGCGTGCGACCTCGAGGAGCTCCTGCGGCGAGGCGACGTGATGCTCGTCGGCCAGCTTCTTCATCATGGCCGGCCCCATGCCGGCGAAGTTCATCTTCGACAGCCCGAGGTGCTCGGTTCCGCCTCGGTTCATGAAGGACATCATGTGTTGCATCCAGTTGTCGCCCGTGATGCGCACGTCGTTCTTCACGAGCGGGAAGAGTCCCCAGAACGTGAAGAACACGGTGGTCTGCATCCCCATGGCGGCGGCCGTCGTCGCCAGGATGAAGGTGGGCCAGATCCGGTCCAGGTCACCGCTCCAGGCGAAGATCACCAGCTTCGTGTGCTTCGCACTCTCGCCCTCGTGCGCCGCGATCTCGGCACGGAGCTCGTCGATCGCGTGCTCATCGGTCGCCGTCAACGTTCCTTCCGCCGTCATGGCGGTTCACCCCTTCAGGATGAGGAAGCGGAACACGCCCGCATCCTCGGTCTGCTCGAGCAGGTCGTTGCCCGTCTTCGCGCACCAGGCGGTGAAGTCGGGCACCGAGCCCGGATCGGTGGCCAGGACCTCGAGGCGGTCCCCGGGTTGCATGGACCGGATCGCGATCGCGGCCTTCGCGATCGGCATCGGGCACGCGAGCCCTTGCACGTCCAGCTGCTGCACGATCGTCTGACTCATCGCACGACCTCCTTCGGCATCGTCCCGGGCGCGCGATCCGGCAGCCGTCCCTGCGGGACGGTCTCCCAGTACGCCCGGTTGAAGATCCACTTCGCCATGTGCCATCCACGGCTCGGCTCCGGCGGGACGGGCGGGTGCTCGTAGTCGAACCGCAGCACCGTGGCCTTGCCGTTGCCGGTCTCCAGGAAGCACATGACCCTCCCGCCGTAGTTCTCGGCGGGCGCGGTTCCCAGGATCAACGACGCGATCCGGCTCGCGATCACCGGCGCCTCGAAATGCGCGGTGGAACCGGACTTCGAGATCGGGAGGTCGGTCGCGTCGCCGAGGGCGAAGACGCGCTCGTAGCCTCCGGCGTTGAGCGTGCTCCGATTGGTCGGGATCCAGCCGCCGGCGTCGCCCAGGTTCGAGTCGCTGATCACATCCTGTCCCCGGTGCGGCGGCACCAGGACCAGCAGGTCGTACTCCAGCTTGTCGCCCTCCAAGGAGCTCACGATCCCCGCCGATGGATCGACCGACTCGACGTTGAAGAACGTCTCCAGCTGGATCCCGCGCTCGCGCATGATCGGCTGGACGATCTTCGAGGCGCTCTCGATCGTGAACGCACGGTTCAACGGCGACGCCAGCACGACCTCGCTGCGGTCGCGGATACCCCGATCGCGGAGGTGCTCCTCCAGCAGCATCGCGAACTCGACGGGGGCGGGCGGGCACTTGTACGGGATGCCGGCCACGCCGATCACGATCTTCCCGCCGGAGAACGTCCGGAGTGCTGCGCGGAGCCGTTCGGCCTCGGTGAGCGAGTAGAAGCCGTGCGAGCCCTCGGCGAGCCCGGGGATCTCGTCGTAGACGAGGCGTGCCCCGGTCGCGATCACGAGGTAGTCCCATGCGAGCGAGCCGCCGCGCGCGAGCTGCACGGTCCCGGCATCGGGATGGATCCGGACCGCCTCCTCGATCGCCAGGTCGACGCCGCCGCGCAGGAGCGTCCGCTCGTCCCGGGAGAGCCAGTGCGCGTTGGCTCCGTTCAGCGCCAGGTAGAGGTACCCCGGCTGGTAGTCGTGCATGCCCGTCGGGTCGACGACGGTGATGGCCGCGTCCTTCCCGAGGCGCTTGTCCAACAGGTTCGCGACGAGCGTGCCGCCGACGCCGCCGCCCAACACCACGATCCGCGCGGGCACGCCGCTCACCGGACCTTCCGCACGCGGAACCGCGCGTAGCCGTCCTCGGGGACGACCTCGACCAGCTCGTGCTGCGCCTTCGCGACCCAAGCCGGGATGTCGGTCTTCGATCCGTCGTCGCTCGAGAGGACCTCGATCACGTCACCGACCTGTCCCTGCCGGATCGCGCCGATCAAGCTCATCAGCGGCCCCGGGCACGGCATCCCTCTGGCATCGATCGTCGTGGTCACGGTCGTCGTCTCCATCTCCCTCGCCTCCTAGATGAACGTGATCGAGCCGTCGGCCTCGGCGAAGAACGCGGCCACGCCCCAGATGCCGTCGACCACCGGGTCGAGGTCGTCCTGGGTCAGACCGAACATCTCCATCGAGTCCGCGCAAGCCTGGATCTGCACCTCGCCGATCGACTTCGCCTGACGGAGCAGCTCGCTCCAGTGCGTCTTGCCCTGGGCGAACATCGCCTCGGCGCCCTCCTCCCCGGCCTCCGGGGAGAGCCCGTGATCCTTCAGGATGCGGTCGGCGCGGAACGCGTCGAGCGCCCAGTACTGCAGGAATAGGTTGACCTTCCGGCCCATCGCCGCCGCGCCCACCGCGAGCACCGCGGCCGACTGCAGGCGGTCATCGGTCCCGGAGAACAGCACCAGGGACACCGTTCCTTCCTCGGACACCGTTCCCACCTCCTCACGACGCCGGATCGCTCTTCCTGGAGCATGCGCGGGCGGGCGGGTCCCGCAGGGGGCCATCCGGCCTCGCATCGACGGGCCCTGCGGCCACGCGTAGCCTTCGGTCGAGAGGAACGCCGGGAACGGAAGGGTGCGTACGGAGCGTCGAAGGATCGTGCGGAAGACGGCGCTGCTCCTCGTGATGGGCCTGCTCCTCGCCTCGTGCGCCTCCGGGGCGTCCTCCCCTCCGAGTCAGGCGCCGGGGGTCCTCTCGGGTGTGGTGATCGGCCACACCAGCCAGAACGATCACCGAACCCCACTGG
>DATIWE010000045.1:0-6657 GCA_035519495.1 Actinomycetota bacterium
CACGAGCTGGGGATCGACCTGTGGGAGGTGATCGACGCCGCGGCGACGAAGCCGTTCGGCTTCATGCCGTTCTACCCCGGACCCGGGATCGGCGGGCACTGCATCCCGCTGGACCCCACGTACCTGTCCTGGGAGGTGCGCCGGCGGACCGGTCGGCGCTTCGGCGTGCTCGAGGCGGCGCAGGACGTGAACGATCGGATGCCGGCCTACGTCGCCACCCGCGTGGCGGAGATCCTGAACGACGTCGGACGGCCCGTGCGCTCCAGCCGCATCCTGGTGCTCGGCGTGACGTACAAGGCCGACGTCGGGGACGTGCGGGAGTCGCCCGGACTTGCTGTGCTGACAGCCCTGCAACAACGAGGCGCCGAGGTCTCCTACCACGACCCGTTCGTCCCCGCAGTCTTCTTGTCGTTCGGCGAGCTCCACGCAGAGCCCGACCTGGACGGTGCCCTCGAACGCGCCGATCTCGTGGTCCTGGTCACCCCGCATCCGTCGTACGACCTCGACGACATCGCCGAGCGGAGCAGGGTGGTCTTCGACACCCGCAACGCCTACCGCGGCGTCGGTCCGGAGAACGTGATCCCCCTGTAGACGCGGGAAGGGCGGCCCCGCCGAAGCGAGGCCGCCCCTTCCGACTTCCTCCCGGTCTACGACTTGATGCCGACGATGCGCGTCGACCAGTTCGCCAGGAGCGTGCGGGTGTGACCGCAGTTGGTGTCGGCCAGGAACGTGTCCAGATCGCACGTCTGGGCGATGTACTCGTTCGCCACCCAGAGCATGCCGTCCGGAGACGTGGCGGCCGCGCCGTAGTCACCCCAGCGTGTGCGATACCCGCCGTACTGCGTGGCGCTGAACCCGTCGTTCGGGCCGGCGCCCTTCGCCACGACCTGCACCGAGCCGCTGGGACCGTTCGTCCCGAACGGGATGTACGCCGATGACGGGTACCAGTCGGGACCCGACAGCGTGACCCCGATCGCGCCCTTGCCCGCCGCGTTCATCGCCAGGCTCGGGTAGATCAGGTTCTGGCCCTTCACGTCGATCGAGCCCTGGAACAGGCGGGAGACCGAGGAATTCCAGGTGCTCGGCCGCAGCGCCACGTAGGCCACGCCCGCGTGCACGCCGGCCGGCTCCCAGGTCAGGCCGGTCGACTCGTCGATGTTCGCGCCGCCGGGCCCGGCGAGCGAGACCCCACCCACCAGGTAGACGACGCCGTTGCGCAGCCAGCCGGCACCGACCTTGCCGGGACCGGAGTCGAGCGGCCACGTCCCCTGCTGGACCGGCGGAGCCGGGTCAAGTCCCAGGCAGTTCGCGTTGAAGCAGTCGAGGAAGGGCGTGTCGCCGGCCTTCTGCTGCGCCGCCGGCGGGGTCGCGTACGCGGAGGTCGGGATCGACGTCTCCGCCAGCGACAGGTTCGGCTTGAACGACAGGGACTTCGTGTTCGTCAGCCGCCACAGCGAGACGGCGTTCGCCGTCGCGTCGAAGAACGGCGACTGGGACATCCCGAAGTACATCGTGCCGCCGTGCGCCGGCTCGTAGTCCTGCGGCAGCGACGCGACCGGCATCAGCGTGTACGCGAGGTCGTTCACGGACGGGGCGACGATGTTCTCGATCACCTGCGTCCGCGGCGACGCCTTGCCGGCGAGCAGATCGTTCTTCGACAGGGCGTAGAGCTGCGCGCCGTGGAAGTTCGGGCCGAACAGGTCGAACTCGTTCGTCGTGATGTACACGCCATTGGCGTCGAAGCCGAGCTGCGGGTAGTCGCCGAAGCAGAACCCGCCGTCGCACTGGTGGTCGGGCGTGCCGTTCGTGCCGTTGTTCGTCGTGTCGATGTCGTAGACCTTGAACGAGCCCAGCGGGTTCGAGCCGGTGCTCACGGCCAGCAGCACGTGCGACTGCCCGGTGAAGTCACCGGTCTCCGGGTCCTGCTCGAACGCCGCGGCGCTCACGTACCACCGGTTCGCGCCGGAGTCGTACTGGCAGTTGACGTCGAAGATGAACAACCCGTACACGCCGTTGGTCCGGTCGACCTCGGGCGGGTACCCGTAGAACTCGTTCAGGGTGATCCCGATGGGCCCGGTGAAACTGGGATCGCCGGAGGTTCCGGCCAACAGCGGCGTGCCGGTGCGTGTGTAGACCTGCACGACGGAGTTCACGATCTCGAACTCGCGCGTGTTGCTCGCGCAGAGTCCCTGGTCCGGCGGCTCGCCGGAGAACTGGTTGCCGCTCCCGGAGTAGCGGGAGTCGAAGTGGTTCGAGCCCTCCCAGGAGGTGCCCTTCGAGCCGGAGGTGCCGGAGTGCGACGTCGCGTTCGGCGCGGCGACCTCGCCCTCGTGGACGGCGTCGCCGCCCTCCAGATCCGCCTCGTTCGCGTTGTGCTTGCGGTAGAGCGCGGCATCGGTGGCCGCGTCGCCCGCCGACGGGAGCGCGAGCGCCGAGACGCGGGCCGCGGCGCGCGTCGCCGGCCGGGCGACCGTGCGCAGCGGCGCGGTCGTCCGCACCAGATGGAACCGCTGCACCGGCTTGGCCGAGGCGGCGGTCTGTCCGGCGGCGGCGAGACCCGTCGCCACCAGCGTGAGGACACCGATCACCGCCGCGGCGCGACGGATGAGGCGTGGATGCATCCCCTTCCCCCTTTCAGGAGTGCGTCGGGAAGAACGCGCTCCGCATCCTAGCCGAACACGGAGAGTGGCGCTCACGGCTCTGACCAGCGGAAACGCGCGGGGGGTCTCGCGGGAAGCTCGAGGTCGGTCGGGACGTGCTCAACCGGCCCCGTTCGATCTCCGAACCGGCCGTACACTTGGCTCGTGACCGCGATCGTTGCTGAGATCTTCGGGATGGACGGCGTGATCGTGGCGGCGATCGCCGTCGCTGTGCTCTTCGGTGCGAAGAAGATCCCGGAGATGGCACGCTCGATGGGTCGGGCCCAGGGCGAGTTCAAGAAGGGCCTGAGGGAAGGGAACGACCTCGGTTCCGACGAGCCGCCCGAGCCCGCGGCGCCGGCGGTTCCCCCCGAGACGGAGCCGAACGCCGAGTCCTGATCCGTCGACAAGCGACGCTTCGTGTGAGGTCGAAGGTCGTTGGTCACCAGAACAGGAAGAGAAGAAGAAGCTTCAAGCGAAGAGGTTGGTTAGGGAAAGACAGGAAAAGCAGAGGAGGCGACCTGCGCAGGTCGCCTCCTCTTTCGGTCTTTGATGTTGGTCGGATGAAGGAAGTTCGAGTTACTCGTCCGCTGAGCCTCCCAACATCCTTTCAGCTTGCTCCCGCGTGAGGCCGACCAACGCCGGCTCGCCGGTCTCGACCGCGGTGGCCTCGGCCAGCTCGCGCTGCCGCTGGAGCCAGTACTCGGGGATCGCCTCGGGCTTGATCTTGACCTGGATGTTGCGGTACCGGGGCATGCCCGTTCCGGCCGGGATCAGCTTGCCGATGATCACGTTCTCCTTCAGGCCCAGCAGCGGGTCCGACTTGCCCTGGATCGCGGCGTCCGTGAGGACCCGGGTGGTCTCCTGGAACGAGGCCGCCGACAGCCACGAGTCCGTGGCCAGCGAGGCCTTCGTGATCCCCAGGAGCACCGGACGGGCCGACGCGGGGATCGTCCCGCTCTCGACCGCCTCGGCGTTGCGGTCCTCGAACGCGCGACGGTTCACCAGGTCGCCGGGCAGGAAGTCCGTGTCGCCCGGCTCGATGATGTGGACCTTGCGGAGCATCTGCCGCGCGATCAGCTCGATGTGCTTGTCGTGGATCGTGACGCCCTGCGAGCGGTACACCTGCTGGACCTCGTCCACCAGGTGCTGCAGCAGGGCCAGCACGCCCTTGACCCGCAGGATCTCGTGCGGGTTGACCGAGCCCTCGGTGAGCTGCTGGCCCACCTCGACCTTGTCGCCCGTGGCCACGGTCATCCGCGCCCGGAACGAGACCGGGTACTCGACCATGTCGTCGCCGTCCTCGGAGGTCACGAGGATCCGGCGAACGTGCTTCTCGTCGTCGTCCTCGATCTTGACCTCGCCGGCCAGCTCCGTGATCTGCGCCTCGCCCTTGGGCTTGCGCGCCTCGAACAGCTCCTGCACGCGCGGCAGGCCGTGGGTGATGTCCTCGCCCGCGACGCCGCCGGTGTGGAACGTCCGCATCGTGAGCTGGGTGCCCGGCTCGCCGATCGACTGGGCGGCGATGATGCCGACCGCCTCGCCGATGTCCACCATGCGGCCCGACGCGAGCGAGCGGCCGTAGCACGCCGCGCACACGCCGACCTCGGCCTCACAGGTGATCACCGAACGGACGCGCACGTCCTCGACGCCGGAATCGACCACGACGGCCGTCAGCTCGTCGGTGAGCTCGTCGCCCGCCTTCGCGATCTTCTTGCCGTCGACCTTGATGTCCTCGGCCAGCACCCGGCCGAACAGCGAGGTGTCGACGTGGCTGTTCTTCACGAGCGATCCGTCGGGACGCCGCACGTTCACGCTGGTCGAGATCGAGCGGTCGGTCTCGCAGTCCTCCTCGCGGATGATGACCTCCTGGGCCACGTCCACGAGCCGGCGGGTCAGGTAGCCCGAGTCCGCCGTCCGCAGCGCCGTGTCGGCCAGTCCCTTGCGGGCGCCGTGCGTCGAGATGAAGTACTCGAGCACGGTGAGGCCCTCGCGGAAGTTCGACCGGATCGGCCGCGGGATGATCTCGCCCTTCGGGTTGGCCACCAGGCCGCGCATCCCCGCCAGCTGGCGGATCTGCATGATGTTCCCGCGGGCGCCCGAGTTGGCCATCATGTAGATGGGGTTCGTCGGGGTGAACTGGGCCTCCATGGCCTCCTTCACCTCGTCGGTCGCCTGGGTCCAGATCTCGATCAGCTCCTGGCGCCGCTCGTCGTCGGTGATGATGCCGCGGCGGTGCTGCTGCTCGACCTTCTGGGCGCGCTTCTCGTGCTCGTCCAGGATCCTCGCCTTCTCGGGCGGCGTCGTGACGTCCTCGATGCCGATCGTCACGCCGGCCCGGGTCGCGTAGTGGAACCCGAGGTTCTTCAGGTCGTCCAGGACCTGCTCGACCGCGGCGCGGTCGTAGCCGTGCACGACCTCGTCCACGATCCGGCCGACGTCGCCGGCCAGGACCGAGTCGTTGCGGAACTCGAAGTCCTTCGGCAGCGCCTCGTTGAAGATGACCCGCCCGATCGTGGTGCGGATCTTCGGCGTGCGGCCCTGCCACTCCTCGGCCTCGGGGTCGTAGCCCTCCGGCAGCATGTCGGCCGGCAGCGCCTTGCCCTCCAGACGGATCCGGATCGGATCGTGGAGCGGGTAGCCGGCGTCGAGGGCCAGCACGGCCTCGGCCGCCGACCCGTACGTCGGGATCTCCTCGTCCTTGCGGTCCTCGTTCTGCGCCAGCGAGAGGTAGTAGAGGCCCAGCACCATGTCCTGGCGCGGGGTCGCCACCGGCCGCCCGTGCGCCGGCGACAGGATGTTGTTCGTCGAGAGCATCAGGATCCGGGCCTCGGCCTGCGCCTCGGCGGACAGCGGCACGTGCACCGCCATCTGGTCGCCGTCGAAGTCGGCGTTGAACGCCTGGCAGACCAGCGGGTGCAGCTTGATCGCCTTGCCCTCCACCAGGACCGGCTCGAAGGCCTGGATGCCGAGACGGTGCAGCGTGGGCGCCCGGTTCAACAGCACCGGGTGCTCGCGGATGACCTCCTCGAGCACGTCCCAGACCTGCGGACGCGCGCGCTCGACCATCCGCTTCGCGCTCTTGATGTTCTGCGCGAGCGCCTGGTCGACGAGGCGCTTCATGACGAACGGCTTGAACAGCTCGAGCGCCATCTGCTTCGGCAGCCCGCACTGGTGCAGGCGGAGCTCCGGGCCGACCACGATGACCGAGCGGCCGGAGTAGTCCACGCGCTTGCCCAGCAGGTTCTGGCGGAACCGGCCCTGCTTGCCCTTCAGCATGTCCGAGATCGACTTCAGCGGGCGGTTGCCGGGCCCGGTCACCGGGCGGCCGCGGCGGCCGTTGTCGAACAGCGCGTCGACGGCCTCCTGGAGCATCCGCTTCTCGTTGTTGACGATGATCTCGGGCGCCTGGAGGTCCAGGAGCCGCTTCAGCCGGTTGTTCCGGTTGATCACGCGGCGGTAGAGGTCGTTGAGGTCCGACGTGGCGAACCGGCCGCCGTCCAGCTGCACCATCGGGCGCAGGTCCGGCGGGATCACCGGGATGGCGTCCAGCACCATGCCGAGCGGGTTCGACTTGCCCTCGGCGAAGTTCGACGCGACCTTCAGGCGCTTGATCGCCTTCAGGCGGCGCGTGCCCTTGCCGTTCTCGATCTGGTCGCGCAGCGACTCGGCCTCGGCCTCGGTGTCCATGTCGGTCAGCAGGCGCTTGATGGCCTCCGCGCCCATGCCGCCGTCGAAGTAGTCGCCGAAGCGCTCCCGGAGCGACCGGTAGACGTTGTCGTCGGCCACGAGCTGCTTGACCCGCAGGGTCTTGAAGGCGGCCAGGACGTCGTCGAGGTGCTGGGCGTCGCGCCCGGCGGCCTCGTGGATCTTCTCGACGTCGCGCTGGGCCTCACGCTTCGCGGCCGACAGCTGGGCGCCCTTCGCGCCCTCGGCCTCGAGCTCCTTCAGCCGGTCCTCGAGCTCGCTCAGACGCTTCTTCACGTCGTCGTCGCGCTCGGCCTCGATGTCGTGCTTC
>DATIWE010000046.1:0-17460 GCA_035519495.1 Actinomycetota bacterium
CGCGCCGCGAACGTCGCCCTCTGGCGCCGCACGCCCGAGGATCTCCGAGGCCGCGCCGGGATGCACGCCGAGCGCGGGCCCGAGAGCTACGACCTCTCGTTCCGCATGATCGCCGGCCACGACCGCTTCCACCTGGCGCAAGCGCGACGCGCCCTCGACGCCGTCCGCTAGGCTGTTCCGAGGTCCTGGAAGCGCGTCCGGCCGCAGGCGAAGATGCGTCCGGATGAGCGCTCCGGCCACCCCTTCCGCCCGCCCGAGGTTCAGTAACGCGTACGAGCTGTTCATCCTCGTGCTGACGGTGCTGTCCCTGGTCATCATGGTCGGCCTCGTGGCACACCGCACGAAGGACGCGACCTGGACCCTGCTGAACGCCTACGACAACATCATCTGCTTCGTCTTCCTCGGCGATTTCGTGGCGAGGCTCCGTCACGCCCCGACGAAGCGGGCGTACTTCATCGGCGAGCGAGGCTGGCTCGACCTCCTCGGCTCGATCCCGAGCTTCGGATTCCTCGCCGATGGAGGGAAGTGGACCTCCCTGTTCCGGCTCGCTCGGTTGAGCCGTCTCACGAGGATCAGCCGGCTGCTGCGGGGTCAGAGCAAGCGGGAGCTGCTCGACGACGTTCTTCACAACCGCGGCCAGTACGCGGTCATGATCACGCTGACCGCCGCGATGGTCGTGTTGACCTTCGCCAGCATCTTCGTGCTCCAGTTCGAATCGACCGCGCCGAACGGGAACATCAAGACGGGCGGCGAGGCGGTCTGGTGGTCGATCGTGACGATCACGACGGTCGGGTACGGCGACTTCTACCCGGTGACCGCCCCCGGTCGCATCGTTGGCGTCTTCGTGATGCTGACGGGGATCGGCATCATCGGCGCGCTCGCGTCGATCTTCGCGAGCCTCCTCGTGTCCTCCGGCGACGATGCCCCGGCAGACGACGCGGCCGTGGAGGGGGAACTGCGGGCGCTCCGCGAGGAGATCGCGGCGCTCCGCCAGGAAGTGGGCGGGTCGCCGGGGCGGACGGGACCGACGTAGGTCGGTGGTAGCCTGAGGCGTATGCATCACGAGGCGCCCATCCGGCAACGGGTGGGCGTTTCGCGTTCCCGGCCCGGCCCCACCGCGCCGACCGACTGAGCGGAGAGGGAGGACCCCCCGAGATGGAGTTCGAGATCGGCATCGGCAAGACGGCCCGGCGGGCCTACGGGTTCGACGAGGTCGCGATCGTGCCGTCGCGGCGCACGCGCGACCCGGAGGACGTCTCGATCGCCTGGGAGATCGACGCGTACACGTTCGGGCTGCCGATGATGGCCTCCGCGATGGACGCGGCCGTCTCGCCGGCCACGGCGATCGAGGTCGGCAAGCTCGGCGGGCTCGCGTGCCTGAACCTCGAGGGCCTCTGGACCCGCTACGAGGATCCCGAGCCGATCTACGAGGAGATCGCGTCGCTCCCCGACGACAAGGCCACGCGCCGGATGCAGGAGCTCTACGCCGAGCCGCTGAAGGAGGAGCTGATCGGCCAGCGGATCCAGGAGGTGAAGGCCGGCGGGGTCGTCGCGGCCGCCTCGCTCACCCCCCAGCGCGTCGAGAAGTACGCGAAGCTCGTCCTCGACGCCGAGCTCGACATCCTGGTGATCCAGGGCACGGTGGTCTCCGGCGAGCACGTATCCAGCCAGCACGAGCCGCTGAACCTGAAGGAGTTCGTGCCGTCGTTCGACATCCCGGTGATCATCGGTGGGTGCGCCTCGTACGCGACGGCGCTGCACCTGATGCGGACCGGCGCGATCGGGGTGCTGGTCGGCGTCGGTCCCGGCAACGCGTGCACGACCCGCGGCGTGCTCGGGGTCGGGGTGCCGCAGGCCACGGCGATCGCGGACGCCGCCGCCGCGCGCCGCGAGCACCTGCACGAGACCGGGCGGTACTGCCACGTGATCGCCGACGGCGGCATGCGCACCGGCGGCGACATCGCGAAGGCGATCGCCTGCGGCGCGGACGCCGTGATGATCGGCTCGCCGCTCACGCGCTCGTTCGAGGCGCCGGGCCGCGGCTACCACTGGGGCATGGCGACGTTCCACCCGTCGCTCCCGCGCGGCGCGCGCGTGAAGACGAAGCAGGTCGCCTCGCTGCAGGAGATCCTCACCGGGCCGGCGCACGAGAACGACGGCACGCTGAACCTCTTCGGCGCGCTCGCGACCTCGATGGCCACGACCGGGTACGAGACGATCAAGGAGTTCCAGAAGGCCGAGCTGGTGATCGCGCCGGCCATCAAGACCGAGGGCAAGACCTACCAGACCGAGCAGCACGTGGGGATGGGCCACTAGGTGCCGCAGGCCCCGCGGCCGGTCCTGGTGGTCGACCTCGGGGCGCAGTACGCGCAGCTGATCGCGCGGCGGGTGCGCGAGGCGCGTGTCTACTCCGAGATCATCGCGCACGACCTCACGGCGGCCGAGATCGCGGCGAAGCGCCCGGCCGGCATCATCCTGTCCGGCGGCCCGGCCAGCGTCTACGAACCCGATGGTCCCCAGGTCGATCCGGCCCTGTTCTCCCTTGGGGTCCCGGTGCTGGGGATCTGTTACGGGCACCAGCTGATGGCGCAGGTGCTCGGCGGTGAGGTCGCGAACACGGGCGACCGGGAGTACGGCGGCACGCAGCTGCACGTGACGCGGCCCGGCCTGCTCCTGCAGGACCTCCCGACAGAGGACACGGTCTGGATGAGCCACGGGGACGGGGTGACGCGGGCGCCCGAGGGCTTCCGCGTCGGCGCCACGACCGATCGGATCGCCGTGGCCGCGATGGAGGATCCCGACCGCGGGCTCTTCGCGGTGCAGTTCCATCCGGAGGTCTCGCACACGGCACACGGCCAGGCCGTCTTGAAACGGTTCCTGTACGACGGCTGCGGCCTCCTGCCGGACTGGACCCCGACGAACATCGTGGAGGACGCGGTCGCGAAGATCCGCGCGCAGGTCGGCGACGCCGAGGTCCTGTGCGCGCTCAGCGGCGGGGTGGACTCCGCCGTCGCGGCGCTGCTGGTCCATCGCGCCGTCGGCGATCAGTTGACGTGCGTCTTCGTCGATCACGGGCTCAACCGTGAGGGCGAGCCGGAGCAGGTGGAGGAGACGTTCGGGCGGCACTTCCGGATCCCGCTCGTGCACGTGAAGGCCGCCGACCGATTCCTGGCGGCGCTCGCCGGCATCACCGATCCCGAGGCCAAGCGCAAGACGATCGGCGAGGGCTTCATCCGTGTGTTCGAGGAGGTCGCCCGGGAACGCGCCGGCGCCCGGTTCCTGGTTCAGGGGACGCTGTACCCCGATGTGATCGAGTCGGGGTCGAAGACCGCCGCGAACATCAAGAGCCATCACAACGTGGGAGGGCTTCCCGAGGATATGGACCTCCAGCTGGTGGAGCCGCTCCGCGACCTGTTCAAGGACGAGGTGCGCGCGGTCGGCGCCGAGCTGGGGCTGCCCGAGGAGATCGTCCAGCGCCAGCCCTTCCCCGGTCCCGGCCTCGCGGTCCGGATCGTTGGCGAGGTGACGGCGGAGCGCCTTGCCACGTTGCGCGCCGCCGATCGGGTCGTGCGCGAGGAGATCCGCCGCGCCGGCCTGGAGCGGGAGACCTGGCAGGCCTTCTGCGTGCTCCTGGCCGACGTGCAGAGCGTCGGGGTGATGGGCGACGCCCGGACCTACGAGAACCCCGTGATCGTCCGGGTCGTCACCTCTGAGGACGCGATGACGGCGGACTGGGCACGCCTGCCGCACGACGTGCTGGACCGGATCGCGTCGAGGATCGTCCGCGAGGTGCCGGGCGTGAATCGCGTGGCCTACGACATCACGAGCAAGCCGCCCGGCACGATCGAGTGGGAGTGAGCAACGAACGAGCGGGGCGCTCACGCGCCCCGCTCGTGTCCTACCGGTGATCCGAGGATCAGCGTCCGTCCTTCATGGCCCGGATCCGATCGACCGTGGGCATGAGGTTCGGGCTGATCGGTCCACTCAGCACTTCCTTGGCCCGCGCGACCTGCTCCGCGGTCATCGGCTGGTGTCCCCGGTGGGGCGACGAGGCCGGCGAGTCCCCGACGAACCCGACCCCGAGGATCCCCGCCTGCGACATCCCCGACTTCTGGATGTCACCGAGGCGGTCGACCTGGGTCTGGACCGCCGGCGTGTTCGTGACGGTCACGTCCCGTCCTCGGAACGCGACCTGCACACCGATCACCACGGCGGCCGCGAAGATCAAGGCCAACAGCAACGCGATCCATGGAGTCCCGCTCCGCTCCTGCACCGTCTGTGCCTGCATCGTGGGTTCCCCCTTCCGGGTCCCTTCGAGCGGCTCATCCGCTCGTTCGTCTGCGGCGACGGTAGGGCGGTGGGGGATGGCGAACGAGGGAGGATGCACCGGGGGAACGGGTACTTTTCACCCACGCTGAGGATGCGTGCTCAGGAGGCGCGCGCGCGGAGCGCCTCGAGGTCCAACACGGTGATCGAGCGTCGCCCGGTGCGGACCCAGCCCCGGGATCGGAACGTGCCGAGCGCCTTCGTGACCGCCTCCCGCGATGCGCCGCACCACTCCGCCAGCTCGTGCTGGGAGATCGGGAGCTCGATCGCGTCGTCGCCGGGCGCGACCCTCCCGGCGAGGTCCACGAGGATCCCGGCCAGGCGGGTCGGCACGTCGAACGCCTCGAGGTCGACCCGCTGGTGCACGACCCGGCGGAGCTCCCGCGTGAGGCGCACGGCCACGGCCGTCGCGAGCGCCGCGTTCGACGCCAGCAGCTCCCGGAACGCCTCGCCGGGCACCAGGACGACCTCCGTGTCGCCCACGGCCGTCGAGGAGGCCGAGTGCGGCCGGCCGTCCAGGGCCGACATCTCCCCGAGGATCTCCCCGGGGCCGGCGACGGTCACGAGGACCTCGCGGCCGTTCGCCGCCGTGGAGAAGACCCGCGCGCTCCCGCCGAGGATCACGATCACGCGGCCCGAGTCGTCGCCCTCGAACAGCAACGAGCTCCCGTCCGCCAGCGACATCCGCCGCCCCGCGTCGATGAGGCTGCTCCGCGTCGCCTCGTCGAGGCCTGCCAGGAACGAACCGGGGGAGAAGGGCGCGGCGCGATCGGCCATCCGGACTCCGTTGCGTTGGTGGGCGAAGCCTAGCGCGGCGGCGCTCGCTCATCCGACGAAGGGCGGCCCAGACGGTCGACGTGAGCCGCTCTCTGCTCTACGCGCCCTGGGCCAGTGGTGGGTCGGTCATACGGAGCACGCGGGACCGGATGCTGATGGACCCGGTCCCGCGTGACGAGTCCTGCTACTTGCCGGCCTCCGCCTCCAGCTCTGCAAGCTCCATCGCGAAGCCGAGAGCCTCGGCGATCTTCCCCACTGCCGAAGCGACGCGAGCGGTCCCGACGATCGGCGCGACGGCGGCCAGGACGGCCTTCACGTCGTCCTCGCCGACGCCGATCTTGCTCGCCGCTCCGAGGTTCAACAGGTACGACGCCGGCGGAGCGTCGACCGCGACGAGCGCCGCGATCCGTACGTACACCAATGTCCGTCCGTCGAGCGTGGTTGCGTCCAGCGAGGCGGACGTCATCTCCCCGATCAGATCGAGGATCGGTGTGTCATTGACTGCGGTTCCCATCGTGAACATCCCCCCTTCGTGTCGTTCCCTCCGTCCTGCCCTACGCCAGCAACCCTATGAGCGCGTTGGGTCCATCCAGGGGGCCGTTCGCCCCCAGCCTGAAGGGACCTCGCGAGGTCGACGGCGACGGGCGATGAAGGTCCTTCGGTCCTTCACCCGCAGCTTGTTCTCATTCTCGGTCGCCCGTATCGTGGCCGACGTTCACGAACGTCGACACGGTCGCGGCGGTTGCGCGCTCCAGGCCGAGACCGGTCTCTGAAACATGTACCGAAGAGGCTGCCTCGTGACGCTCGACCACGACACTGCGAGGTGCGTTGGATGACATCTGAGGCCACGGACACACGGGCTGCGACCACGGGTGCGAGCGTCGTGCTCCTCACGCTCTGCGCTGGGCAATTCCTGATGGCGCTCGACAGCTCCGTGATGAACGTGTCCATCGCGACGGTCGCCGAGGACCTGAACACCACGATCACCGGCATCCAGAGCGCGATCGTCCTCTACACGCTCGTGATGGCGATGCTCATGGTCACCGGCGGGAAGATCGGCTCGATCATCGGCCGCAAGCGTGCCTTCATGATCGGACTGGTGATCTACTGCTCGGGCTCGCTCACCACCGCCCTTGCCCCCAACCTCCCGGTGCTGCTCTTCGGATGGTCGCTGCTGGAAGGTATCGGTGCTGCCCTGATCATGCCCGCGATCGTGGCGCTCGTCGCGGGGAACTTCCCACCCAGCGGCCGACCCCGCGCCTATGGTCTGGTCGGTGCGGCCGGCGCGATCGCGGTCGCGGTCGGACCGTTGATCGGCGGGCTCGCCACGACCTACGCCTCGTGGCGGTGGGTCTTCGCCGGTGAGGTGCTCGTCGGGGCGGGCATCTTCCTGTTCGGTCGCCGCATCGCCGACGCCCCGGTCACGGTCCGGTCCCACCTCGACCTGCTCGGCTCCCTGCTGTGGGCCCTTGGGATGGGTCTGGCCATCTTCGGGGTGCTGTTCTCCTCCGACTGGGGATGGCTCCTGCCGGCCGAGGGCGCGCCATCGTGGCTCGGTCTGTCGCCGACCTTCTGGCTCATCCTTGGAGGGCTCGTCGCGATCCGGCTGTTCATGACGCACATCCGGCGGGTGGACGCTGCGGGAGGGGAGCCGCTCGTCACGCCGTCGCTCTTCAAGAACCGCCAGATGACCGGCGGTCTCCTGATGTTCTTCTTCCAGTTCGTCGTGATGATGGGGCTGTTCTTCGTGATCCCCCTGTACCTGTCGGTTGCCCTTGGCCTCTCGGCGATCGAAACGGGGCTGAAGATCACTCCGCTGTCGGTCGCGATGCTCGTGGCCGCCGCCGGCATCCCCAAGTTCCTCCCGGCGGCCTCCCCCAGGCGGATCGTCGAGCTCGGACTCCTCGCTGCGCTGATCGGCATCGTGGTGCTCTTCACCGCGATGGACGTCGACGCGACCGCCCGGATCGTGACCGTCCCGCTGATCCTGATCGGGCTCGGGATGGGCGCCCTCGCCTCGCAGCTCGGCAGCGTCACCGTCTCGGCCGTCCCCGACGAGCAGAGCCCCGAGGTCGGCGGCCTCCAGAACACGGCCAGTCAGTTCGGCGCGTCGCTCGGGACCGCGCTCGCGGGCTCGGTCCTGATCGCCTCACTCACGGCGTCCTTCCTGAGCGGCATCGCCAACAACCCCGACGTCCCGGACCAGGTCGTACAGCAGGCGAACGTCAAGCTCGCGAGCGGCGGGGAGTTCATCTCCGACGCTCAGCTGGAAGCCGCCTTGAACGAGGCGGGTGTCCCTCAGGTGACCAGCCAGGCCATCCTCGACACGAACGAGCAGGCTCGCATCGACGGTCTCCGTTCGGCCCTCGCGCTCCTCGCCTTCTTCGCGATGGTCGCGCTCTTCTTCACGAGGCGGATCCCAACAGAGCAGCCAGGAGCAGTCACGGCTGGCGGGGACCCCAAAGGCTGACGACGCTCTCCGCCGCCTCCTCGGCGGTGGCCGTTCCGTCGCTCACGCGGCGGACGATACCCGGTCGGCCTCCACGATGAGCCGTTCGCTGGCGCTGTACCGCGGGTTGCAGGTGGTCAGGACCAGGGTCGGGGTCTTCGTCTGGTTCAGGACGACGCCGGCGGTGTCCGCGGGCAGCACGAAGTTCTTCGTGACCGTGTAGGTGAAGGTCCCGCGCGCGGTCTGGAGGGTGATCGTGTCGCCCGGCTGGACCTGATTGAGGTCGAAGAACGGGTGCAGGTACGTGGTGCGGTGCCCCGCGATCCCCACGCGGCCCTTCGTGTCCCACGGGTCGGCCGTGTCCGGGTAGTGGCCGGGCCCGGACTCGAGGTCGAGCGTGTCGACACCCTGGACGACGACCATGTTCACGCCGATCCGAGGGATCTGGATCACGGCGTACGCCTTCCCGGGCAGGATCGGCGTGCCGGCCCGCGGCGGGTTCGCGATCTCCTGCTCGATCTGGGGCCGGAGCTCGTTCTGCGCCCGCTGCGTGGTGATCCCGGTGCCCCACAGGAGCCAGCTGACGTAGCCGGCGAGGAAGGCAGCGGCGAGCAGGCAGGCGATGCCGAACCAGCGCGCCCCGTCCCGCCAGCCGAACCGGCGGGCGGGCGCAGCGAGTTGCTCGGCTTCGCTCATCCCAAGCACGGTACCGAACACGAGCCCAAGAGCGGTCCTTCCCGCCACCTACACTGGGTCCGTGGCCACGACGTCCCCGTTGCTGGAGGGGCTGAACGAGATCCAGCGTGAAGCCGTCCTGCACACCGAGGGACCGGTGCTCATCGTGGCCGGGGCGGGCAGCGGCAAGACCCGGGCGCTCACCCATCGGATCGCCTACCTGGTCCGCGAGCAGGGCGTCAGCCCGTTCGAGATCCTCGCGATCACGTTCACGAACAAGGCCTCGCGCGAGATGGCGGGCCGGGTCGAGCAGCTGATCGGCAGCGGCGTCGCCCGCGGGATGTGGATCCTGACGTTCCACTCGGCCTGCGCACGGATCCTCCGCCGGGAGCACACGCACCTTGGCATCCCCTCGGCGTTCACGATCTACGACGACGGGGACACCGAGCGGCTGATCGCCGGGATCCTGAGGGACCTCGACATCGACGCGAAGCGCTTCCCGCCCAAGCAGCTGGCCGCGGCGATCGGGAAGGCGAAGGACCGCGTGATCACCGCCGAGGTCTTCGCCTCGATGTCCTCGAACTTCTACGAGGAGATCGTCGCGAAGGTCTACGCCGCCTACGAGACGCGCAAGAAGGCGGCCGGGGCGCTCGACTTCGACGACCTGATCACCGAGACGGTGCGGCTGTTCCGCGACCACCCCGATGTGCTGCGCACCTACCAGGAGCGGTTCCGCTACATCCTGGTGGACGAGTACCAGGACACGTCGCGCGCCCAGTACGAGCTGATCAACCTGCTGGCGGAGCGCTACGGCAACGTGTGCGTCGTGGGCGACGCCGACCAGGGCGTCTACTCGTGGCGGGGCGCGACGATCCAGAACATCCTGGACTTCGAACGCGACCACCCCGACGCGCAGGTGTTCCTGATGGAGCAGAACTACCGCTCCACCGGCAACATCCTCGGCGCCGCGAACGCGCTGATCGAGCACAACGTCCAGCGAAAGCCGAAGACGCTGTGGACCGACGCCGGATCGGGCGAGCTCGTCGTGTCGTTCCGCGCGAACGACGAGCACGAGGAAGCGCTGTTCGTCGCGAGCGAGATCAAGCGCCTGCACGACGAGGAGGGGTTCCGCTTCCGCGACGTTGCGGTCTTCTACCGGACGAACGCGCAGTCCCGGGTGATCGAGGACGTCTTCATGCGGGTCTCGATGCCGTACCGGGTGTTCGGCGGGGTGCGGTTCTTCCAACGGCGCGAGGTCAAAGACGTGCTGGGCTACCTGCGGCTGCTGCTGAACCCGCAGGACGTGATCTCGTTCCGGCGGGTCGTGAACATGCCGAAGCGGGGGATCGGCGATCAGACCGTGGCCGCGCTCGAGGCGTTCGCGGACGAGCAGGAGATCGACGTGGTCGAGGCCGCGCGCCGCATCGACGAGATCTCCACGCTGAACGCGCGCGCGAAAGGCGCGGTCGCCGGATTCAACCAGGTGATGATCGCGCTCGAAGGGCTCTTCGCCGACGGGGTCGGGCCGGGGCGGATGGTCGAGGCGGCCGCTCGGGAGTCCGGGTACTTCGCGGAGCTGGAGGAGGAGCGCACCGTCGAGTCGCAGGGCCGGATCGAGAACATCCAGGAACTGTCCGGCGCCGCGATGGAGATGGCCGCGCGCGATCCCGAGGCGGGACTGGCCGAGTTCCTCGAGCAGGTCTCCCTGGTGAGCGATCAGGACGCGTACGACGAGGAGGACTCGACCGTCACCCTGATGACGCTGCACATCGCGAAGGGGCTCGAGTTCCCGGTGGTCTTCGTGGTCGGCATGGAGGACGGCGTCTTCCCGCACTTCCGCTCGATGACCGACCAGGCCGAGCTGGAGGAGGAGCGGCGCCTGGCCTACGTCGGGATCACGCGCGCGCAGCAGCGCCTGTACCTCACGCACGCGTGGAGCCGCTCGCTCTTCGGTCAGACGAACTTCAACCCGCCGTCGCGGTTCCTGGGTGAGATCCCCGGGCACCTGATGGACGTGCAGGAATCGGAGGCGCGGCTCGAGCGGACTTCGCGCTACGGCTCGAGGCGGCAGCAGGGCGCGGGCGCGTCGGCCGGCGCGGGCGGGTACACCGTCGTCGGACTGCCCGGGCAGAGCGGGGAGGTCCAGGTCGAGCGGGGCTGGCGGGCGCCGCAGGTGCCGGGCGTGAACAAGCGCGCGATCCCCGCCATCAAGGAGGGCGACACCGTGCTGCACGAGCGCTGGGGCGAGGGCGTGGTCGTGCAGGTCAGCGGGAGCGCCGACGACCCCGAGGCCACGATCCGCTTCGGCGAGGCGGGGGAGAAGCGGGTGCTGCTGGCGTACGCGCCGCTCACGAAGGTCGGCTGAGCTCAGTCCTCCGCGTCGGGGTGGCGGATCTCCCGCTCGCCGCGCTCGGGATCCCACGCCATCGCCAGCCGGTCGTCGCCGAACCGGATGTACCCCGCCTGTTCGACGTCCAACGAGAACAGGTGGAAGTTCGGCTCCTCGGGGGCCCAGTCGATGCGGCGCAGGATCTCGTCGTGGAACGCCCGCCGGACGTCGGGGTCGGGTTCGTCGATCGCGCGCCCGTAGAGCTTGATGTCGCCGCCGGGGTTCGTCTTGTCGCTCGGCAGGCTGTGGATGGCGATCCGAGGGTCGCGCAGCAGGTCCTGCGCCTTGCGGCTCTGCCACATCATGCTCACGAGCAGCCGCCCGGCGGCGAAGTCGAGCTCGTTCGGGGTGATCCTGGGCGAGCCGTCGGGTCGGATCGTGCCCAGCATCGCGAGCTCGTCCTTCCGGAACCGCTCCTCGGCCATCGCGGCGATCCGCGGCGCCGCCTGCGCGAACGCGTCCCAGCGCATGCCGGCACCCTAGCGCGAGAGACGATCCAGGACGTTCCGGGTGATGCGGTCGACCGCTGGGTCGCCGAGGCCGCACGCCCAGTCGGTGACGCCGGCGTTGACGACGGTGCCGCCGCCCGGCGTGGTGAACACGCCGAGCACGGCGTGGTTGTTCGCCAGGCGTTCGACGTGCGTGGGCCACTCCTCGCCGTAGAGCGCCATCGCCGTGTGCTCCAGCTCGCCGGGCTCGTGCGTGTAGCGCGACGGCTGCTCGTCCTGCCGCCAGAGCCTCGCCGGGGCGGTCGCCAGCACCTCGAGCGTCGCCGGCGCCCCGTCCGCGTGGGTCGGCGCCGGCAGGCCGTCCGGGCCGGTCGTCAGCTCGCAGCCGTCGACCTCGTAGGCGACGATCGTGTCCGCCAGGCCGAGCGCGTCGCCGTAGCGCAGGTCGGTGCCCTCGAAGAGCCAATGGTCGGGACGGTGCACCGTGTACGCGCCGGAGGCGCGCGGCACCCCGAGCCCGTAGCGCGAATACCCGCCGCGCGAGAACGTGAGCCCGGTCGTCGAAGTCTCCGGCCGCCCGATCCGCCGATCCCACCACGCGCCGCTCAGCAGGTGCTCCTGCGGCGTGCCGATGACCGGGTCCTCGTCGGCGCGGTACTTGTACGAGGTCATCGCGCGATGCTCGTCCTCGAACCGGACCTGCCAGCAGCACGTGTTCCCGCTGAGGATCGCGGCGTTGCCGCCGGAGGCCGTGTGCGCGTCGAGCGCGTCGCGCATGCCCCACGACCAGTACTCGTCGTGCCCGACGCACACGAACAGCCGATGGCCGTCGAGCACCTCTGGGTGTTCCTCGAGGTCGGTCGAGATCGCGACGTCCAGTCGGTACCCGTTCGCGGTCGCCCAGCGGACGAACGGCCGCTCCCAGTTCCACCAGCCGGCGCCGCCGCTCCACACCGACAGGCCGAGCGGCTCGGCCCACCGGAAGAACCACAGGGCCTCGCGGTCGGGCTCGGGCTGCATCTTGCGGCGGTGCGGCTCCGGCTTGACCAGGAAGCCCTTCGCCATCGGGCGCTCGGCGGATACGCGGGTGCCGCCGGTGTACAGGGACCGGCCGCCCCAGTCGTTGTACGCGTCGTACGTGCTGGTCGACAGCACGAGCAGGATCGGTGCCGGGTCGCCCGGATCGGGCCGGACCACGAAGAACGCGTCGGCGCGCTCGTCGCCCGACGTGACCGTGACGGCGTAGTAGCCACTCGACCAGTTCGAGACAGGGATCTCGAATGAAGCTGGCCAGCGGCAGCCGTGCGAAGACGTGTCCTGAGGCGCTTCATACGGCTGCGCATAACCAACTTCAGAAAAGACGGGTGCAGAAGCACCATCGTCTTTCGTCACTTGGATATCGAAACTTGGGGCGTCGGTCGAGACATGCAGGTTGGTTGAGGAATGTCGGGCGACCGATCGTGGCCAGCAGTACGCCTCCAACATCGTGCTTATCGCGTCAGAGCCACGTACCCGGCGACCAGCACGATCACGCCGACGACGATGGGCGCGATCACCCACGCGAGGCCGAGGCGTCCGCGGTACGGGCCGAGCGTGCCGACCTTCGTGGTGGGCTTCAGCCCGGGGGGACGGAACGTGATCTTCTTCCGCGCCACGCGGCGAGTCTACGCACCGACCACCCGGTAGAGGCGCCAGCGGTCGGGGACGCCCTTCAGCTCGTGCTCGCCGGCGTCCTCGAAGACGAGCCCGCTCCCCGCGACCAGATCCTTCACGGTCTGCGAGACGAGGACCTCCGATGGTCCGGCGTTCGCTGCGACCCGTGCGCCGATCGAGACCGCCAGTCCTCCAGCCTTGCCGTCGATGATCTCGCACTCGCCGGTGTGGAGACCGGCTCTGATCTCCAGGCCCAGCGGGCGGACCGCATCCGAGATCGCGACCGCGCACCCGACCGCCCGCGCCGGTCCGTCGAACGTCGCGAAGAAGCCATCTCCCGCCGTGTCGGCCTCGACGCCCCGGTGGCGCGCCAGCTCTTCCCGGACGATCGAGTGATGGAGGAGGACGAGGTCTTTCCAGGCGCGATCGCCGAGGGACGCCTGCAGCTCGGTCGATCCGACGATATCGGTGAACAGGACGGTCGCCAGCATGGTGTGCGGCACGCCCGATGGACGGACACCCGTCACGAACGCCTCGATCTCGTCCGCGAGCGCATCGGTGTCTCCGACCCACAGCGCCAGATCCCGACCGGGCAACTCGACGAACGTCGCGTCCGGGATCGCGTCGGCGACCCACCGCGCGATCCTCGGATGATCCCGAGGCAGGTCGTTCCTCGTCAGGACGAGGGTGGGGACGCGGATCGTCGGCAGGATGGCGCGGACATCCGACTCCCCCCACTGCTTCAAGAGCGAGATGGCCACCCCCGGGCTCGCGGAGAGTGCGAGGTATCGCGCGAACACCGCCACCTCGGGATCGTCCGGGGCCACGGACGGCGCCGCGTACTCGTAGTCCTCGCGCGCGGCCTCACGTCCCCATCCGCGGGACCACAATGCCGCGCGGTCCGACGCGGCCGCCTCCCACTCCTCGAGGCTCGGGCCGAACGGGAAGTCCTCCGTCCGCGACACGCGTGGGTAGAAGGCGTACGTGCCGAGCGAGAGCACCCGTGCGGGGAAGCTCGCCGCGAACAGGGCGCAGAGCTCCGCGCCGTCCTCATCACCGAACAGGTGCACCGTCCGGACGCGTACCGCGTCGAGCACGGCGAGGAGGTCCTGCATCTGCGTCTCGAGCGGAGGCAGGTCGCCCGGAGACATACGATCCGAGAGCCCAACACCTCGTCGATCGATCGCGACCACCCGTGCGAAACCCGCGAGTCGTTCGAGGAAGCGCGCCATCCCGGGAAGCTCCCAGTTCGCGATGAGGTTGGAGAAGAACCCGGGCACGAACAGGAGATCGCGCGGGCCGCTGCCGAACACCTGGAAGGCGATGTACACACCGTCCGCGGTCCTGGCGTACCGCGTCTCGGGGATCTCCACCGATGCATCCTGAACGTCGGTGGCCGCAGACCGCAACCGAGCGCTCCGCCCGGCGATGTCCGGCACGCCTCTCATGAGCGAGCCTTCGGGCGGAGGTGCCATCCTTCGCGGATGCGGGGGCGGCTCCGGGTCGTGGGGAAGGTGGCCCGTGATCCGAAGCTGCTCCGGCTCGTGCTGGCGTTCTTCGGGTTCACGATGGCCGAGTGGGGGACGTGGGTCGCGATCCTCGTCTATGCCTACGACCGGGGCGGCGCCTCGTCGGCCGGCGCCGTGGCGGCGATCCAGCTGATCCCCGCGGGGATCATCGCGCCGTTCGGCGCGTTCGCCGGCGATCGCTTCCCGCGGGGCCGCGTCCTGTTCTCGTGCTACCTCGCGCTGGCGATCGCGCTCGGGGCGACCGCGGCGGCGCTGGGCGCGGACGCGCCGTTCGCCGTCACGATGCTCTTCGCGACCGCGGCCGTCGTGAGCATGGCGTTCGCGCGGCCGACGCACCATGCGCTGCTGCCGAGCGTCGCCGAGGACCCCGAGGAGCTGACGGCCGCGAACGCGGTGTCCTCGCTCGCCGAGAACGCCGGCATCGTCGTCGGCCCGTTGCTGAGCGGGCTGATCCTGAGCGCTGTGGGGCCGGCGGAGGTCTTCGGCGTGTTCGCGGCCGTCACCCTTGCGGGCGCGCTCCTGGTCGCCCGGCTCGGGTCCGGAGCGACCGTCCGGCACGGCGAGCGCATGCGGGCGCGCGACGTGGTCCGGGGGTCGATCGGCGGGTTCACGTACCTCGCGCACGACCGCCACGTCGGGCTGCTGGTGCTGGTCCTGGCGGGCGGGTTCGTCCTGTCGGGCGCGCTCGACGTGCTCTACGTTGCGGTCGCGATCTCGCTCCTGCATCAGGCGTCGGGCTGGGCCGGCTTCCTGAGCTCCGCGGCGGGGGTCGGCGGGCTCGTCGGGGCGGCGCTGGCGGTGTCGCTCGTCGGCCGGCGGCGGCTCGTGCCGCCGCTCGGCGGCGGCACACTGGTCTTCGGCGGGTCCGTCGTCGCCGTCGGCGCGGCGCCGGCGGCCGCGACCGCGCCGGTGCTCTTCGGCCTGTCCGGCGTCGGGGCCAGCATCGCCACGGTGTCCGGACAGACGCTCCTGCAGCGCTCGGCGCCGGAGCACCTGCTCTCGCGGGTGTTCGGGATCCTCGAGGGGAGCAGCATGCTCGCGCTCGCGCTCGGCTCGGTGGGCGCCTCGGTGGTGATCGAGGCGTTCGGCGTGCGCGCGGCCCTGCTCGCCGTCGGCGCGGTCGCGCCCGTCGTGATGCTGGCCGCGTGGCGGCCGTTGGCCGCGATCGACCGGGCCGCCGCGGCGCCCGACGCGGAGACGGTGGCGTTCCTGCGCCGGATGCCGATCTTCGCCCCGCTGCCGCCGCCGGCGATCGAACGGATCCTGGCGCGGCTGACGCGTCTGTCGGTCCCGGCCGGCGAGGTGCTGATCCGCGAGGGTGACGTCGGCGATCGCTTCCTGATGATCGTCGACGGCGAGGCGGAGGTGACGCGCGACGGCAGGCACGTGACCGACCGGGCCGCCGGCGACCACGTGGGGGAGGTCGCGCTCCTGCGGGACGTTCCGCGGACGGCGACCCTCACGGCGACGACGCCGATGACGCTGCTGGTGCTCGACCGCGACACGTTCCTCGAGGCCGTGACGGGTCACCCGCAGAGCCATGCGCGTGCGGAGGAGATCGCCGAAGAGCGGATGCCACCGTCGTCCTAGCCGGTCAGCCGACGACCCGGTAGAGGTGCCATCGGTCGGGGACGCCCTTCAACTCGTGCTCGCCGGCGTCCTCAAAGACGAGGCCGCTTCCGGCTACCAGGTCTTTCACGGTGGACGACACGAGGACCTCGGACGGTCCGGCGGCGGCCGCGATCCGAGCGCAGACGTGGACCGCGATCCCTTGAACGTCGTCCCGGACGAGCTCGACCTCCCCGGCGTGACACCCCGCTCGGATCTCGATGCTCAGTTCGGCGACGGTCCGCTGGATCGCGCCGGCGCACCGGACGGCCCGGGCGGGACCGTCGAACACGGCGAGCACCCCGTCGCCCGTCGTGTGCACGTAGCGCCCCTGGTGGGCTTCGATCTCCCGCCGGGCACGTTCGTCGTGGCTCCGCAGGAGCTCCGTCCACGCGGCGTCGCCGATCCGGGCGGCCCGCTGGGTCGATCCGACGATGTCGGTGAACAGGACGGTCGCGAGCATCCGATCGCTGGAGACCCCGGGACGCGAGGCGCTGACGAATCCCTCGATCTCGGCGAGGAGCGGCTCCTGGTCTCCCGCCCAGGGGTAGGAGTCGACGCCGGGCAGCTCCACGAAGCGTGCTCCCTCGACCCGCGCCGCGACGTCGCGCCCGCCCTCGACCGGCACGTCGGTGTCGCCGATCCGATGCAGGACCAAGGTGGGGACGTGGATCGCAGCGAGCGCGGGACGGATATCGTTGACCGTCCGTTCGAACATCAGCTCCGTGCCCGGACTCGCCGCCTGCCGGAGGTACCGCGCGTACCAGCGCACGGTCGCTTCGTCGTGGGCGACCGATGGGGCGAGCGCACCGAGCCAGCGACGCGCGTAGACCTCGGTCGCCCAGAAGTTCTCGGCTTCGTTGTGCCACACCGCCGCCTGTTCCCGATCGTAGCCGAGGCGGTAGTCGTCGCTCGAGGTATCGAGCGCGCGCGCCCCGTAGAGGATCAGCCCGCGTGTCCGTTCGGGATGGATCGCTGCGAACGACGCCGCGAGCGATGCCCCGTCGTCCCCGTGTCCGAAGACGACCGCCTCTCGGGATCCGGTTGCGTCCATCACGGCCCGCACGTCGTCCACCCGGACCTCGAGGGTGAACAGGTCGGGATCCACGGTCCGGTCGGATAGGCCGCTCCCACGCTTGTCGAATAGGAGCAGCCGCGAGAACGACGCCGCGCGCTCCAGGAGGCGCGCGTAGGCCGGCAGGTCCCACTGGAGCTCGAGGTTCCCCAGCCAGTCGTGGATCCACACCACATCGATCGGTCCCTCGCCCACCACCTGGTAGGCGATATGGACGCCGTCGCTCGTGGCGAACCGGATCTCGGGGACGTCCACCTCAGCCCACCACCCGGTACAGTCGCCAGCGGTCGGGGACGCCTCTCAGCTCGTGCTCGCCGGCGTCGGCGAACGTCAGCCCGGATCCCGCGACAAGATCCTTCACCGTCTGCGAGACGAGGACCTCGGAGGGTGCGGCCTTGGATGCGACCCGCGCGCCGATCGCGACGGCGATCCCGCCGACCTTGGTGTCGATCGTTTCCACCTCGCCCGTGTGGACGCCGGCCCTGACCTCGATCCCGAGCGGTCGGACCGCCTCGACGATCGCCTGCGCG
>DATIWE010000047.1:0-11596 GCA_035519495.1 Actinomycetota bacterium
GGACGGGATGATCGCGCAGCCGACCGCCTCGTTGTACAGCTCGTCGAGGTCGCTCTGGACCTCGTACAAGGTGTCCGAGCCGACCCCGGTGATCGTCTGGGAGATACGGCTGGTATCGACGTTCGCGGCCTGTGCGATGCCGGTCGATCCGACGACGACCGCGACGGCCAGCGCCGCGCCCGCGATCGCGCCGAACAAGGGCTTCCGCATCCGGACTTCCCCCCTTCGAGCGGCCGGATCCATCGCCCGGCATCGCGCTGCAGCGTCGCAGTCGAACCCGTCCGGTCGACGGCGCGTTGAGGAAGGGAAGGTGAACGCGGAGAGAAGGGACGGGGACAGAGCCCGGATCAGAGGGTGGCCGGGAGCAGTCGCGCGAGGAGCCCGAAGACACCCCACAGGAGCGCGACGACGACCGGCGTCATGAGGAGCCGTGCGACCCGGGGCGAGATCCGCTTGCGGTACCAGGCCCACGCGAAGAGGGCGGCCACGAGCAGCTCCAGCCCCACGATGAGTGGACCGGTCGCACCGGGCTCGCCGGCGAGGCCCGTCTCGTCGGCCGGCACGACGGTCGTGACCGTCGCCGGACCGGGGGCGGGCGCCGTGGTGAGCGTCGCGATCACCACGAGCCTCCCCGCCGCCGTGTGGGCCGGCGTGGACGTCACCAGCGTGAGCTCGTTCGTCGTCGAGGGCCCGATCACGTCGGTCTGTCCCGGCACGACCCGTTCGATCGTCTTGACCGCGTAGGTGAAGGCTCCCTGACCGGTCGTGACCAGGATCAGGTTCCCCGGGTGGAGGGTTCCGAGATCGCGGAAGGGAGCGCCGAACGTCGTGCGGCGACCCGCGATGACGCTGTTCCCCGGGCGGCCGGGCAGCGGACTCCCCCGGAGGTGCCCGGGTCCGTGCGTGAGATCCGAGGACGACGTCCCCTCGACGACGATCTTCTGCACGCCGATCGTCGGGATGGACAGGAGCGCGACGGGTTGACCGACGGAGGGCTGCCAATCCGCGACGCTGGCGGGACCTTGCTGCGTGAGCGCTCGGAACTCCGGCGTCAAGAGGTGTTGGCTCCGGATCTCGACGATCCTCGATGCGCCGAAGAGGTAGAGGAGGAAGAGGCCGACGAACGCCGCGAGCCCGATGAGGACCAACCCGGCCACCCGCGTGGCACGGCCGGTCGCGCGCTCGCTCGCCGCGTCGGGGGGCGCCGCACCCTCATGGGTGAGGTCGATCGTGTAGGGGTCTTCCATGGTCTTCATCCGGTTTGGCCGCCCTTCCTGCGTGACCAGCCGCGAGCGGAGCTCCCGAAGAGCAGCATCGACCCGAGGACGAGCGCGACGATGCCGGCGACCACGACCGACGGCAGGATCATCCGGGCCGACACGGCGACGAGCGTGCTGGGCTCCGCCGTCGGCGCGACGTAGACGACGAGTTGCCGTCCGCCCGAGCCGCTGCCCGACCCGCCGGTGGCCGGAGTGCTCGGGGCGACGGGTGGCGGCGCCGGAGCAGGCGCCGGAGCGGCCGGCGGCGGAGGTGGAGGTGGAGGTGCGGGCGGAGGTGTCGTCGCCGGGGGCGGGGTCGGCGCAGGAGGCGGCGTGGGTGGCGCCTTCATGATCTGGGCCGACAGGGTCTGGGTCTGTTTCCGGAGCGCCCCGGGGAGCGGCACGTACCCGGCAGGGAGCGACCCCTGCCCCTGGCTCACGGCGAACGCGAGCAACGACGAGATCGCGGCGGTCTTCTCTTGCGACGGGGGCGTCTTCGTCCGGCTCGCTCCATGCGGGATGGCTGCGTAGCTGATCGTCGGGATCGGCCACGCCGTCGGGTCCTGTCGTCCGAAGGCCGGCGTCAGGATGCCCTGGTCGTCACGGACCATGTGGGCGATCCCTTTCTGGATCGTCTTCGGCGTCGCCCTGACCACCGTGCCGTTCGGGTACTTGATCCGAACCGTCGGGAGCTGGTAGCTGGCCGCCCAGGACGAGTCGACATAGCCGATCCAGCCGTACGTCGACGTCGAGACGACGTCGCCGTCGCCACGCGCGAGGATCCGCGCCTCGCCGCGAGCGCCCGTGACGAGGTCGATCTGCCCGAGCGAGGGCAGGATGTCGGAGGGACCCGTCGCGAACGGGTTCGGTTTCGTGCCCTTGCCCCCGGCGATCCACGTCTTCCTCGCGTTCGCCCACATCCACCTGGACATCTGGAGGGTGTCCTCGTTCGCATCGCCCCGGCCGACGGTCGCGATGTACGTCGGGAATTGGATGCTGGGATTCAGCCGGTGGATCGCCGGATCCAGGTACCACTGGGTGTCCTGGCCGGTGAAGATCTTCGCCAGGAGGTCCGGGGTCAGCGTCAGGTTCGACACCTGATGCCCGGTCCGCTGATCGAAGATCCGATACGCGAACACGAGCGCCGATGCGGCGATCGGCGCGTACGCCACGGAGCCGCCGCCCGCTTGCAGCGCGGCCCGCTGCGATGCGTCCATCGGGCCAGGGACGACCGCCATGTCGACCCCCGAGAGCCCGCCGTCGATGTAATCGTTCAACGCCGTCTCCGCCGGTTGCAGCGTGTAGTCGAGCGAGATGTTCCGGGGTGCCTCGCACACCTTCACCGACCAAGCGAACTCGACCAGGCGGAATGCGGCGGAGCCACCCTCGGCCGTGATCGGGGTTCCGTCGGTGGCACACGCGAGGGGCGGCTTCGCGAAGGAGATGGGTACCTCGGTCATCGTGGCGAGCTGGGAGGGATCCGTCCCGACGAACAGCGAGCACGCGTCCTGGTAGTCACAGGTGATCGTCTTGCCCACGATCGGGTCCAGGTTGGGCTTCACGTTGATCAGCCCGATCGCCACTTGGGCAACCGCGCTCCCGGCACCGGTCTTGTCGGAGAGGCCGAGCGTTTGGATCCCCGGGCACCCGTCGCCGCACGTGCTGCTGAAGCCGGGCTGGGCGCACTGCGACAGGGAGTCCGTCGCGCCGCGAACGCACTCCTCCAGGTACAGGACCGAGCCATGCGGGAAGTGCGACCAGCC
Organism: Actinomycetota bacterium; assembly: GCA_035519495.1. Taxonomy (GTDB): domain Bacteria; phylum Actinomycetota; class UBA4738; order UBA4738; family HRBIN12; genus AC-51. The sequence continues at coordinate 3,023 of DATIWE010000047.1, forward strand.
GACGGAGACGAACTGCCCGTCCCCCGTGAAGTCGAGCAGGCCACCACGAGGTTGGATCTTGACCGTGCGCTTCGGTGCCGACTGCGCCGCCAGGGGTATCGCGATCACGAGCAGCAGGAGGAACCCTGCCAACATCACACGGGAACCACGGGGCACGCGCACGCAGGAGAAGGGTCCGACCGGTGCAGTCTCCCGTCAACAGCCGGAGGCGTCGACCGTCGAGCGTTCCTCGCCACGCCCCTGTCTATTCACCTTCCGTTCACCCTTCCGCCCGAGGCTGGGGCGCAAGCGCGAGCGCACCTCTCGACGCTCCCAACATACGCACCATGCCGACGACCGAGGAACGACCCCAGGCCGCCCGTCCAGCCACGCGTCGAGAGATCGTGGTGGTTCGCACGCGCCCCGACCGCATCTTCCGCAGGCTCGCGGCATCGGCCGGCGCGTTGACGCTCGTGATCCTCTTCCTGATCGGCCTGTTCCTCTGCGTGAAAGGTCTGCCGGCGATCAAGGACCAGGGGTGGGCCTTCTTCACGACCCAGGTGTGGAACCCACCCCCGCGCGGCAACGAGTTCGGCATCGCCGCCCTCATGTGGTGGACGATCGTGGTCGCGCTCATCGCGTTGGTGATCGCGGTTCCGATCTCGATCGCGGCGGCGTTGTTCGTCACCGAGTTCGCGCCGAGGCGGATGCGCCGCCCGCTCACGTCGCTGATCGATCTGCTCGCCGCGGTCCCGTCGCTCATCTACGGGATGTGGGGCGCCGCGTATCTCCGTCCCCGGATGGTGGGGCTCTCGGCGTGGCTCGGGAAGTACCTCGGCTTCCTCCCGATCTTCAAGCCGACCACCGCGTTCCCGATCTACGGGCCGTCCGCGTTCGTAGCCGGCGTCGTCGTCTCGCTCATGGTCGTCCCCATCGTCACGTCGGTGGTTCGGGAGGTGTTCTCGCAGGTTCCGCCCGGTGAGAAGGAAGGCGCGTTCGCGCTCGGAGGCACACGGTGGGGGATGGTACGAGCGGTGGTGCTGCCGTTCGGCCGCGGCGGGATCGTCGGTGGATCGATGCTCGGGCTCGGGCGAGCCCTCGGCGAGACGATCGCGATCCTGCTCATCGTGAGCCCCCTCTTCCAGATCCGTCTCAACATCATCGAGGCGGGCGCGATCCCGGTCGCACCGCTGATCGCGAACAACTTCGGGGAGTCGAGCGGGATCGCCCTGTCCGCGCTGCTGGCTGCCGGCTTCGTCCTGTTCGTCGTCACGCTCCTCGTCAACGTCGGCGCGTCGACCGTGATCGCGCGCTCGCGGTCCGGCTCCGGGGTGGAGATCTGATGCGCACCGACGCGCCGAAGCTCGCCGTCGTCGTCGAGCACCGCTCCCCCGTCAAGATCCGACCGAGCTCGTTCCATCCGCGGGACGCCGCGGTCGTCGGCGGGGCTGCGGCGGCTTCCCTCGCGCTCACGTGGTTGCTCTACTCGCAGATCCTGCCGTTCCACGGGCTCCCGGGGTTCCTGCTGATGTGGGCGGCGTTCGACTTCCTCATCTACTACGTGGCCGTGCGCGAAACGCAGGGGCGTGTGGTCGCCCGCGATCGCACGATGGCGGCGATCATCACCGTGGTCTCCATCGCCATCGTGATCCCGCTCGTGCTCATCCTCGGGTACGTGACCCTGAAGGGCCTGCGGTTCCTGCGGCTGGCCTTCTTCACCACGACGATGGCTTCGGTCGGCCCGGAGTCACCCACGACACAGACGGGGGGACTCGGGGCGATCGTCGGCACGCTCGAGCAGGTCGCGATCGCGATGGTGATCAGCGTCCCGCTCGGCGTGCTGACGGCGATCTACCTGAACGAGGTGAAGGGGCGCCTCGTTCGTCCGACCCGGATCTTCGTCGACGCGATGAGCGGCGTGCCGTCGATCGTCGCAGGCCTGTTCATCTACACGGTGATCGTGGCGAACGGCCACGGGTTCTCCGGGTTCGCGGCGGCGCTCGCGCTTTCGATCCTGATGCTCCCGACGGTCACCCGGACGTGCGAGGTGGTGCTCCGGCTCGTCCCTGATGGTCTGCGCGAGGCCTCCCTCGCCATGGGGGCACCGGAATGGCGCACCACATGGGGAGTGATCCTCCCCACCGCGCGGACCGGGATCATCACGGCGATGATCCTGGGCGTCGCGCGCGTGGTCGGCGAGACGGCTCCCCTCATCATGACGGCGTTCGGCAGCGCGACGCTGAACCTGAACCCGTTCTCGGGGCCGCAGGCGGCTCTCTCTCTGTCGTCGTTCCAGCTGTTCGGCTCGTCCCAGACCGCGGACGTCCAGCGCGCCTGGGTGTTCGCCTTCGTCCTGCTGAGCATCGTTCTCATCCTGTTCGTCGCCGCCCGACTCCAAGGCGAACGGCGACGCCGGTGACCGCCCCGATCGAACGGAGGACGTGACCATATGGTGCGGACCGAGGATCGGCTCGACGCAGCGCTCGGCGACGCCCATGCGCCGGCGACGCTCGACGCCGAGGACGTCCATGCGTGGTTCGGCGATCACCACGTCCTCGGCGACATCACCCTGAGCATGCCGGCCAACTCCATCACGTCGTTGATCGGACCCTCGGGGTGCGGGAAGTCGACCTTCCTGCGGATCCTCAACCGCATGCACGAACTGGTGCCCGACGCTTCGCTCGCAGGCTCGATCGCCTTGAACGGCATCGACATCTACGGCCCGAACGTTCGAGCTACGGACGTCCGTCGACGCATCGGCATGGTGTTCCAGAAGCCGAACCCGTTCCCGGCGATGACGGTGGCGGGCAACGTCCTGTCGGGACTCAAGCTGTGCGGGATGAAGACGGACGACCCCGACGCGGTCGTCGAACGATGCCTGCACCGAGCGGGGTTGTGGAACGAGCTCAAGAACCGGCTGGACCGGCCCGGCGGGGCGCTGTCGGGCGGCCAACAGCAGCGGTTGTGCATCGCGCGTTCGCTGGCCGTGGAACCTCAGGTGCTGCTGATGGACGAGCCGTGCTCGGCGTTGGATCCCACGTCGACCCGCCGCATCGAGGACACGATGCGGGAACTGGTGGATACGGTCACCATCGTCATCGTCACGCACAACATGCAGCAGGCCCAGCGGATCTCGGATCGGTGCGCGTTCTTCAACGTCGACGAAGGGCAGCCCGGCGGCATCGTCGAGATCGACACGACCGAGCGGATCTTCACGGACCCATCCGACCCTCGCACCGCCGACTACGTGCACGGTCGCTTCGGATGAGACGCGGCAGGATCCTCCGAGCGGTCACGTTCGTCGCCTCCTTCGTACTGGTCGTCGGCGTGCAGCTCGCGAGCCTCGTGCCTGCCCGAGCCGATGGTCCGGCGATCCTCGGCGCGGGCTCGACGTGGTCGCAGATCGCGATCGATCAGTGGCGCGCCGACGTCTACCGATACGGCGTCCAGGTGAACTACCAGGGGGTCGGCTCGACGACCGGCCGGCAGTTCTTCGCGGCCGGAACGGTCGACTTCGCCGCCTCGGAGATCCCGTTCATGGTCCCGCCGGACCCTCCCGTCTCACGCTCCTACGTGTACCTGCCCGACGTGGCTGGCGGCACGTCGATGATGTACAACCTCACGTCCCCCTCCGGCCAGCAGATCCGCGATCTCCGGCTCACGCCGGCGACGATCGCGGCGATCTTCACGGGGAAGATCACGACCTGGTCCGACAAGCGGATCGAGGCCGACTACGGGAAGCCGTTGCCCAACATCCCGATCAAGGTCCTGGTGCGGTCGGACGGCTCAGGAACGTCCGCGCAGTTCTCCGCCTACATCAACGCGACCGAGGGATCGATGTGGCGGTCGTTCATCTCCGCGTGCCATCAGTCCGCGCAAACCTTCACTTCGTTCTGGCCGTACGGGCAGCCCGGCTGCCTCCAGAACGCGATCGGACAGCGAGGCTCGGACGGCATCGCGAACTACATCGCGAACCCCGGGCTCGGCAACGGCGCGATCGGATACCTGGAGGCGGCGTACGCGGTCAGCCGCAACTTCCCGGTCGTCGCGGTGAAGAACGCGAGCGGGAACTTCACGCTGCCCACCGCCGCCAACGTCGCCATCGCGTTGCAGCACGCGAAGCTCCACGCCGATTCGACCCAGGACCTGTCCGCCGTCTACACGGCGCCCGAGCATTGGGCGTACCCGATCTCGTCGTACTCGTACCTGATCGCGCCGACCGATGCCAGCATCACGACGGCGAAAGGGAACGTGCTCGGACAGTTCATCATCTACCTGGCCTGCACCGGTCAGCAGGCGGCCGCACGGTTGGGCTACTCGCCGATGCCGAAACAGCTCGTGCAGTTCGCGTTCGATGCCGAGAAACAGATCCCCGGCGCGCCGGCACCACCGGCCATCGATTCGACGCACTGCCCGAACCCGACGATCACGGGGTCGTTCGCGACCGAGGGGGGCAACAACCTGGTCGGCTCGGTCCCGTGGCCACAACCCAGCGACGGGGGCGGGGGCGGGGGCGGCTCGACCGGCAGCTCGGGAGGATCATCGATCCCGGGAACGACGGGGGGCGGCACGACGGGGGGCGGCACGACGTCCGGCATCCCCGGATCGGGATCCGGCTCCGGATCCGTCGGCCCCGGCGGCACGGTCACGGTCACGTCGTCCGGCCCGGTGCTCGACGAGGCGGCCTTGGGCAAACTCAAGAAGGTCGCCGACTCCCAGGTGGGAGGGCTGCGCGTCGGCACCGCCATCCCGCTGATCGCGGCCGCGTTCGCCATCCTGCTGATCGTGTTCGGGCCCTTCCTGTTGCGCCGCAGGACCGGCGAACCCTAGCCGCGCGCCTTCCGCCGCCGGCGTGGGAGCATGAGCCTATGGACGACGACCTGGTGCGCATCTACGCCAGCGGCGACGCCTTCGCCGCGGAGCTCATGAAGAACCGCCTGGAGGCCGAAGGGATCTCGGTGCTCGACAAGGGGGCGGTCGACGCGACCGCGTACCCGACCGGAGCGAGCTACCTGTGGGTCCGCGCCGGGGACGAGACCCGGGCGAAGGCGATCGTCGACGCGGTGGAGTCGGGCGCGTTCGCCGTCACCGACCAGGACGTGCTGGAGGGCGCCGCGCAACAGGACGATCCGACGTCGTGAGGCCCTGACGCCTCAGCGGAGCCGGCGCCGGTCGAGCATCGTCAACCCAGCGAATCCTCCGAACGCCGATCGCCGCCGGGCCGGCGGACGTGGCCCCGGCGGCGGAGCCGGCTGCGCCCAGAGGACGCGCTGGATCCGCCGCTGCTGCGTCGATCCGAGGATGACGATCGCGGCGCCGAGCGCGAAGGCATCCAACGGCCGGCCTGCGGCGGGGGGCGTCGGATGGGTCGCGGTCGACCGATCCAGGACCGCGTCGATCGACGCCAAGGTCCAGCCCTTGCCCAGGATGGAGGGGCGCGGAGCCTTCCAGGGGTGGAGATGGTGACCAGCGAGCCGTGACTCGGCCATGCCGAGCCAGCCGACCAGCGCCTTCATCGGGTCGACCGCTTCCCCGTCCGCCGTGTAGTAGGAGAAGTGCACGTGCGGAACGCTGGCGTCGCCGCTGGCGCCGCAGTAGCCGATCACCGTTCCGATGCCGACCTCGCTGCCGTCGACCAGCCCCGGGACGTACGCCTTCAGGTGGGCGTAGTACCAGAACGAGCCATCCTCACGGATGAGTGAGACCGTCAGGCCGCCGAGGGGATCGTCGCCGTACCGGAGGAAGCCCTTGTCCACCGCTAAGACGGGCGCACCGTAGCGGCACAGCACATCCTGCCCGTGGTGCGGGTGGTAGCCGCCCGCCCATCGCGGCGCTCCCCACGTATCCGACCAGGTCGCCGGCCCCTCAACGATGAACGGCGTGTAGATCGTTCGCGCGATCTTCTCCTCGCTCCAGCCCCGCGCCCGCAGCTTCGCCGCGGCCACGTCGAGGATCGCCGTGCCGTAGGTCCCCCAGCGAGGGTCGGGTTCCCAGCCCTTCCACGACCGGTGATGTCCATGACGCTTGCGACCGTCGGCGTTCACGAGCATCCGGCGGACCCGCGGCGGGATCGGGTGACGCCGTCGGTGGGACGAGGTCGTGCCCGGCGGAGCGGGGACCGGTGAGGGGCTCGGAAGGGGTACGAGCGTGGGGGCCGGCGTATCGGTCGGCGACGGGAGGTCGGTGGGCGAAGGGTCGGGGCTGCTCGGAGGATCCGTGGACGGGGGGACGTCGCTCGGAGCCGGCTCCTCGCTCGGAGAGGGATCGAGGGAGGGCGTCGGGCTTTCCGTCGGGGACGGGGTATCGGACGGGGACACCTCCTGGGCGCTTGCCGAGGGAGCCGAACGCCACATCGCCTGCGCGAGGAAGAGCCCCACGAGGACGACGAGCACCGCCCGCCACCAGATCCCTCCCCTGTGACGCATACCCGGCCACACTGTCGTCCGCCGGAGAACGCAGGACGAACGACCGCTGAATGGGCCGCGACCGTTCGCGGGGGCGAGGTTACATCGAGGGGCGCGCTGCGGGACCTAGCGCTTCGAGTACTGCGGCGCCTTGCGGGCCTTCTTCAACCCGTACTTCCGGCGCTCCTTCTCGCGCGCGTCGCGCGTGAGGTACCCCTCGGCCTTCAGCTGCGCCCGCAGCTCGGGGTCGAGGTCGATCAGCGCGCGGGCGATGCCGAGCTTGACCGCGCCTGCCTGCCCCGCGACCCCGCCGCCGCTGATCGTGGCGACCACGTCGTAGTCGCGCTCGCGGCCGACCAGGCGCAACGGCGCCTGCGCGACCATCCGGTGCACACGCGTCGGGAAGTACTCCTCGATCGTGCGGCCGTTCACCGTGAAGGCTCCATCGCCGGGGGCGAGCCGGACGCGGGCGACCGACTCCTTGCGGCGGCCGGTCGAGATCTTCACTGGGGTGGCTGGCACGATCGCGTCACTCCTCGCTCTTCGTCGGCTTCTTGGCCGTCGTCTTCTTCGCGGTGGGCTTCTTGGCGGTGGTCTTCTTCGCGGGCGTCTTCTTCGCCGCGGTCGCGGCTTTCGCGGTCGGCTTCTTCGCCGCCGGCTTCTTCGCGGTGGGCTTCTTCGCGGTGGGCTTCTTGGCGGCGGGCTTCGGTGCCGCCTCGGCCGCCTCTTCCGCGACATCCTCCACGGGCGCGACCGGCTTCGGCGCCGGCTCGGCGGTCGGCTTCTTGCGCGGCGCGGGGGCGTCGGGCTTCGACGCCGGCCTGGACGCCTTCGGCTTCGTCGGGGTCGGCGCGGTGGCCGTGACGGGGAGCCCGTCCCACGCCGGGCGCTCCCCCACCGCCAGCGGCACCGGCTTCTGCGCGGCGTGCGGGTGCTCGGGGCCGGCGACGATGTGGAGCTTCTTGATCATCTGGCGGCCGATCCGGTTCTTCGGAAGCATGCCGCGGACCGCCTTCTCGACGGCCGCGACCGGCCTGGTGGCCATCAGGTCGCCGTACTTCACGCCGGTGATGCCGCCCGGGTGGCCCGAGTGCCGCCACGCGATCTTATCCTCGAGCTTGTTGCCCGTGAGCTCCACCTTGTCGGCATTGACCACGATCACGTGATCGCCGGTGTCCATGTGGGGGGCGAACATCGGCTTGTGCTTGCCACGCAGCAGCGTCGCGACCTCCGACGCAAGGCGTCCGAGGACCTGGCCGTTGGCGTCCAACACGTACCAGCGGCGCTCGATGTGCTCAGGCTTGGGCGAGTAGGTCTTCATCGGAAAGATGCCGGCCCCACTGGGGCCGACGGAAGACCAAGGCTACCTGCGGGAACGCGAGACCGTCAAAGGAGGGCCGGGGTCAGACCATGCCCGAGAGCTCGAGGTTCCGCTGGATCTGGGGCATCGTCGGCTCGGACCCACCCTTCGGCGTGAGCTCCCGGCGTGGAGTACGGGAACCAGCAGCGGCAGCCGAGCCGTCACACGGGTGGATGCGTACTCCGGTCGCGGTCCTCGCCCTCGCGTTGTCCCTGGTGGCGTGCGCACGATCGTCGAGCCCATCGGCCGGTTCCACCGGGATCTTCGGAACGGTGGCGGCCGGCCCCACGTGCCCGGTGGAGCGAGCCGACTCGCCATGCCCACCGACACCCTGGACCGGCACCGTGCGCGCCACCGACGGCCACGGCACGTCGTACGAAGCCGCGACCGACGCGCAGGGGCGCTATCTGCTGTCGCTCCCGCCGGGCACCTACGAGGTGATCCCGGTCACGGACACCGCGCTCCCCAGGGCTGTCCCGACCACCGCGACCGTCACGGACGGCCCGATGCAACGCCTCGATCTCCGGCTCGACACCGGCATCCGTTGACGGCGGGTCGCGCCGGCTGCCGCCGGGGCTACAGGGGGATCGGGCAATCCGTGCAGACCACCAGGGTGACGACGGCTCCGGTCGCGGGATCGAAGGGCACCCACGTTCCCGCCCCGGCCTGATCCAGCGCGAGTACGAACCACCTCCCCGCGGGGAGGCCCTGGATCGTGAACCGCCCGGCGCCGTCCGTCGTCGTGGTCGCCAACGGCTGCGGGGGGTTCGCGAGGACCGGTCCCCCGCTGGAGACCGCTTGGCGATAGACGCCGACGCGAACGCCCGCCAG
>DATIWE010000048.1:0-5137 GCA_035519495.1 Actinomycetota bacterium
TCGCGACGAGGAGGAACAACGCCAGCTCCGCGCCGAGGCCGCCCAGCGGTCCATGCTCCGCACCGGTCCGCGCCCGATCCGCCGGCCGATGATGCTCACCGGCCTCGTGGACGCCTCGGTCGAGGACCGCGTGATCGGGGCAGAGCCCGGTCGCCTGGAGTTCGTCGGCCGGCACCGGCCCGAGCTCGACGTCGATCACGTCGCGCCGGTGTGGCGCGACGTTGGGACCCTGTCGTTCGATCATCCGTTCCGGCTGGATATCCGGTTGTCGTCGGGTGACGATCGGGAACGGCCGCGCACCCCTGAACGGAACGACCCAGAACCAGGATCAGGGGGGACGTTCGTCGAGCAGCCACGAGAGCCTGAGGGGGATGCCTTTCATCCGAAGTTGATCGAGCACCCTCAAGAGCCTGAAGTGACGGAAGTTCAAGGTGCGATGATGGTTGAGCAACTTCAAGAGCCAGAGATGGATGCTGTTCATCCGAGGTTGGTCGATGAACATCCACCTGTGGTGAACGAACTTCATCCGACTCCACCTGTGGTGAACGCACCTCATCCCACTCCGCCTGTGGTGAACGAACCTCCCGCGACGGAACCGAACGTCATGCGACACCCGCACGTTCCTCGCCCACCGGCTCCGGTTCCCGAACCGGAGGTCAAGCGCAAGTGGTTCGAGCGACGGACGCGCGAAGCGCCGAGTCCCGCACCCGCGATCAGTCCCGCGGAGCTCGCGCGGATGACGCCTGCTGCTCGGCGTCTCTACGGCCTCGATCAGTAGGCCCGAGGACGTCGGTTCAGGCGGCGCCGGACTTCACGAACTCCGCGTGCAGCTCCAGTTTCCGGGCCATACGCCCGACGTCGAGCCGCTGCTCGGGCGTGAAGAACGTGACGCCTTCGCCAGTGCGGCCAGCCCGCGCGGTGCGGCCGACCCGATGCACGTAGGCCTTCTCGTCGGCAGGCGCGTCGAAGTTGATCACGTGCGTGATGTCGTCCAGATCCAGTCCGCGCGCCGCGACGTCGGTCGCGACGAGGATGTCGTTGCCGCCGGTGGCGAAGCGCCCCAGCGCGCGTTCGCGCTGCGGCTGCGACATGCCGCCGTGCAACTCGCCGGCGTTGAAGCCCTCCTTGCGCAGCGTCCTGGCCAGACGGTCGGCGCCGTGCTGGGTCCGGACGAAGATCAAGGCGAGTCCACGGTCGCCCGCGAGCTCTCGCACGAGGGCCTTCATCTTCCGCGGGCGCTCCACGGCGATGAACCGGTGCGTGGCGTGGCGGATGTCCGGGCCGGCGTCGCCGATCTCGTGGAGCACCGGCCGGCGCGTGAACCGCTTCGCGAGCCGTCCGACCTCACCGTCGAGCGTCGCGGAGAAGAGCATGGTTTGCCGCTCGGGGCGGAGCAGCTCCAGGATCCGGGTCACGTCGGGGAGGAACCCCATGTCGAGCATGCGGTCGGCCTCGTCCAGCACGCACATGCGTGCACGGTCGAGGCGGAGCAGTTTCCGCGCGACCAGGTCGAGCAGTCGCCCGGGGGTCGCGATCACGATGTCGGCGTTCCGCGAGCGCTTGGCTTGCGGCCCGATGCCCACGCCGCCGTACACGGCCGCGACGTGGAGGCCGCGGACGTCGGCGATCGCACGGAAATCCTCGGTGACCTGGCTGGCCAGCTCTCGCGTCGGCGTCAGGATCAGCGCCGTCGGGCTCCGCCCGTCCGGGGTCAGCCGCTCGACGAGCGGCAGGGCGAACGCGAGCGTCTTCCCCGAGCCGGTCCGCGAGCGCGCGAGCACGTCGCGGCCCGCGAGCGCGTCGGGTAGGACGAGCTCCTGGATCGGGAAGGGCCGGTCGATCCCGCGCATGCGCAGCGCGGTGGCGACCGGCGACGAGACGCCCAGCCGTTCGAAGGTGGCGCTGGGGGTGGTGGCAGCCTGTGGCCGCGCGGCGATGCTCTGTGGCACGTCGTTCCTCTTCTTTCCTACTGGTCGTTGCGCGGGCGCGTCGGTGACCGGCGCCGCCGCGCAGGAGCGCCCGGTCGGAAAGGGGCGAGGCGTGCGAGGAGATCGCGAGACGTCGTCGCGCGTCGTCTCAGGATGAGACTCGCGTCGATGGAACCCACACAGCCTACCCGACGGGAGGTCGGTCGCAACGACCCGGGTTGTTTGAACGTGAGACCCACGCGGGGGACACTCGATCGCAACCGGGTTGGTGATCGAGAGAGAGAGGGGGGACGCGATGCGCACGACGAAGGTCGCGAAGGTGACGGGGCTGGTCCTCGCCGCCGCCATCGCCGGGTACCTGGTGGGGCCACCGCTGGCGCAGGCCGCCGCGAACCTGGTCACGATCAAGGACCCGAAGACGGCGCAGAAGGTGCGGGTCACCGCGGGCAACCTGTGGACGGACGCGACCGGTTCGCTGGTCTACACGTCGGACGCGGGCAATACGGTGATCGTTTCCGGAGCCGGGAACGCCACGAAGAGCGGAACCGGCGAGATCTCAGGCATCAGCTTCGACGTTCCTAACACGAACAACGCGTTGGCGACCCTGACCGTCCGCAAGGGAACGTCGCCCGGCCTCGGGGTCATCATCTGGCAGGGCACGATCTCCGGCGCGAGCGGTCACCTGGAGGCGCCGCTCAACCAGTCGGTCTACGTGAAGTCGGGCTTCAACGTGGTGCTCGGCGTCGACGCCGGCGCGACCGGCGAGCAGTATGAGATCTACGGGGTGGGCTTCGGCGTGGCCTTCACCTCGGCCGCCCGCTCCGCGAAGCTCGCCGGCTGAACCGCCGGGCCCCGCGCGACGCATCCCCGGCGTGTCGCCGGGCTGGGTGCGTCGCGCGGGGATCGTGGCTTCGGCCGGACTCTTGGTCGCAGCCGTCGCGACCTCGTGCCGTTCGTCGGCGCCGATCCTCGCCGCAGGCTCCGTGATGCAGGTCCCACCGGGCGGCGGCGAGGGCATCCACCTGATCCGCCACGTGATCGTGGTGATGCAGGAGAACCGGTCCTTCGACAACTACTTCGGCACGTTCCCCGGCGCCGACGGCATCCCGATGAAGGACGGGGTTCCGGTGCCCTGCCTCCCGGACCCGCGCGTCGGTCATTGCGTCCGGCCGTTCCACGACACCTCGCTGATCGATGACGGCGGGCCGCATTCGAACACCGCGGCGCAGGCGGACGTCGACGGCGGTCGGATGGACGGCTTCGTGAGGAGCGCGTTCCAGGGGCGCACCGCCTCGTGTCGGCGCTCGCCGGACAGCCCCGGCTGCGGAGGCTCGACACGGCACGACCTGATCCCCGACTCGATCGGGTACCACACCGCCGACGAGATCCCGAACTACTGGGCGTACGCGCGTTCCTTCGTGCTGCAGGACCACATGTTCGAGGGGGTGCGCTCTTGGAGCGAGCCGGCGCACCTCGACATGGTGTCGGGATGGAGCGCGAAGTGTGACGTGCCCGGGGATCCCATGAGCTGCCACACGTACCTCGGCCCGCCGCAGCGGCACGCCCGGGCCGGCACCACGCCGCCGTTCTCCTGGACCGATCTGACCTACCTGCTCCATCGAGCACACGTCAGCTGGCGGTACTTCGTGGCACCCGGCAGCCAGCCCGACTGCGACGACGACTCGATGTTCTGTCCGTTCAAGCCGCAGAAGGTCCACACGCCGGACATCTGGAACCCGTTGCCGCGCTTCGAGACCGTGCATCAGGACCGCCAGGTGCGTGACGTGCAGGCCTCGAGGAACTACTTCCGCGACGCGAGGGCCGGCTCCCTGCCCGCCGTGTCGTGGATCGTCCCCAACTGGCGCAACAGCGAGCATCCGCCCGCGTCGATCGCCGACGGGCAGGCGTGGGTGACCGGCATCGTGAACGCCGCGATGCGCGGGCCCGAGTGGGACAGCACGGCGATCTTCCTGTCGTGGGACGACTGGGGCGGCTTCTACGACCACGTGCGACCGCCGGACGCGAACCCCCAGGGGTTCGGGCTGCGCGTGCCGGGCCTGGTGATCAGCCCGTACGCGCGTCGCGGCTTCATCGATCACCAGGAGCTGTCGACCGACTCCTACCTCCGCTTCATCGAAGACGACTTCCTCGCGGGACAGCGGATCGACCCGTCGAACGACGGTCGGCCCGACAGCAGGCCGTTCGTCGCGGAGGACACGCCGGGGCTCGGTAACCTGCTCGCCGACTTCAACTTCCGGCAGTCGCCCCGGTCGCCGATGCTGCTGGCGCCGCGGCCGGGCGCGCCTTAGCCGCCGAGCGACGCGACGTACGCCTGCAGGTCCGGTAGGTGCGCGAACGCGTGCCGGAACGGCCCGTCCGCCGCGCCGAGGATGCCCCCGAGCTCGGAACCGAGGTCGTCCTTGGCGCCGTCGTCCTCGAACCCGCGAGGATGGGTCCATCCCTCCCGGCCCATCCGCTCGATCGCGGCGAGGAGCTGAGCGTGCGTCTCGTCGGCCTGGGTCCGGACGCGCTCGAGCGGCCAGTCGCGCTTGCGCTCCTCGTTCCAGGCGTTGAGCGCGTCCACGTCTCCGTCGAAGAACCGTTCCTCGAGCCGCGGCCGTTCGTCGCGCAGCCAAGGGTCGATCGTGGCCAAGGCCAGCTCCTCCCACAGCGCCATGTGCCCGAGCAGATCCTTGGCGGACCAGTCGCCGCCGCCGATCGTCGCCCGCCGGACGGCGTCGTCCTCGGAGAGGTGGTCGAAGAGCCGGCGCAGCTGCTCGTCGCCGGACCGCAACGTGTCGAGAGCCGCCTCGCGATCGGGAGGACCCATGGGTGATGCCTACCCCTTCTGGCCCGATCGTGTCGAACCCGGCCGGATCCGTTCGTCGTTCGGTCGAAGGTCCCGGAGGCGGACCCCGAGCGAGGAGGGACGGCATGGCGAAGTACCTGCTGCTCTACACCGGTGGCAGCATGCCCGAGACCGAGGCCGCGCAGGCCGAGGTCATGAAGGCATGGGACGGGTGGTTCCACCAGCTGGGCTCGGCCCTGGCCGACGGCGGGAACCCGTTCACCGGTGCGGTGAAGAGCATCGCGAGCGATGGCGCCGTGGGCGAGAAGGTCGCGGCCCCGGCGACGGGCTACTCGATCCTGGAGGCGGACTCCCTCGACGCGGCGACGACGCTCGCGAAGGGCTGCCCGGTGCTCCAGGG
>DATIWE010000049.1:0-62515 GCA_035519495.1 Actinomycetota bacterium
CTGGACCTGGTTGACGTTGGTGATCGGTCCCCCGTCGGGGACGATCAGCGGCTTCGGCGAGGTCGCGGTCCCGGCCGCCGTCGTCACCGTGACGGATCCCGAACTGACATAGGGCGGCTTGCCGAGCGATGTGTCGAAGGCCGGCACCTTGAAGGTCATCTGCGTGGCCGTGACGCTCAGCAAGGGCACGACGAGGCTGTTGAGGCGCACGAGGTCTTCCATCGGGTTCGTGGAGAAGCCGGTGCCGTTCACGGTGATCGTGTCGCCGTAGTTCGCCATCGGTGGGTTCGCGGAGTTGCCCGCGACCCAGCCGGAGGGACTCGTGACCGAGGTGATCGTGGGCGCCGGTGTGGGCGCCGACCAGCTCTGGGTCGAGAGCGGGCTCGTGATGTTCACCGCGGTGTTCTTGACCTTGATCGGTCCCGCCTGCGCAGCCGCGGGCACGGTGACGGTGAGCGTCGTCGCGGTCGCCGCAGTGGCGGTCGCGGTGGTTCCTCCCGTGAAGGTCACGACATCCTGGGAGGCGGTGGAGGAGAACCCGGTCCCGTAGATCCGGATAGCGCTCCCGATCGGAGCGCGGTGGGAGTGGAAATCGACGACGGCGGGCGTGGTCGTGATCGCTGTCCGGGTGATCTGAGTGAGGTTGCCCACGGCGTCGTAGATGTACTTCGCCAATCCGTTCGTCTGGGAGGCATCGATGACGGCCTCGAGGCGGCCGATGTCGTCGTAGACGTAAGTGATCGGGCTCGCCGCCGTGGAGGCGAAGGCCGGCGGTGCCGCAGGTAGACCGAGTGCTCCGACGAGGAACCCCAAGATCCCGGCGACGACGACTGATGCGGTGCCGGGACGGCGGACTCGCGACATGCAACCCCCAAGGCTCGGGGCAGCTGGCCGCCAGACACGACGCCCCCTCGGCGCCCCTCTTCCTGCTCCCTTGGTTGTGCGGTTCGGGAACGGTTTCTACGCGTGGTTGCACCGGGCCACAAGTCAGCCGAACGGTTCTCGGAAGGTCGGGCGACGTTCGCCCCTACCAATGGCACGCCTTCCTCAAGGTTCACGACGCCATTGCCGACCAGGGAAGGTATGGCGCCGGGGGTCTGGTTCAGTCGTCGTCGAGCGCGTTCGATGGTGGTCTCGCTCGCGGTCGGAGCGACCCTCCTGCCGCTCGGACACACACCAGCTGAGGCTCGCACGCCAACGGCGCCCAAGATCGCGATCCACGAAGGCATCCGTGCCGGTGACGTCGACTCCGGACCGCCGCAGATCCCCGTCGTGATCCCTGCAACCACGCGAACCAAGATCCAAAGCGCGAAGACCGTGACGTTCTCCGACCTGACCCCCGCCGACGCGTGGGCGAAGCCGGCGATCAAGTACGTCGCGGCCACGAACCCGTGGATGCTCGACTTCGAGCCGAACCCCGACGGCAGCTACGCGTTCCAGCCCGACGTGCTCGAGACGCGGAAGTACTTCGCGCGGTCGGTGGTCGAGGCGTTCGCGCCGGACCAGCTCCCCGACCCCTCGATCGTCCTGAGCGACGTCGACCCCACGTCGCCGTGGTACCCGTACGTCGCGGTGGCGGTGGCGAACGGGTGGCTCCCGGCCGACGCGAACGGCGCGTTCCATCCCGACGACCCGGTCACGATGGCGATCGTCCATCGCGCGCTCGTGCTCGCGCTCGGACTCAGGCCCGCGGCCGTCGCGCTCAACCACATCCACACCGCCGACGGCAGTACGTTCAAGGTTCCGGCGAACTTCGGCACGACGTTGCTGGGGATGCGCCTCGGCCTCCGCTACAACGCGCCGACCGGCAAGGAATCGATGGACGTCGGGCCGCTCGACGATCTCTCGCGCGCGCAGGTCGCGTACTCGCTGTTCCACGCCGCCACGCAGCCGTCCTGGAACATCGACGACCTGCTGACGCAGTACGCGGACGTCGAGCTGCCGCACCTCGGGCCGCGGCGGACGGCGCTGGTGCAGTGGGGCATCAAGTGGGTCGGCTACCCGTACATCTGGGGCGGCGAGTGGGGACTGACGAAGCCCGAGCCGGCGGGGCTCGGCGGGCAGCCACGGTCGGGGTTCGATTGCTCGGGCTTCTCGTGGTGGCTCCTGCGCGCCGACGACGGAGTGTGGAAGGTCGCGCCGCCCCGCCCGTACAAGGGCTGGACGCTCCCGCAGCGGACGTCGGCGGAGATGGCGGCACGGACGCCGAAGCGGCTCGGCTACGCGAAGCTGCTGCCCGGCGACCTGATGTTCTACGACGGCGACGGCGACGGCGTGACCGATCACGTGGACACGTACATCGGCAACGGGTTCGCGCTGGACTCCAGCAGCACGCCGGGCGGCGTCACGATCATGTGGGTCGGCAGCGGCTGGTACCGCGACCACTTCGAGTACGGCCGCCAGATCCTCCCGGACTAGCCCGCGTCGGCGGCGATCGCCGCCTCGAGGATCGCGCGCTGCTCCGGGCTCAGGGGCGCCGAGGTCCGCGTGACCGGATCGTGGGCCACCACGACGGATTCCGACTCGGCGGCGACCCAGCCCGCCTTCGCCACGATCTGCTCGGCCGTCCGGATCGAGGACGTCCCGACCCCGATCCCCCGGCACCGCACGACGATCTCCTCGTCCGCCAAGGACAACTCGCGGCGGTAGTCGATCGCGATCCGGACGATCACGAACTCCGCCTCCCCGAGGACGCTCCGGACCCAGCGGTCGCGGCATTCCTCCAGGTAGGTGAGGTAGACGGCGTTGTTGACGTGGCCGTACGCGTCCATGTCGCGCCACCGGATGCGGATCGCCATCTCCTCCACGGCGGGCGGAGCATACCGGCCGAACGAACACGAGAGGCCCCGGATCGAGATCCGGGGCCTCCCGTCGGAGAGAGGGGCTCCACCCCTGCGTTCGGCCGGTGTAACCGGGCGGTTCGGGGCGAGTTGTTGCGGTTCTGTAACGAAAGAGGCCCCGCGAACGGGGCCTCTTTCGAGCTTCTCGGACGGGGACCTAGAAGTCCATGTCGCCGCCGCCGGGCATGGCGGGGGCCTTCTCCTTCTCGGGCTTCTCGGCCACGACGGCCTCGGTCGTCAGGAACAGGGCGCCGATCGACGCCGCGTTCTGGAGCGCCGAGCGGGTGACCTTCGCGGGATCCACGATCCCGGCCTTGATCATGTCGACGTACTCGCCGGTGGCCGCGTTCAGGCCGTCCTTGCCGCCGGGCTTCTCGACGAGCGAGCGGACCTTCTCGACCACCACGCCGCCCTCGAGGCCGGCGTTCACGGCGATCTGCTTCAGCGGCTCCTCGAGCGCACGACGGACGATGTTCGCGCCCGTCAGCTCGTCGCCCTCGAGATCCACCTTGCTGAGCGCGCCCTGCGCCACCAGGAGCGCGGTGCCGCCGCCGGGGACGATGCCTTCCTCGACGGCCGCCTTCGTCGACTGCACGGCGTCCTCGATGCGGTGCTTCTTCTCCTTCAGCTCGACCTCGGTGGCCGCGCCGACCTTGATCACCGCGACGCCGCCGGACAGCTTCGCGAGACGCTCCTGGAGCTTCTCGCGGTCGTAGTCGGAGTCCGTCTTCTCGATCTCGGCCTTGATCTGGTTGATCCGGCCGGTGATGTCCTCGGACTTGCCGGCGCCGTCGACGATCGTCGTCTCGTCCTTCGTGACGTCGATGCGGCGCGCCGAGCCCAGCAGGTCGGCGGTGGCGTTCTCGAGTTTCAGGCCGACCTCCTCGGAGATGACCGTCGCGCCCGTGAGGATCGCGATGTCCTGGAGCATCGCCTTGCGGCGATCCCCGAACCCGGGGGCCTTCACCGCGACGCTGTTGAACGTGCCGCGGATCTTGTTCACGACGAGCGTGGCGAGCGCCTCACCCTCGATGTCTTCGGCGATGATCACCAGCGGCTTGCCGGCTTGCATGACCTTCTCCAGGACGGGCAGCAGGTCCTTGACCGCGGAGATCTTCTGGTTCGCGATCAGGACGTACGGCTCGTCCAGGTGGGCCTCCATGCGCTCGGCGTCCGTGATGAAGTACGCCGAGATGTAGCCCTTGTCGAAGCGCATGCCCTCGGTGAACTCGAGGTCCATCCCGAAGGTGTTCGACTCCTCGACCGTGATGACGCCGTCCTTGCCGACCTTGTCGACGGCCTCGGCGATCTTCTCGCCGATCTCCGGGTCCGCCGCGCTGATAGCGCCGACGTTCGCGATCTCTTCCTTCGAATCCACGTCCTTGGCCTGGTTCTTGATCGACTCGACGGCCAGCTCGACGGCCCGCTCGATCCCGCGCTTGAGCGACATCGGGTTCGCGCCGGCGGCCACGTTGCGGAGGCCTTCCTTCACGATCGACTGCGCGAGCAGCGTGGCGGTGGTGGTCCCGTCGCCGGCGACGTCGTCGGTCTTCTTCGCGACCTCTTTCACGAGCTCGGCGCCGATCTTCTCGTTCGGCTCGTCGAGCTCGATCTCCTTCGCGATGGAGACGCCGTCGTTCGTGATCGTGGGGGCGCCCCACTTCTTCTCGAGGACGACGTTGCGGCCCTTCGGGCCGAGCGTGATCTTCACGGCGTTCGCGAGCTGGTCCATCCCGCGCTCGAGCCCGCGCCGAGCCTCCTCGTCGAAGCTGATGAGCTTCGCTGCCATCGGTCTTCCTCCTCTGCTCCGTTCTCAGCCTGGCCTATCGACTGCTAGCACTCGATAGGGGTGAGTGCTAACCGATGGTAGCCCGACAGGAGCCGCAGTGGCAAACGGCGACCGGGTACGCTCGGCGCGCCATGGTAGCCACCGACCCCGCCTGGATCCGGCGCTTCGCGGCGACGACGCTTGGCTTCCCGCGCTGGGCCGCCGCGGCTCCCGGGAAGCTCGCGCTCGTGACGAACCGGAGCGGCTCCTGGCAGGTCTGGGCCCACGACCTGGCCGACGGCGGCTGGCGGCAGGTGACGGACGAGCCGGTCGGCGTCGAGGCCGTCCACGTCCTGCCGGACGGTCGGATCTGCTGGTGGCGGGACGCGACCGGTGGTGAACGCGGGCACGCCCTGGCGGTCGATCTCGCAGGGGGCGATCCCGAACCCCTGATCCCGGACCTGCCCGACGGCTGGCCGATGGGCATGTCGTTCGCGGGATCGAGGGTCGCGATCGGCCTGGAGAACGAGGGCACCTACCGCGTCTACGTCGCCGATCCCGGCGCGCCGGTGCGGATGCTCTACGAACTCGACGGCCCGGCCGGCGTCGGCCGCACCTGGCCCCAAGGTGTCGGCGGGCTCTCCTCGGACGGACGGCTCGTGTGCCTGTCGCACACCGAGCACGGCGACATCCTCCACACCGCGTTGCGGGTGCTCGACGCGGACACCGGCGCAACCGTGGCGGACCTGGCCGACCAGGGGCGCAACCTCGACCCCGCGGTCTGGTCACCCATCCCCGGCGATCACCGGCTGATCGTCACGAGCGAGCGGGGCGACTTCGAGCGGCCCGCGATCTGGGACCTCGACACCGGCGAGCGCCGGGACATCGACGTGGACCTGCCGGGCGCGGCGTTCCCGGTGGACTGGTGGCCCGACGGCTCGGCCCTGCTGCTGCGCCACGAGCACCGCGGACGCGCCCAGCTGTACCGGCTGGACGTGGGCTCCGGGTCGGTCGCGCTCGTCGCCGATCCGCACGGTGACATCGGCGCGGCCGCGGTCCGCCCCGACGGCGAGGTGTGGTTCGAGGTGAGCGACAGCGTGCGCCCCGCACGGATCCTCGCCGGCGACGGTCGCGAGGTGCTCGCGAACCCCGACGAACCGGCGCCTGCCGGCCGCCCGTACCGCTCGGTGTTCGTGGCGAACCCGCTCGGCGAGGAGATCCAATCGTTCGTCGTGACGCCAGAGGGGGACGGGCCGTTCCCGACGGTGCTCTCGGTGCACGGCGGCCCCGAGTGGCACGAGCGCGACGCCTTCGATCCGGAGGTCCAGGCCTTCGTCGACGCGGGGTACGCGGTGGTCCTCGTGAACTACCGGGGCTCGACCGGCTACGGGACCCCGTTCCGCGAAGCCCTGATCGGCAACGTGTGCTTCACCGAGACCGAGGACCTGCTGGC
Organism: Actinomycetota bacterium; assembly: GCA_035519495.1. GTDB lineage: Bacteria > Actinomycetota > UBA4738 > UBA4738 > HRBIN12 > AC-51. The sequence continues at coordinate 6,062 of DATIWE010000049.1, forward strand.
GAGCCTCGACGCGCTCGTGGCGGAGGGGGTGGTCGACCCGGCGCGCGTCTTCTGGCACGGCTGGTCGTGGGGCGGCTGCCTCGCGTGCTTCAACGCCGGCGTGCATCCCGAACGCTGGCGGGCCGTCTTCGCCGGGATCCCGGCCGGGGACTTCGTCGCGGCCCACTGGGCCTCGGCGCCCGAGCTCCAGGCGTGGGACGACGCCGTCTACGGCGGGAGCCCGAACGACGTCCCCGACGCCTACCGGCGGAGCGACCCGATGACCTACGCCGCGAACGTGACCGCGCCCGTGCTCATCATCGCGGGCAAGAACGATCCCCGGTGCCCGCCGGAAGGGGTCGACCCCTGGGTGGACGCCGTGCGCGCTGCCGGCGGAACCGTCGAGGTCGAGTACTACCCCGAGGGCCACCACACGAACAGCGTCGCCGGCCAGGTGCAGCACATGCAGCTGATCCTCGACTTCTTCGAGCGGTACCGTTGAGTCCCGGAGCCTAGAGCCCGGAACTGGTGACCCGGACCGGCCGGATCTCGATGATCACGGTGGTCTCCGGCACGATCGGATACGTGCTCACCGGGTACTGCGGGAACTTCTCGTTCAGCAACGCCGCGTCGCGGTCGAACTCGGGCCCGCCGTCCACCAGGTACGCCTTCCCGAAGACGATCACCTGCTTCAGCCCGTGCTCCCAGTCCTCGGAGTACTCGTCGAAGGAGATGCACACGTCGTCGTTGCCCCGGATGTTCGCGACCTTCCGGTCGTAGGCCGACGCGATCAAGATCCGATCGAGGTCGAGCGCGGGGCAGACGGGCACGACGTGCGGCGTGCCGTCGAGCGTCACGGTGGCGAGGTGAGCGATCCGCGCCGCGTCGACGAACGCCGCCTGCGCCCCTGCGAGCTCGCCGCTCATTCCTCGGACGGCGCTGTGGCCACCTGGTCGTGGATCTGCTCGACGATCTCGGCGTTCGCGAGCGTCGTCACGTCGCCGAGCGTGTTGCCACGGGCCACGTCGCGCAGCAGCCGCCGCATGATCTTGCCCGACCGGGTCTTCGGCAGGTCGGTCGTGAACACGATGTTGTCCGGCTTCGCGATCGGACCGATCACCTTCGCGACGTGCTCGCGAAGCTCCTGGGCCATCGCGTCGTCGCTTTCGTAGCCCGACTTCAACGTCACGAACGCGACGATGCCCTCGCCCTTGATGTCGTGCGGACGGGAGACCACCGCGGCCTCGGCAACCTTCGGGTCGTCCACGAGCGCCGACTCGATCTCGAACGTCGAGAGCCGGTGGCCCGAGACGTTCATCACGTCGTCGATCCGGCCGAGGAGCCAGAAGTAGCCGTCCTCGTCGCGGCGGGCGCCGTCGCCGGCCACGTACACGTCGGGCCCGTACCGTCCGAAGTAGGTCTGCACGTAGCGGTCGGGGTCGCCCCAGATCGTGCGGGCGATTGCCGGCCACGGGTGCGTCAACACGAGGTAGCCCCCGCCGCCGAGCGGGACCGAGACGCCCGTCTCGTCGACGACGTCGGCCGCGATCCCCGGGAACGGGAACGTCGCCGATCCCGGCTTCAGCGTGGTGAGGCCCGGCAGCGGCGTGATGAGGATCGCGCCGGTCTCCGTCTGCCACCACGTGTCGACGACCGGCGCGCGCTCGCCGCCGATGTACGTCCAGTACCACACCCACGCCTCGGGGTTGATCGGCTCGCCGACCGAGCCGAGCAGCCTGATCGACGAGAGGTCGTGCTTCGCGGGATGCTCGATCCCCCACCGCATGAAGGTGCGGATCGCGGTAGGCGCCGTGTAGAGGATCGTCACGCCGTAGCGTTCGACGATCGACCACCATCGCTCCTTGTCGGGGTGGTCGGGCGTGCCCTCGTACATCACGCCGGTCGTGTGGTTCGCGAGCGGGCCGTAGACGATGTACGAGTGGCCGGTCACCCAGCCGCAGTCGGCCGCACACCAGAACACGTCGTCGTCGTGAATGTCGAAGATCAGCTGGTGGGTCGCCGCGACCTGGGTCATGTAGCCGCCCGTGGTGTGCACGATCCCCTTCGGCTTGCCGGTCGTGCCGCTGGTGTACAGCAGGTAGAGGAAGTCCTCGGCGTCCATCGGCTCGGGCTCGCAGGTCGGCGCCTGCTCGGCGACCAGCTCGTGGTACCAGAGGTCCCGTCCCTCGGTGAACCCGTGCTCGTTGCCGCAGCGGCGCACGGTGATCACGTGCTCGATCGAGGGGCACTCGCGCACGGCCTCGTCGGCGTTGGCCTTCAGCGGCACGACCTGGCCGCGCCGCCAGGCGCCGTCCGCCGTGATCAGCACCTTCGCCTCGGCGTCGATGATCCGGTCCCGCAGCGCCTCGGCGCTGAACCCGCCGAACACGACCGAATGCGGCGCCCCGATCCGCGCGCACGCGAGCATCGCGATCGGGAGCTCGGGGACCATGCCCAGGTAGATGTTGACGCGGTCCCCCTTGCCCACGCCGAGGGACCGAAGCGCGTTCGCCAGCCTGCAGACGTCCTCCAGGAGCTCGGCGTAGGTGATCGTCCGGGTGTCCCCTGGCTCGCCCTCCCAGTGGTAGGCGACCTTGTCGCCCCCGCCGTTCTCGACGTGGCGGTCGAGGCAGTTGTAGGAGGCGTTCAGGGACCCCCCGGCGAACCAGGTCACCCACGGGGGCTTCCAGTCCATCACGGTGTCCCACCGGCGGAACCACGTCAGGCGCTCCGCCTGTTCGGCCCAGAACGCCTCGTGGTCGGCCTCCGCCCGTTCGTACAGGGCACGGTCGTTGACCAGGGCTTGAGCACGGAACGCGTCCGAGGGGGGGAACTCGCGCCGCTCCGACAGGAGCGCCTCGATGTGCTGTTGGGCATCGCTCACGTCGTCGATCCTTCCTCGGACGGGCCCCCGCGGGGGCCGGAACGGGCCGGAGATGAGCCGGAGGTGCGTTCGATCGGCGCCATCGTACGCACGGAACCCTTCGGGGGCGACCCCGCGAGCGTGCTTGCATCGGCCGTCCGTGGGGCGCACCATCGCGGCCAGGCCGCCCTGAAGGGCGGCCTCGGGATATGCGTTCCGTGCAGGCGACGTTCGGCCGCTCGTGCGGCCGCGAGGGGAAGGGAGGCGTCGGATGGCCGATGAGGCCTACTGCATGAAGTGCAGGGCGAAGCGTGAGTTCACCGGATCGCTCGTCACGCTCAAGAACGGGCGGCCCGCGTTGCAGGGGACCTGCCCGGTGTGCGGCACGAAGCTCACGAAGATCATGGGGATGGACGCGGCGAAGGCGATGGGGTGGACCGGCTGAGCCAGGGGCTCAGCTCGACCGGGACAGCAGCTCCTCGGGGCTGATCAACACCTGCTTCGGCGTCAACCGTTGGTGGCGGGCCGCGAGGTCCGCCACCGTCGTCTCCTCGAACACCGTCTGCACCGCGCGCGCCACGTCGGCCCAGAAGCCCTGGAGACCGCAGCGGGCATCCGCGAAGCACGTGTGATCCGACGGCTCCAGGCAGAACACCGGATAGATCTGGCCTTCGATCGCGTCCGCGATCTGCGCGACCGTGATGCCGGCCGGGTCACGGGCGAGCCGGCACCCCCCGCCGGCGCCGCGGAAGCTCTCCACGAGGCCCGCCTTCGACAACGCCCCCAGCTGCTGCTCGAGGAATCGCAGCGGGACCTGTTGGCGTTCCGCGATCTCCCGTGCTGGCACCAGCACGTCCTCGTCCCGGCGCTGGGCGAGCTCGATCATCGCGCGCATCGCGTATTCGAGCTTCTGGGGGACCTTGAGCACGGGAACGGGCTCCCTTCGTAATCAGGCTAGGGACCGCCTTCCCGCACGTCAACGCGGGTCGGCGAGGGAGAAAGGCCGATGGCGCCGAGCAACGGGGCGACGTCGCAGTCACGTCGCGCGCTGAGCGCTCGACCGCTGGAGGCGATCGGCGAGGAGCATGACCAGCCAGGCGATCCCCACGCCCGCGAGCGTGAACAGGACCCGATCGGCCTCGGCCTTCAGGTTGGCGGGGTGGCTCACGTCGATCGCGATCAGGACCAGCGCCGCCATCGCCGCGCAGTAGATCGCGTAGTTGACCCCTCGGAGGGTCGCCGCAAGTGACGCGAGCACGATGATGACGGCCTCCAGCACGTGCTTGCTCTGGACCGTCATCAGGAAGACCGCCGCCACGACGGCGCCGATCAAGGCGCCGATCAGGCGCTGCTCCGCGACGAGCGAGGTCTGGTCCAGGGTTCCCTTCATCGCGGCGAGCGTGGCGATCGGCATCCAATCCGCGTTCGGGAGATGGAACCCGAACGCGATCGCGATGGCGCCGGTCACGGCCACCGCCCGGATCACGGCGAACATCACCGCGTTGCGGCTCAGCGTGGTAACGGTGATGTCGCCGGGGATCTCGGGGAAGTTCGAGGCGTGCTCGGTCCGGCCCTTGACGAGCCAGACGACGAAGGTGAGCCCGATCCACAGGGCGGCGCCGATCAGCCACGCGAGCGCCTGCCCGGACCAGTCGGAGTGCGCCCGGTCGAGATGCTGCCCCGCCGGGACCGTGAGCGCCACCAGGAACCACGAGTTGAGCATCGCGGCGGACGTGAACCGGTGGACGCCGAACTTCAGGGCGAGACCGCTGAGCAGCGTCACGACGAAGGCGGACACGACGACCCACCCCCAGGGACCCCCACCGATCGCGAATCCGATCGCGGTCAGGAGGGTGCCGACGATCGCCACCCACGCCATCTCACGGACACGGTCCCGATACACCCCTCCGGGATCGCTCATGCCCACGAAGAGGGCGGCGAAAGAGAGGCTCAGCCAGTAGCGCTCCTTGTGGAGGAGCCCCAACACGATGAGCGGCAGGAGGAGGAACCCGACGACCTCCAGCCCGCGGCGTAGATTCGCTCCCTTCGGGTTCAGTGCGAATATCGCTTCGAGCCTTCTCACGGGCATCCTTCGGCTCCGAGGATCTGCCGACCCGTCCTCCGTTCGCGTCGACGGGGGTCGGATCAGGGAGTCAACGTGCTGGCGTAGTCGGACCCGACGACGACCGCGATCGAGACCGTGGCGGGCACCACGTCGACGAAGGTCTGGTCGAGCTTCTTCACGGGCGCACCGTTGAAGTACTTCTTCGCCATCTGGGTGGCGTTCGATTTGTTCTGCGCGGCATCCGCGCCGGTCCGGTAGTACACGGTCGTGGTGGTCACCCCCGCGTTCGGCGCGTCGGCGGCGGCGACCGGCGCCGAGTATCCCTTCTGCACCAGCATGGCCTGCGCCGCGGCGGCGGCGCCCGTCACGTTCGTGCCGTTCAACGCCATCACCGTGACACCCTGCACCTGCGGCGTGGGCGTGGCCGTCGGCTGCGGCGAGGTCGAGCCTCCGCCCGTCGGGCTGGTGCTCGCGCCCGGCGAGCTGGGCGAGGCCGAGGGCGCAGCGACGGCGCCGCCGCCCTCCGGGAAGCCGTTCGCGAGCACGACGACCCCGATGACCACGAGCGAGACGAGGATGAGGATGCGGCCGGTGCCGAGGTTCACGGCGCCATCCTACAGCGGGATACCGAGGCGTTCGGCGGTCCTGCGGCGGCGGCGCGCCTCGCGGATCCGGCGGAGGCGCCGCACGAGCATCGGGTCGTACGCGAGGGCCTCGGGCCGATCCACGATGCGCAGCAACAGCTGGTGGTAGCGGGCGGCCGAGAAGCCGAATCGCTCGCGGATCGCCCGGTGCTTCGGCACGGTCAGTGCCCATGCCTCGCGTTCGAAGTCCAAGATCGACTTGGACCGCTCGTCCAGGTCGGATCCGGCCGAGACCCGCGTGGGGATCGAGGTTCCGGTCACGGTTCGCGAGGGTTCCACCCACGGGGAGGTGGTTCAAGCACCCTCGGACGGACGCCGAAACCGCTAGAGGAGCCCTGCTCGGGTGAGAGCATGGGCTGATCCCGCCAGAGAAGGCGCCAGAGAAGGCGATCGGTGGCTGACGCAGCGAACGACGACCGGGAGCTCCGGGCCGCGACGGACCGAACCCGGTCCGTGGCGCAGCTCGACATGCTGCACAGCCTCGCGGCGTCCCTGAACGCGCTGCGCGACGTCGGGGAGATCGGCGCGGCGATCACGGCGGAGCTCCGCACGATCATCGACTACCACAACTGCCGCGTGTACCTGATGCACCCGGCGGAGGACCTGCTGCTCCCGGTCGCGTTCCGAGGCGAGCTCCTCACCGAGTACGAGCGTGAGGACCTCGAGAGCCTGGTGACCCGGGTGGGCGAGGGCATCACCGGAACGGTCGCGCTCACCCGCGAATCGCTGTTGACCCCCGATGCGCGCGAGGTCCCGTTCTCGGTCACCATCGCCGGCACCGAGGAGGATCTGCTCGAGTCGATGCTCGCGGTCCCGATGATCGGCGGCGACGACGTCGTCGGCGTGATCGTCCTGTCGAAGCTCGGCTACGGGCAGTTCGACGAGGAGGACCAGCGCCTGTTGGAGGTGCTGGCCTCGCACGCGGCGGTCGCCTTCGAGAACGCCGACCTGCTCCGCGCCGAGCGCCAAGCGGCGGAGATGTCGCGGGCGCTCCTGCATCTCTCGCAGGCGCTGACCGCCCAGCGGGGCATCGGCGATATCTTCCAACAGGCGATCGAGACCGTCCCGACCATCCTGTCCTGCGCCGCGATCGCGGCGTACACCCGCGATCCCGAGACGGGCAACTTCCGGATCGCACGGATGCACGCGGTCGGCGAGCACCGCACGAAGCCACGCTCCGAGATCGCCGAGGTCCCGAAGGACGTCGCGGCGGGCCTGCTCTACAGCGAGACCGAGCCGTTCGTGATCCCGCGCGAGGTCGTCGCGCAGGTCCCCACCGAGTTCCATTTCATGGTGGCGCCGGGCGAGGTGCTGGTCACCCCACTGCGGTGGGATCCCGACGGGTTCGGGTCGATCGTCGTCGTGGCGCGGCCGGAGGGGCCCGGCTTCGACGAGGCGGATCTGGCGTTCGCACGCGGGGTCGCCGACATCGCGTCGCTCGCGCTCGGGAACGCACGACGGCTCTCCGATCTGGAACGGTTCCACGAGCTGGTCGAGAGCCTCGACGCGATCTTCTGGGAGGCCGACGCGGCGGACCTCCGGCTGACGTTCGTCGGCGGACATGCGGAGGCGGTGTTCGGATCGGACGCTGCCACGTGGCCGCTGCGCGGCCGGACGTGGGGCGACCACATCGTGCCCGACGACCGGGGCGACGCCGTCGCCACCGTCCGCCTGGCCACCGAGCAAGGACGCGACACCGGCCTGGAGTACCGGGTGGAGGCGCCGAACGGGGAGATCCTGTGGGTCCGCGAGTTGGTCCACGTGGTCCGCGGCGCGCAGGGACCGCGGCAGCTCCGTGGGCTCATGGTCGACATCACCGATCGCAAGCAGGCCGAACAGGCGCTGCGGGCCTCGGAGCGGAAGTACTCCGAGGCGTTCCGCCGTGAGCGCGAGGCCGCTCAGCAGCTCCGCGCGCTGGACGACATGAAGAACACGTTCCTGGAGGCGGTCTCGCACGATCTCCGCACGCCCCTCACCTCGATCCTGGGCTCCGCGCTCACGCTGGAGCAGTCGAACCTGGAGCTGCCGAAGGAAGACGCGATCGACCTGGTCCGGCGGATCGCCTCGAACGCCAGGAAGCTCGAGCGTCTCCTCGGCGACCTGCTCGACCTCGACCGGCTCCAGCGCGGCATCGTCTCGCCGCAACGCCGCCCGACCGACCTCGCGACGCTCGTGCTCCGGGCGGTCGCGGAGACCGAGAACCCCCGGGATCGGGCGGTCGAGGTGGAGGCCGAGCCGCTCGTCGTCTCGGTCGACGCCCCGAAGGTGGAGCGCATCGTCGAGAACCTGCTGTCCAACGCGTTCCGGCACACGCCCCCGCAGGCACGGGTCTGGGTTCGCGCGCGGGGGCTGGACGGCGGCGTCCTGCTCGTGGTCGAGGACGACGGGCCCGGGATCCCCGCCGAGCTCCGTGAAGAGGTCTTCGAACCGTTCCGGCAGGCGCCCGGCTCGGCCGCCGAGCATTCGCCCGGCGTCGGCGTCGGCCTGTCCCTGGTGAAGCGGTTCGCGGAACTGCACGGCGGCCGCGCGTGGATCGAGGAGCGCGCCGGCGGCGGCGCCTCGTTCCGGGTCTACCTGCCCGGCGGGTAGCCTCGGGCGGTGCTCGACCTCGTCGTCCGCGATGCGCTGCTGCTCGACGGCTCCGGCGATCCGCCGGTCGTCGGCTCGATCGGGATCGAACGCGACCGCGTTGCCCGTGTTGATGTCGGCGAAGGCGACGGCCGTGGGATGCTCGACGCGGCACGAACGATCGACGGCGCCGGTCTGGCGCTCGCGCCCGGCTTCATCGACGTGCACAACCATTCCGACCTGTCCCCACTGATCCTCCCCGAGATGCCGAGCACGATCCGGCAGGGCGTGACGACCGTGGTCGTCGGGAACTGCGGCTCGTCGCCCTACCCGCTCGCGGGCCTCGCGGACGCGATCTGGCTCGCGAACGGCGGCGTCGAGGAGGTCCCCCGCCCCGCGTGGACGAGCTACGGCGACTACCTCGACGCGATCGCGGCCGCCCGCCCGGCGGTGAACGTTGCCACGCTCGTCGGGCACGGCTCCGTACGCCACGAGGTCCTCGGGCTCGATCGCCGGCCGCCGACGACCGCGGAGCTGGCGCGGATGCGCGCGCTCGTGACGGAGGCGATCGACGCGGGCGCCTTCGGCGTCTCGACCGGCCTCATCTACGTGCCCGGTCTCTTCAGCGCGACCGATGAGATCGTCGCGGTGGCGGAGGCGGCCGCGCACGCCGGCGGCCTCTACGCGAGCCACATCCGCGGCGAGGCGCGCACGTTGTTCGCGGCGATCGAGGAGGCCCTCACCGTCGGCGCGCGGGCGGGGCTGCCCGTGCACATCAGTCACCTCAAGTGCGACGGCGCCCACGTGTGGGGGCGGTCGGCGGAGCTGCTGGAGCGGCTGCACGCCGCGCCGGACGCCAGCGCCGACCAGTACCCGTACACCGCGTGGAACTCGTCGCTGGCCTCGCTCCTGCCGGCGTGGGCGCCCGTCGGCGACCTGGAACGCCTTGCGCGCACCGATCATGAGCGGCTGGAGGCCGCGGTCTCCGAGGAGATCGACGGCGTCGGATGGGAGCGCATCGTCGTGATCCAGACATCGGATCCGCGCTGGAACGGGATGGACGTCGCGTCGATCGCCGAGGGGCTCGGCGAGGATCCGATCGACGCGTTCGTCCGGCTCCTCGTCGCCGACCCGACCAGCAGCATCGTCGGGCACGCGATGCGCGAGGACGACGTGGAGGCGATCCTCGGCGATCCCGCCGTCTTCGTGGCCTCCGACGCGTCGGCGACGGCGCCCGACGGTACCGGCGGGGATCACCCCGTCCATCCCCGTGACTACGGCACCTTCCCGCGCGCGCTGGCGCTGGCGCGCGACCGGGCGCTCCTGCCGCTCGAGACGGTCGTCCGGAAGATGACGTCGCTCCCCGCCGAGCGGTTCGGCCTGCGCGACCGCGGCGTGCTGCGGGCTGGCACGTTCGCCGACCTCGTCCTGTTCGATCCGGCGGGGGTCCGCGACGTGTCGACCTACGAGGCCTCGCACGCGTTCCCCGTCGGCATCGAGCTCGTGGTCGTGAACGGGACCGTGGCGTGGGAGCCGAGCGACGCGTCACGGATCCACCGCAACGGCGCCGTGCTTCGACGCTGACGGCGCGGGCCGCCGGTTATGCTCGGCCTCGTGCGACGGCTCCTGATCGCCCTGCTCTGGGGGTGGCTCGTGATCGGCTCGCTCGTCTTCCTGACCGGCAAGTGTTCGAACGAGCGGCAGGGCGCCTTGGGCGCCGGCCCCGCCGCGCCGGCCTACGCCCCTTAGGTCACGACTCCGATCCCTGCGCGAAGCGCCGGAACGCGAGCGCACCGACGACGATCAAGATCGCGATCGCGATGAAGAACACGAAGATCAGGAACGCATGCCCGCCGCCCGACGACGTCGCCGAGGCCGTCGCCGGGGCGGGCGCGATGGTGGCCCCCGATCCGGCCGCGCCGGCAGCCTGCGCGGCGGCGAGCTGCAGGAGCGCCGCCACGAGCACGCCGAGCGGCACCACGATCCTCTTCACGAGACCTCCCACGACGTGTGGCGGGTAGCGTAAACCGTGGCGGCGCGGACGCGCCGCTAGAGGAACGGGTCCGTGACGGGGACGGTCCCGGGCGGCCAGTCGGGGAAGTTCGTCGGGAACGTGTACGGGTTCCCGAACGTCTTCGCGCGCTGCGTCGCCATCACGGGTGGGCGCGGCTTCGCGTGGAAGTCGAAGATGTGGCGCATGTTGTGCGCTTTCGCGATCCTCGGGGTCAGGTGGGGCAACCCCCAGTTGTCCGCGATGAACCGCAACGGGGTCGAGAACTCGCCCAGCTCGTCGTCGATCACGCCGCGGCGCGTGTACGGGCTGATCGTCAGGAGTGGCACCCGGAAGCCGAGCCCGTAGGGGTCGACCTGCGGCGGCGGCACGTGATCGTAGAAGCCGCCCCACTCGTCCCACGTGAGGAACAGGACGGTGTCCTTCCAGAGGTCGCTCCGCATCAGCGCGTTCACGACGTCCATCACCCAGTTGTGCGTGAACGACGAGGACGACGGCGGATGATCGGACAGCTGGAAGTGCGGGACTGCCCAGGTGACCGGCGGCAGGTCGCCCGCCGCGATGTCGCGAGCCAGGTCGTCGATGTTGTGCTGCGCGTGCTCGTTCCACAGATCGGTGTGGAACACCTCGTCGATCCCGTTGTACGCGTTCCACATATACCCCAGGTAGCCGGGGAGGGGGGCGTAGTAGCGCCAGTCGATGCCGTGGCGCGTCAGCTGCCCGCCGACCGTCGGGAAGTCGAAGCAGGGTCCGCGGTTCGTCTCCTGGCCCTGCGCGTCGACGGTGACCACGTAGACCTGCTCGCCGGGCTTCGACTGCGCGTCGCATCCCCAGCTCTTGAAGTGCCCGCCGCCGGGCTGCCCGGCCGTGGCCTCGGACGGGCGGCCTGAGATGTTCTCGGGGTTGTCGACCGTTCCGCCGGACTGGCCGGCGATGAAGAAGTAGTGGTTCGGCAGGGATGGGCCCAGCACCGACGCGAAGAAGTTGTCGCTGATCGCGAACTCACGTGCCCAGTGCCAGTAGGCGGGGATCTCCGGACCGAAGAACTGCGTGTACGCGAACGGATCGCCGTAGGTGGCGATGCCGAAGTCGTCGTTGCGGCCGCCGTTGTACTCCCCGACCGCCGAGGCCCGGTCGTGCGCCAGATCCCCCGGGAGCCAGTCCGGGCAGCGCAGGAGCGGCTTCTCCTGGCCGAGCATGTTGCCGACCTTCGCCCCGTTCACGCCCGGGAACCGGCCGAAGAGGTTGTCGAAGCTCCGGTTCTCGAGCATCAGGTAGATCACGTGCTTGATGGGCCAGCGCGTGTCGCGACGCGCGGCGGGGGTGCTCGAGGGGCTGACCCGCGGCACGACCTTGCCGCCGGTGCACGAGAACAGGACGCCGCCGGCGACCGCCATCGCCGAGCGCTCGAGGAACCGGCGGCGACTGACCGGCCGCGGATGCGGATCCGAGGTCATCGGTCCCCGGCCGGCCTGGAACGAGCGTCGGGGCGTTCGTCGGGCACGCAACCGAGCATATCGATGCGGTGAGGTATCACCGGTCCGAGCGAAGTGGTGTTCTCGTTGCGTCTACGGGGTTGCCCGGATGTACGACAACAGGCGTTCGATGTCGCGCACCGTTCGCGGGTAGTCGAGGATGACGTCCACCTCGCCGCCCAGGCGGTCCACGTTCTCCTGCGTCTTCGCCGCCTCTTCCTTGATCTGCGCCTCGGGGACGCCTTCGGCACGCAGCGTGGCCTCGATGTCCGGAAGCCGATCGCGCTCCTGCTGATCGATCCTGATGAGCTGGAGCGACTCGTCGAGCTGGGTCGTGAGCTCCACCAGGTCTTCGTCGTCCCGGGTGGGCGGCGATGCCGTCATCCCCCGCTCACGGACGAGACGCTTCAAGACCGGTCCCCACTCGTCGCACGCCTGCTTGATGGCGCGGTCTCGTTCGCGGGTCACGTGGACGACTGTACTCCTGATCGGCGAGCGCCGCCCGCTGACCTGGAACGAGGAACACCCCTCATCGGGCGGGTGAACGTTGGATGAAGCGGGTAGCCAAGGCACTGCGCCGATAGGTAGCGTCCTGCGCCTGCCCGTCGGTCGAAGGGGCCCGGCGAATGATGGACGAAGACGCTCCTGTTCGAGCCGTGCTTGCAACGTTCGGGCCCGATGGCCTTGCCGAGCTGGAAGCGATGGCCGCCGATCGTCCGACCGACTTCTACCGGGCGCTGGTGACGAGGCCCGATCTCCGACGACTCACGGTCTGGTTGGTCGACTCCCGATCCGCCGATGAAGTGCAGTTCAGGGTGCTTCGCGCCATCCGCGACATCACGGGAGCCGCGTCCACGTCCTGATGTGGAGCCGGCGGTCGGATTCGAACCGACGACCTACCGATTACAAGTCGGTTGCGCTACCGGACTGCGCCACGCCGGCCGGAGCCCGAGTCTACCCCGGGCTCGTCGCGGCTCCGGCCCTCGCCGGAAGGACGTATGCGTACAGCGCCGCCGCGAGCGAGGCAGACGCGTTCAACGACCCCACCCGGCCGCGCATCGGCAGCGAGACGAGCAGGTCGCATCGTTCGCGGACCAGGCGCGACAGCCCCGATCCCTCGGCGCCCACCACGAGCGCGACACAGCCGCCCGGACACGGCTCGTCGTAGATCGAGCGCTCCGCGTCGCCGTCGAGCCCCACGGCCGTGAAGCCGGCGTCGCGGAGCCGGTCGATCGCACGGGAGATGTTCGCGACGCGCGCCGTGGGGACGTGCAGGAGCGCGCCGGCCGACGCACGGATCGCCGCCGGCGAGATCGGGGCGGCGCGATGGGTCCGTGTGACCAACACGGCGGCGCCTGCCGCCTCGGCGCAGCGCGCGGCGGCGCCGAGGTTCTGCGGGTCCTCGACCCCGTCAAGGACGACCGCGATCGCGTCCTCCGCCCACGCGCGGCTCCCGAGGTCCCGTTCCGTCAACGGAGCGGCGTCTGGATCGGAGGTCACGCGCGCGGCGATCCCGCGATGGTCGGCGGCCAGGCCGTCGAGCTCCGCGCGGTCGACCTCCGTCACGGGGACACCGCCTCGCGCCGCCGACGAAAGGACGTCGCGGATCGCGTCGTTCCGGCGGGCGCCCTCCGACACCAGGACCTCGCTCGCGACGCCGGCGCGGATCGCCTCGAGGACCGCCCGCTTCCCGCCGACGACCGACGCGCCGTTCGAGGTCACACGACCACCGCGACGGCCAGACAGCCGACGCCGTCGCCGGCGAGCCCGAGCCCTTCGGGTCGCGTGGCCTTCACGGAGCACCGATCGATCGCGAGGTCCAGGACGCCGGCCATCGCGGAGCGCATGTCGTTCCGACGCGTCGCGATCCGCGGCCGGTCGCACACGACCGTCACGTCGAACGATGACGGCCGGAACCCGGCTGCCTCCAGGAGCCCGCGCACCGCGTCCAGCAGGTCCAGCCCGGAGATCCCCTCGAACGACGCATCGTCCTCGGGGAAGTGCTCGCCCACGTCGCCCAGCGCCGCGGCGCCAAGCAGCGCGTCGGCGACCGCGTGACACACGACGTCGCCGTCCGAATGGCCCATGAGCCCGTCCTCGCCGTCGAACAACACGCCGCCGAGCCATAGCTCGCGGTCCGACGTGAATCGATGGACGTCGAACCCCAGCCCGGTGCGGGGCACGCCCTCAGGCACGCAGTCCACCCATCCGCGCGTCGGCGCGCGCGAGGTCGAGCATCGTCGTGATCTTCACGTTCATCGGGTCGGCGACGACCGCGATCACCGTGGCGTCCATCTCGAGCAGGGCCGCGTCGTCCGTGACGTGCTTCCCGGCCTCGGCGGCGCGGTCGTGGGCCGCCCGGAGCGCGACCAGGCCGAACGCCTGCGGCGTCTGCGCCATCCCCAGGTCGTCGCGCGGCACGGTCCCCACGACGTGGCCGCCGACGATCCGTTTCACCGTGTCGGTGACGGGTTCCACCGGGATCGCGCCGTCCGCGCCCTCGGCGACCGCCCGCACGACCTCGGTGAACAGATCCGGCGGCGCGAAGGGGCGGGCGGCATCGTGCACCACCACGATGCCGATCCCCTCACCCAGGGCGGCGAGCGCCGCGCGGACCGACGCCTGCCGCGAGCTCCCGCCGGTCACGACCTCCGAGGGGACCGGAAGACCCTCGAGGCACGCGCGCGCCTCGTCCTCGAAGCCCGCGGGGGCCGCGACCACGATCGCCTCGATCGCCGGCGAGGCGGCGGCCGCTGCCGCGGCGACGGCGAGCATCGGCCGATCGCCGATCGGCAGGAACGCCTTCGGCCGTTCGGCGCCGATCCTCCTGCCGGCCCCGGCGGCGAGCACGATCGCGGCCGCGCGAACCTCTCCCTCGGTCACGCTCGAAGCATGGCAGACCCCGGGCGACCGGGCGCGACGCCGCCGTCAGCTACCGCTCAATGCGGCGCGGGCTCGGTCGCTTCGACGCTCGCGAAGATCATCCGACCGGTGGTCGTCTGGATCACGTTGCGGACGCGGGCTTCGATCTGCGAGCCGATCATCGCCGAGGCCTCTTCGACGACGACCATCGTGCCGTCGTCGAGGTAGCCGACCCCCTGGCCGTGCTCGCGTCCCTCCTTCACCAGGCGCACGAGCAGCTCGTCGCCCGCCGAGTACGGGATCCGGAACTTCGTCGCCAGTGCGTTGATCTGTGCGACGGGCACGCGGACGGCCTCGGCCACCTTCGCCAGGTTGTGATCGACGGTGATCAGCGACGCGCCGCTCTCGCGCGCCAGACGCACGAGCGCCGCGTCGACGTCCAGGACGCCCGCCTCTTCGACGAGCTGGAACTGGACCGTCGGCGCCTTCTGGAGCTCCACCAGGATGTCGAGGCCGCGCCGGCCACGGACCCGGCGCTTTGGATCGGAGGAGTCCGAGATCGCCTGGAGCTCGTGCAGGACGCCCTCATGCAACAGCAGCGTCCCGGAGATGAATCCGGTCGAGACGAGGTCCACGATCCGGCCGTCGATCAGCGCACTCGTGTCCACCACGTGCAGGTCGGCGGTGGAACGGCCCGTGGCGCGCGGTTTGATGCCGAACAACGCGAACAGGTCCTCGTACTTCGCCTGGCCCAGGCGCAGACCCAACGATCCGAGCACCAGGAAGATGAACACGATCGCCGGCCACGCGAACTGCACGGGGATCAGCAGCAGCGGGGCGGACAGGAGGATCGCGATGACGAGCCCCAGGATGACGCCGACGACGCCCCCCGCCAGCTCGGCGGCCGGGCGGCGTGCGAACTCCGTCTCGATGCCGCGGACCGCCTGGAGCGTCAGCCGCCCGAGCACGCCGCCCAGCACGTACCCGGATGCGGCGCCCAGGAACACGTACAGGAGCGCGGCGCCGCCCGTCGACCCGGTGGCGAGCGTTCCGAGCTGATAGCCGACGGCCCCGAACACCGCCACGAAGATCAGGCGGACGCCCTCCACCAAGCGCCCGCGGAGCGTTGCCCTTCGGCCGTCTTCCTCGGTCATGCGCGCCCTTCGGTCTCGCGCAGGCGGGCGGTTCCCCCCGCGCCTAGGTCATCGGACGCACGACGAACGAACCTGAGGGGATGTGCCGGAGTGGAACGGATTTCGAACGGCGGTCAGGCTTCGATGGCCGTCGCTTTGGCCCCGTGCGCGTCGTCGAGGATGCCGTCGATCATGATCTCGGCCTCGTCGTCGGACTTCCCGGTCGCGAACGACAGCTCGGAGATGAGGATCTGCCGCGCCTTCGTGATCATCCGCTTCTCGCCGGCCGACAGGCCCTTCTCGCGGTCACGGATGGCGAGGTTCCGGAGCACCTCGGCGACCTCGTACGGGTCGCCCGAGTGCAGCTTCTCCAGGTTGTTCTTGAAGCGGCGGCTCCAGTTGGCGGCGACCGCGGTCTCGTCCTCGGTCAGCACCTTGAGGACCTTCTTGACCTCGTTCTTGCTGACGCAGGGGCGGAGCCCGACCTGTTCGGTGGAATCGATGGGGACCAGCACGGTCAGATCGCCGTAGACGACCCGCAGGACCAGGTACTTCCGCTTCTCGCCCAGGAACTCCCTGATGCGGACCTCTTCGACCACTGCAGCACCGTGTTCAGGGTGCACGACCGTGTCGCCTTTACGGAACGTCACGAAACCTCCCTATCGAAGCGGGCCGCCAGCCGGGATGCCATAGGGTAGCACGCGGACCCCTTCCGGCGCAACCGAAAACCGCAGGTCAGAGGGGCTGCGAACGGCCCGAAGGACCTACGACGCAACCGCGCGCGAACGGGTTCCCGCAGGTCGGAGCGCCCATCCGAGCGCGTCGCGCACGTGCGCGACGGGATGGATCGCGACGCCCTCGGCGCCGACCGACGCCGGCGCGTTCGCGAAGACCACGGTGGATCCGGCGGCCCGGGCGGCCGCCAGCCGCTGCGGCAACCCCGAGGCCGGCCGCACCAGGCCGGTCAGGGCGACCTCGCCGACGAACGCGGCCCCGGCCGGCGCGGCGCAGCCGGAGGCGGCCGAGGCCAATGCGGCCGCGACGGCCAGGTCGCAGGCGGGGTCGTCCACCCGGACGCCGCCCGAGGCCGCGCCGAAGAGCTCCGAGCGGCCCAGCGGGAACCCCGCCGCCCGATCAAGGACGGCGGCCACCAGCTGGAACCGGCGCGGGTCGATGCCGGTCGCCTGGCGCCGGGCGGGTCCCTCCGTGGCTCCCACGAGCGCCTGGATCTCGACGGCGAGCGCGCGGCGCCCCGCCTGCAGCAGGGCGACCGCCGCGCCGGCCACCCGCTGGTCCGACACGAGCAGGCGAGCCGGATCGATGGTGTGCAGCCCGTCGGCCGCCATCTCGAACCATGCCGCCTCGCCCTCGGCGCCGAACCGGTTCTTCCCGCCCGAGAGCACCCGAAGGCCCGAGCGTGGATCGCCGTCGAACGTGAGCACGACGTCCACCGCGTGCTCGAGCGCCCTCGGCCCCGCGAGGTCCCCGTCCTTCGTCACGTGCCCGGTGAGCACGACCGCGATGCCGGACTCCTTCGCGAGACCCGCCAAGGCGTCCGTGCAGATGCGGACCTGCGAGACCCCGCCGGGCATCTGGTTGCCGGAGGGATCCCGGAGCGTCTGGATGGAATCGACGGCGAGCAGGAACGGCGTGGTTCCGCGGGCCGCGTCCAGCACGGCGGGGAGCTCACGCCCGGGCGCGAACGCGAGCGCGTCGCCGGGAACGCCGAGCCTGCCGGCCCGGGCGGCCACCTGTGCCCGCGACTCCTCCCCCGAGACCAGCAGGCAGGACCGGCCGGCGGCCGTGAGGCTCCCGAGCAGCTGGAGCAGCAGCGTGGACTTGCCGATCCCCGGCGGCCCGGCGAGGAGGATCACCGAGGCGGGCACGAGCCCGCCGCCGAGGACGCGGTCGAGATCGGGAAGACCCGTGGCCACGCGCTCCTCCGGCGCCCCGTCGCCGAACGACAGCGGCAGCGGGTCCGGAGAGCCCGCCGACCCCGATCCGGCAGAACCGCGGACCTCCTGGACGGTTCCCCAGCCGCCGCAGCCCGGGCAGCGCCCGGCCCACTGCGCGAGCTGCTGATCGCAGTCGGCGCAGACGTAGCGCACCCGCACCTTCGTCACCGGCCGACCGTAGCGAGGACCACCGACACGCGGACCACCCCGTCGAGGTAGGTCGTGTCACCCCCGGCCGGTAGCGTTGTCCGCTCCCACGGGTGAGGCCCATCGGACCTCATCCGTTCCGAACGGATGGAACCGTCGCCGGGCCCTCGACCTGGCCCCGCGCGTGCCGATATCCGGTGTGGAAGGAGGTCACGGTGCGGGTCGTCAACGTGGGTTTGGAAGGTGTCGAGCGGACGGACAACGGCGCCTCGGCGCAGCCGGGCACCGAGCCCGAGCACCGGTTGGTCCTGGTGACCTGGCGCGACGCGTTCTTCGACTTCGAGCAGAAGAGCACCGACGAGCGCCGGCCCGATTACCTGGTCCACACGATCGGGTTCCTCGTCACCGACGGCCCCACGTTCATCTCGCTCGCGCAGGAGGTCCTGCCCGACGGCGAGGGCTTCCGGGCCGTGACGCACATCCCGCTCGCGGTGGTCGAGCGGATCGAGCTGCTCGTGCAACTGGATCCTGGCCTGACGGCTCTCGAATAGGTACACTCGCGGTCGTTCGCGAGCGGTCCACCGCTCGCCCGTTGTTCGAAAGGAGGGACGCAGCGATGGCTGATGTCTCCGTCGTCGTTCTCACGCACCCGCGCCCCTCCACCGCCAGCTCGCGCTGAGCAGCTGCGCACCGGCTCCCGGAAGGACGCGGTTCCCCTACGTCCACGTCCTCATGAAGGAGCAACCACCGTGCGCGACGAAACGTTCGAGCACTTCTTCGACGAAGGGCTCATCGAGAAGGTCCTCCTGCCCCTGAAACAGGGCAAGGAGGCGAGCGTCCACCTGTGCCGCGCGAACCCGCGCACCACCGGCGAGGAACTTGCGGCGCTGAAGATCTACCACCCCCTCGACCGGCGGGATTTCCGCGACGAGGGCCTGTACCGCGACGGCGAGTTCATCAAGGAACGGCGGATCCGCGCCGCGCTCGAACGCAAGACGGCGTTCGGCCGGCAGGTCCAGGGGTCGATCTGGGTCTCCCGCGAATGGGAGACGCTGAAGAAGCTCTGGGTCGTCGACGCCCCGGTCCCCCGGCCGATCGAGGGGACCGACGACGCGATCCTCATGACGTACATCGGCGACGTCGGCGTGCCGGCCCCGCGCCTGCAGGAATACGAGCACGAGGACCGCGACGAGCTCGAGGCGATCTGGGATCAGCTGCATCGCGCGATCCAGCACCTGCTGTATCGCGACATCGTGCACGGCGACCTTTCCGCGTACAACGTGCTGGTCTGGGACGGCGAGCTCACCCTGATCGACTTCCCGCAGGCCGTCGATCCGAAGAAGAACCGGCACGCGCACGCGTTCCTGGAGCGGGACCTCGTCCGCATCGGCGAGTGGTTCGAGCACCGCGGGTTCCACCGTCCCTGGGAGCGGCTCGCGAAGGATCTGTGGACCGGCTGGACGTTCGCGGACCTCGTGCCCGAGGAGCTGCGCGGGCTGACGATCTGACGGCTACTCGGTCTTCGCGAAGCGGAACGCGGCGATCACGGTGAGCGTGACGCCGAGGACGCCGACGATCAGCACCTCGAGCGCCGTGGGGACCCGCCACCCGAACCACGAGATGCCCGGCACGAGGGCGTGCATCGCGGCCGGGGGCACGCCGACCGCGAGGAAGACCGCCCGGCGCATCGGGTCTACGGCGTAGGCCAGCGGGTCGAGCCGTGTCAGGATCGACAGCCAGACCGGCAGCCCGGCCAGCGGGAAGAGCGCGCCGGCCAGGAAGAACATCGGCATCACGAAGAACTGCACCACGACCTGGAACGACTCGACCTGCTGGATCCCCGAGGCGAGCATCAGCCCGAACGCGGTCAGCATGAAGGCCGCCAGGGCCATCTCGAAGATCAGCACCACGAACAGCGGGATCGAGTACGGGATGTGGACCAGGCCGGCCAGCGCCAGCATGATGCAGCCCTGCATCGTGGCCACGGTGGCGCCGCCGACGGCCTTGCCGACGATGATCGCGCCCCGGCGAGCGGGCGCGACGAGCATCTCGCGAAGGAACCCGAACTCGCGGTCCCAGACGATCGAGACCGCGGAGAACGTCGCGGTGAACAGGACCGTCATCGTCAGCACGCCCGGGAACACGAACGTCCGATAGTCGATGCCGCTGCTCCGGGAGGTCCCGACGAGGCTCGACAGGCCGGTGCCCAACACGAACAGGAACAGGATCGGCTGCGCGAGGGACGTCACGATCCGGATCCGGTTCCGCCGGAATCGGATCAGCTCTCGCTTCCACACCACGCGGACGGTCCGCCAGTCATCGCGCCAGCCACCGCCAGCCAGGCGGACCGGCGCGATCTCGATCGCCGTCGTGCTCATCAGCGTCGCCTCCTTCGCATGAACGGCGAGCTGCCGAGGCGCTCCGTCGAGGTCGCCTCGGCATCGCGGATCGTGCGGCCCGTGTACGCCATGAACACGTCATCGAGCGTCGGGGCCGCGACGTTCACCGACAGGATCGGGACGCCGAGCTCGGCGAACAGCGTCGGGACGAACTCCGCTCCGTGCGGGACGTACACGCGCACCGCGCCCTCCGCGACCGACGCCTCCAGTCCGAAGCGGTCCCCGAGCGTCGCGATCGCGGCGTCGTCGTCGGCGGTCCGGATCTCGACCCGGTCCTGGCCGACGTTCGCCTTCAGGGCCTCCGGCGTGTCGAGCGCGGCGATCTGGCCGCCGTCGATGATGGCGATCCGGTCGCAGTGCTCCGCCTCGTCCATGTAGTGGGTCGTGAGGAAGATCGTGACCGCCTCGCGCTCCTTCAGCTCCTCGATGTAGTTCCAGATGTGGGCGCGCGTCTGCGGATCGAGGCCGACGGTGGGCTCGTCGAGGAACAGCACCCGGGGTGAATGCAGGAGACCGCGCGCGATCTCGAGCCGCCGCTTCATCCCGCCCGAGAACGTCGAGACGACGTGCGCCCGCCGTTCCCACAGCCCGACCATCCGCAGCACCTGCTCGACGCGCGGAGCCGTCTCCGCCTTCGGCACACCGTAGAGCTCGGCGTGGAACCGCAGGTTCTCCTCGGCCGTCAGGTACTCGTCCAGGGTCGGTTCCTGGAACACGAGCCCGATCCGGCGCCGCACCTCGAGGCGTTGCGACACCACGTCGAAGCCCGCGACGGCGGCCGCGCCCGAGGAGGGGGACAGCAACGTGCAGAGGATCGAGATCGTCGTGGTCTTCCCGGCGCCGTTCGGCCCCAGGAACCCGAACGTCTCCCCGGTCCCCACCGCCAGATCCACGCCGCGCACGGCCTCGACGTCGCCGTAGCGCTTGCGGAGGTCCTTGGCAACGATGACCGGGGCGCCGAGCTCAAGCATCGTGTCCATGAGGGGACTATACTCGTTCGAAGATGAACGTTCATTCTCGAACGACCCGCGCACCCGAGGAGGAGGTCGTCGACCTCCTCCGCGAGGTGAACGGGATGATGAAGGCCGAGCTCCGCGAACGGGCCGAGGACATGGGGCTGCCGCCGTTCACACGCCACGTCGTCGTCCTGCTGCGCGTCACACGGGAGCCCGGCATCACGATGAACGAGCTCGGCCGACTGCTCACGATCCCGAAGAGCCAGATCTCGCTGCTCGCCGCCGACCTGGTCCGCGACGGGTTGGTCCGCAAGGTCGAAGACGCGAGCGACCAGCGGTTGGTCCGGGTCCTGCCTACCGCGGCCGGCCGGCGCGAAGCCGCACGATGGCGCGCCGCCTTCCGGACGCTGGTCGGACAGCGCGTCCGGGCGCTCACGGCGGTGGACGTCGAGCACCTGGTGGACGGCCTGCGGGCATTGCGGGCCGCGTACGCCCCCGCCTCCCCGGCCGCGCGCACCGCGTAGCGCCGGCGCACGCCCGGAGAGCATGACGCGGCTCGCCTAAACGAACATGCCCTCATACGCATCCATGGGGGCGTGCAAGCAGAAGAGAACATCGTGGCGTTCCCGCCGAGGGCCGAGGCGCCCGAGACCCCGGCGAGCTTCGACGATCTCTTCCTCGACCTGCACGACCGCCTGTACCGAGCGCTGTTCTTCGTGACGGGGAGCGCCCACGACGCAGAGGAGCTCACCCAAGACGCGTTCCTGAAGCTGTGGGAGCGATGGGACCAGATCGATTCGATCCAGGACCCCACCGCATACCTGTTCCGCGTCGCGATGAACGGGTTCCGGATGCGGACCCGTCGAACGAGGCTCGCCGCCAGGAAGCTGATCCCGATCGGTGACCCCGGCGATCCGTTCGATGAGATCGACCTCCGGGAGGACGTGCGCACGATGCTGCTCGGCTTGCCGCCGCGGCAGCGGGCCGCGCTCGTCCTGACCGAGATCTTCGGCTACGGCTCCGAGCAGGCTGCCCAGATCCTCGGCATCAAGCCGACCACGGTCAGAGTGCTCGCGTCCCAAGGCCGAGCGGCGCTGAGGGAGGCGTGATGCCGGACATCAAGGAGGTCTACGAGATGGTCGTCAAGCAGAGCCCGCCGCAGCCGGATGCGCTGGAGCGGCAGCGGAAGCGGCAGGACGCGGTCAAACGGAAGCGGCGGGCCGGCGCGATCGCCGCGGTCGTCGCGATCGCCGCGGCGCTGGCGTTGGTGTTCGCGGTCACCCGACCTGCGAACGACACCGGCGGGCCGGCCGGCGGGGGCAACGTCAGCCAGAGTCCGGCGTTCAACACCACGCCGCCGATCGGCGCGCAGATCGTCGGAACCGACGGGAAGCCCACCGAGCAGTTCGCGGCGATCTTCACCGACCAGAACGGCTTGCAGCTCTCCCCCACCGGTCTGATGGTCGCCTATTCCGGTCCGTTGGGCTCGATCGGCACGGCCGCGCCCGACGGGACGGCTCCGCGGACCCTGGTCCCTCTCTCGGGGGACCACGGCGACGGACACGCGGGCGTGTCCTGGAACCCGGACGGGAGCCGGATCGCCTACTCGTCGAAGGGCGACCTGTTCGTGATGAACGCCGACGGCTCGCACGGGCGTCAGCTCACCCATGACGAAACGGGAGGGGCCTACCGACCGCAGTTCTCACCCGACGGCTCGAAGCTCGTGTACTGGAGCGGCTCGAAGGCCGGCGACGACGGGGGCGAACCCGACGGCGAGATCTACACGATCCCCGCCAGCGGCGGAACCCCCACCCGCCTCACGAACGACCATGTGAGCGATTACGAGCCGACATGGTCTCCCGGCGGCGACCGGATCGCCTACTTCCACGGCGGGGAGCTCTGGATCATGAACGCGAACGGCAAGCACGCCCACCGCGTGTACACGGGCGACGGCGGCGCATGGGCGCCCGCGTGGTCGCCGGACGGATCGAGGATCGCCTTCCTGAGGTACACGGGCACGAACGTGCCGTTCGGACCGGTGATGGACGTCGAGATCCTGAACCTCAACACCGGCGAGGCCGCGAGGACCGGTGTCCAGGTCCTGACCGACCTCAATGGCCCGCAGTGGGTGTCGAACACCGAGCTGCTGGTCAACCGCTACGACTAGCGACGGACTGGCGTTCGGCGATCGGAGAGCGGGGCGATCCGCCCCGCTCTCCGATTTCCCTCGGCCCCCGCTTCAGCGCACCATGGCCCTCGTGCGTCCATGGTCCATGCAGGCAGAGGGTGAGGTGGTGAGGCTCTCCACGCAACGTGTCGAAACGCGGGTGCGGTTCGACACGTTCTTCGAGGAGGAGCACGACCGCCTCTTCAAGGCGCTCTATTTCGTGAGCGGGAACCGGCACGACGCGGAGGAGCTGATGCAGGACGCCTTCCTGAAGCTCTGGGAGCGATGGGACGATCCCAGGATCAGCGACCCCACCGGGTACCTGTTCCGCGTCGCCCTGAACGGCTTCCGGAGCAGGCATCGGCGGGCGGCGGTCGCGATCCGCAAGGCGATCCCCGTTCCCGAGGCCCGCGACGACTACCTCGACGCAGAGATCCGGGCGGACGTGCGCCAGCTCCTGCTGCGGGTCACGCCGCGCCAGCGGGCCGCCCTCGTGCTCGTCGACCTGCTGGGCTACCCGTCCGAGCAGGCCGCGCAGATCCTGCGGGTCCGTCCGGGGACGGTGCGGACCCTCGCCACCCAGGGCCGGCGCGCCCTCCGAGCGGCGGAAGGAGACCTGGATGCCTGATGTCCACGAAGTCTTCCGCTTGGTCACGCAGGAGGTGCGTCCCGATCCCGGAGCGCTCGATCGCCAGAGCCGGCGGCAGCGCCGACGGAACAACCGTCGGAAGGCGGGCGTGTACGCGCTGGTCGCGGCGATGACGGTCGGGACGGTCGTCGTGGCGGCGGGCGCCGCGGCCCACCGGAGCGACCTCGGCTCGGCGCAGACCCCGACGCCGCACGTCGGCGCGGCGTCGCTCGTCCCGACCGTCGTCGGCACCGACGGGATCATCCGGCGGACGTTCGGGTTCCTCCCGTCCGACGCCTGGAACGTGACCGTCTCGCCCGACGGCACCCAGATCGTGTACGTCACGGGATCGATCGACGTCGGCAACTGCGGCGCCTGCACGCCCGGCCCGCGCCTGGTGGTGGTGCGCACCGACGGCACCGGATCGCACTACGTGACGCTCCACACCGCCACCAGCCCCGCGCTCGTCGAGATGCCCGCGTGGTCACCTGACGGGAGGAAGATCGCCTTTGCCGGCGTCTCGAACGGCTTCGAGGAGATCTACGTCGTGGGCGCGGACGGTTCCCACCCACGGCGACTGACCGCCAGCAGCACGCAGAACGAGTACCCGGCGTGGTCGCCGGACGGGACGACGATCTACTACGACAGCAGCGGCCGCACGCCGCCCGACGACGCCGGGCTCTCGCCGACGCAGGAGATCTGGAGCATCCCCGCCACAGGCGGCACACCGACGCGACTGACCCGCAACGACGTGCCCGATCAGGCGCCGACGGTCGCGCCGGACGGCACGATCGCGTTCGTCCACGACGGCGCGATCGTCGAGATGAACGCCGACGGCGGCGACCTCCGGCGGATCCCGGGCGCTCCCCAGGGTTGGTCGCCGCGGTTCTCGCCCGACGGCAGCACGATCGCGGTCCTGAACATCGGCCTGACGGTCGTGGTGATCGACGCTCGGACCGGCATCGGAGACGACCTCGGCGTGCAGGTCGCGAGCACACGCGAGCCTGTGTCGTGGATGCCGTCCGGTGACGCCGTGCTGGTGGGGCGCCCCTCGGGCTGAGGCGGAGGGGACTACTCGGTAGAGCCGGCGAGCTCGACCGGTGGCGCGTCCGGCGGGAACATGTCGGCCCCGCCGTGTTCGAACGTGATCTCGTCGTCGACCGCGTCGACGACCACCGTCTCGCCGGCACGGAACTCCTTGTAGAGGAGCTTCTCCGCAAGCGGATCCTCGACGAGTCGCTGGATCGTCCGGCGGAGCGGCCGCGCGCCGAGCGTCTGGTCGTAGCCCCGCAGCGCCAGGAGCGTCCGCGCGGCGTCCGTCAGCTCGATGTCGATGTCCTTCGACTTCAGCTGCTCCTCGACCCGCTTCATCATCAGGTCGACGATCTGCTTCACGTCCTCCTGCGTCAGCGTGTGGAAGACGATGACCTCGTCGATGCGGTTGAGGAACTCCGGTCGGAACTGCCGTTTGAGCTCCTCCATCACGTTGCCGCGCATGCGGTCGTACGAGTCCGTGCCGCCCGCCTTCTCGAACGCGAACCCGATGCCGCCGATCCCCTTGGCGATATCCCGCGTGCCGAGGTTCGAGGTCATGATGATGATCGTGTTCTTGAAGTCGACCGTGCGGCCCTGCGAATCGGTCAGGCGCCCGTCCTCCAGGATCTGCAGGAGCGTGTTGAACACGTCCGGGTGCGCCTTCTCGATCTCGTCGAACAGGATCACGCTGAACGGTTTGCGGCGGACCGCTTCGGTGAGCTGGCCGCCCTCCTCGTAGCCGACGTAGCCCGGAGGCGAGCCGATCAGGCGGCTGACCGTGTGCTTCTCCATGTACTCGGACATGTCGAGCTGGATCAGCGCGTCCTCGTCCCCGAACAGGAACTCGGCGAGGGCCTTCGACAGCTCGGTCTTCCCGACGCCCGAGGGACCGAGGAAGATGAACGAACCGCTCGGCCGGCGCGGGTCCTTCAGGCCGGACCGCGTCCGCCGGATCGCGCGCGACACCGCCGAGACGGCTTCGTTCTGCGTCACGTAGCGCTTGTGGAGCTCGTCCTCCATGCGCAGCAGCTTGTCCGTCTCCTCCTCGGTGAGCTTGAAGACCGGGATGCCGGTCCAGATGGACAGCACCTCGGCGATCTCCTCCTCGTCGATCTCGGAGAGGATGTCCATCTCGCCGGCCTTCCACGACTGCTCGCGGCGGCTGCGCTCCTCCTGGAGCTGCCGCTCCTCGTCGCGCAGGTGCGCCGCCAACTCGAAGTCCTGGCCGTCGATCGCGGACTCCTTCTTCAGGCGGACCTCCGCGATCTTCTCGTCGATCTCGCGGACGTCGGGCGGCGCGGTCATGCGGCGGATCCGCATCCGCGAGCCGGCCTCGTCGATCAGGTCGATCGCCTTGTCGGGCAGGAACCGGTCCGAGATGTAGCGGTCCGCGAGGTTCGCGGCCGCGACGATCGCCTCGTCGGTGTAGGTCACGCGGTGGTGGGCCTCGTAGCGGTCCCGCAGGCCCTTCAGGATCTCGATCGTGTGCGGCACGGTCGGCTCGGCGACCTCGATCGGCTGGAAGCGCCGCTCGAGCGCCGCGTCCTTCTCGAGGTGCTTGCGGTACTCGTCCCGCGTGGTGGCGCCGATCGTCTGGAGTTCACCGCGCGCCAGCATCGGCTTCAGGATCGAGGCCGCGTCGATCGCGCCCTCGGCCGCGCCCGCGCCGACGAGCGTGTGCAGCTCGTCGATGAACAGCACGATGTCGCCCCGCGTCTTGATCTCCTTCAGGACCTTCTTCAGGCGCTCCTCGAAGTCACCGCGGTAGCGCGAGCCGGCGACGAGTGCGCCGAGGTCCAGCGTGTAGATCTGCTTGCCCTTGAGGGTCTCGGGCACCTCGCCCTTCACGATCGCCTGCGACAGGCCCTCGACGACGGCGGTCTTGCCGACGCCCGGCTCGCCGATCAGCACCGGGTTGTTCTTCGTCCGGCGCGAGAGGACCTGCATCACGCGCTCGATCTCCTTCTCGCGACCGATCACGGGGTCGAGCTTGCTCTCCCCGGCCAGCTGCGTGAGGTTCCTGCCGAACTGGTCCAGGACGGCCGAGCCCTGGCCCTGGCTCTCACCCCCGCCACCGGCGGAGACCTGCTCGCCCTTGCCGCCCGTGTAGCCCGACAAGAGCTGGATCACGGTCTGCCGGACCCGGTTCAGGTCGGCGCCCAGCTTCTGGAGGACCTGCGCCGCGACGCCTTCGCCCTCGCGGATCAGGCCGAGCAGGATGTGCTCGGTGCCGATGTAGTTGTGCCCTAGCTGCAGCGCCTCGCGCAGCGAGAGCTCCAAAACCTTCTTCGCTCGGGGGGTGAACGGGATGTGTCCGGTGGGCGCGGCCTGGCCCTGCCCGATGATCTCCTCGACCTGCTGCCGCACGGCCTCGAGCGAGATGTTCAGGGACTCGAGCGCCTTCGCCGCGACGCCTTCACCTTCGTGGATCAAGCCGAGCAGGATGTGCTCGGTCCCGATGTAGTTGTGGTTGAGCATCCTCGCCTCTTCTTGGGCGAGGACCACCACGCGCCGAGCGCGATCCGTGAACCGCTCGAACATCGCACCGTCCTTCGGGCCGGAGCCCGTCTCCTCTCCGCCGCCCCGGGGATCTGCGGACCACGTCCTCCCCCCGAGGTACATCGGGCGCCGGGTTTGCATCCCCAGCGCCCGTTACGAACCGAGTATACCCGTGCCCTCACGGACGCTCGGAACCGCGACCCGCGATCCGGACGTGGCCCCGACCTCCTACAGAAGCTTCGGTCCTTCTCATGGAGAGGATTAGCGCGGAGCGTCCGATAGCGGATGCTTCATTCGGACCACCGAGGAATCCCCCCGCAGGGCGATGCGGCGGAGGCGATGACGGCCGGAGACTGTCAACCGACCGCCGCGACGTGCCGATTCCAACCCAAGGAAGGGGGACGCGCGTGGGCGCGAACCTCACAGATACCCGAAGGGTGGAGCCCGTGCGCGTGCTGGTCGTCGACGATCATCCGGCGTTCCGCAAGGCGCTCTCGTCCGCCCTCAGCATGATCGAGGACATCGAGGTCGCCGGCGAGGCGGGCGGCGGGCTCGCCGCGTGCGAGGAGGCGGCGCAGCTCGAACCCGACGTCATCGTCATGGACCTGTCGATGCCGGATCTCTCGGGGATCGACGCGATGAAGCGGATCCATCAGGACCGACCGGACCTGCCGGTGGTGATCCTGACGGCGCACGCCGACGAGGGCGTTGAGCGCGAGGCGCTCGCGGCGGGCGCCCGCGGGTTCCTGGCGAAGGGCACCGGATTGAAGGATCTGGTCGTGGTGCTGCAGGAGGCCGCGGTCTAGGACCCGGCCGGCGGCTCGCCTCGCTCCTGCCGGGCGATCGCGCAGAGTCCGAGCAACAGCCCCTTCGTGAACTCGAGGTTGTCGAGCAGTGACTTGAAGTCCCAGCTAACGAGCGACAGCGTCTTCAGGTCCGTCACGGCGACCACCGACGCCGACCGGGCGCCGCCGTCGATCAAGCCGATCTCCCCGAAGTACCCGCCGGGACCGAGCTCACCGAGCTTGGATCCATCCTTTTCGACGTCGGCGGTTCCCTCGACGACGAGGTGGAACCCCACCCCCTGCTGTCCTTGCTCCGCGACCGCGGTCCCGGGAGCGAACCGCACTTCCTTCATCCGGGCGGCGATCCTGCTCAGGTCGGCGTCCGGCACGTTCGAGAACAACGGCACCGTCCGCAGGCGTCGCGCGACCTCGGCCTCGTCCATGGGCTGGAGCTTACTCCGGCCGATGCGCCGGGAACATGATGAGGTCGCGCAGGCTCGGGGCGTCGGTGAGGACGAGCAACAGGCGGTCGATGCCCATGCCGAGCCCGCCCGCCGGCGGCATGCCGTGCTCGAGCGCGCGAAGGAAGTCCTCGTCCATCGGATGCACCTCGTCGCCGAGGATCTCCTTCATCGTCTGCTGCAGCTCGAACTTCGCGCGCTGCTCGATCGGGTCGGTGAGCTCTGAGAACGCGGTGATCAACTCGACGCCGCCGGCGACGAGGTCGAAATGCTCGGTCAGCCGGGGATCGTCGCGGTGCGGGCGGGCCAGCGGCGAGACCTCCCTGGGGAAGTCGCACACGAACGTGGGCCGCCAGATCGCGCCCTCGACGAGCTTCTCGAAGAGCTCCTGCACGATCTTCCCGGGGCCCCACGCGGGATCGACGGCCACATCGTGGCGGGCGGCGACCGCGGGCAGGTCCGCGCGGTCGAGCGTGATCTCCTCGCCGGTCGCCTCCGAGACCGAGCCGAGGATCGTGATCCGCTCGAACGGTCTGGACAGATCGAGCTCGCGGCCGCGGAACGGGACGGTGAGCGTCTGCGGGTCGCGGCCCATCACGGCATCCACCGCCCGGCAGGTCTCGACCACGAGCGTCTCCGACAGCTCCATCATCGACCCGTAGTCGCCGTAGGCCTCGTAGGCCTCGAGCATCGTGAACTCCGGATTGTGGTCGCGGTCGATGCCCTCGTTCCGGAAGGTGCGGCCCAGCTCGTACACGCGGTCGAAGCCCCCGACGAGCATCCGCTTCAGGTAGAGCTCGAGCGAGATCCGCAGCTTCATCGGGATGTCGAGCGCGTGGTGATGCGTAGCGAACGGCCGGGCGTTCGCGCCGCCGGCGACCGTCTGCAGGATCGGTCCTTCGAACTCGACGAAGCCGCGCTCCTCGAGCACCGAGCGGATCGTGCGCAGGACCGCGGCTCGCGCCAGCACCGCTCGTCGCGGCGCCTCGTCGGTGATCAGGTGGAGGTACCGGCGGCGCTGCTGCAGGTCCAGGTCCTGCAGCCCGTGCCACTTCTCGGGGAGCGGCCGGAGGGCCTTCGTGAGCATCGCCCAGCGCTCGGCGAACAGGCTGAGCTCGCCGCGTCGCGTCGTGCCCACCGGGCCCTCCACGCCGACGATGTCGCCGAGGTCCAGCTCGCGGAGCAACGCGAACGCGTCCGGCTCGAGCCGGCCGCGGTCGAACACCACCTGGAGCTCGGCGTCGCGGTCACGGATCGTCGCGAACACCAGCTTGCCCAGATCGCGCTTCAGCAGGACACGGCCGGCGAGGACGGCGCGCGCCTCCGTCATCGCGTCGGGCCCCAGATCGGCGTGCGCCGCGCGGAGGTCGGCGATCGACGCCGGTCGGTCGACGCCGAGGACCGACCGGAGGTTCAGCGCGAACGCGCGATGGGGCCCCAGGCGCTCGAGCGACGCGCGCCGGGCGGCGAGGACCTCGGCCTCCCGGCCGGTCGCCTCCTCGTGTTCGGGCCCCTCGTGGGGCTCCTCGGGCTCCTCAGCCATCGGCCGGCTCCAGGTTCCGTTCGTGGACCAGCCGGAGGCCCTCGAGCGTGAGCCAGGGTTCGTGGTGCTGGATCGTCTGGCAGTGCGGGATCACCACGGGCGCGAGGCCGCCGGTGGCGACCGTCGTCGCCTCACCGATCTCGACGCGGATGCGCCGCACGATCCCGTCCACCATGTCCGCGGTGCCGAACACGAGTGCCGACTGGATGCACGCGACGGTGTTCGTGCCGATCACCGACGGGGGCGCCACCAGCTCGACGCGGGGCAGCCGGGCGGTCCGCGACACGAGGCTCGCCGCCGAGACCTGGATGCCGGGGCCGATCACCCCGCCGACGAACTCCCCCCGCTCCGAGACGACGTCGAAGTTCGTGCTGGTCCCGAAGTCGACGACGATCGCCGGGCCGCCGAAACGCCGGAACGCGGCGAGCGTGTTCACGACGCGATCGGCGCCGACCTCGCGCGGGTTGTCGGTGAGCACCGGCACGCCGGTCTTCGTGCCGGGACCGACGAAGATGGGCTCGAACGCGAGGTACGACTCGGCCATCTCACGGAGGGCGCTCGTCAGATCCGGCACGACGCTCGCCACGCACATCCCGTCGACGTCGCGGCGCAGGTTGAGTCCCGCATGCTCCAGGAGCCCGGAGAACTGGAGCGCCAACTCGTCGGACGTGCGTTCGGACCGGGTGGACAGACGCCAGGTGTGGCGGAGTTCGTCGCCGTCGAAGACGCCCAGGACGATCTCGGTGTTGCCGACGTCGACGGTGAGCAGCATGCGTTCAGCCTCCGGACCGGTCCGCTGAGGCGGACTCTAGCCCGGCGGCGTGCCGCTCGACGGGCCTACCCCGCAACGGGCAGGAGCACGTTGTCGATGAGCCGGGCGCTCGGGAACCGGGCCGCTACGATGGCGCGCACCGGTCGCTCGATCGTCTCGACCGGCTCGAACGTGGCCTCGTCGACCACCGCCGCGTAGTCGAGCCGCGCGAGCGGCGTCGCGCCGACCTCGCGCGCGATCACCGCCACGAGCACGCGCGCGTCCCGCTCGCCCGCCCGGGCGCGTTCGGCGGCCTCGGCGAGCCCGAGGAACAGGCAGGTCGCCTCCTGCCGCTCCTGCGGTGCGAGGTAGGCGTTCCGCGAGGACACGGCCAGACCGTCGGGCTCGCGAACCGTGGGACAGCCCACGATCTCGGCCGCCAGGCCGGACCCCTCGACCATCCTCCGGACCAGGAACAGCTGTTGCGCATCCTTCTCGCCGAAGTACGCGCGGCACGGCCCGGCGACGTCGAGCAACCGATGGACCGCCGTGAGCACGCCGGCGAAGTGACCCGGCCGTGCGGCCCCCTCGAACGTCTCGCCGACCGGCCCGGGATCCGGCTCGACGAGGGCGACGCCCGGCGGGTACATCTGCTCGGTCGTGGGCGCCCACACGACGTCGACCCCCTCGCGCTGGCCGAGGGCGAGATCGTCCGGCAAGGGCCGCGGGTATCGCTCGAAGTCCTCGGACGGGCCGAACTGGAGGGGGTTCACGAAGATCGAGACGGCGACGCGATCGTTCTGGGTCCGCGCAAGCCGGATGTTCGCCGCGTGACCCGCGTGCAGCGCTCCCATCGTCGGATGGAAGCCGACGCGCAGCCCCTGCGCCCGCCAGTCCTCCGCGACGCGCGCGAAAGCATCCGCCTCGGCGATCAGCTCCACGCGGCGAGGACCTCCTCGACGGCGGCGCGGCCCTCGGGCGCGAGCCGGCCGGCGGCGGTCGCGACGTCGAGGGCGACCCGGCACATCGCGACGTAGGCCGCGACAGCGTCCGGGGCGTCCGCGGCGAGCGCTTCGAGGTTCCGGGTCACGGTCCCGGCGTCACCCCGGACGGCGGGGCCGGTCAGCGCCGCCCGCGGTCCGATCCGCGCGATGTTCTCGACCGTGGCCGCCTGAAGCGGCTCCATCGCCGCGAGCGGATCCGGCAGACCCGCGTCGCGGAACAACCGCTCCGCGACCGCCGAGGTGGCCACGACGTGGTTCGACGCGAAGACGGCCGCGGCGTGATACAGCGGGCGACGCTCGTCGGCCAGTCGGAACGACGTCGCGCCGAGGTCGCGCGCGAGCGACCCGCCGAGCGCCCATCCCTCCTCGTCGTCGGCGGTCACGGCCACGGTCGACCCCGGGATCGACGCGATCGCCCGCTCGACGTCGGGGAGCGTCTGGAGGGGATGGAACGCCAGCCGGCGCGCATCCCCGGCCCGCGCCGGCTCCAGGACATCGAGCCCGATCGCCCCCGACGTATGGGCGATCCACGTCCCCGGCGCGAGGGCGTCGCGCTCGGCGAGCGCGAGGACGACGTCGCCGATCGCGTCGTCGGGCACGGCGAGGATCACGAGCTCGCCGAGCCGTGCCGCGTCCGCGGGATCGAGCACCGGCACCCCCGGGAGCCACGCGGCGGCCCGTGCGGGCGTCGCGTCCCGCCCGGCCACGGCCACGATCGTGTGGCCCGCGCGCGCGAACAGCACCGCGAGGGCGGTCCCCACGCGGCCGGCACCGACCATCGCGATCCTCACGGCGCGGCTCCCCCGGAGCCGCCCGAGGACGCCGCGCGCGGCAGGACGAGCGGCGGCGCCACCGGCCGCGCCGGCTGGTCGCCGAGCGCGACGTCGAGGATGCGCCGGCCGTCCGGCAGCACCGGGTCCGGATCGATGTCGAGCAGCGGCAGCACCACGAACGCACGCTCGGTCATGCGCGGGTGCGGGAGCGTGAGCGTCGGATCGTCGCTGATCACGTCGTCGTAGAGCAGGACGTCGATGTCGATCGTTCGCGGCCCCCACCGTTCGACGCGCACACGTCCGAGCGCCGCCTCGACCCGGTGCGCGGCCGCGAGCACGTCGCCGGGACGGAGGTCGCCGGCGTCCGCGCGGATCACGGCGTTCAGGTAGGCCGGTTGGCCGGGCGGGCCGCCGACGGGATCGGTCTCCCACACGCGCGAGCACCGGACCGCGCGGACGCCCTGCTCGGCCAGCAGGTCGACGGCCCGTTGGAGGGTGGCGAGCCGGTCGCCGAGGTTGGCTCCGAGGGCGAGCGTCGCCGTGTGCACGGGCGGCGCCTCAAGCCTCCGGCAGCGTGACCGCGGCCGCCGCGCCCTGGATGCCGAGCCGCTCCGCGGCGTTCGGCTTGTGCACGATCACGGAGGCTCGCAGCACGCGGTCGAACGTCAGGCACTCGCGGGCTATGGCCTCGGCCATCGATTCGATCAGATCGAACGATCCGCCCTCAACGACGGCACGGACCCGTTCGGTCACTTCGCGGTAGTCGGCGGTTCCGTCGATCCGGTCCTCGCCGACGTTCACCTCCAGATCGAGGTCGACCACGAACGGCTGCGGAGCATCCTTCTCACCGCTCCGCGCGCCGTGGTGCCCGTCGGCCGCGATCCCGGACAGGAACAGCCGTGCGCGGGTCATGCGTTCGGTCCCACCTCCTGCTGCGACGGATCGATCGGCGCCGGCTCGCCGTCGTCCTCCTCGTACGGCGCCAGGTCGATCTGGGGCGGACGCCGCTCCAGCTGGAGCATCGTGATGCCGCCGTGATCGTGCGGCGCGCGCAGGTACCGCGCGCGCAGGTACTCGACGATCATCTCGCCCACCGACGCGAACGCGTCGTCGAGCAGGAGATGCCCCGAGTCCGGCACGAGGCCGAGCGTCGAAGCGGGGATCGCGTCGTTGAGCCGCTCGGCGACGCCGACCGGCACCACGCGGTCCTCCTCACCCCACAGGAGCAGGACCGGCCGTTCCCACGCGCCCATCGCGGCGTCGAGATCCATCAACCCGTCGCCGGCGAGCGCGGCGCGGCCGCGCCGGTACGCCTCGGGATCGTTCGACCACGGCGACAGGTACGCCTCGGCGTCGGCCCGGTCGAGATCCTCGACGTGGGCTTCGTCCAGCGCGGCCGCTGGGTCGTCGGGAAGCGCCGGCCACGCGTCGAACGCGACCGAGTCCAGCAGGACCATCGCGTCGACGTCGGCGCCGCCGAACGCCAGCAGCTGCGCAACGCCGCCGCCTGTCCCGTGCGCCACGATCGCGACGCGCTCAAGGCTCAGCCGCGCGAGGAGGTCGTGGACGGCGGCGGCCTGTTCCTTCAGGCCCGTTCCGGCGAAGGGCGTCGGGTCGACGACGATCGTGCGGAACCGCGTGGCGAGCATCGGCGCCAACCACCGGAACGCGTACGCGCCGAACGGGAACCCGGGCAGGACCAGGACGGGTTCGCCCTCGCCGAGCTCCTCGAACGCGACGTCCGTCACCCGGCGCCTCCGCGCACGATCGCGTCCGCGACCCGCAACGCGCGGACCGTCTCCTTCACGTCGTGGACGCGAAGGAGGTCGGCTCCGTACGCAACGGCGAGCACGGCGGCCGCGATCGACCCCTCGAGGCGCTCCGCCGGATCCTCGGTCCCGCTCAGCGTGCCGATGAAGCGCTTCCGTGAGGCGCCGACGAGGACGGCGACACCCAGGGTGCGCAGCTCCGGGACGCCGCGAAGCAGCGCGAGGTTGTGCTCGACGTTCTTGCCGAACCCGATGCCGGGGTCGACGCAGATCCGCTCCTCGGCGATGCCCTTGAAGACCGCCGCTTCGATCCGTTCCCGCAGGTAGTCGCGCACCTCGGTCACCACGTCGTGGTAGCGAGGGTCGTCCTGCATCGTCTTTGGCTCGCCGAGCATGTGCATCAGGACGATCCCGACGCCGCCGTCGCGGACGACCTCGAGCATCGCGGGATCGCGGCCGCCGGTCACGTCGTTCACCACGACCGCGCCGGCCCGGATCGAGGCGCGAGCGACCTCGTGCTTGCGCGTATCCACGCTGACCGGCGTTCCCGGCCGGGCCTTGCGGAGCCCCTCGATCACGGGCAGCACGCGACGGAGCTCCTCGTCCAGCGACACCGGATCGGAACCCGGTCGGGTGGATTCGCCACCGATGTCGAGCAGGTCGGCGCCCTCGTCCGCGAGCGTCGCCCCGCGCTGCACAGCATCCTCGGCCGTCGCGAACATGCCCCCGTCGCTGAACGAATCGGGCGTCACGTTGACGACGCCCATCACGAGCGTGCGCTCCCCGAGCGCGAACGCCTCGTCGCCGCAGATCCAGGTGCGTGCTCCGTCGGTCACGGAGCCATCGTAGATGCGGCGGCGGGCGGGTGGCCGCTCAGCCGCTCGGCGCCCACGAGGCCGCCGAGCCGAACGGCCCGACGCCCCTGGGCAGGTCAACCTGCGCCAGGCCGGACCCGTCGGCTCCGATCGTCCAGAGCCCGGGAACGTCGTGAGGCCCGGGTCGAGCGAGCAGCACGCGGGATGCATCCGCGGACCAGCCGAGCGCGGACCACGTGACGCCATCGTCAGGCGTCAGCCGCCGCAGATCGGAGCCGGTGGCATCGACCAGCCACACAGAGCCGCCATCGGTCACTGGGTCGGTATCCAACCGTTGGAGTGCGATCGTCGAGCCGTCGGGAGACAGGTAGGCGCTCCCGACGAACCATGAGGGATCGAACACGTCGTGCAGGCCGGAGCCATCGGGATGTGCGGCGCGAACGTCTCGAGCGGCGAAGTAGATCCATCGCCCGTCCGGCGACCACGACGGCGTGTTCTGGTTCGGTCCGCTCGTGCGTTGATCGAGCGCTCGTTCGTTCGTCCCGGCGACGTTCACGAGGTGGACGCCACCGTCGCGCTCCGAGTAGAACGCGAAGGTCGACCCGTCCGGTGACCAGGCAAGCTCGGCCCCCTGGAAGTCGCGCACGACGACCCGGAAGTCGGAGCCATCGACGCCAATCGTGCAGAGCGAGTCGACGCCTTCGGCATAGTGTCTGACGAACGCGATCGTGGAGCCGTCCGGCGACCACGTCGGCGAGTCGTCCGACGCGAACGAGTAGCGTTGGATCAATGGGTCGTCCGTCAGGTCCGGGGCGTCCGCGGATGCCTGCGTGAGGTAGCGGAACCCCGAACCATCGGCGTTGACGACCGCGATGGAGTAGCCGATCGTCGGCTTGGAACCTCCGACGCCGTTCCCGATCGTCGAGAACGCGATCAGTTCGTGCACGCCAGGCGCTGCCGGCTGCGGCCGATCGGGGATCCCGGCTCGGTCGCCGCGGAACGCCTGCACCACGAACCCGACCCCGACGAGGGCGACGATGGCTGCCAGGGCGATGATGGCGGCACGCCCTTTGGGCGACGGACCGTCCGGTTCCGTCGGCGGACGAGATCCGAGGGCGCGGGCGCGCGAATCGATGTCGGGGACTTCGAGCTGATCGAGGGCGCGGAAGCGGTCGGGAAGATCAGGCATCGTTCTCCTCCAGGAGCGGGCGCAGGCGGCGTTTCGCCT
This sequence comes from Actinomycetota bacterium, assembly GCA_035519495.1. Classification (GTDB taxonomy): domain Bacteria; phylum Actinomycetota; class UBA4738; order UBA4738; family HRBIN12; genus AC-51. Next base: position 42,577 of record DATIWE010000049.1, read on the forward strand.
GCGAGACGTGCACACGGACCGTGGCCTGGCTGCATCCGAGGATGCGAGCGACGTCGTGGGTCGGAAGGTCGGCGTAGAGGTGCAGGATCGCGGCGGCTCGTTGGTTCGGGCTCAGGGTCGCGAGCGCGCGGACAAGATCGGCGACGGGCTCGGGCATGTCGCCCGCAACCTCACGTGGCGCCGCGGCCGCATCGCGGCGGCGCCGGGCCAGCTCGCCCGCCGCGATCCGGAACGACGCCCGCCAGATCCACCGGTCGGGCTCGCGCAGGGCGTCGCCGCGGCCGAGCGCCTGCGCGAACGCCTCGGCCATCGCGTCGCTCGCCGCCTCGCGATCCCCGGTGTACGCCACCAACGAGCGCCAGAGCTTCGCGCCCTGGTCGCGCCAGACCCCTTCGACCGCGTCCCGTGGCTCGGCCGTCATCACCGCATCCTGCACCACACCTCTTCAGGGGCGGGTCGGGCCGGAACCGTGTAGGTGCGCGCGCGAGACGCTCGTGCCCGCGGTACCCTCGGCCCATCGGAGGCTGCCGATGACCTGCACCAGTTGCGGCACAGAGAACAAGGCGGGCCGGAAGTTCTGCGCGAACTGTGGCGCGGCGCTCCTGGCGGCGTGCCCTTCGTGCGGCGCTGCGAACGACCCCGGCGATCGGTTCTGCGGCGACTGCGGCAGCGCGCTCGGCGCGGACGCCGAGGCCCCCGCATCGGTGGCCCGGCCCGAACGCGTCGCGGAGCGGCGGCTGGTCTCGGTCCTGTTCGCCGACCTGGTCGGCTTCACGACGCTGTCGGAGGCGCGTGACGCCGAGGAGGTCCGCGAGCTCCTGTCCCGGTACTTCGAGACGGCGCAGACGCTGATCGGACGCTACGGCGGGACGGTCGAGAAGTTCATCGGCGACGCGGTCATGGCGGTCTGGGGAACGCCGCTCACCCGGGAGGACGACGCGGAGCGCGCCGTCAGGGCAGGGCTCGACCTCGTCGCCGCGGTCGCGGCGCTCGGCGCCGAGGTCGGCGCGCCCGATCTGAACGCTCGCGCCGGCGTCGCCACCGGCGAGGCCGCCGTGACCTTGCACGCCGAGGGCCAGGGCATGGTCGCCGGCGACCTCGTGAACACCGCCGCGCGCGTCCAGTCGGCGGCGGCGCCCGGCACCGTCTTCGTGACCGATGGAACCCGCCGCGCGAGCGAAGCCGCCGTCGTCTACGACGACGGCGGCACCCACGACCTGAAGGGCAAGGCCGAGCCGCTGCACCTGTCTCGCGCCGTCCGCGTGATCGCCGGCAGGATGGGAGCGCTCCGCTCGGCCGGGCTGGAGTCGCCGTTCGTGGGTCGCGACCGCGAGTTCCGGCTGGTCAAGGACCTCTTCCACGCCACCGCCGACGAACGCCGCGCGCACCTCCTGTCGGTGCACGGCATCGCGGGGATCGGCAAGTCCCGGATCGCGTGGGAGTTCGAGAAGTACGTCGACGGCGTCGTCGACGACGTGTACTGGCATCGCGGCCGCTGCATCCCCTACGGCGAGGGCGTCAGCTTCTGGGCGCTCGCCGAGATGGTGCGCATGCGCGTCGGCATCGCCGAGGAGGAGGATCCGTCCGCGGGCGCGTCGAAGCTGGCGGACGCCCTGGCGACGTGGGTCCCCGACGAGGAGGAACGCCGCTACATCGGGCCACGGCTCGCGGCGCTCCTCGGCTACGACGACGACACGACCGCGGCGCGGGAAGACCTCTCGGCGGGGTGGCGGATGTTCTTCGAGCGGATCGCCGAGCGAGGCCCGACCGTGCTCGTCTTCGAGGATCTGCAATGGGCCGACGACGCGCTGCTGGACTTCATCCAGACGATGCTCGACCTCTCGCGCGACCGGCCGCTGTTCGTCGTGACGCTGTCTCGTCCGGAGCTGCTGGAGCGCCGCGGCGACTGGGGGACCCGCTCACGCGGCTTCACCTCGTTGCTCTTGGAGCCGCTGTCGGATGATGCGATGGACGCCTTGCTGGCCGGGATGGTCCCCGGCATGCCGGAGGAGCTCCTCGCACGGATCCACGCCTACGCCGAGGGGATCCCGCTCTACGCCGTCGAGACCGTTCGGATGCTGCTGGACCGGGGCGCGTTGGTCCGCACGGACGGCCGGTTCGAGCTGGTGGGCGAGGTCGGCCAGCTCGATGTGCCGGCGTCCCTGCACGGGTTGATCGCCGCCCGGTTGGACGCGCTCCCCGCCGAGGAGCGCTCGCTCCTGCAGGACGCGTCCGTCCTCGGGAAGACGTTCCATCCGCAGACGCTGGCCGCCGTGGCGGGGATGACGCCGGAGGAGGTCCAGCCGTTCCTCGACGCCCTCGTCCGCAAGGAGCTCCTGAGCGTCCAGCTGGACCCGCGATCGCCGGAGCGCGGGCAGTACGGCTTCCTCCAGTCGCTCGTCCAGAAGGTCGCGCACGACACCCTCGCCAAGAAGGACCGGCGATCGAAGCACCTCGCGATCGCCGAGCACATCGAGTCGTCGTGGGCCGGCGACGAGGACGAGATCGTGGAGGTCGTCGCCGCGCATCGCCTTGCCGCGTACGAGCTGGCGCCCGACGCGCCAGATGCTCCGGAGATCCAGGCGAAGGCGGCGGCGGCGCTCGAGAAGGCCGGGCGTCGAGCCGAGGCGCTCGCCGCGACCCGCCGCGCACGCGGGTATTACGAACAGGCCGCCGGGTTGACGCACGACACCCGCATGCGCGCCGAGTTGCTGGAGCGCGCCGGCGCGATGGCGCATACGAGCGGGTCCTCGCACGAAGCCGCCGAGCTGTGGAACGAGTCGGAGCGGCTCTTCAACGAGGTCGGACTGACGCACGACGCCGCACGCGTAGCCGGGAAGTGCGGCGAGGCACTCTGGCTGGACAACCGCGTCACCGAGGCCCTCGAGCGCATGGAAGCGGCGTTCGCCGTGCTCGAAGGCGACGAACCGGACCGCGACCTCGCGTGGCTCGCGGCGCAGATCGCCCGGTTCCGCTTCTTCCACGGCGACCTCGACGTCGCCTTCACGATGATCGAACACGCGCTGCGGATCGCCGAGGATCTGTGGCTGCCCGACGTGCTGTCCGATGCGCTGAACACGAAGAGCCTGTTGCTCGGCACGTGGAGCCGGAACGAAGAGGCGATGGCGCTGTTGCGCAGGGCCCTGGAGCTGGCGCAGGAGCATGACATCCCGCGGGCGATCGTCCGATCCGCCACGAACCTGTCGTACGAGGCGGACGGACGGGACCGGATCGACGAGGCCGCAGCGTACATGCGGATAGGGATCGACACCTGCCGGCGGCTCGGCTTCCTCAGCGAGGAGTGGTTCCTCCGCCAGCACGTCGCCGGGAACGCCTTGCGGCAGGGGCGATGGGACGAGCTCTTAGAGATGACCCGTTCGCTCCCCGACCCGAAGGAGGAGCCAGCCGTGCTGGTCGGCGCCGAAGCGTTCGCCACCTGTGCAGCGATCGTGAGCGTCGAACGGGGCGACCCGGACGAAGCGATCCGGCTGATCGATCGATGGAGCGATCCCCGCGGGAGCACGGACGACACGCAGCGGCGGCTCGTCGTCGAAGGGGCCAAGGCGATCCGCGCACGAGCCTTGGGCGATGGCCCGGAGTGGCTCCGCGCTGCTCGGTCTGCGTTCCACGCCTACCCCGACGAGGGGATGTCCCATGGGTGGGTGAAGTGGGCGTTCGAGGAATCGATGACGGCGGCACTCGCCCAGGACGATCTCTCAGCCGCGGAGGACCTGCTCCGTGAGGTGGCCTCGATGCCGCCCGGACGTCCGGCGCCGAAGACCCGGGCCGATCTCCAGCGGTATGCGGCGTTGATCGCGATCGCGCGCGGGGAGACGGCCGGCGTCGAGGCGAACCTCAAGGCCGCGATCGGGCTCTATCGGGAGTTCGGGCTGCCGTTCGAGTTGGGCGGAGCGGAGCTCGAGCTGGCTGAATGGCTGGTCGCGTCGAGCCGCGGGCGTGAAGCCGCCGACCTGCTCGATGATGCGCGGCAGATCTTCACCACGCTCGGCGCGACACCGTGGCTCGACCGGGTGGCGGCGATCTCGCCGGTCCTCTCCGGCTGAGCTCAGCGCATCCCGATGTGATCCATCGCCTCCTGGCGGGTCCGCGCGTCGTTGCGGAACAGGCCGCGCACGGCGGAGGTCACCGTGACCGACCCCGGCTTCTTCACGCCGCGCATCGTCATGCACAGGTGCTCGGCCTCGATCACGACGAACACGCCGCGGGGGCTCAGCGCCCGCTCGATCGCCTCGGCGATCTCGGTCGTGAGTCGCTCCTGGACCTGAGGCTTCTTCGCCAGCGTGTCGACGACGCGCGCCACCTTCGACAGACCGGTGATCTGCTGCGACTTGTTCGGGATGTACGCGACGTGCGCCCGGCCGCTGAACGGGATCAGGTGGTGCTCGCACAGGCTGTAGAGCGGGATGTCGCGCACCATGATCATCTCGTCGAAGTCCGCCCCCTCGACCACGGTGACCAGCTCGGACGCATCGGTGTCGATGCCGGCGAAGATCTCCTCGTACATCCGCGCGACGCGCGAGGGCGTCTCACGCAGCCCGCCCCGATCGGGATCCTCGCCGATGCCCTCGAGGATCATGCGGACACCCTGCTCGATCTTCGGACGGTCGAAGCGCTCGCTGACCATGGGCGCGATGCTACAGGCGCTCAGGGACTGTTCGTCGCGATCGGGGCGCCGCACGGGTTGGGTCCCGGCCCGCCCGGCGCCACGCACCACGGACCGGGGCGGATGGCCAGGACCAGCGCGCCGATCAGGATCAGGACGACGAACACGGCGACGATCTTCGCGAGCAACAGGAGGAACCGGAACTCGTCGCGCGCGGGTCCGTCCTCCTCGGCATCCTCCTGCTCGAACCTCGGCTCCCGGTGGTGGTGCGGGTGCGCCGCCGCGACGCCGCGGACGGCGGTGTTCCCGGTCGGCCCTGGCGCGACGCGGGCGGCGCGCGGCCCCTTCGCCGCAGCCTGTCGCAGATCGTAGGCGCGTCGGCGATCCACATCGCCGAGGACCTCGTATGCGCGGCTCACCTGCGAGAAGCGAACGGCGGCCCGCGAGTCCTGCGCGTTCGTGTCGGGGTGGAAGCGGCGCGCCAAGACGCGGTACGCGTGATGGATCTCGGGCGCGGTCGCCGACGGAGCCACCCCCAAGACCGCGTAGGGATCGAAGGCGAGCTGGGCCGGATCCGCGGTCACGCGCCGAGTCTAGGCGTGCACGAGCGCGTCGAGCGAGTCGGGCAGGGAGCGGAGGTCGGGCAGCTCGGCGGCCCTCGGAAGGGTCGAGGTCTCTCCGAGCCGGTTGATCCACACGCACGGCAGTCCGAGCGTCGCGCACGGCCGCACGTCGTGGAACAACGACGCCGCGACGTGCACATGGCGCGCTCGATCGGCGCCGGTCCGGCGGAAGAAGGTTTCCCAATGCGCGAAGGCCGGCTTGTACGAGCCGATCTCCGAGGCCGCGACCGTTGCGTCGATCGGCACGCCGAGGAGCGCGATCGATGCCGCGAGGTAGTCGGGATCGGTGTTCGACAGGATCGCGAGCTTCCAGCCACGTTCGCGGAGCTCGGCGAGGGAGGCGTGCACCTCCGGGAACGGCGGCCACGACGGGAGCGAGTCGGCCAGTGCGGAGGCCTCCCCCGGCGGCACGACGAGCCCCTCGGAGACTGCGATGCTCACGAGGATCTCCGTGAGGACCTTCCGGTAGGTGTTCGAGCCGTCCGCCTCCAGTGACGGCTCCAATCGGTGGAAGCGACGCAGGAGGGCGTCGGGGGCGGCCGTCGGCCACAGGCGGGCGAGGCAGGCACGGACACCGCCGTCCCAGTCGATCAGCGTCCCGTAGCAATCGAACGTCGCCCACCGGTCCACGGGGCGAGTCTACGAGCGTCCGGTCAGCCCTCGTAGGCCGATGGCTTCAGGGTGCCGATGTACGGGAGGTTCCGGTACTTCTCCGCGTAGTCGAGCCCGTAGCCGACCACGAACTCGTTCGGGATATCGAAGCCGACGTAGCGCAGATCGAGTTCGACCTGTTGGATCCCCTCCTTGCGCAGGAGCGCCGCGACCTCGAGCGAGGCGGGCTTGCGGCCCGCCAGGTTCTTCAACAGGTACTTGAGCGTCAGTCCCGAGTCCACGATGTCCTCGACGACGAGGACGTCGCGGTCCTTCAGGTCGTGCTCGAGGTCCTTGAGGATCCGCACCACACCCGAGGTCTTCGTCGCCGCGCCGTAGGACGAGATCGCCATGAAATCGAACTCGAGCGGCAGCCGGATCGACCGGGAGAGATCCGCCATCACCACGAACGCGCCCTTGAGCACCCCGATCAGCAGGAGCCTGCGGCCCTCGTAGTCCCGGGTGATCTGCTCACCCATCTCCGCGAGCTTCGCCTGGATCTCGTCGGCCTTGATCAGGACCTTCTCGATGTCGTCGGCGTACGCGTCCACGGAGGACGCCGAGTCTAGCGTTCGACGTGCACGAGCGTGCGGTCGCGTCGTGCGGTCGCCCCGGACGGCAGGTCCCTTCGCCGGCCGGAGGACCCGGCGGCCAGGTCGAGGACCGCGGAGACGGCGTCGAGGTCCCACGCGATGCCCGCCCGCTGGAAGCCGAGTCGAACGACGCGGGAGCCGATCGCGGGCGCCAGCGCCTGCACGGGACCGGCGGCGACCGTGAACCCACGCTCGGTCGTTCCGAGGATGGCCGGCGCCTGCGCCTCGGCTTGTTCGAGCAGCGCCTCGGCGTCCCGCCGCAGGTGATCGGCCGTCCGGGCGAAGGTCCTGGTGATGGCGCGACCGGTCGCCCGCTCGATCGCGGGGATCGCCTCGAGGCGGATCGCGTTGCGGAGCAGGTCCGTGTCCTCGTTCGTGGGGTCGAGGCGCGGCGAGAGCCGCAGGCTTCGGCAGAACGCCTCGACCTCCTCGCGCGTCACGTCCAGGAGGGGTCGCACGAGCCGGCCCCGTGCCGGGGCGATGCCGCCGAGCCCGTCGAGCCCCCACCCCAGGACGAGGCCGAGCAGGATCGTCTCGGCCTGATCGTCCATCGTGTGGCCGTCGGCGTGTCGCGTGGCGCCGATCTCCTCGGCGATCGCGTCCGCCGCACGGATCCGTTCGACCCGCGCCCACAGCTCCACCGACTCCTTGCGGCCGGGAGGCTCGAGTGGTGCGGCGACCGAGCACTCGAGCCCGTGTCGCGCCGCGAGCCGCCGGACGTACGCGGCGTCGGATGCGCTGTCGGCGCGCAGGCCGTGGTCCATATGGAACACGGCGAGCCGGATGCGGAACAACCGCCGCAGGCGCACGAGCGACTCCAGGAGGCACACGGAGTCCGGACCGCCGGAGACCCAGACCAACACCAGATCGCCCGGCGAGAAGAGATCCCGTTCACGGACGGTCGCCGTGACGCGTTCGAGCACCCGCGCGACCGCGGGCGGTCGCGGCGTCGGCACCGCTACCTCGTGACGCGGGTGATCCAGCGCTCGGGGTCGGCGATCTCGCCGGGCTGCGGCAGGTTCTCCCGCCCCTCCCAGACGAGGTTGAACCCCTGCATCCCGAGCCGCGCGACGACCTCGCGCACGAATCGCTCGCCCGTGTCGTATTGCGCCACCTTCTGATCGAAGCCGATCGCGCGCTGGAGCCGCTGCTCCACGCCGTGCACCTGGCGCCTGCTCTGCAGCGCGTGCTTCAACCTCGGCAGGCTCGGCACGTGTTCGCGCCCGACCTCGTTCATCACGAACGACGCGTGACCCTCCAGGAGCGACATCATCGCCTGCGTCCGGTCGAAGATCTCGCGTTGCTCCGGCGACAGGAGCCGGAGGATGCCGCGCGGTCCGACGCCGGCGCGCGCCTCGTCCGCCGCGCGGCGCAACTGGTCGAGCAGCTCGCGCGAGTCCAGCGACACCGTGCTGAGGTACTCCTCGACGATGCCGCCCAGGTACGCACGCAGCCACGGGGCGCCGGAGAACTGCACGCGGTGCGTCACCTCGTGGACCGCGACCCACAGCCGGAAGTCCGCCGGCTCGAGCGCGAACTTCTGCTCCACGTCGACGACGTTCGGCCCGACGAAGTAGATCAGGCCGTCGTCGTCGGGCGGCAAGAAGACGTCGAACTGTCCGAGGACGCGGCGCGACACGTAGCCGAGCAATGCGCCGACCTGCGCGCCGACGGCCTTGCGCGCGATGACCGGGCGGTTGCCCTTGCCCTCGAGCAGGCGCTGCGCGAGCGGTTCCATGAGGCGCTGCAGCGCCGCCACGTTCTGCCGGATCCAATCGCCGCGGCCCATCACCCAGGCGCGGGATCGGAACCCCGTGACCGTCATCCCGGTGAAGTCGGTGACCAGGCCCTCGGCGTGGGCGACGTGGAGCGCCAGGTCCTCGCGCAGCCGCGCGCGATCCTCCGCGACGACCTTGGGCCCGGGGCCGGCGACGCGCCGTCCGATCTGGATCGCCGCGTCCCAGTCCGCCAGGCGCGCGGCGTGCGAGCCCATGGACCAGTCGACGTCGGCGAGCGGTTCCACGGGCCGGGCGCCTAGCCCTCGCCCGTCGCTTTCTTCCGCGCCGCGAGCATCCCGGCGCGCTTCGCCCGTCCTTCGGCGATCCGGCGATCGGTCCCCTGCGCGAGGAGCTCCTCGAGCGTCGCGTCGTAGACATCCTGATCGACCGACACCTCCGGACGCTCCTCGGGCGCGGCGGGCGCCGCCGCTGCTGGCGCGGGCGCGGCGGCCGCCGGAGCTTCGGCCGCGGCGGGAGCCGTCTCCACCGACGGGGCAGCCGCAGCGGGCGCAGGCACGGGCACGGCGGGAGCTTCCGTCGCTGCGGGAGCGGCGACCGTCGGAGCGGCGACGGCGGCCATCGCGGCCGGGAGCGCCGGCGGTTGCACGACGATCGGGACGGCCTGGGTCAGGTCGACGGCGCGCCGCGGCGGCTCCTTCCCCGGGAGCACGCGATCGGCGTGAACGGCCTTCGCACTCTCCTCGTCCTTCGCGAAGTGCGGGGCGTACCGCATGTACGCGACCACGAATCCGACGACGACCAGGAGCGCGAGCGCGCCGAGCACCCACGAAAGCCAGTACACCCAGCCCCCGGTGTTCCGCACGGGGGTGACCGAGTTGTCGATGTGCGTTTGGGCGAGCGCCGACGCCGCGGTCACGACGAGGATGGCCCCGGCTCCCACCATCGCGACGAGGAGTTGCCGGACGGGCTTCATCGCGCGGATTCTCGCAACCCCGGGAGGCTCCGGCAACCGCCCGCCGGGTGCCGCGGCGGCGGGGCGCTCGGAGCCGGAGGGGGGATTCGAACCCCCGACCTACCACTTACGAGGCGGTTGCTCTACCCCTGAGCTACTCCGGCGGAGGAGGGCCGAGTCTAGCGGACGGGTGCTGGCACCACCGCGACCCGAGGGTCGTCCACCCTGGTCGCCGCGGCGCTCACGCGGCATCATGCGCCCATGAACGACAGCCCGATGGGTCCGGTCGGCCGCGTGATGGTGGGTACCGATCGATCCCAGACCGCCTCGAAGGCCGTCGACTGGGCGGCCGCCTTCGCCGAGCGGTACGACGCCGAGCTGCACCTGGTGCAGATCGTCCTGCCATCGAACCCGAGCGACACCGAATTCGGCGCGGCCGAGCGGACGCGCGCGGCGGCGGCGGGCGAGGAGCTCCAGCGCGAGGCCCAGCGGATCGCCGGCGAGCGAGGCAGATCCCACATCGTGGTGGACGACGATCCCGCGATGGCGATCGTCCACGCCGCCGAGGCGGCCGAGATCGACGTCCTTGTCGTTGGGAACGCGGGGATGGCGGGCCGCAAGGAGTTCCTGCTGGGCAACGTGCCGAACCGCATCAGCCACAACGCGCGCTGCACCGTGATCATCGTGAACACCACCGACGGGGTCGGGCATGCGGTGCACACCCCGACGAGCCCCACCGTGATCCGCTCGGGGGCGCCCGAGGTCGAGACGCAGCCGCACCTGATGGCGCGCGGCACCAAGATCGCCACCGTCTTCGCCAAGCACGGCTTGAAGGAGCTCTTCGGCCGGCCCGATCAGGAAGGCGCGATCGGCCGCCAGCGACAGGCGAAGCGCATGCGCGAGGCGTTCGAGGAGCTCGGCCCGACGTTCTGCAAGCTCGGGCAGATCCTGTCGACGCGTCCCGACCTCCTCGGACCGGAGTTCATCGCGGAGCTCTCGCAGCTGCAGGACAACGTGCCGCCGCTGTCCGAGGAGCAGGTCGTGAAGGTGATGGAGCAGGAGCTCGGCGTGCCGTGGGAGGACGTGTTCGATCACATCGAGCCGGCGCCGCTGGCCGCCGGCACCATCGCGCAGGTGCACCGCGCCGTGATGGCGAACGCCGAGCCGGTCGTCGTCAAGGTCCAGCGGCCCGACGCGAAGGAGCAGATCGAGCAGGACCTGGCGCTGCTCGAGGTGTTCGCGGAAAAGGTGGGCAACCGCGATCAGCTCAAGCAGGTGATCGACATGGAGGCCGTGTTCGAGCACCTGTCGACCTCGCTGCATCGCGAGCTCGACTTCCGGCAGGAGGCCCGGAACATGGAGCGGCTGCGCGACATCGTCGCGCCCTTCTCGCGACTGGCCGTGCCGGTGCTGTATCCGGACTACTCCACGTCGCGGCTCCTCGTGATGCGGGACGTGGGCGGCGGGCCGATCTCCCTCGCCCCTGAGGGGCCGATCCGCCACGAAACCGCCGTGCAACTGCTGGAGTCCTTCTACAAGCAGGTGATGGTGGACGGGTTCTTCCACGCGGACCCGCATCCGGGGAACCTGATGTGGCAGCCGGAGGAGGATCGCCTCTACTTCCTGGATCTCGGCATGGCGGGCGAGGTCGACGCCGAGATGCGCGAGCACATGATGCTGCTGCTGATGGCCTTCTGGCAGGAGGACGTCGGGTTCCTCGCCGACATCTCGCTGATGCTGTCGGGCGCGATCGACCGCAGCGACCTCGACGTCGACGCGTTCCAGGCCGAGATCGGCGCCATCATGGCGAAGTACCGCGGCGCGTCGCTCCAGGACATCCAGCTCGGCCCGGCGTTGCAGGAGATGACCGAGATCTCCCTGCGGCACGGGGTCCCCCTGCCGTCGTCGCTGGCGCTGACCGCGAAGGCGCTGGCGCAGATGCAGCTGGCGGCCACGCAGTTGGATCCCGAGGTCGATCCGTTCGACGTCGCCGGCCGGTTCCTGATGCGCAGCGTCATGCGGGGCATGGGCGCGAAGGCCGATCCGAAGGTGCTCTTCTATCAAGCGCAGCGGCTGAAGGTTCGGTTCCAGCGGCTCGTCGAGGCGCTCGAGCGGCTGGTCGGAGCCCGGCCGGGACAGAAGCTCGAGGTCAACTTCCGTGCGGTGACACTCGAGCAGACGGTCCGCCGCGCCGGGCGGCGGCTGGCGCTCGGCCTTGTCGCCGCCGCGTCGCTGCTGGGCACGGCGATCGTCACCACGTCGGACCGGGTGGCTGCGTGGGTCCCGTGGGTCCTCGGCGGGATCGGCGTGGTCTTCACGATCGGCCTGGTCGCCGATCTGGTCCGCGACCGCCGGGACCGCGTCTAGCCGAGGTCCACGTCACCGCCGCGCGCGGTGACCGTCGTCGGCGGCGGTTGCGTCATCACCGTCTCGCCCTTGCGCACCGAGCGCATCACGACCTTCTCCAGGACGAGCGCGACGACGGCCATCGCGAGACCCACCAACCAGCGCTCGACCCGGCGCAGACCCTTCGGCTTCGGGGTCGAACGGCCGCTCACGCCTGCGCCTCCACCGTCGCGACGGGGATCGAGCCGAGGACCGTCACCCCCTCGCCGGGCGCGCTGCGCACCTGCACGGTGCCGTCCAACGTCGCGAGCCGGTCGGCGATGCCCTGCAACCCCGTGCCGTAGCCGGTGCGCGCCGGATCGAACCCCTTCCCGTCGTCGCGGACCTCGAACCGGAGCTCGCCGTCTCCGTTCGCCACGAGGACCTGCGCCGACGTCGCGGCCGCGTACTTCGCCACGTTCTGCAGCGCCTCGAGGACCGAGAAGTAGACGGCGGCCTCGACGCTCGGGCTGAACCGGCCGATGCCCGCGGCCTCGACCGCCACCGGCAGCGACGCCTTCCGCGCCTGCGCGGTGAGTGCCGCCGCGAGCCCTTCGTCGGCCAGCAGCGGCGGATAGATCCCGCGTGCCAGATCCCGCAGGTCCTGCAGGGCGGATCCGGTATCGGTCTGGAGCTGTGCGACGATCTCCTTCGCCTTCGCGGGATCGCGATCGATCAGCTGCTCCACCAGGCGCTGCCGGACCTGGAGCGCGACGAGCTGCTGCTGCGCGCCGTCGTGGATGTTCCGCTCGAGCCTGCGACGTTCCTCGTCCTGCGCCGAGACCAGCCGCTTCTGCGCCGCCTTCAGGTCCAGCAGCCGGAGCTTCAGTTCCTCGGTGAGGCGCACGTTGCGGAGCACGAGCCCGGCCTGGCCGGCGAGGTCGCTCATCAGCTTCTCGTCCGACGGTGTGACCGGATCGCTCGCCGGCTTGCGGACGGCGAGCGCGCCGAGCAGCTCGCCGGCGTGCTGTACCGGGAAGACACGGTCCACGCCATCGATCGACGGCACCGAGCCGTTCGGCAGCGGGATCGGCGCCGCGTCGACCACGGCGGTCGGCCACGCCGCAACATCGCGGAGCTCGTGGTCGACCGCGAGCCAGACGTCGGCCCGCTCGGCCCCGATCCCCTCGCCGAGGACACGGGCCATCCTCGGCAGGACGTCCTCGTCGGCGTACGCATCGCCGACGCGCTCGGAGAACTCCGTGAGGACCTCGTAGGGCGTCGCGCGCTTCCCGTAGACGATCCGGTTCGCGAACCGGGTCAGGCGCGTACGGACCGGCTGGAACGTCACGGCGACGATCACCGCGGCCACCATCGTGAGGAACGAGCTGTCCCGCCCGAGCACCGCACCCAGGCCCACGACGAGCCCGAGGTACACGATCGTCGCGAAGACCGCGAGCGCGGCGTAGAGAAGGGTCTTCTTCACCACGACGTCGAGGTCGTAGAGGTGGAACCGCAGCACCGCGATCCCGATCGACAGCGGGAACGCCGCGAACGCGATCGCGGACAGAGCGTTGTTCGCGAAGCCGTCGGGCAGCCAGCCGGCCACGATGATCCCGAGCACCGCGAACGCGAACCCGAAGAACACCCACTTGATCTGCTGACGTTCCACCCCGTGCGCGCGCCGGAACCGCAGGAACAAGGAGACGATCGCGCAGATCGCGAAGATCGGGAACAGCACGCCGATCGCCGGATCGAACGTCGGGAGGCGCCCGATCGCCGGCACGTACAAGGGGTTCGTCACCCCGATATCGGGGTTGGAGCCCGTGAACGTCCGCTGCGCGAGGAGCAGATCGAAGAACATCACGACCAGGGAGACCGCGACGAGCCATAGGAGGATCCGCCAGCGGCGCGACGGGAGCTTCCCGTCGGGGAACAGCAGCGGCAGGAGCAGGATCGTGGGGAGGATCGAGCAGACCCACCCGACGTTGTTCATGAAGCCGCAGAACACGGTGAAGGGCCCGACGCGACCGTGGACCACCAGCCACGTGGTCAGCTCGCTGCATAGGGCACTGAACACGATCACGAGCGCGCACCACAGCAGGAGCCCACCGATCACGTTGCGCCGGTCGCGGCTCGAGATCAGGGCGCCGACGACCGCGAACATCCCGAACGCGACGACGAGCAGGATCTGCCCCGCGAGCTCCTCGCCGTTCAGTGAGACGACCCACATCCCGGTCGTGCCGATCGCCGCGTAGAGGACGACCAGCAGCCACGGCCAACGAGCAGGCCGGACCCCGGATGCGTCAGTCGTCGCCGAGGACACGGAACACCTCCACCGGCTCCTCACGTCCCTTCACCTGCCGGGGCCCGATCAGCACGCACGGCACGCCCGGCGCCGCCGCGACCGTCGCTGCCGCCGCGACGATCTCCCCAGCCTCGGCCTCGGACTGCAACCGCTGCGCGACGTTCACCGCGTCACCCACCACCGTGTACTCCAGCCGGCCGCCGCCCCCGACCGTGCCGGCGATCACCTGGCCGGTGTTCACGCCGATGCCCACGCCGAGCTCCGGCACGTCGGCGTCCCAGCCGACGGCGTTCAGCTCCGTCTGCCGTCGCTGCATCGAGCGCGCGCACCCGAGCGCGCGGGCCGCGTGATCGGCCATGGGTTCGGGTGCGCCGAAGATCGCCATCACGGCGTCGCCCTGGAACTTGTCGATCGTGCCCCCGTGCTCGACGACGACCTCGGCCATCGCGGACAGGTGCTTGCCGACGACGGCCGCGACGTCGCGCGCCGGCAGCCGTTCGGCCAGCGTCGAGAACCCGCGGATGTCGGAGAACAGCACCGAGACCTCGAGCTCCTGCGGTTCGATCGCGGACTCCGGATGCGCGGCCAGCCGGTCCACGATCTGTTGCGGCACGAACGATGCGAGCGTCTGCTTCGACGCGGCCTGTTCGACGACCGCCGAGTGCAGGCGTTTGAACTCGTCGACCAGACCGGCGCTGCCGTCGCCGCCGGCCATCCGCCGGAACAGCTCCGTCACCTGTCGGTCGACCGCTTCTTGCGTGGTGCCCAGCTCGGACGCCATCTGCTCGTACCCGAGGCCGCGGCGCATCATGTCGAGGATCCGCCGGTCGTCCTCGTCGGCGTGCTCGCGACCGGAGAGGCGCTCGGCGATCGTGGGATCCACGACGCTGCCGCCCGCGTGGACCTCGCGGATCGCCCGGACCAGCTCGTCCCCCTGCGCGATCCGGTCTTTCAACAGGTAGGCCAGGCCCGAATGCCCGCCGCCGAGCAGCGCGAGCGCGTACTCCTCGTCGTCGTGCGCGGAGAGCACCACGACGCCGGTGTCGGGGTGGTCGTGGCGGATCGCGTGGGCGCAGTCGATCCCCTCCAGCTGGAACGAGGGCGGCATCTTGATGTCGGTTACGACCACGTCGGGGACGTGCTCGCCGGCGGCGATCAAGAGCGATGGGGCGTCCTCGGCGACCCCCACGACCTCGATCCCGTCGTAGGACTCGAGGAGGGCGCGAACACCCTCGCGGACCAGCACGTTGTCCTCGCCCAGCACCACCCGGATCGTCATCCGCCCTGGGACCCCCCGTGTACGATGCGCGCGTGCTGCGCGTGGTCTTCGCGGAGGATAACTACCTCGTGCGCGAGGGGACCGTCGCCCTGCTCCAGGAGGTGGGCAACGTCGACGTCGTGGCGACCGCCGAGTCCTTCGACGAGCTGCTGAGTGCGGTGGTTTCGCAGGCTCCGGACGCGGTCCTCACGGACATCCGGATGCCGCCGACCGGCACCGACGAGGGGATCCGCGCCGCGAAGACGATCCGTCACGACCACCCCTCGATCGGCGTGGTCGTGCTGTCCCAGTTCGCGGACGAGGACTACGCCTACGAGCTCCTGAAAGACGGGGCCGCCGGGCTCGGGTACCTCCTGAAGGAGCGGGTCGCGAACGTCGAGGAGGTCGTCCGGGCGCTCGAGGAGGTGTCCCGCGGCGGCAGCGTCCTTGACCCGAAGGTCGTCGAGGCGCTCGTGGCGGCGAAGGACCGGATGGCCCATTCGCCGCTCGGCCTGCTCACCGACCGCGAACGCGAGGTCCTTTCGCTGATGGCGCAGGGCATGAACAACGCGGCGATCGCGAAGACCCTGTTCCTCACCGAACGCGCCGTCGAGAAGCACATCAACTCGATGTTCCACAAGCTGGATCTCACGGAGGAGCACGACGTCCACCGCCGGGTGATGGCGGTCCTCGCCTTCCTCCGCGAGACCGACCAGGCCTGAGGCCGGCCGCTGCCTCACTGCGCGCGCCTCGTGTCCACGATGAACACGCTGCACGGCGAATGCCGCAGGACCAGGTTCGGGACGCTGTCCTTCACGCGCCACCACGGACCGTGCACGCCCCGGTTCCCCAGCACGATCGCCTCGGCCTTGAGCTCGGCCGCCACCGCCACGATCCGGTCGGCCGCGTCGCCCGACTCCACCCGAGCGCTCGTCGTGACGTCGGGGAACCGCTCCTTCATCCGCGCCAGGTAGCCTCGGGGATCCGCCGCCTTCGCCGGATCCACGACCGCCCGGAGCTCACCGTCCTTCTCCACGTAGAGCACCACGAGCTCGGCGCCTCGGTCGCGGGCCAGCCGGGCGGCATCGTCCACCGCGAGGTCGGCCGAGGCCGAGGTGTCCGTTCCCACCAGGATCGTCGTCATGTCCTTCCGCCTCCTTCATCGGCTCCACCGTAGGGCTTCCGGGGCGGCGTGGCGACGGCGCGGCCACCACGGTCGCGCGGGGGTGCCACCACCCCGCCGACGGTGGCGCCCTCCCCCTTGGTCGTGCGCACGAGACGCGCGAGGATTGGCTCCGTGGACGGATCGACGCTCGAGCCCGCGCTGGCGCATCGGGTCAGCGACCAGACGCTTCGGGCGATGGCCTGGGCCCTCAGCGTCCTGATCGTCTTGCTCTTCGTGGCCCAGGGCACCTTCGCCGTCGCGAACCGCAACGCGACGACGGCGCAGTCGAGCTGGTCATCCAGCGGGCTGCTCGGCTTCCTGTCGGCGGTAGGGCTGCTGCTGTTCCCGATCGTGGGGTTCATCCTGGCCCGCAAGGTTCCGCGGAACTGGATCGGCTGGATCATGTTGCTGATCGGCGTGTCGATCGCGGTGCCGCTCGATGGCTACGCGCAGTACGCCTTGCTGACGCGACACGGGGCGCTGCCGTTCGGCAGGATCGCGGAGGCGATCTCCGGGCCCTTCTGGGTCCCGCTGATCATGCTTGCAGGCGTCTTCCTCGTGCTGCTGTTCCCCGACGGGCACGTGCCGCCGGGCTGGCGCTGGTTCGCGTGGTCGGCCGGCGCCGTGATGGCCTTCGCGATGTTCGTCGTCCTGACGTCGCCGGGGCCGTTCGAGACGCTCCCGACGTTCACGAACCCGTTCGGGCTCTCTTGGGTCGAGCCCTTCCAGCTCTTGATCCTTCTGATCCCCCTGTCGATCGTGGGCGCCGCGATCAGCATGATCCAGCGGTACCGGCGCTCGACCGGGATCGAGCGGCTGCAACTGAGGTGGCTGGCAGCCGCCGTGTCGATCGTGGCCGTGACCTACCTGATCGTCGAGCCGCTCTCGGCGATCGTCGGCTTCAACACCCAGACGGCCTGGCTGTCGGCCCTCCAGGCGGTCGCGCTGTTCACGTTCGGGTTGATCCCGGTCGCGATCGGGGTCGCGATCCTGCGCTACCGGCTCTACGACATCGACGTCGTGATCAACCGCGCGGTGCTGTTCGGGTCGATGGCCGTGTTCATCACGGCGGTCTACGTCGCGATCGTGGTCGGCGTCGGCGCGCTGGTCGGCAGCGCCTCCTCGCCCTTGCTGTCGGCCGCGGCCGCGGCCGTCGTGGCGATCGCGTTCCAGCCCGTGCGGCGCCGGGCGCAGCGATTCGCCGACCGGCTGGTCTACGGGAAGCGGGCCACGCCGTACGAGGTGCTCTCGGCGTTCTCCGAACGCCTGGCCAGCGCGTACGGCGACGAGGATCTGCTGCCCCGCATGGCCCGGATCCTCGGTGAGGGGACCGCCGCCGAGCGCGCGGACGTGTGGCTGAAGGAGGGCGACCGCCTCCGCCCGGTCGCCGGCTGGCCGGCCGACGCGCCTGCGTTGCCGGCGGCGCCCGTCGACGACGCGCCCGGCCTGGTCCCCGTGCGCCATCAGGGCGAGCTGCTCGGAGCGCTGTCGATCACGAAACGGACCGGCGAGCAGATCTCCCCCACCGAGGAACGGCTGATCTCCGACCTCGCCTCACAAGCGGGCCTCGTCCTGCGCAACGCGGCGCTGATCGCCGACCTGCGGAGCTCGCGCCAGCGCCTCGTGGCCGCCCAGGACGAGGAGCGCCGCAAGATCGAGCGGAACCTGCACGACGGCGCGCAGCAGCAGCTGGTCGCGTTGGCCGTGCAGCTCAAGCTCGCACGCACGCTCGTCGAGCGGGACCCGGCGCGAGCCGAGCAGATGCTCGACGGACTGCAGGGGTCGGCCACGAGCGCGCTGGAGGACCTGCGCGACCTCGCGCGCGGGATCTATCCGCCGCTGCTCGCCGACAAAGGTCTGGCCGCCGCCCTGGACGCCCAGGCGCGCAAGGCCGCGGTGCCGATCACGGTGGACTCCGAGTCGCTCGGCCGATATCCGCGCGAGGTCGAGTCCACGCTCTACTTCTGCGCGCTCGAGGCGCTCAACAACGTGGCGAAGTACGCCGAGGCCTCGGCGGCGACGGTGCGCCTCGAGCAGACGGACGGGCACGTCTCGTTCGAGGTCACCGACGACGGACGCGGCTTCGATCCTGGCGCGATCGGCTACGGGACCGGGTTGCAGGGCATGGCCGACCGCCTCGCCGCCCTCGGTGGGACGCTCGAGCTGCGATCGACGCCCGGCGACGGCACGACCGTCGCGGGCACGCTGCCGGTGGGTCCGGCGCCGCCGTGACGGACGTCAGGGGCCGGAGCGCCCTCGCATGGGTCCTCGCGATCGTCGCCATCGTCATGGTGGCGATCGGCGCCGTGTTCGCGGTCGCGTCGCGTCACGTTCCCCTCCCGGGGCAGAGCTTCGAGCCGCGGGGGTTCGCGACGGTACTCGCGATCGAACTGGCGATCCGGCTGTCCCAGACGAAGGGGGATCTCGGCTTCGAGGTCGCCGACGACGGGAGGGGCTTCGACCAGGGCGCCACCGGCTACGGCACCGGTCTGCAGGGGATGGCCGACCGGCTCGCCGCGCTCGGCGGATCGATCGATGTGCGCTCCGCCCCCGGTGTGGGCACGACGGTCGCCGGGACGCTTCCTGTCGGAGCGGGGCCATGACCGAACGAACGGCTCACCGGCTCGCGTGGACGATCTGGATCGTCGGGGTGGTGGCGTCCGTCGGCGCGACGGTGTTCCAGATCGCCCGCGCCGGATCGCTCCCGGTCGCGGAGGCGGCCCCATGACCCGGCGGGCGGCCTCGATCCTCGCGTGGGGATCGTGCGCGATCTCGGCGGTGTTCGTCATCTGGTCGATCATCGTGACCACGCGCAACGGCGCGGTCGTCGCGACCGCCTACGGCGCCGACATCGCCCTGAGCGTGCCCGCGACCGTGGGCTTCGGATTCGTCATCCTGTCCTTCGCGGTCGTCGGCACGTTGATCGCCCTGCGCCGACCCGACAACGGGATCGGGTGGCTCTTCTGCGCGAACGGCCTCCTGCTCGCGTTCTTCAACCTCGCCGGTTCCCTCGAAGCTCATGGTCTGGTCACGAACCCGGGCACCGTTCCGGGCGCAGCGTGGTTCGGCCTGATCAGCGACGCGCTCTGGGTTCCGTTCATCGCGATGACGACGCTGTTCCTCTTCTTGCTCTTCCCGGAGGGCAGGCCGGTCGGACGAGGGCGTCGCGTCGCCTCTGTCGCGGGTCTCGTCGCGGTCGTGGTGGCGACGACCGGAGGGCTGCTCGAGCCCCATCTCTACGGGCTGACCGGTCAGGCGAACCCGCTCGGGACACGGTTCTCCGGGCTGAGCAACGGCGTGATCACGCCGGGGTACGTCGTCATGCTCGCCGTCCTGCTGTGGTCCGTGTGGGACCTGCTCCGGCGCCTCCGCGGCGCGACCGGCGAGGCGCGGCTCCAGCTCCGGTGGTTCGTCTACGCGGCCCTCCTCGTCCTGGTCGTCTTCGTCCCGTCCACCGTGGTCCCGACCGCGGGGCTCTGGTGGCAGGTGCTCGGGAGCCTCGCGTTGATCACGCTCCCGATCGCCGTCGGGATCGCGATCTTGAAGTACCGCCTCTACGACATCGACGTGGTGATCAACAAGACGGTCGTGTACGTGACGCTCGCCGCGTTCATCACCCTGGTGTACGTCGCGATCGTCGTCGTGGTGGGCGGCCTGATCGGCGCCGCGGACGAGAGCCTCGGCCTGTCGATCCTCGCCAC
>DATIWE010000050.1:0-106372 GCA_035519495.1 Actinomycetota bacterium
GCTCCGGTGGATCCAGTCGGCGAGTGACGGCGTCGACCAGCTGCTCTTCCCCGGGCTCGCCGAGCGGGGCGTCGTCGTGACGAACGCGCGCGGCATCTTCGACGACGCGATCGCGGAGTGGGTGATCGGGGCGATCCTGGCGATGGCGACCGGCCTGGCGGGGTCGATCGTGGCGCAGCACGAGCGGCGCTGGACCCACGACCGCCGGACCGAACGCCTCGCCGGCAGGCGGCTCCTGGCCGTGGGTCCGGGGCCGCTCGGCCGGGCCGCGGCACGGCGCGGGCACGACCTCGGCATGACGGTGAGCGCCGTCGGGCGCGCTCCCCGCGCCGACGATCTGTTCGACCGGATCGGCGGGCCCGAGGACTTCCACGCGATGCTCGGGGAAGCCGACGTCGTCCTCGACGTACTCCCGCTGACGGCGGAGACGAGGCATCGGTTCGACGCGGCCGCCTTCGCGGCGATGCGGCCGACGGCGCGGTTCGTGAACGTCGGCCGCGGCGGCACGGTGGACGAGGCGGCGTTGATCGACGCGCTCCGCCGAGGCGCGATCGGCGGCGCGGCCCTGGACGTCTTCGAGGAGGAGCCGTTGCCCGCCTCGTCGCCGTTGTGGTCGTTCCCCGCCGTGATCGTGTCACCGCACCTGTGCGGCGACTTCGAGGGGTGGGAGGCGGAGGTCGTCGCGCTCTTCGTCGACAACCTCGGGCGGTTCGCGCGGGGCGAGCCGCTGCGGAACGCGGTCGACCTCACCCTCGGCTTCGGCGTGGCGTAGGCTCGCACCGATGGCCGAGCGGGTGATCGATGTCCAGGGCCTCCAGAAGCACTACGGCGATGTCGAGGCGGTTCGCGGCATCGACTTCCACGTCGATGCGGGCGAGGTCTTCGCGATGCTCGGCCCGAACGGCGCGGGCAAGACCACCACGACCGAGATCCTCGAGGGTTACCGGGACAAGACCGCCGGCGAGGTCTCGGTGTTGGGGTACGACCCCGCGAAGCGAGAGCGAGCGATGCGGGAACGGATCGGCATCGTGCTCCAATCCACCGGGATCGATCCCTTCCTCACGGTCACCGAATCGATCGAGATGTACGCCGGGTACTACCCGTCCCGTCGGCCCACCGGCGAGGTGATCGATGTGGTGGGACTCGCCGAGAAACGTGATACGCGCGTGAACAAGCTCTCCGGTGGCCAGCAACGCCGGCTCGATGTGGCGATCGCGCTGGCCGGCGACCCCGAGCTGCTGTTCCTGGACGAACCGACCACGGGGTTCGATCCCGGCGCCCGCCGGAACGCCTGGGAGGTCGTGAAGAACCTCGTCGCGATCGGGAAGACCGTCTTCCTCACCACGCACTACATGGACGAGGCGCAGTACCTCGCCGACCGCGTGGTGGTGATCTCGAACGGGGAGATCGTCGCCGAGGGCCCGCCCGCCACGCTGGCCGGTAGGAACACCATGATGGCGAGCATCCGGTTCCGGCTCGCGCCCGGCGCGCCGGAGCTCCCCTCCCTCGGTCAGCGGAGCCTCGGGGACGGTGCGTTCGAGATCAGCACCGAAGACCCGACCGGCGTGCTCCACGCCCTCACGGGGTGGTCCCTCGAAGGAAGCGTCGATCTGGACGGGCTGGAGGTCCATCGCCCGACGCTCGAGGACGTGTACCTCGAGCTCACCGGAGCGGAGGTCGGAACGTGAACGACGCCGCCCTCACCGCACGCCAGGTCCGCTTCACGAACCGCGCGTTCTGGCGGAACCCCCAGGCGGCGTTCTTCACGTTCGCCTTCCCATTGATGTTCCTCGTGATCTTCACGGCGCTGCTCGGCAAAGGGACGGTGACGGTCAACGGCCTGCCGTTCAACCAGTCCACCTACTACGTGGCCGGCATGTCCGCCTTCGCGATCATCACGGCCTGCTACACGAACCTCGCGATCAGCGTGACCTTCCAGCGAGACGCGGGGATCTTGAAGCGGACCCGAGGGACCCCGCTGCCCGGCTACGACTACCTGACGGCGCGCGTGGTCCACGCGATCGTGATCGCGATGATCCTCGTCACGATCTGCTCGCTGTTCGGGGCCGCGTTCTACGGCGCGGAGGTCCCCAGGGGCGTGTCGCTGTTGGAGGCGATCGTGACGGTCCTGGTCGGCGCCGCTAGCTTCGCCGCGTTGGCCCTCGCGCTCACGTCGGTCATCCCGAACGCCGACGCCGCCCCCGCGATCGTGAACGCGACGATCCTGCCGCTGCTGTTCGTCTCGGGTGTGTTCATCCCGATCGGCAGCAATGCGCCCCGGTGGGTCGACATCCTCGGCAAGGTGTTCCCGGTGAGGCACCTGGTCGAGGCGTACCTCGGTGCGTACTACGGGAAGCCCTTCTTCGTCTTCTCGTGGCGTGATGTGGGCGTGGTTGCCATCTGGGGGATCGCGGGGTTGTTGTTCGCCACGCGGCGCTTCTCCTGGGAGCCACGGAAGTAGTGCGGCCGGAGGGTCTGCTACGCTCCGCGCTCCGGGTCGTGCCAGGGAGGGAACCGTGATGCGCAAGCTGCTGCTCGGTTTGGTTGCTCTCACGATCGTCGCGACGGCGTGTGCACCGAAGTCCTCGACCACCTCGGCCGCCGACAGCTCGCCGGCGTCCTGCGCGGTGGACAGCCTCAACCTCCATACCCCCGGGCAACTCACGATCGCGACCGGCAACCCCGCCTACCTGCCGTGGTACGGCGGCAAGAGCGTCGCCGGCTCGGATTGGAAGGCCGGCTCGTACACCGGCGACCCGCATTCGGGCAAGGGCTACGAGTCGGCGTTCGCCTACGCACTGGCCAAGCAGATGGGCTTCACGCCCGATCAGGTCATGTGGGAGGGCATCCCGTTCAACAAGTCGTTCGCGCCGGGACCGAAGGACTTCGATTTCGCGATGCAGCAGATCTCGATCACGCCGAAGCGGGAAAAGGCGGTTGACTTCAGCGACGGGTACTACAACGTGAACCAGGCATTGATCGCCGACAACGGCTCGCCGGCGATCGGCGTGACGACCCTGGCGGGCCTGAAGGACCTGAAGCTGGGCGCGCCGGTCGGCACCACGAGCCTCCAGGTGATCCAGGATGTCGTGAAGCCGAACGTCGAGCCCGCCGTGTACCCGGACCTCGACACCGCCCTGAAGGACCTCAAGAACGGTCAGATCGACGGCGTCGTGGTCGACTTCCCCGATGCGTTCTACGGCTACGCGGATCAGATCGTGGGGCAGTTCGCACCGATGAACGGCGAGCAGGAGCAGTTCGGGCTCGCGTTCGAGAAGGGCAGCACGCTCGTCCCATGCGTGAACGCCGCGATCGCCGCGCTCAAGGCGGACGGCACCCTGACGCAGCTCCAGAACACCTGGCTGCAGACGGACGCCGACGTGCCGGTCTTCAGCTGACGCGATCGGGATGGCGGCGGGGGGCGGACCCAGCCCGGACGTCTACTTCCCGAGGGGCGGCCCGGGAGACCCGAAGCTCCCACCGACCGGCGACCGCAGGTCGAAGATCTTCGGCGGCGGCGATCCGAGCGCGCGGAACGTCTGGGTCGCGGTCGCCAGCACGCTGCTCTTCTTCGGCATCATCGCGATCTTGATCGTGCGCTCACCCGGATGGCCGGAGGTGAAGCAACAATTCTTCAACGCCCAGGAGTTCAAGGAGTCGTTCCCGCTGATCCTGCGGAAGTTCGTACGGAACATCTTCATCTTCTGCATCGCCGAGGTGTTGGTCCTCACCTTCGCGCTCGTGCTTGCCGTCCTCCGGAGCTTGCCCGGCCCGGTGTTCACGCCGCTCCGGATCTTGTCCGCGGCGTACACCGACCTGTTCCGCGGCCTGCCGACGATCCTGGTGATCCTGCTGCTCGGATACGGGATGCCCGCTCTCAACCTTCAGGGGGTCCCGGATTCCGACTTCCTCTGGGCGATCGTCGCATTGACGCTCGTCTACTCGGCGTACGTCGCGGAGGTGTACCGCGCCGGCATCCAATCCGTGCATCCCAGTCAGAGCGCGGCCGCCCGCTCGCTCGGTCTCACGCGGTTGCAGTCGATGCGGTACGTGGTCCTGCCGCAAGCGATACGACGCGTGATCCCGCCGCTCTTGAACGACTTCATCGGGCTCCAGAAGGATTCGGCGCTCGTGTACGTGCTGGGCGTGGTCGAGAGCCTGTCGCAGGCGACCATCATCCAGTCGGGGGACTTCAACTTCACGCCATTGATCGCCCTCTCCCTGATCTACGTCGTCATCACGATCCCGCAAGCGCGTTTCGTCGATCGGATGATCGCGAGGGATCAGCGACGACGACAGGCCGGAGGCGACCTGTGACCGAGTCGATCCGGATCGACGGACTGCACAAGTCCTTCGGCGACCTCGAGGTGCTGAAGGGGATCGACCTCGTCGTCGACACGCACGAGGTCGTATGCCTGATCGGGGCCTCGGGATCGGGCAAATCCACGCTCCTGCGCTGCATCAACCTGCTCGAGCCCATCGATGCCGGGCACATCGCGATCGACGGGATCGAGATCACGGGACGCGGCGTCGACGTGGACGCCGTCCGGCGAAGGATCGGGATCGTCTTCCAGGCCTTCAACCTCTTCCCGCACATGACGGTCCTGCGCAACGTGGCGCTTTCGCCCGAGAAGGTCCAGAAACTGTCCCGCCGTGTTGCGGATGACGGCGCCCGGGAGCTGCTTTCGCGGTTCGGCCTCGGGGATAAGGCCGACGACTATCCGGATCGTCTCTCGGGAGGGCAGCAGCAGCGCGTCGCGATCGTTCGGGCGTTGGCGATGAAGCCGGACATCCTGCTTCTGGACGAGGTCACCAGCGCACTGGATCCGGTCCTTGTCGCCGAGGTGCTGGACGCGATCCGGGAGCTCGCCGAGCAGGGGATGACGATGGTCATCGCGACCCACGAGATGGGGTTCGCCAAGGACGTGGCGAACGACGTGGCCTTCCTCCACGAGGGGCGGATCCTCGAAGAGGGTCCGCCGTCCACGATCTTCAGCGAGCCCACGAACCCGGAGACCCGGATCTTCCTGGACCGGATCATCGCCGCCGGCCGGATGTGAGGGACCGGTGTCGCAGGGGCCTCCTACACTGGACGGGTGCCCCCGTTCCGCATCGTCTCGGAGTTCGAGCCCGCCGGCGACCAACCGCAGGCGATCGACGAGCTGACCGCGGCCGTGCAGGCCGGCGATCCCGCCGTGACGCTGCTCGGCGCCACCGGCACCGGCAAGACCTTCACGATCGCGCACGTGATCCAGCGTGTCCAGCGCCCGACGCTGGTGATGGCCCCGAACAAGTCGCTGGCGGCCCAGCTGGCGAACGAGTTCCGCGAGTTCTTCCCCGACAACGCGGTCGAGTACTTCGTCAGCTACTACGACTACTACCAGCCCGAGGCCTACGTCCCGCAGACGGACACGTACATCGAGAAGGACAGCTCGGTGAACGAGGAGATCGAGCGCCTGCGGCACTCGGCCACCGCCGCGCTCCTGAGCCGGCGCGATGTCCTCATCGTGGCCAGCGTCTCGGCGATCTACGGCCTGGGCTCGCCGGAGGAGTACGAGGGACAGTTGCTCCGCGTCTACCGCGGCACCGAGGTCCCGATGGAGTTCGCGATGCAGCGGCTCGTGGACATCCAGTACAAGCGGAACCAGGTCAGCCGCGCCCGGGGGACCTTCCGCGTCACCGGAGACACGCTCGAGCTCTTCCCCCCGTACGAGAAGTCGGGGTACCGGATCGAATGGTGGGGCGACACCGTCGAGCGGATCAGCCAGTTCGACCCGACCACCGGCGAGATCGTGAAGGACGACATCGTCGATCACACCACGTTCCCGGCCACGCACTACGTCGCCGGCGAGGAGCGCATGAAGCAGGCGCTCGTCACGATCGAGGAGGAGCTGCACGAGCGCCTCGCCTGGCTGACCGATCAGGGCAAGCTGCTGGAGGCGGAGCGGTTGCGGATGCGGACCGCGTACGACCTCGAGATGCTGCGCGAGGTCGGGTTCTGCAGCGGCATCGAGAACTACTCGCGGCACATTGACGGCCGCGGGCCGGGCACCGCTCCGTTCACGCTGCTGGACTACTTCCCGAACGACTACCTCGTCGTGCTCGACGAGTCACACGTCACCGTGCCGCAGCTGCACGGGATGTACGAGGGCGACGTCTCCCGCAAGAGCACGCTCGTCGACTTCGGCTTCCGGCTGCCCTCGGCCATCGACAACCGGCCGCTGCGGTTCGACGAGTTCCAGGAACGCGTGCCGCAGGTCGTGTTCATGTCGGCGACGCCCAGCCCGTACGAGCTGCGGGTGTCCTCGAAGGTGGTCGAGCAGATCGTCCGCCCGACCGGCCTGATCGATCCCGAGGTCGAGATCCGCCCGACGAAGGGCCAGGTGGACGACCTGATCGAGGAGATCCGCCGCCGGACCGAGGCCGAGCAGCGCGTCCTGGTCACCACGCTCACGAAGAAGATGGCGGAGGACCTCACCGACTACCTGGTCGAGATGGGCATCCGCGTGCGGTACCTGCATTCGGAGGTCGACACGCTCCAGCGCATCGAGATCGTGCGCGATCTGCGGCTGGGGGAGTTCGACGTGCTCGTCGGCATCAACCTGCTGCGCGAAGGGCTCGACCTTCCCGAGGTGTCGCTCGTCGCGATCCTCGACGCCGACAAGGAGGGGTTCCTCCGCTCGGAGACCTCCCTGATCCAGACGATCGGGCGCGCGGCGCGCAACGTGGACGGCACCGTGCTGATGTACGCGGACAGCGTGACCGACTCGATGCGCCTGGCCATCTCGGAGACGCAGCGGCGACGTCAGATCCAGATGGCGTACAACACCGAACACGGGATCGACCCGCAGACGGTGCGCAAGCGCGTCACGGACATCCTGCTGTCGCTCCGCGGCGAAGACCAGCCGCCGACCACGCCTCGACAGGAGCGGCGACGGAAGTCGACCCATCCCGAGATGCCCACGGAGGAGCTCGAGCGCTTGATCCAAGGTCTCGAGGAGGAGATGCACCAGGCCGCGAAGGATCTGCGGTTCGAGTACGCGGCCCGGCTGCGCGACGAGGTCCAGGAGCTCCGGAAGGAGCTGCGGCAGCTCCGAGAGGCCGGCGTGGCGTAGCCTGACGCGCGATGGCGCGGCTCAGCATCCGGGCGAGCAGGGCGTGGCTCGGTCCCGGACGGGTCGTGGACGACGCCCAGATCGTGACCCAGGACGGCGCGATCACGTACGCCGGAGCCGCCACGCCGATCGAGGCCGCGGATCGCGAGATCGTGATCGACGGTTTCCTGATGCCGGCCGCCGCCGACCGGCACGTCCACATCGAGCTGTCGGATCCCGCCGCCGTGCTGGCCGGTGGGGTGACCGCCGTCCGCGATCTCGCCTGGCCTGCGGACCGGATCTTCCCGCTGGCCGACCTGTCGGAGTTGCCGACGTTCGAGGGGCCATTGATCCGGGCGGCGGGTCCGATGCTGACCGGCCGCGACGGGTACCCGATGAGGGCCGCCTGGGCGCCGCCTGGGACCGGGCGAGAGGTGGACGGACGCGAGGACGCGGCGACGATCGTCGGGCAGCTCGCGGCGGCGGGAGCGACGGCGATCAAGGTCTCGCTGAACGACGACGCGGGCCCGACGCCAGGCGACGGCGAACTCGCCGCGCTCTGCGAGGCGGCGCACGACGTCGGCCTGCCGGTCACGGCTCACGCCCAGGGGGAGGGGCAGGTGGAACGTGCGCTGGGCGCCGGCG
This sequence comes from Actinomycetota bacterium, assembly GCA_035519495.1. Taxonomy (GTDB): domain Bacteria; phylum Actinomycetota; class UBA4738; order UBA4738; family HRBIN12; genus AC-51. Next base: position 7,740 of record DATIWE010000050.1, read on the forward strand.
TCGACGAGTTGGCCCACACGCCGTGGACGCACCGTCTGTCCGAAGACGTGATCGTGATGCTCGCGGCTCGGATGCGGATCGTCTCGACGCTCGACATCCTGTCGTTCGGCCGGGATACGCCGTCGATCAGGGCCGCCCTCGAGAACCTCCGCCGGTTCCACGATGCCGGAGGCACGGTGATCTACGGGACGGACCTGGGCAACGGGGCGATCCCGGCGGGCATCCACACGCGCGAGTTGCTGCTGCTGCGCGAGGCTGGCCTGACGAACGAGGAGGTCTTGACCGCGATGATCCGGGCACCCCTCCAGATCGACGCGCCGGCCGACGTGATCGCGCTGCGCGAGGATCCCGTGCGCGACCTGCGCGCGTTCGACGACGTGCGGCTCGTGGTCCGTGCCGGCAGGGTCGTCCGCGGCTGACGTCAGCTCGTGCGACCGGCCGCGGCCCCGAACCGCTCATCGAACACGACCGGCCAGCCGCTGGCGTACTCGGTCCGCGCGTCGTCGGCGAGCGGGCCGAGTAGCTCCCATCTCCGATGCTCGAGCGTCACGGTCGTACCGCCGTCGGTGGCGCCGAACGTGACCTCGACCTCGGTGTACGGCCGATCCTCGTCGTTCGGCTTCCAGTCGAGCACCAGACGTTCCCCCGGCTCCCATGCGGTCACGGTGCCCCAGTCGCCTTCCGAGCCGTCGGACAAGACCTCGTAGATGCGCCCGCCGACCCGCTCCTGCACGACGACACGCTCCGACTTGATCTCCTCGTCGCCCCGTGTGTGCGTCTGCAGCGGCCACCACGAGGTCATCTCGGCGGTGAAGATCCGGAAGGCGTCCTCCGGTGACGCGCTGACCGTGATGGATCGGACGATCGGCTCCGTGCTCATCGGGCGCTCCCTCCCGCGGCGTCCGCCGCTCCCTTGAACGCGTACAACGCGGTATCCCAGAACCCCTCGAGGTAGGTGCGGAGCGCAACGAGTCCGGCCGCGTCGATCGCGTAGAGGTGCCGCGTTCCGTCCCGCCGCTCCGTCACGAGCCCCGCTCCCTTCAGGACCTTCAGGTGCTGGGAGACGGCCGGCCGCGAGACCGGCAGGTCGGCCGCAAGGTCGCCGACGGCGCGCTCGCCGTCCCGCAGGAGCTCGAGCATCCGCCGGCGCGTGGGATCCCCGAGGGCGTCGAGGATCCGTTCGGCACCTCCGTAAGTAGCCACGAACGGTAAGCTAGTGCGAACGGATGCCGAGCGTCAAGCTCGAGATGACAGCAGGCGCCCGAGCTCCACGAAGCACCGCTCGACGTCGTCCTCGTTCGTGAAGAAGTGCGGGCTGATCCGCAGGCCGTCGCCCCGGGAGTCCGTGCAGACGTCGCGGTCCAGCAGCGCGTGGCAGATCGCCTCGGCGTCGTCGCCGACCTTGACGTTCACCACCCCGCCGCGTTCCTCGCGCACACGGGGCGTGCGCACCTCCAGCCCGAGCGCGTCGGCCCGCTCGATCACGAGGTCCTGCAGTTCCCCTTGGCGCTCGCGGATCCGCGGCACGCCCACCTCCACGATCACGTCGAGGCCGCCCTGCGCGATGAAGTACACCGGCGCCGGCGGGGTCCCGTGCTCCAGCCGCCGCGCGGTCGCGTGGTACACGAGATGCTCCGTGTCGAAGGAGAACGGCTCGGCAGTGCCGAACCATCCGGTGATCGCCGGCCGGAGCGAGGGGAGGAGCGCCCGGCGCGCGTACAGGAACACGCATCCCGGTCCGCCGCACAGGAACTTCAGCGTGCCGGCCGCGTAGAGGTCACACCCGAGCGCGTGCAGATCGAGCGGCAGCACCCCGATGCCGTGGTAGTCGTCGACGAAGCTCAGCGCGCCGCGTTCGCGCGCCATCGAGCAGATCGCCGCCGCATCGACGACGGCGCTCGATCGGTAGAGCACCCGGTTCACCATCACGAGCGCGGTGCGTGCGTCGATCGCGGCGTCGTAGAGCTCGAGCGGCAGCGTCCGTGCGTCGGGCGAGCGGAGCCACACGAGCTCGGCGCCGGTTCGGTCGGCCCACGCGCGCCAGACGTGGCCGTCGGTCGGGAAGTCGAGTTCCGAAAGGACGATGCGTCTGCGCTCGCCGGTGAGATCCAGGCAGGACGCGATCGTCGCGAGCGCGATCGAGATGTTCGTGGTCAGGGCCACCTCGTCGGGGTCGCAGCCCGCGAGCGCGGCGAACGACCGCTTCAGGCGCCCCATCGCCGGGAAGATGTCCTCGAACCAGACGTGGTCGGGCGCGCCTTTCTCCGACCATGCTCGGAGGTAATCGTCCAGGTGGCGCTTCGAGCGATCGCCGACCGGCCCCAGCGACGCGCTGATCAGGTACGCCTTGCGGCGCACGACCTCGAACTCATCGCGGTAGCTCGGGAGGTCGCGCGCCATCGCGGCGCCCCTCAGACGCCTTTGCCCACCAGGTAGTCGACGTAGAGCGGCCGAAGCGCCTCGCCGACCGTCCCCGAGTCGGCGTCGTAGAGGAAGTCGTTGATCAGCGCGAGCGGCCGGACGATGTCGACCTTCGAGCGCTGGTCGTCGCCGGTGACCTCCTCCGCGACCGGGAGCGCCTTCACGATGCTCCAGAGGAAGCCGACGTCCGCGTGATGCCTCGCGGTCTCGATCGCCAGATCGTGGAGCTCCTTGATCGGCATCGCCTCGAGCTCGTCGTGCGTGTACGTGGGCATGGGCGGAGCCTAGCGCACCCTCGTTACCTCGCCGGCATGAACCGCTCGAACCAGCCGAGCGTCCGCGTCGTGAGGTCGAGCGCGGCCGGGAAGTTCCGCACGCCGTGGCCCTCGTCCGGATACACGACGACGTCCGAGGCGATCCCGCGCGCGCGCAGGGCTCGGAACATCTCGACCGCCTGCCCCGGCGGGGTCGCGCGGTCGTGGTTGCCGGCCGTCAGCAGGGTCGGCGTCCGCAGGGCGTCGCCCATCAGGACCGGGCTCCGCCGGTGATGCTCGCCGCCCGGCTCCTCGGGCGTGTCGCGAAGGAAGTCGCCGACCCAGTCGATCAGGCTCGAGTTGAAGTGCTCGGAGTACCAGTCGGTCACCGGCGAGATCGCGACGGCGGCCTTGAACCGCGGGTCCCGGGTGGGCAGCCACGCGGCCATGAAGCCGCCGTAACTGCCGCCGTAGATGCCGATGCGATCGGGATCGGCGACGCCGGCGGCGACCATCGCGTCGACACCGGCCAAGAGGTCCTTCGCATCGTCGCCGCCCATGTCGCCGACCACGTGCTCGGCGAAGGCGCGCCCGCGCCCGCTGGAGCCGCGTGGGTTCGGCATCAGGAGCGCGTATCCGCGCGAGAGCAGGAGCGCGTTCGTCGTGCCGATCCACCCGTCGGTCGTCGCCCCGACCGGCCCGCCGTGGACGAGCAGGATGAGCGGGAAGGGACCGTCGCCCGGCGGCGTGCGGAGCAGGCCGTCGATCCGCAACCCGTCCGGCGCGTTCCAGGTGACGCGCTCGGAGCGGCCGAGGTGCCGAAGCGCCTCGCCGCGGCCGGGGTGCTGTGTGGAGGCCAGCTCGTGCTCGCGACCTTCGGAAACCTCGACGATCGCCGGCGGCCTGCGCGCCGCGGCGATGTCGATCACGAAGCCGCCTCCGGCGAGGGGCGTCCCCGCCGGTTGGTAGTCGCCGACTCCCTCCGCGGTCCGCCAGAGCTCCCGGACAGCGCCACCCTCGGGGTCCACCTGCACCGCCACGGCGTCCATGCTGTCGAGGCCCATCGCGAAGATGCCCTCGTCGGTCCACCGGGCGGACGAGATATCGAGCGGCCCCGCATCGACCACCCGGCGTTCCCCCGAGGTCGCGTCGACGAGGACGAGGTCGCCGGCGGCGACGTAGCGGTCGCTGCAGAGCGCCTCGATCACCGCGATCGTGCGGCCGTCGGGCGATCCCTCCGCGAAGTTGAGCTGCACGTCGCTCGTGGCGACGACCCGCTCCGAGCCCCCCGCCAGGTCGAGCACCGCGAGCGACGCGGTGTACCACGCGGCCTCCCCGGGCGCGTCGGAGACGATCGCGGCGGCGGCCTCGTCTCCGAGCCACGATGCCTCCCAGACGTTGAGGCCGTCCCGAGACACGCACCGCGCCCCGCCGGTCGCGACGTCGAGGACCCAGAGCCGGCGCCATTCGTCCGCGTCGTCGGTCGACTCGACCACGGGGAGCCAGCGCGGGGCGCTCTCGTCCCCGCGGCCGAGGGTGCCCGAACCCAGCGCGTCGGCCTGCTCCGCGTGCTCGCCGGCGACCACGAGCAGCAGGCGGGTGCCGTCGGGGGACCATCGATGATGTTCCACGACGCCGGGAACCTCGCCCAGGCGGCGGGCCTCGCCGAGCGACCCGGCCTCGAGCGCGTAGACCTGGAGCAGGCCCTCCGAGGCCCGGTCCGACAGGAACGTCAGCGTCGCGCCGTCGGGTGACCACCGGGGCTGAACGTCGTCGTTCGGGCCGGCGGTGATCGGGCGCCAGCCCGAGCCGTCGGTCGCCGCGAGGCAGATCCGGCTGCGCGGGTGCCCATCGAGCGACGCGAGCGTTTCGCCTCGGAACGCGACCGCTCGGCCGTCCGGGGAAACCTCCGGGCCTCCGACGCTCGTGATCCGGCCGAAGCCGGGGCCGAGGACCGCCGCGAAGAACGCTTCGACCTCTCGATACAGGGGCGTCCCGCGGAGGTCACGTTCCATGGGTCGCAAGCCTACCCGGCGGTCCGCACGAGGCGTGTCCGAGCCGCCCGGTACACTCGCCGAACGTGGGCACCGACACCCTCGTCATCCACGGCGCCCGGGAGCACAACCTCAGGAACGTCACGCTGGAGTTGCCCCGGAACGCTCTGATCGTCTTCACCGGCCTCTCCGGGTCGGGCAAATCGTCGTTGGCGTTCGACACCATCTATGCGGAGGGGCAGCGCCGCTACGTCGAGTCCCTCTCGTCGTACGCGCGGCAGTTCCTCGGGCAGATGGAGAAGCCGGACGTCGACTTCATCGAGGGCCTGAGCCCGGCCATCTCGATCGATCAGAAGTCGACCTCCCGGAACCCGCGGTCCACGGTCGGCACGATCACGGAGGTTTACGACTACCTGCGGGTCCTGTTCGCCCGGGTCGGGCATCCCCACTGCTACAACTGCGGCCGGCCGATCGGTCGTCAGACGCCCGAGCAGATCGTCGATCAGGTCATGGAACTGCCGGAGGGGACCCGGTTCCAGGTGCTCGCACCGGTGGTGCGCGGGCGAAAGGGCGAGTACGAGAAGCTCTTGCAAGAGTTGGCCCGCAAGGGATATCCGCGCGCCCGGATCGACGGCGAGGTGCGCGATCTGGCCGAGCCGATCCGGTTGCCGAAGACGTACAAGCACACGATCGAGGTCGTGGTCGACCGGCTCGTGGCGAAGCCGGACATCCGCCGCCGCGCGGCCGACTCGATCGAGCAGGCGCTGGAGCTCGCGGAGGGGATCGCCGCGATCGCGGTGACCACGCCGGAGGGCCACGAAGATATCCAGACGTTCTCCCAGAAGCTCGCGTGCACGTTCTGCGGCATCTCGTTCGACGAACTTGCGCCCAGGAACTTCTCCTTCAACTCGCCGTACGGGGCGTGCCAGACGTGCGACGGCCTCGGCACTCGGCTCGAGGTCGATCCCGAGTTGATCGTGCCGCACCCGGACCTCAGCGTGGCCGAGGGCGCGCTGTCGCCGTACGGCGCGAACGCCGAGTACTGGGTGCGCGTCCTCGAGGCCGTCGGCACCGCGCACGGGTTCGACCTGACGACGCCGTGGAAGAAGCTGCCGAAGGCCGCGCGCGACGTCCTGCTGTACGGATCGGACGAGTCCATCCACGTCACCTACAAGAATCGGTACGGGCGCCAACGCTCGTACTGGACGACGTTCGAGGGCGCGATCCCCAACGTCGAGCGCCGCCACGACGAGACCGACTCCGACACCGCGCGCGAGAAGCTCGAGCAGTTCATGCGCGAGGTCCCGTGCCGTGCGTGCAAGGGGCAGCGGCTGCGACCCGAGACGCTCGCGGTAACGATCGGCGGCAAGAACATCGCCGAGGTGACGGACCTGCCGATCCGCGACGCGCTCGCGTTCGTGAGCGACATGGATCTCAGCGAACGCGAAGAGATGATCGCGGTCCGGCTGGTCAAGGAGATCCGGGCGCGGCTCGGGTTCCTCGTGGATGTCGGGCTCGACTACCTCACGCTCGGCCGCGCGGCGGGCACGCTCGCGGGCGGCGAGGCGCAGCGCATCCGGCTGGCCACACAGATCGGCAGCGGCCTCGTCGGCGTCCTGTATATCCTGGACGAACCGTCGATCGGCCTGCACCAACGGGACAACCGGCGGCTCCTCGACACGCTGATCCGGCTCCGCGACCTCGGGAACACGCTGATCGTCGTCGAGCACGACGAGGCCACGATCGCGGAGGCCGATCACATCGTCGACATCGGGCCGGCCGCGGGCGAGCACGGCGGGCACGTCGTCTACTCGGGCGACCTGAAAGGGCTCCTCGAGTGCGAGGCGTCGATGACCGGCGCGTTCCTGTCCGGGCGCCGCACGGTCCCGGTCCCCGAGGTCCGGCGGCGACGGAGCGATCGGCGGATCCGCCTCGAGGGCGTCCGCGAACACAACCTCCGCAACATCACGGCCGACATCCCGCTCGGGCTGTTCGTCTGCGTCACGGGCGTGTCGGGCAGCGGCAAGTCCACGCTCGTGCAGGACGTGCTGTTGCGGGCGCTGATGCAGCGGGTCTATCGCTCGAGGGTGCTCCCCGGCAAGCACCGGAAGCTTGTCGGATGGGAGCAGGTCGACAAGGTGATCGACATCGACCAGTCGCCGATCGGGAGGACGCCCCGGTCGAACCCCGCTACGTACACCGGCGTGTTCGATCACGTGCGCAAGCTGTTCGCGCAGGTGCCCGAGGCGAGGATCCGAGGCTTCCAGCCGGGGCGCTTCTCGTTCAACGTCCGCGGCGGGCGATGCGAGAACTGCGCGGGGGACGGGCAGATCAAGATCGAGATGCACTTCCTGCCGGACGTTTACGTCACGTGCGAGGTGTGCAAGGGCAAGCGCTACAACCGCGAGACGCTCGAGGTGAAGTACAAGGGCCGCTCGATCAGCGACGTGCTCGAGATGAGCGTCGAGGAAGCGCTCGCGTTCTTCCAGAACATCCCGCCGATCGCGCGCCACATGCAGGTGCTGTTCGACGTCGGGCTCGGGTACATCAAGCTCGGGCAGCCGGCGCCTACGCTCTCCGGCGGTGAGGCGCAGCGGATCAAGCTGGCCTCGGAGCTGCACAAGCGGGCGACCGGCAACACGCTCTACGTGCTCGACGAACCGACCACGGGGCTCCACTTCGAGGACATCCGGAAGCTGCTCCAGGTCCTGCAACGGCTCGTGTCCGCGGGCAACACGGTGCTCGTGATCGAACACAACCTCGACGTGATCAAGACGGCTGACTGGATCATCGATCTGGGACCGGAGGGCGGCGACCAGGGCGGTTCCATCGTGGCCGCGGGGACCCCGGAGGCGGTGGCGGGCGATCCCGGTTCGCACACCGGACGGTTCCTCGCGGAGGTCCTCGGCACGCTCCCCCTTGCCGTGCCGGATGCATCGGAGGCATCGACCCCCGGCTGATGTTCCGTTGGTAGTATCCGCGCCGACGTGTCGAAGCGACCCTTCGCTCTGATCGCCGGCCTCGCCCTCCTGGCGAGCGCGTGTGCGAGCGCGGCGACCGCCACGTCGGTCGATCTCAACAGCAGCTTCGTGCCGATGGTGGCCGACACCCTCGACAACGTCGGGCTCGGCTCCGCCGTCGCGGTCGACAGTGGCGGCCTCCCGTACGTGACCTACTTCGGCTTCCCGGGCGTCGTCGCGAAGGGACAGATCGCGATCCCACGGCCGATCGGCTCCCCATACGTTCCCGGGGTCCTGCTGACCACCATGACCCAGCAGGGGATCTGGCTGCACGGCGCGATCGACCAGACGAAGCCGGCCGCGGTGCCGGCAGGGGTCAACATCCCGTTCGGGCCGGTCTCCACCGCGAAGCTGCAGCTCACCGAAGACAACGCGAACGGTACCGCGATCGCGCTCGCCTCGGACGGCACGGTGCACGCGGCCTGGACGGTGGGCGGGGACGTCGAGTACGGAACGACGAAGCTGGGTGCTACCTCCACGGTGGAACAGGTCTTCTCCTTCGGGAGCTCGCTGAAGGAAGCGGGCCCGGTCTCCCAGCCGGGCATCGCGCTCGACGGGAACGGCAGCCCGTGGATCGCGTTCGCCGTCGATGTGGGCACCAGCGTCGACATCCGCGTGGCCACGAAGAACGGGGATGCGTGGAAGGTCCAGACGGTCGCGAAAGCGGGCGCCTGCAACGGCTGTGCCCGTCCCGGCCCGACCGGCATCGTGATGGCCGGCGGCGTCCCGCGGGTCCTGTTCGCGGATGCCGCGACACGGGCGGTCGAGGCCGCAACGCTCACGGCGGGGAAGTGGGTCGTGACCGACGTGGAGACCGGTGTGACGGGCGAGGGTCTCTCGGCCTCGACCACGGGGAGCAAGGCCTACGCGGCGTACTACACCGGGAGCGGCGCCGTGCACGTGGCGACGCTGACCGGCGGGACCTGGACCGCCGCCCAGGCCGGGACCGCGCCGAACCCCGATCCGACGCTGACGGGCGACGCGGCGCCCCGGACGGCGGTCGCGGCCGACGACAAGACCGTCTACGTCGCCTGGGATGACAAGGACACGGGCATTCAGTTGGCGTCGGGCACCGACAGCTTCAGCCTGGTGACCACGCCGGGGACGGCGAACGGCACCGGTCCGTCGCTCGCGGTCGGCAGCCGCGGCACGATGCTCTCCTGGTACAACCCGACGACCCAGAACCTCATGGTCGGGATACTCGGGGACAACACGGACGTCCTCCTCGCGAACCCGAGCCCGTCGTTCACGGTGAGCATCGCGCCGCCCGCGAACCTCACGTGCGGGAAGGACAAGAAGGTTTCGTTGGACGAGGTCGCGAAGGGAACCGCGTTCCTCTCGACCTGCCTCGTCGCCGGCGCCGGCAAGGCGTTCGTCATCAACTTCGACAACCAGGACCCCTCGAGCGCCACGGGTCCGCACAACATCGTGATCTTCAAGTCAGCGGCCGACGCCTCGAACCCCGCCAGTGCTCTGTTCACGGGTGATCCGGTGCTCGGGCCGGCGAAGGTGAACTACGACGTCAAGAGCCTGAGCGCGGGGAGCTACTACTTCCACTGCGAGTTCCACCCGACCACGATGATCGGCACGTTGGCCGTGGTCACGGGCGCGAAGTAGCCGAACCATCTCCGCAGGTCCACGGGCGCGTCGCCGGGCGGCGCTAGCATGGTTCGACGTGAGCATCCCTCGGCCGGCACCGTCGAGCATCCCCGACGTTCCCGGTGCCTACCTCTTCCGCGACGTCGACGGGCGCGTGATCTACGTCGGCAAGGCAGTGTCGCTCCGCCAGCGCCTGGTTTCGTACTGGAGCAAGCCGCTGCACCCGCGGACCGCCGCGATGACCGAGGCCGCCGCCTCTGTCGAGTGGATCGTGGCCTCGGGCGAGGTCGACGCGCTGATGCTGGAGTACAACCTGATCCAGACGCACCGGCCGCGGTTCAACATCCGGTACCGTGATGACAAGTCGTATCCCTACCTGGCCCTGACGACGGGGGAGCGGTGGCCGCGTGCGCAGGTGCTGCGCGGAGCGAAGCGCAAGGGGGTGCGCTACTTCGGGCCCTACGGGCACGCCTGGGCGATCCGGGACACGCTCGATGCCCTGACCCGCGTGTTCCCGGTCCGGACGTGTTCGAACGCGTTCTTCGACCAGCGTTCGCGCGCGAAACGGCCCTGCCTCTACTACGACATCGGGCGGTGCGCGGGCCCGTGCGTGCCCTCGGTGACCGGCGTCACCGAGGAGACGTACCGCGGTCACGTGGACGCGATGGCAGAGTTCCTCTCGGGGAACGAGCGTCCCGTGTTGCGCCGGCTCGAGGGCGAGATGCGGTCGGCGTCGGAGCGCGAGGAGTTCGAACAGGCGGCGAAGCTCCGCGACCAGCTCTTCGCGGCGCGCCGCGCCCTCGAGCGGCAGGAGATGGTCCTGTCGACCCCGGAGGATCTCGACGTCGTCGCCCTCGCCGAGGACGATCTGGAGGCGGCGTTCCAGGTGTTCTTCGTCCGGCGTGGCCGGGTGCTCGGGCGCAAGGGCTGGGTCGTCGACCGTGTGGAGGACCTGGACCGGCCCCAGCTGATCGCGTCGTTCCTCGAGCAGCTGTACATGGAGCGGCCGGAGGTCCCGTCCCGGGTGCTGGTCCCGGCCGGCCCCGCCGATCAGACGTTGCTCGAGACGTGGTTGGCGGGCAGGCGCGGCGGCCCGGTGCGGATCGCCGTGCCGGCCCGTGGCGCGAAGCGCAAGCTCCTCGAGGTCGTGACGAGCAACGCGGAGGAGGCGTTCCACCGGCACAAGCTCCGCCGCGCCTCCGACTTCGGCGCGCGCTCGCGCGCGCTCGCCGACCTCGCCGATCAGCTCGGGCTCCCGCAGGCGCCGCTGCGCATCGAGGCCTACGACATCTCGAACCTCGGACCGTCGGACAAGGTCGGCTCGATGGTCGTGTTCGAGGATGGGTTGCCGAAGCGCTCGGACTACCGGAAGTTCCGGATCCGGGGCGTGGCCGGGCAGGACGATTTCGCCTCGATGCAGGAGATGCTGCGGCGGCGTTTCACCCGGCTCGTCGCCGAGCAGGAGCGCTCGCCGGGGGAGCGCTCTCGGCGCTTCTCGTACCCGCCGGCGCTCGTGGTGGTCGACGGCGGCCGCGGGCAGCTGGCGCAGGCCACGTCGGTGCTCGCCGAGCTCGGATTGTCGATCCCGCACATCGGCCTAGCGAAGCGACTCGAGGAGGTCTACTTCCCCGACCGGCCGGATCCGCTCATGATCCCGCGAGGCTCGGAGGCGCTGTTCGTCCTGCAGCACGTCCGCGACGAGGCGCACCGCACGGCCGTCGGCTTCCACCGCCAGCAGCGAGAGAAGCGCGCGCTCCGCTCGCCGCTCGACGACGTCGCCGGCGTCGGTCCGGCGCGGAAGAAGGCGCTCCTGCGACGGTTCGGATCGCTCGCGCGGCTGCGCGCGGCGACCGAGGAGGAGATCGGCGCGACGCCGGGCGTCGGACCCGAGTTGGCGCACGCGGTCTTTGAGCACCTCCACGCGCCCGCGCTCGAGACCGGGCGGGTGAGCGCGTGAGCGACCTGGCCGAGGGCGGGCGCTCGATCGGCTTCACGATCATCACCGGCCTGTCCGGCGCCGGCCGGTCCGAGACGGCGCACAGCCTCGAGGACCTCGGCTTCTTCGTGGTCGACAACCTGCCGCCCGCGCTGCTGCCGAAGATGGCGGAGCTCACGTCGCGTCCGGGTGGGCCGGCGCGGGTGGCGATCGTCGTGGACGCGCGGGGCGGCGTGTTCTTCGGCGAGCTGTCGAAGGCGCTGGAGGAGCTGCAGATGCTCCACGCCGACTACCGGATCGTGTTCCTCGAAGCCGCCGACGACGACCTCGTGAACCGGTACGAGGCGACCCGCCGGCGCCATCCGCTCGCGCCCGGGGACCGGGTCGTCGAGGGCATCCGGAAGGAGCGGCAGATCCTCGCCCAGCTCCGCGGAGATGCGGACCTGGTGATCGACACATCGGGCATGACGCCGCACGATCTCCGGGATCGGATCCGGGAGGCGTTCGCGGACGCGCCCCCGGAAGAGGGGATCCAGGTCTCGGTCGTCTCGTTCGGGTTCAAGTACGGCGCACCGCGCGACGCCGATCTCCAGTTGGACGTCCGCTTCCTGCCGAACCCGCATTGGGTCCCCGAGCTCCGGCCGCTGCCCGGCACGGACGAACGCGTCCGGAGATACGTCCGGGAACAGAGCGCCTACGCGCCGTTCATCGAACGGCTCGAGGCGCTCCTCGACGTCACGGTGCCGGGGTTCGTGGCCGAGGGGAAGTCGTACCTAACCGTGTCGGTCGGCTGCACGGGCGGGCACCACCGCTCGGTCGTGGTCGCCGAGGAGCTCGGCCGCTACTTCCAGGAGCACGGCCTCCCGGTCGTGGTCGTCCACCGCGACGTCGACCGCGGCTGAGGCCGCATCGCGGTGAGCCCAGGGCGCTAGCATGGCTGGAGCGGGGCACCGAACCGATGGGGGGACATCATGACGACCAGGGTCGGGATCAACGGTTTCGGACGGATCGGCAGGAGCTTCTTCCGAGCCGCGAAGGAACGCGGAGCGGACCTCGAGTTCGTCGCCGCGAACGACCTGGGCTCGGTCGAGCTCATGGCGCACCTCCTGAAGTACGACTCGATCCTCGGCACGTACGACGCCGACGTCGAGGTGGTGGGCGACGGCATCAAGGTCGACGGCGACACGATCAGGATCCTCGCCGAGCGGGACCCGGCGAAGCTCCCGTGGGGTGAGCTCGGCGTCGATGTGGTGGTCGAATCCACCGGCCTGTTCACGTCGCGGGAGAAGGCGGCGCTGCACCTCGAGGCCGGCGCGCGGATCGTCGTGATCTCCGCTCCGGGCAAGGGCGTCGACGCGACGTTCGTGGTCGGCGTGAACGACGACACGTTCGATCCCGAGCGGCACAAGGTCGTCTCGAACGCGTCGTGCACCACGAACTGCTTCGTACCGATGGTGAAGGTCCTCGACGACGCGTTCGGCATCGAGAAAGGGCTGATGACGACGGTCCACGCGTACACCGCCACGCAGGCTTTGATCGACGGGCCGGCGTCGAAGGATCTGCGTGAGGCGCGGGCCGCGGCGATCAACGTGATCCCGTCGTCCACCGGCGCCGCGCGCGCGACCGGCATGGTCCTGGAGGCGATGAACGGCCGCCTCGACGGGCAATCGCTGCGCGTGCCTGTACCGGACGGGTCGATCACCGACTTCACGGCGATCCTCGGTCGCGAGGTCAGCGTCGAGGAGGTCAACGCCGCGTTCCGCGCAGCCGCGGAAGAAGGCCCGCTCGCGCCGGTGCTCGTCTACTCCACGGACCCGATCGTGTCCTCGGACATCGTGGGCTCGCCGGCGTCGTGCACGTTCGACGCGCCGCTCACGATGGCGATGGGCAACCTCGTCAAGGTGATGGGCTGGTACGACAACGAGTGGGGGTATTCGAACCGCCTGGTCGATCTCGTCGAGATCGTCTCGTCGCCGCGGTGAGCCCTCGGCTGCGCACGCTCGACGTGCTCGGTGAGGTGGCCGGCGTTCGCGTGTTCGTGCGCCTGGACCTCAACGTCCCGCTCCTCGACGGCGCGGTGGGGGACGACAGCAGGATCCGCGCGGCCGTGCCCACGATCCTCGAGCTCCTCGAGCGCGGCGCCTCGCTCGTGCTGGCATCACACCTGGGCCGCCCGAAGGGCGAGGCCCGTCCGGACCTCCGCCTCGCGCCGGTCGGCGCGCGCCTCGGTGAGCTCCTGGGCCGGGAGGTGGTCGCCGTCCCCGAGGTCACGCCCGGCGTCCTGCCGGACGCCCCGGTCGTACTGCTCGAGAACCTGCGGTTCGATCCGGGGGAGGAACGGAACGATCCGGCGTTCGCCGGGCGGCTCGCGGAGCTGGCCGACGCGTACGTGGACGACGCGTTCGGATCGGTGCATCGCGCCCACGCGTCGGTGAGCGCGCTGCCGGAGCTGATGCTCGCGAGCGGCCGCGCGGCCGTCGCCGGACGCCTGCTCCAGCGCGAGGTGGACGTCCTCGGGCAGCTGCTGCGCGATCCGGCCCGGCCGTACGTCGCGATCCTGGGCGGCGCGAAGGTCTCGGACAAGCTCGGGGTGATCGATGCGTTGCTCGATCGCGTCGACGCCCTCCTGGTCGGCGGTGCGATGGCGTTCACGCTCCTGGCCGCCGACGGCGGTGAGGTCGGCGGCTCGCTCGTCGAGCCAGATCGGTTCGAGGCGGTGCTCGCCACCCGCGAGCGCGCCCGTGCGAAGGGGATCCCGATCGAGCTGCCGGTCGACATCGTGGCCGCGACCGATGTCGCCTCGGCCGATCCGCCCGTCACGGTGCCCGCCGACTCGATCCCCGGCGCCCTGAAGGGTCTCGACATCGGCCCGCGCACGGTGGAGCGGTTCGGGGCGGTCCTCGCCGGCGCGAAGACGATCCTGTGGAACGGCCCGATGGGCGTCTTCGAGCACCCGCCGTTCGACGCCGGGACCCGGGGGGTCGCGCTCGCGGTGGCCGCCTCGCCCGCCTTCACGGTGGTCGGCGGCGGCGATTCGCTTGCCGCCGTCCGTGCCTCCGGACTCGAGGGCTCGTTCGACCACCTCTCCACCGGCGGCGGCGCGTCCTTGGAGTTCCTCGAGGGACGACCGCTGCCCGGCCTCACGATCCTGGAGGACTAGATGCCCGATCGACGCCCGATCATCGCGGCGAACTGGAAGATGTACAAGACGCACCTCGAGGCGATCCAGACGGTCCAGAAGCTGAGCTACCTGCTCGATCACGACGACGCCGAGCGCGTCGAGGTCGTCATCTGCCCGCCGTTCACGTCCCTGCGCTCCGTCCAGACGCTGATCGATTCGGACCGGCTGCCGTACGCGGTCGGCGCGCAGAACGTCTACCCGGAGGACGCCGGGGCGTTCACCGGCGAGGTATCGCCACCGATGCTCACCGCGCTCAAGGTCTCGTACGTGATCGTCGGCCACTCCGAGCGACGGCAGCTCTTCGGCGAGGACGACGCGGTCGTGAACAAGAAGGTGCGCGCCGTCTTCGCACACGACATGACCCCGATCGTGTGCGTCGGCGAGACGTTGGAGGAGCGCGACGCCGGCGGGACGGAGTCGAAGGTGGCGCAGCAGATCCGGCGGGCCTTCGACAACGTCGATGCGGCCCAGGCCCGAACGGCCGTCGTCGCGTACGAGCCGATCTGGGCGATCGGCACCGGGCGGAACGCGGAGCCGTCCGATGCGGGCCGCGTCGTCGAGCTGATCCGCGACACCCTCGGCGCCACGTACGGCGAACCCGAGGTCGGCCGCGCGGTTCGCGTGCAGTACGGAGGCAGCGTGAAGCCGGGCAACATCCGCGGCTTCATGGCGCATCCCGAGATCGATGGGGCGCTCGTCGGCGGTGCGAGCCTCGATCCGGAGGACTTCGCGTTGATCGTGAAGTCGGGATGACGGCGGGCCGGAGATCGTGATGGCCGCGAAGCTGCTGTTCGTGTGCCTCGACGGGCTCGGGGACGATCCGATCCCCGCGTTCGACGGGCGCACGCCGCTGGAGGCGGCCGACACGCCGAACCTCGATGGCCTGGCACGCCGGGGAAGGACCGGCACCGTCGTCACCGTCGGCCCCGGCATCGCCCCGGAGTCGGACATCGGCGTGTTCGGGATCCTCGGCTACGACCCCCACGAGGAACACCCCGGCCGTGGGGTGCTCGAGACGATCGGGATCGGCATGGACTTCCGGGACGGCGACCTCGCCTATCGGATCAACTTCGCCAGCGGGAGCTGGCCAGAGATCGACGACCGCCGCGTCGGCCGGAACCTGACGTCGGAGGAGGCGGCGGGGCTCGCCGACGAGGTGAACGCGGACCTGCGATTGGTGGGGGCCACCTTCGCGCTCCGGTCGACCGTCGAACACCGAGGGGCGTTGGTGATCCGGGCCGACGACGGACAACTGTCGGCCGAGGTCTCGAACACCGACCCCGCGTACCGCCGCGAGGGGAGCATGGGCGTCGCGCTCGAGTCGTTCGAGCCACGCGTGGCGCCCGCGGAGCCGCTCGACGGCTCGGCCGAGGCCGAGCATGCGGCCGACCTCACGAACGCCTTCGTGGAGGGCGCGGCTCGGGTGCTGGACGCGTCGAAGATCAACGCCCGCCGCCGCGCGGAGGGCAAGCTCCCCGGCAACCTGATCCTGACCCGCGACGGCGGCGACCGCCGCCCGCGCCTCGAGCCGATCCGCGACCGCTTCGGCCTGGCCTGGGGCTGCTTCGTGGAGATGCCGGTCGAGCGAGGCATCGCGCTCGCCCTCGGGATGGAGCCGGTCGACGCGCCACGTCTGGACCCATCCGGCTGGGGTCCGGCGGCCGAGGACGCCTACACGATCTGGGCGCGACTCGCATCGGAAGCGCTGCAAGGGTTCCAGGCACTCTACGTGCATCTGAAGGGGCCGGACGTGCCCGCGCACGACGGCCGCTTCGAAGACAAACGCGACGTCGTGTCCTCGATCGACCGCGCCTTCTTCGGCGAAGTGCTCCGGGGCGTCGATCTGGCCCGGACGGTCGTGGTCGTCACGGCCGATCACGCAACTTCGTGCGTCCGGAAGGCCCACACGGCCGAGCCCGTGCCCCTGCTCGTCGCCGGTGGACCCGTCACACCCGACGGCTCGGAGGCCTTCGGTGAACGCGATTGCGCGGCGGGGTCGCTGGGTATGCTCCTCGGTCCGCAGATCCTCCCGCGCGTGGTCGAGCTCGTTGCCGCTGGCTGAGTGACCGGCCTCCCTCGGGGTCGGCCGAATCCTCCGAGCCCTGGGCCACCGTATAGAGGTGCGGAGCCCGGAGGGTGACCCACCGGGAGTGTTGTGCCCGAAGGGGTTCACCCGTAGTATCCGGGCGTCGCGGTGGTCCGCGGTGCTCAGAGAAGGGAACGGCGCGTGGTCCAACTCGGTACCGATGCGGAACCGATAGCTCCGGAACCCACCGACGTCGACGAGGACATCAACCAGGAGATCGTCGGGCGGAGCCCGATGCAGATCTTCTGGACCCGGTTCTTCCGAGACCGATTTGCCGTGGTCGGTCTGATCGTGATCGCCATCATCTGTGCGCTCGCGCTCCTCGCGCCCGTCATCTCGCAGCACGTCGTGCATCACGGCCCGAACGACATCTACCTGTTCCAGATGACCACCAGCGATGGCATCCCGAAGGGGCCGAACAAACAGTTCTGGTTCGGAGCCGACAACGCAGGCCAGGACCTCTTCGTACGGGTCCTCTACGGGGCGCGCACGTCGCTCGTCATCGCGCTGTTCGCCACGGGCATGGAGATGGTGATCGGCGTGACCGCGGGGATCATCGCGGGGTTCTACCGGGGCAAGACCGACACGGCGATCTCGCGGTTCAGCGACATCGTGCTCTCGCTCCCGGTCCTGCTCTTGGCGCTCGGCCTGGCCTCGGCCTGCGGCGTGCCGCCCGGCTGTCCGGGAGGGCCGCTGCTGAGACCCGGGTTGCTCCTTGTCAGTTTCATCATCGCCCTCTTCTCCTGGCCGTACCTATCCAGGATCGTGCGCGGGCAGGTGCTCTCGCTCCGTGAGAAGGAGTTCGTGGAGTCGGCGCGCGCCATGGGGGCGTCGAACGCCCGGATCATGCGGAAGGAGATCCTCCCGAACATCGTCGCGCCGATCATCGTGTACACGACGCTGATCATCCCGGCGAACATCCTGTTCGAAGCGGCGCTCTCCTACCTGGGGGTCGGCGTCCCCCGGTCGACCCCGTCGTGGGGACGCGAACTGTCGGATGCCACGACCTGGTTCCAGGTGGCCTGGTGGATGATGCTGTTCCCCGGCCTCTTCCTGCTCGCAACGACGCTCGCCTTCAACCTGGTCGGCGACGGCCTGCGCGACGCCCTCGATCCCCGGGCCGCGGCGATGTCCTTCCGGCGTCAGCACCAGAAGCGCCGGGAGCACAAGGCTAAGGCCAAAGGCGAGGTGCAAGGACAGCCGGTGGCAATCGAAGAGCACGGCTGAGCACGTAATCCAGAACGGAACGTGGATCGAGAGGAGGAACGGATGAGCAGAGTCCTGAGGGTGGTGGCCGTCTTGGCTGTCCTCGCCCTCGTCGCGGGAGCGTGTACGAAGAGTTCGACCTCCGCGTCGAGTCCAGGAGGCTCCAGTGCCGCGCCGGTGAAGGGCGGCACGCTGCGGATCATCATGAACTCTGATGTGACGCACACGATGGACCCGCAGATCGAGTACTACCAACTGCCATTCGCCTACTTCCGCTGTTGCTTGCTGCGGACGCTCTTCAGCTACAACGGGCAGGACGCGGCGCATGACGGCACCAAGGTCTTCCCGGATCTCGCCGACGGTGACCCGCAGGTGTCTTCCGACGGACTCACCTACACGATCCACCTCAAGCAGGGACTGAAGTACGGCGACCCGCTCGGGAACGTGTCGATCACGGCGCCCGACTTCATCCGTGCGATCGAGCGCGGGTACACGGTCGGCGGCCCCTATATGGGCTACTACGACATCATCCAGGGCGCCTCGGACTACTCCTCGGGGAAGGCGAAGACGATCTCCGGGATGAAGGCGCTCGACCCCAACACCCTGCAGATCACCCTGACGAAGCCGGCCGGTGACTTCGAGTACCGGTTCGCGATGGCCGCGTCGGCGCCGATCCCGCCGAACCCGAGCGACCCGAACGCCAAGTTCGGCGTCGCCACCGGGCACGACGAGAGCTACGGGCCGTTCCTCGTCGCCAGCGGTCCCTACGAGTTCCAGGGCTCGGACAAGCTGAACTTCTCGGTTCCGCCCGACAAGCAGAAGCCCGTCTCCGGCTACAAGACCGGACGCTCGATGGTCTTCGTCCGGAACCCCCAGTGGCAGGACGACAGTCTGCGGAAGGCCTACGTGAACCAGATCGATGTCACGATCCACGTGGGTGAGGAGGCTTCGACGCAGGAGAAGGCCGTTCTGAACGACGAGTACGACACCGTCTTCGAGAACGGCGTCACGCCGGAGACGCTCCAGACGCTCAAGGGCGACCCGAGCCTGGCGGGGCAGTGGTTCAAGAACCCCAGCTACGGCAACTACTACATCACGATGAACCTGGCGGTTCCCCCGTTCGATGACCTCAACGTGCGGAAGGCCGTCAACTTCGCGATCAACAAGGAAGGATGGCGCCGATTGGCGGGTGGTGAAGACAGCGGCTCGATCGCCACGCACTACACGCCCGACCCGCTGCTGAACAACCTGTTGAAGGACTACAACTACTACGCGACGCCGGACAACGCAGGAGCCGACGATCCCGCGGGATTGGCGTCGGCGATGGACGCCATGAAGCTCGCCACCAAGTACGACACCAATGGCGACGGCAAGTGCGACGTGGCTGCCTGCAACAACATCACGGCGATCGGCGTGGTCGGGACCCAGTCCGAGGCGCAGGATGCGCTGATCAAGTCGAACCTTGCGAAGATCGGCATCAACATCAACACGGTCGAGCTCTCGAACGATGCCGCCTACAACAAGATCTTCGACCCGAAGGCGCACATCCCGATGGTGCTGTTCTCGGGATGGCTGATGGACTATCCCGACGCCTACACCTTCTACTGGTTCACGAACTACGGCGGGAACATCCTCGACGCGTACAACACGAACTACGGGATGATCGGCGCCACCCCGGCGCAGCTGAACAAGTACGGCTACAAGGTGACATCCGTGCCGGGGATGGACAGCACGATCGACAAGTGCGCGGCGACGCCCGCCGGTGACGCTCGGTACCAGTGCTGGGCCGATGCCGACAAGGAGCTGAACGAGCAGATCGCGGCATACGTTCCGCTCACGATCAGTACGAACATCAACATCGTGTCGAGCTGCGTCACCAACTACACGTGGGACGTGTTCGACTCACAGACGGCGTTCGACCAGATCGGGTTGAAGCCGGGCTGCGGCAAGTCCTAGACACGAAGGGAACGAAGGAAACAGCGCTTGGGGAGCCGGCCGCGAGGCCGGCTCCCCGAACGCGCGATGTGAGGCGATTGGCGACATGGGACGGTATCTGATCCGCCGGACGCTGTTCATGATCCTGGTGCTGTTCGTCGTCTCCCTCATGACGTTCATCATCTTCGTCAAGCTGCCCTCGGCCGACCCCGTGGAACGCGCCGTGGGCCGGCATCCGAGTCCGACGTTGGTGGCGCAGGTCCGTCACAAGTTCGGTCTGGATCGTTCCCTCCCCGTGCAGTACTGGTCGTTCGCGAAGGGCCTCATCCCGGTGCCGGGGTTGTGGCTGAACAAGGACGTGTACTTCTCCTACGGCAACCAGGTGGCCGTGAAGGACCAGATCAAAGAGCGGCTGCCGGTCACCGCCGCGCTCACGATCGGAGCGGCGATCCTTTGGATCCTGATGGGCGTGCCCATCGGGATCGTCTCGGCGATCCGACCCGGGACCGTCTTCGACCGCTCCGGCACGTTGTTCGCGCTGTTCGGCGTGTCGGTTCCGGTCTTCTGGCTGGGTCTCGTCCTGCTGTACATCTTCCACTTCTGGCTCGGTGTCTCCCCGGGAACGGGGATCCCGAGCGACGAGAGCACCTTGCAGGCCGTGTTCCAAGGCACGCCCCCGCTGTACATCCCGATCCTGACGGGTCGCTTCATGTTGCCGTGGATCACGGTGGCGGTGACGTCCGCCGCGTTCTACTCCCGCCTGACGCGGACGAACCTCATGGAGACGATGGGGGAGGACTACATCCGGACCGCCCGCGCCAAGGGCCTGTCGGAGAAGAAGGTCATCGGCAAGCACGGCCTGCGCAACGCCCTGACCCCGCTCGTCACCATGTTCGGGCTCGACGTCGCGTTCCTGCTGGGCGGCGCCGTCATCACCGAGAACGTGTTCGGCCTGCCCGGGCTGGGGCAGTACGCGCTGCAGGGCATCTATCAGAACGACTTCCCCGTCGTGATGGGCGTGACGGTGGTCGGCGCCTTCTTCATCGTGATCGCGAACCTGGTCGTGGACGTGGCCTACGCCGGACTCGATCCACGCGTGAGGTATACGTGAGGCGCGGAGGCCCGGGGCGTGCCTGAACCCCTCCTGGAGGTCAAAGACCTCCACGTCTCGTTCCCGACCGAGGACGGCGTCGTCAAGGCCGTGGACGGCGTGTCCTTCTCGGTGATGCCGGGAGAGAGCCTCGGCGTCGTGGGTGAGTCCGGCTCGGGCAAGAGCGTGACGTTCCTGACCGTGATGGGGCTGGTGCGGTCCGACCAGGCCGATATCACGGGCGAGATCCTCTACGAGGGGCAGGATCTCCTGACGCTGCCGAACGACGAGCTCCAGAAGCTCCGGGGCGCCAAGATCTCGATGATCTTCCAGGATCCGCTCACGTCGCTGCACCCCTTCTACAAGGTGGGCGACCAGATCGCGGAGGTGATCACGACGCACGAGGACGTCTCGAAGAAGGAGGCGTTCGGCCGCGCCGTCGAGATGCTCGACCGCGTGCGGATCGCGCAGCCGGATCGACGCGCGAAGCAGTACCCCCACGAGTTCTCCGGCGGGATGCGGCAGCGGGCGATGATCGCGATGGCGCTCGCGCTGAACCCGGATCTGCTGATCGCGGATGAGCCGACGACGGCGCTCGACGTGACCGTCCAGGCGCAGATCCTGGATCTGATCGACGCCTTGAAGCACGAGTTCAACGCGGCGGTCGCGATCGTGACCCACGACCTCGGCGTCGTCGCGGAGCACTGCGAGCACATCCAGGTGATGTACGCGGGCAAGCTCGTCGAGAGCGGTCGGACCGACGATATCTATTACCACGCCCAGCACCCCTACACGTGGGGCCTGCTGAGCTCGATCCCGGAGCTCGGGACCGAGTCGGAGCGGCTGACCCCGATCCGCGGGCTGCCGCCCTCGATGATCCATCCCCCGTCCGGGTGCGCGTTCCATCCCCGCTGCCCGTATGCCTTCGACCGTTGCAAGACCGAGGTCCCCGAGCTCCGCGTCAGCGATGGTTCGCACGCGGCCGCCTGCCACCTCAGCCTCGAGGACAAGGGGCGCATCTTCACCGAGGAGATCGTGGCGCACCGATGAGCGTCGAGGTCACGCCGCGGGAAGAACCGGTCGGCTCGCCCGAGCGTCGGCCCCTGGTCCGCCTGGAGGGCGTGCGGAAGTACTTCCCGGTGACCCGGGGGATCATCTTCCAGCGGCACATCGGGGACGTGCACGCGGTGGACGGCGTCGATCTGGAGATCTATCCGGGCGAGACGCTCGGCCTGGTCGGCGAGACCGGATGCGGCAAGTCCACGCTCGCACGCGTGGTCACTCGCCTGCATTCGGTGACGGCCGGAACGATCTGGTTCGACGGTCAGGACATCACCCGCATCGGGGGCGGCGCCTTGCGGGAGGTGCGCAGGAACATGCAGATGGTGTTCCAGGACCCCCAGGCCTCGTTGAACCCCCGGAAGACCGTCGGCACGATCATCGGCGACCCCTTCCGGGTGCAGCACAGCATCCCCAAGAGCAAGATCAAGGATGAGGTCCAGCAGCTGATGGAGCTGGTGGGCCTGGCGCCCGAGCACTACAACCGTTACCCGCACGAGTTCTCCGGGGGTCAGCGACAGCGGATCGGCGTGGCCCGGGCCCTCGCCCTTCGCCCGAAGCTGATCGTGTGCGACGAGCCGGTCTCGGCCCTCGACGTGTCGATCCAGGCGCAGATCCTCAACCTGCTCGAGGATCTGCAGAAGGAGTTCAACCTCACCTACCTGTTCATTGCGCACGACCTGTCGGTGGTGCGGCACGTGTCCGACCGCGTCGCCGTGATGTACCTCGGCAAGATCGTCGAGAGCGCCAGCAGCCGCGACCTCTACCGGGAGCCCCGGCACCCGTACACGGGTGCGTTGCTGTCGGCGGTCCCGGTCCCCGACCCGAACACGGCGCGGGCGAAGCGCAGGATCATCCTGGAGGGCGACGTCCCTTCGCCGATCGATCCGCCGTCCGGCTGTCGGTTCCATCCGCGCTGCCCCAGATCGCGTTCGCTCGCCAAGGAGCAAGGGGGTCTCGAGCACCCGTGGCTGCCCCGATGCAGCGCTGAGGAGCCTTCGTTGGAGCTGATGGGGGAGGCGCACATCGCCGCCTGTCACTTCCCGTTGGAGGTGCCTATCATGCCGGCCGACCCTGAGCCCGGATCCGAGGTCCCCACATGATCGATACTGTCGTCATCGTCCTTCTCGTCCTGTCGTCGCTGTTCCTGATCGTGACGATCCTGATGCACTCTGGACGGGGGAGCGGTCTGTCGGACATGTTCGGCGGGAGCAACAACCTCTCGGGCGGCACGGCGCTGGAGCGCACGCTCGACCGGATCACGGTGGTGACGGCGGTCATCTGGGGCCTCGCGGTGTTCTGGTTGTCCTGGAAATGGCACCCGTAAGGGCGCGCGCGCCCCGTTGGTAGGATGCCGGTCCCGCGTCGGAGTGGCGGAACTTGGTAGACGCGCTAGGTTGAGGGCCTAGTGCCCCTTACGGGGCGTGGGGGTTCAAATCCCCCCTCCGACACCGATCGCCCGCCGGAAACGTGAGCTGCGTGCGCGATCCAGAGGAGGTGCTTCGCGATGGCTGAGAAGGATCCTGCGAAGAAGTCCACGAAGAAGTCCACGAAGAGCACCGCCGCGACGAAGAAGCCGTCCACCGGATTCACCGCCGACGAACGAGCCGCGATGAAGGCTCGCGCCCAAGAGCTGAAGGCGGAGGCGCGCGCGAACAAGAACAGGGCGGATGGGGAACGCGACGTACTCGCGGCGATCGCCGCGATGAAGGAACCGGATCGCGTTCTGGCCAAGCGGCTCCATGCGATCGTCGAAGCAAGCGCGCCGGACCTCTGGCCGAAGACCTGGTACGGGATGCCCGCGTACGCCAAGGACGGCAAGGTCGTCTGCTTCTTCAAGAGCGCAGAGAAGTTCGATTCGAGGTACGCGACGTTCGGCTTCGAGGAGGCGGCGAACCTGGACGAAGGCGCCATGTGGCCGACCTCGTTCGCACTGAAGAAGTTGACCGCCGCCGACGAGAAGAAGATCGCCGCGCTCGTGAAGAAGGCGGCGAGCTGAGGACCGACCCGGCACTGGCCCACCACGCGGGTCGACGACTACCCTCGCCACCATGCAGGAGACGTGGGCCGAGCGGATGCGATCGCTCCTCGAAGGACCTTCGCCGTCGGTCTTGACCACCTACCGCGAGGATGGCAGCGCGCTCGTGTCGCCGGTGTGGTTCCGGTGGATCGATGGTTCCTTCGAGATCGTGATCCTCGAAGGCGACGTGAAGCTCCGGCACCTCGGACGCGATCCGAGATGCGGGCTCGTCGTGTTCGAGGCCGTTCCTCCGTTCCGTGGGGTCGAGGTCGTCGGCACCGGCGAGCTGTCATCCGGCGACGTCGCGACCGTGCGCGCGGCGATCGCGGCGCGGTACCTCGGCGTGGAACGGGGCCAACGTTTCGTCGACGCGAGGAAAGACCGGCGGGGGGTCGTCGTTCGGCTCCACGCGGAAGAGCCGCGGGTTTGGGATCTGGCCGCGATCCTTCCGGCCTAGCCGCCGGGCGCGAAGAGGGCGGCGCCGACGATGCCGGCCCGGTTCAACAGCTGCGCGCGGACCACGCGGGTCCTGATCCGGATCTCCGGCAGGAACTCATCGGCGTGTTTGCTGACGCCCCCTCCGATGATGAACAGGCTGGGCCACAGGAGGCTCTCGACCAGCTCCAGGTACTCCTGCACCCTCTGCGAGTAGTCCTTCCACGACAGGTCGTGACGTTCGCGTGCGGAATCCGCCGCCCAGTGTTCGGCGTCGCCGCCGTGCAGGTGGAGGTGGCCGAGCTCGGTGTTCGGGATGAGGACCCCGTCCACGAACAACGCGCTCCCGATGCCGGTCCCGAACGTGACGAGCACCACGACCCCCGCTTCTCCGCGGCCCGCGCCGAACCGCATCTCGGCGACGCCCGCCGCGTCGGCGTCGTTCAGCACACCGACGGTCCGACCGGTGGCCTGACCGAGGAAGTCGGGCGCGTCGACGCCGATCCAGCTGGGGTCGATGTTCGCGGCAGTCTCGATCGTCCCGTCCCTGACGACCGAGGGCAGGGTCAGCCCGATCGGGCCCGGGGCGCCGATCCGGCCGAGGAGATCGATGAGGACCTCGACGACCGCGTCGGGCGTGGCGGGGGACGGGGTGAGGAGCCGGATCCGCTCGGAGACGAGTCTCCCCACGGCGACGTCGACGGGGGCACCCTTGATGCCGGAGCCACCGATGTCGATGCCCACGACCGTCCCCACGCGCGAGAGGATACGGTTCTCAGCCCGATCCTTCCGCGTCCTCCGGTGCCCTTCTCGGTGCCCCTCAGGCCATCGAGTCGGACACGGTTTGCAGCCGCGGCCACTCCCGGTCCAGCCAGGCCTGGAACTCCTCGTCGGTGAGCGACCGGAGCCATCCCCGTCGTGTCTGCTCTGCGGCGAGCTCGGCGTCCGTGAGGACGTCGTCGGCGCCGACGCGTTCGTGCCATCGGGCGAGCACCTCGGGGAACCGCCGTTCGAGTTGCTCGTGCGTCAACAGGCTGCCGCCGGCCTCGTGGCGGAAGGCGTCGACGATCCAGCCTTCGATGAACTCGGCCGCCACATACGGTTCGCCGTCGATGTCCGCGTTCGTGACGTAGTACCAGCGCATCGAGTGGCCCTCCTTCCCACACGTCACCTCGGGAACGTTAGGAGGACGAGTTGGTCGTATCCCCTCGACGCGGGGAAGGAGGCCCGAACACCGGATGAACGCTCGACGACCCTGGCGGAACCTCAACCACCGATCGGGTCCGGCATCTGGATCGTGACGGTGTGAGGGACCGACGGGGGGTGCTTGGGGGTGTGCGGCTTCGCCCACGAGTAGTAGCCGAAGATCACCGCGACGATCACGACGAGCCCGAGGAGCGACCTGGCCTTCACGGCGACCATGATGCGCGCGGCAGGCCGCCGCGGGCAACAGCCGTTCGGCGGTCGGCCGTCGGGCCCTCCCGTGGGTGCCGAACGGTCCCACGAACCATGCTGTCCACCCGGACCTTCGGGTCGTACCATTGCGCGAGATGAGCTAGCGAGCCGTCCTCGAGCACACCCGGGCCGCGATCGCGGCCGGTGTCGTCCTATCCGAGGAGGTCCGCCATGTCCGTCCCGTCCGCAGTGCCCCACCGCTCCGAGCCCAGAGGGGGAGCGCCGTGATCGCGCTCGAGGCTCGAGATCTGTCCGTCGAGGTCGCGGGCCGCATCGTGCTCGAGGGCCTCTCGCTGGACCTGCGAGCCGGCGACAAGGTCGGCGTGGTGGGGCGCAACGGCGCCGGGAAGACCAGCACGCTCCGGGTCCTGGCGGGCGAGGACCAACCCGCGGCGGGCAGCGTCGTACGCCGCGGCGCCATCGGGTACCTGCGCCAGGATCCCCGGCGCCAGCGATCCGCGCACGAGGGCACCGGCCTCGAGCACATCCTGGGCGCCAGGGACCTCGTCGACCTCAGCCGTCGGCTCGAGAAGGCCAGGGTCGCGCTCGAGGAGTCCCACGCCGAGCGCGAGGTCGCGCGGTTCGCGCGGCTCGAGGAGGAGTACCGGCAGCTCGGCGGCTATCAGGCGGAGTCCGAGGCCACGGCGATCGCGGCCGGCGTCGGCCTGCCTGAGAGCCGGCTGCACCTGCCGATCGGGGCCCTCTCGGGCGGAGAGCGGCGGCGGCTGGAGCTGAGCCGCATCTTGTTCGGCGGCTCGGATCTCCTCCTGCTGGACGAGCCGACGAACCACCTCGACGTGGACGCGAAGACGTGGCTGATGAAGTTCCTTGGGACCTACAAGGGTGCCCTCGTCGTCGTCAGCCACGACCTGTCCCTGCTGGACGCCTCGATCACTCGGATCCTGCATCTGGATCGCGGCGGCGTGGTCGAGTACCGCGGAACGTACTCCCAGTACCGCAACTCGCGCGCGCGCGACGAGGAGCGGCTCACGAAGCTGGCCGAGCGGCAGGAGCACGAGATCCGTCGGCTGCGGACCCTCGCCGATTCCATGCGCGGCCAGACGGCCAAGCGCGCCCGGAAGGCGAAGACGCTCGACACCCGTGTGGCGAGGCTTTCCGCGACGAAGGTGGAGGGACCGGCGCGAGAGAAACGTGTCCGGTTCCGCTTCCCCGAGCCTCCGCACAGCGGGCGCACGGTCCTGAGCGTCGAAGGGCTCGCGAAGTCTTACGGGGGCCCGACCGTGTTCGACGATGTGTCCTTCGACCTGGGTCGCGGCGAACGGCTGCTCATCCTCGGGCTGAACGGGGCGGGGAAGACGAGCCTCCTGCGGATCCTCACGGGGGAGACGGATGCCGACGCTGGCACGTTCGGGTTCGGCCACGGCGTGGTTCCGGGCTACTACGCACAGGAGCACGAGGGCATCCGTGCCGGCGTGTCGGTGCTCGACCTCATGAAAGAGGCCTCGCGCGCCGAAGACCTGACGCTCCGGACGTTGCTCGGGATGTTCGAACTGCACGGCGACGTCGCGTTCCAGGACGCCGGCACGCTGTCGGGCGGGGAGAAGACGAAGCTCGCGCTCGCGATCCTCGTGGCTGGGACGAAGAACCTGCTCTTGCTCGACGAGCCGACGAACAACCTCGACCCACCGTCGCGCACGGCGATCGCCGAGGCGCTCCAGGGCTGGCCGGGTGCGATGGTCGTGGTGAGCCACGATCAGGAGTTCGTCGAAGCCCTTGCGCCGGAACGGGTGCTGTTGATGCCGGACGGCCAGGTGGATCACTGGAGCGACGAGTACCTCGATATCGTGGAGCTGGCGTGACCGGCTAGACTCGCGCGGTTCGTGGAAGGAGCCGCGGTGAGCACGGACGGTTCGGCCGACCTCGCGTTCGTGAACGGCGACGTCTACACCGTGGACGCCGCGCGGACGTGGGCGCAGGCGGTCGCGGTTCGGGACGGGCGCATCGTCGCGGTCGGGGCGGACGCGACCGTCTCGGGCCTCATCGGCACGTCGACCGAGGTGGTCGATCTCGGGGGACGGATGCTGCTGCCGGGGTTCCAGGACGCCCACGTCCATCCGGTGTCCAGCGGGATCGAGATGCTCCGGTGCGACCTCAACGAACTAGCGTCGCCGGACGCGTACGTGGCCGCGGTCGCATCGTACGCGGCGGCCGAGCCCGCGGAGCCGTGGATCCTGGGCGGCGGGTGGGCCATGGACGAGTTCCCCGGCGGGTGTCCGTCGAAGGGGGCGCTCGACGGCGTGGTGCCGGACCGGCCGGTCTTCTTGCCGAGCCGCGACGGCCACAGCGCGTGGGTCAACTCGAAGGCGCTCGAGCTCGCCGGCGTCACGCGCGACACGGCCGACCCCGCGGACGGCCGGATCGAACGGGACGAGGGGGGCGAGCCGATGGGCACGCTGCACGAGGGAGCGATCGCGCTCGTCGACGCCCTGGTGCCGCCGTCGTCGCCCGATCTCGTCCGCCGCGGTCTGCTCCGCGGGCAGGCATACCTGCATTCCCTCGGCATCACCGCATGGCAGGACGCGATCGTCGAGGTGGACCCGGCCGGGGGTGAGGGCGCGTTCGGGGCATACCTCGCCGCCGCCCGCTCGGGCGACCTCACGGCCCGGGTCGTCGGCGCGCTCTGGTGGGATCGGCATCGCGGGCTCGACCAGATCGACGATCTCGTGGCGCTCCGTGACCGCGGCGCCGCCGGGAGGTTCCGCGCGACGTCGGTGAAGATCATGCTCGACGGTGTCTGCGAGAACTTCACTGCCGCCGTCCTCGATCCCTATCTGGACGCGGCCGGGCTCCCCACCGCGAACCGCGGGATCTCGTTCGTGGATCCCGAGCTGCTGAAGGACGCCGTGACGCGCCTGGACGCGCTGGGCTTCCAGGTGCACTTCCACGCCATCGGGGAACGGGCGAACCGGGAGGCCCTCGATGCCGTCGAGGCGGCGCGGACCGCGAACGGGATGAGCGACACCCGTCCCCACGTGGCCCACATCCAGGTGGTCCATCCCGACGACCTCCCACGCTTCCGCCGGCTCCGGGTCGTCGCGAACGCCCAGCCCCTGTGGGCGGCCCACGAGCGCCAGATGGACGACCTCACGATCCCGTTCCTCGGTGAACCGCGGTGGACGTGGCAGTACCCCTTCGCGAGCCTCGCTCGTCACGGGGCGATCCTCGCGATGGGGAGCGATTGGTCGGTCTCGACCCCAGACCCGCTCCAGGAGATCCACGTCGCCGTCAACCGGCGTATGCCGTCCGGCTACATCCACCACGTGGACCGCGCCGACGCGTTCCTCCCCGAGGAGCGCCTGGACCTCGCCACGTCGATCGCCGCCTTCACGATGGGTTCCGCGTACGTGAACCACCTCGACATCGACACCGGCTCGATCGAGGTCGGGAAGTACGCCGATCTCGTGGTCCTGGACCGCAACGTGTTCGCGGCGCCGCCCGAGGAGATCGCGGAGACTCGCTGCGTCCAGACCTTCGTCGGGGGCCGGCGGGTCTACGCCGCGGCCGAGTCGTAACATGCGTCGGACCGAGGGCCGTCCATCCGCTCGCTGACCGAGGGTCGCGGGACCACGTTGCGCCGAGCGGCCTTGCCACGCACGATATGCGGTCGGTTCCAGCGATGAAGGAGAAGCAGAGATGGCCGAACCGTTCGACATGAGCCTCGTGCAGCGGGGCGCCCGCAACCGCCGGACCCCCTACTACGAGGCGACCCAGAAGTACGGTCCGACGGGCTTCACCGTCTACAACCACATGTACTTCCCGATCCGGTTCGATTCCTTCGAGGCGGAGTACGAGACCCTCTTGCACGGGGTCACGCTGTGGGACGTCGCGGTCGAGCGGTGCCTCGAGATCTCGGGTCCGGACGGCTTCCGCTTCGCGCAGTTGCTGACGCCGCGTGACCTTTCGATGTGCGCCGTCGGCCAGGCGAAGTACGTCCTGATCTGCGACGCCGACGGCGGGATCATCAACGACCCGGTCCTGACCCGGATGGACGAGAACACGTTCTGGTTCGCCCTGGCGTCTTCCGACGCGCTGCTGTTCGCGCGGGGGCTTCGCAACGCCTACCCGCACCTCGACGTGACGATCCAGGAGGCCGACGTCGCGCCCTTGCAGGTTCAGGGACCGAAGTCGAAAGACCTCATGGTCTCGCTGCTCGGCGAGCAGATCCTCGACCTCCGCTACTACTTCTGGACCGAGGCGAAGATCGCCGGCGTACCGGTCGTCGTGACGAGGACCGGCTGGACCTCGGAGATCGGCTACGAGGTCTACACGACCGACACCTCGCGAGGGAACGAGGTCTACGAGGCGATCATGGAGGCCGGGGCCGCGTTCGGCATCAAGCCGACGGGGCCGTCGGACATCCGCCGGATCGAAGGCGCGATCTTCAACTGGGGCGCCGACATGACCTACGAGAACAACGCGTTCCAGATGGGGCTCGAGCGTCTCGTCGATCTCGACTCCCTGACCGACGACGCGAGCCTGTCGATCGGCGCCTACCGCCGGATCCGCAGCGAGGGGATCGCCGAGCGCATCAACGGCGTCACGTTCGATGGCGCGCCCTTCCCAGCCTTGAACGCCGTGAAGTGGCCGGCGAGCCTGGACGGGGCGTCCGTCGGGAAGGTCACGTCCGCGATCTACTCACCGCGGCTCAACCTGAACATCGGCTACTGCTGGTTGCCGTCGGAGCTGAGCGTCGAGGGACGGACCGTGAGGGTCGAGACCGAATGGGGCGCCCGCTCGGCCACGGTGACGTCGATGCCGTTCGTGGACCCGTCGAAGCAGATCCCCGTGTCCTAGCGACGCGGGCCGTGCGACCCTGAGGAGGCTCCGCAGATGGTGAACGAGCGCGAGGAGATGCTCGCGAAGAGCGCCACGTTGTACTTCGGCCCGTGGTACCGGCAGTCGCCGTTCTTCAAGTCGACGCTGCGCGCCGGCTGCACGGCGTACGACATCTACAACCACATGTACCTGCCGGGCTACTACGACGACCCGGACACCGAGTACCGCCTCCTGAACGAGGGCGTCACGCTGTGGGACGTCGGGGTCGAGCGCACGGTGCAGGTCAGCGGGCCGGACGCCGATCGCCTGATCGACATGTTGACCTGTCGTGATCTCACGACGTGCGCCGTGAAGCAAGGCAAGTACATGCTCGTCACGGCGCCCGACGGGGGTATCGTGAACGACCCCGTGCTCCTGCATCCCGAGCCGAACGTCTGGTGGATGCAGCTCGCAGACTCGGACGCGGGCCTCTACGCGCTCGGCGTCGCCGCGCAGAGCGGCCTGGACGCCGAGGTGAGCTATCCCGACGTCCACCCGGTCCAGGTCCAGGGGCCGCTGTCGGCCAAGACGCTCGAGAAGCTCGTCGGACCCGCGATCTACGACATCAAGTACTACTGGTGCGAGCGCTTCGAGATCGACGGCATCCCGGTCCTCATCTCCCGGACGGGCTGGACGGCGATCCCGGGCTTCGAGGTGAACCTGCTCGACGGGACCCGCGGCGCCGACCTCTGGGACGCGATCATCGCCGCCGGCGAGGAGTTCGGCATCCGTCCGATCGCGCCCTGCGAGGCGCGCCGGATCGAGGCCGGCATCTTCAACTACAACTCCGATATCAGCATCTCGGACACGCCGTTCCACGTGATGGGGCTGGAACGGCTCGTCGAGGAGCAGCCGCAGGACTACATCGGCAAGGAGGCGTTGGAGCGGATCCGCCGCGAGGGCGTCGATCGCAAGCTGGTCGGTATCGAGCTCGAGGGGACCGAGCTGCGCGCGGAGCTGTCCGAGGTGTGGGCGGTCCACCACGACGGGGCGAAGGTCGGCCGCGTCACGGACGCGATCTGGTCGCCCGGTCTGGAGAGGAACATCGGGTACGTGTGGGTGCCGATCGCGCTCGCCGAGCCGGGCACGCGCCTGGACGTCGAAACCGAGACCGGCGAGCACCTGGTCGGCACGACGGCGTCGATCCCGTTCGTCGATCCGCGGAAGGAGCGCCCCGCGGCCTCGCTCGCGTCCTGATCGACCCGCGGCCGGCCGCACGCCGGTCGCGAACCACCTCCGCTGGAGCGACGTATGCCCAGCGTACCCAGGACATCCCAACGGAGGTTCACATGCGCAGGATCGTTCTCGGGGTCGTGGCGCTCGCGATCGTCGCCACCGCCTGCTCCGTCGATGTCGGTGCCAAAGGGGCATCGACGGCCGACCCACTCAGCACCACGCTCGCGACCACCGGCGCGGGATCCGTCGCCGGGGTCGTGAAGCGGGCCCTCCCGTCCGTCGTCAACGTGACGACGGACGTTTTCCAGACCGACCAGCTCGGCAACGCCCAGGAGGGCAAGGGCGTCGGCACCGGCTTCATCGTCCGCTCGGACGGCGTCGTGGTCACGAACTGCCACGTCGTCGAGGGCGCATCCAAGATCTCGGTCTTCACGTCCGATGCGAAGCCGAAGCAGTACGACGCCCGTGTGATCGGTGGGGACTGCCAGCACGATCTGGCCGTCCTGAAGATCGACGCGACCGGCCTTCCGACGGTGCCGCTCGGCAACTCCGGGTCGCTCGTCCTCGGTCAGCAGGTCGTGGCGATCGGCTACGCGCTCGCGCTCGAGGGCGGACCGACCGTCACGTCGGGTATCGTCTCCTCGCTCGACCGCACCATCAACGTCCAGGATCCGAGCTGCACCGTCTGCAAGAACGGCGGCCGCGTCTACTCGGACGTGATCCAGACCGACGCCGCGATCAACCACGGCAACTCGGGCGGCCCGCTCCTCAACATGGCCGGCCAGGTCGTCGGGATCAACTCCGCGGGCGACGACAACGCGCAGAACATCGGGTTCGCGATCGCGATCGATTCCGCCAAGGACACGATCGCGCAGGCGGTCGCGGAGCCGCTTGCGCCGAGCCCGTACCTCGGGGTCTCGACGCAAGGGGTCACGGCCGACCTTGCGTACCAGCTGGGGCTCCAGACGAGCAGCGGAGCCTACGTGGTCGCGACCACGACCGACGGGCCCGCCGCGCAGGCCGGGATCAAGCAGGGAGACGTGATCGTTGCGATCAACGGGGACGCGATCAGTAGCTCCGACGCTCTCGGATCGGCGCTCGAGCGCCTGCAGCCGAACCAGACCGTGTCGGTCACGGTCGTCACGGCGGACGGATCGCAGCGCTCGATCGACGTCACGCTCGGCACGCGGCCGCTGCCGACGCAGATGCCCTGATCCATCGCATCGCCGCGAACGGAGCCGGGCGGGTAACCGACCGGCTCCGTCGCGTGCGCTAGCCTTCGAGAGCGATGAGCGTGCCATTCGAAGCGGGTGAGCGGGTCCTGCTGCTCGATCAGCGGAACCGGACGTACCTCGTGACGCTCGCCGTGGGCGCGACGTACCACACGCACGGGGGGACGCTCGCGCACGATGCGCTGTTGGGGCGCACGGAGGGGGTCCGGCTCGAGACCTCGGGCGGCATGGTGGTCACGGCCTTCCGCCCGCGGTTCGCCGACTACGCGCTGAAGATGAAGCGAGGCGCGCAGGTCGTGTATCCGAAGGATCTCGGCCCGATCCTGACCTACGGCGACGTGTTCCCGGGCGCGCGGGTGCTCGAGGCCGGCACGGGTTCCGGCGCGCTCACGATCGCCCTATGTCGGGCGGTCGGGCGTGAGGGGAGCATCGTCTCCTACGAGCTCCGCGACGAGCATCACGTCCAGGCGGTGGAGAACATCGAGGGCGCATTCGGGAAGCTCCCGGAGCACTTGGAGCTGCGGATCGGGGACCTGATCGAGGTCGGCCGAACGGGTGAGACGTATGACCGATGTCTGCTCGATCTGCCCGAGCCGTGGGCGCCGTTGCCGGAACTGCGGGAGGTTCTGGAGCCGGGCGCCGTCCTCTGCTCTTACCTACCGACGACCGGCCAGATCCAGGAACTCGTGGCAGCCCTTCCGGCGCAGGGATTCCTGCATATCGAGACCTTCGAGACCCTGCGCAGGAGCTGGCACGTCACGGACCGAAGCGTCCGGCCGGATCACCGCATGATCGGCCACACCGGCTTCCTGACCATCGCGCGCCGGCTCGCCTGAGCAGTCCGGACCATTTCGCCGGCAGGTCCTAAGCCGTTCGCCGGTGCATGCCGTAGATACGGGAAGGGGAACGAACCCGAGGCGGAGCTTCCGCGGCGGTGTCGCTCCACCGGTATACACTCCGGCCCTCGTGGCGGGGAGGTGACGGGAATGACCGGCCACAGCGAGCGTGGCGAGCAGGTCGAGCGCTACGATCAGCACGTCCACGAGCTGCAATCGCAGGTCAAGTTCCTCGAGGAAGAGGTGGGCCTGCTCCGTCGCCGCCTCACGAACGCGCCCCGCCAGGTCTCGATCCTCGAGGAGAAGCTCGTCGAGACGCGCGAGCAGCTCGCGAAGGCGATGGGCCAGAACCAGAAGCTCGCCGACGCCCTGCGGTCCGAGCGCGACAAGATCGAGTCCCTCGCGGAGGAGGTCGAGAAGCTCAGCCAGCCGCCGGCCACGTTCGGTGTCTTCCTCCGTGGCAACGAGGACGGCTCGCTCGACATCGTGACCGCCGGGCGCAAGATGCGGGTGCTGCCGGCGCCGGACATCGATGTCGCGAAGATCGTTCCGGGATCCCAGGTGGTGCTCAACGAATCGTTGAACGTGGTCGAGGTCCTGAGCCCCGATCGCGCGGGCGAGATCGTCCGTGTGAAGGACAAGCTGGGAACGGACCGCGTGATGATCTTCGGCCGGGGCGACGAGAACCATGTGGCGTACCTGGCCGGTGATCTGCTGGAGTCATCGGTGCGCGCCGGCGACAACGTGCTGTTCGACCCGCGTTCGGTCGTGGTGACCGAGCTGCTGCCGAAGGAGGAGGTCGAGGAGCTCGTCCTCGAGGAGATCCCCGACGTCGGCTACGAGGACATCGGCGGGCTCGAGGGTCAGATCGAGGCGATCCGCGATGCCGTGGAGCTCCCGTTCCTCTACGCGGAGCTCTTCAACGAGCACCAGCTCGAACCACCGAAGGGTGTCCTGCTCTACGGTCCTCCGGGCTGCGGCAAGACCCTGATCGCGAAGGCGGTCGCGAAGTCGCTCGCCGAGAAGGTGGCCGAGCGGATGGGCCGCGACGACGCGCGCAGCTACTTCCTGAACGTGAAGGGCCCGGAACTGCTGAACAAGTACGTGGGCGAGACGGAGCGCCAGATCCGCGAGATCTTCCAGCGCGCCAAGGAGCGCAGCGAAGAGGGCCTGCCGGTGATCGTGTTCTTCGACGAGATGGACTCGATCTTCCGGACCCGTGGGACCGGCATCTCCTCCGACGTCGAGTCCACGATCGTCCCGCAACTGCTGTCCGAGCTCGACGGGGTCGAGACCCTGAAGAACGTGATCGTGATCGGCGCCTCCAACCGCGAAGATCTGATCGATCCCGCCATCCTGCGCCCCGGCCGTCTGGACGTGAAGATCAAGATCGAGCGGCCCGACGTCGACCAGGCCAAGGACATCATGAGCAAGTACCTGCACCCGAGCGTCCCGGTGCACCCCGACGAGATCCAGAAGCACGCGGGCGACGTCCAGCTCGCCTGCCGTCGGATGATCGAGCGGACGGTCGAGCGGATGTACGAGCCGTCCGACGAGAACCGGTTCCTCGAAGTGACCTACGCCTCGGGCGACAAGGAGATCCTGTTCTTCAAGGACTTCAACTCGGGCGCCATGATCGAGAACATCGTGCGCCGGGCGAAGAAGGACGCGATCAAGCGCTTCCTCTCCAAGGGCGAGAAGGGCATCCGCAGCGACGACCTCTTCCACGCGATCCGGGACGAGTTCAAGGAGAACGAGGATCTCCCGAACACGACGAACCCGGACGACTGGGCGCGGATCTCGGGCAAGAAGGGTGAGCGGATCGTCTACGTCCGCACGCTGCTCGGGCAGGACGGCGACGGCCGCCAGGTCGAGCGCGTGAACGCCGGGCAGTACCTCTAGCCCGTCGGCCCGGGTAAGGTTGGCCCGTGGCCATCGCGAAGGTCATCGGAACCGAGACGGAGTACGGCATCGCCGCGGTCGGCCAGCCGGACTTCAACCCGGTGCTTTCCTCCTCGTTGCTGATCTCGTCGTACGCCGGCAGCCTGCGGCGGATCCGCTGGGACTACGAGGACGAATCGCCGCTGCGCGACGCACGCGGGTTCGAGCCCGCCCCGGCCCGGGAGATCTCGGATGAGGATCTGGGGCTCGCGAACGTGATCCTCCCCAACGGGGCTCGCTACTACGTCGATCACGCCCATCCCGAGTACTCCACACCCGAATGCCTCTCGCCGCGTACGCTCGTGGTCCACGACAAGGCGGGGGAGCGCGTGCTGGAGCGCTCGCTCCAGGTGGTGGCCGAGGAGATGCCGTCGGCACCGGCGCTCGCGATCTACAAGAACAACTCCGACGGCAAGGGCAACTCGTACGGCACCCACGAGAACTACCTGGTGGACCGCGCCACGGCGTTCGCCGACATCGTCCGGGATCTGACGCCGTTCTTCGTGTCCCGGCAGGTGTTCACCGGCGCCGGCAAGGTGGGCCTCGAGGCCCCGTGGGACGAGCGCGGGCGTCACGCGTTCCAGCTTTCCCAGCGCGCCGACTTCTTCGAGACCGAGGTCGGACTGGAGACCACGCTGAAGCGGCCGATCATCAACACACGAGACGAGCCGCACGCGGACCCCGAGAAGTACCGGCGCCTGCACGTGATCATCGGCGACGCGAACCTCTGCGAGGTCGCCCAGTTCCTGAAGCTCGGCACGACGGCGATCGTGCTGAAGATGATCGAGGACGGCTTCCTGCCCGACTTCTCCCTCGTGAACCCGGTCTCGTCGCTGCACGACGTGTCCCGCGACGTGACCCTCAGCGTCGAGGTGCAGCTGGCCGACGGCCGGTCGATGACGGCGCTCCAGCTCCAGTGGGAGTACCTGGAGCTGGCGCGCAAGTACGTCGATCGCGAGGACGACACGGTCGAGAACCACGAGGTCCTCGACCGCTGGGAGTCGGTGCTGCACGCGCTCACCGGCGATCCGATGACGTTGTCGGGCCAGCTCGATTGGGTGGCGAAGCTCAACGTCCTCGAGGGCTATCGCGAACGGGACGGCCTCGCGTGGAGCGATCCCAAGCTCCGCGCCATCGACCTGCAGTACCACGACGTCCGGCGGGACCGCGGCCTCTACAACCGCCTGGAGGCGTCCGGCAAGGTCGAGCGCCTGACCACGGACGAGGAGGTCGAGCGCGCGATCATGATGCCGCCCGAGGACACGCGCGCGTACTTCCGGGGACGATGCATCGCTCGGTTCCCCGACGCGATCGCCGCGGCTTCCTGGGATTCGATCATCATGGACACCGGCCGTGAAGCGTTGCAGCGCATCCCGATGCGCGAACCCCTCCGGGGAACCAAGGCCCACGTCGAGGAGCTCCTGGCGACCAGTGAGGACGCCGCGGCGCTCGTCGACAAGCTCTCGGGGTGACGGCCGGCATCCCACGGATAGGATGGGCTCCCGGAAAGGAGCAGCACGTGCCCGAGCAAGAGCAGAAGCGCGTCCAGAAGAAGGGCGGCGGTGACGCCGAGGGCGCCGAGGATGCGGGACAGGTCTCCTCCACCTCGAAGGCGAGCGAGCTCAAGGAAGAGATGGATGACATCCTCGATGAGATCGACTCGGTGCTCGAGGAGAACGCCGAGGAGTTCGTGAAGTCCTACGTCCAGAAGGGCGGGGAGTGAGCGACGATCTCCAGCTGCCGCTCGCCGGCACGCCCTTCGGAGCCAGTCCCAGCTTCGTGGAGCTCCTTCGCCGGGAGCGGCCGGGTTCGATGCCGTCGGAACCGACCACGCCGCTCGGAGCCCCGCACGGCACCACCGTCCTCGGGCTGAAGTTCGCCGACGGGGTCATGATGGTCGGCGACCGCCGTGCCACCGCAGGGAACCTGATCGCCGATCCGAAGATGCGCAAGGTCTTCGAGGCCGACGATTACAGCGCGATCGCGATCGCCGGGGCCGCCGGGCAGGCTGAGGAGTTGGTCAAGCTCTTCCAACTGGAGCTGGAGCACTACGAAAAGATCACCGGTGACCGGCTCTCCCTGGAAGGCAAGGCGAACCGTTTGGCCCAGATGATCCGGTCGAACTTCCCGATGGCCTTGCAGGGCCTCGTGGTGGTGCCGCTGTTCGGCGGCTACGACCTGCGTCGGAGCGAGGGTCGGATCTTCTACTACGACGCGACCGGCGGGCGGTGGGAGGAGGACGACTTCCAGACGACCGGCTCGGGCGGGCAGTCTGCGAAGAACTCCCTGAAGAAGCGATGGCGGCCGGGGTTGTCTCGCGATGAGGCCCTCCGCGTCTCGGTCGAAGCGTTGATCGATGCGGCGGAGGACGACTCCGCGACCGGCGGCCCCGATCCGGTGCGCGGGATCTGGCCGATCGCCGTGGCCGTGACCGCCTCGGGCGCCCAGGACGTCCCCGAGGACCAGGTCGTGGCGGCCGTCGAGGCCGTGGTGCAGGAGCGGACCTCGCGATGAGCTTCATGCCGTACGTCGCCCCCGAGCAGCTCATGAAGGACCGCTCGGACTACGCGCACAAGGGCATCGCGCGCGGCCGGTCCGTGATCGGCCTCGAGTACGCGGAGGGGCTCCTGTTCATCGCCGAGAACCCGAGCGTCACCCTGCACAAGATCAGTGAGATCTACGACCGCATCGCGTTCGCGGGCGTCGGCAAGTACTCGGAGTTCGAGGAGCTGCGCATCGCGGGGATCAGGCTGGCGGATCTCCGCGGCTATCAGTACGGCCGGGAGGACGTGAAAGCCCGGGACCTGGCCAACGCGTACTCGCAGGCCCTGTCCACGATCTTCACGCAGCAGATGAAGCCCTACGAGGTCGAGGTGCTCGTCGGCGAGGTCGACGGCGAAGCGGGCGGGACCGGCATCTACCACATCCTGTTCGATGGATCGGTGTCGGACGAGCACGGCTGCGTCGCGATCGGCGGCCAGTCGGAGGATCTGATGGAGGCCCTCCGCGACCGCTACGCGGACGGATGGGACCTCCCGACGGCGATCCGGACGGCCGTGCAGGTCCTCGGCACCACGCCGGAAACGCGGGAGATCCCGGCCGACCAGATCGAGGGCGCGGTCCTGGACCGGACGAAGACGCACCGCCGGAAGTTCCGTCGGCTGGCCCCCGACGAGATCGCATCCGCACTGGCCTAGCGCGGTTCCCGTGCGTTCGCGCGTCGCGGGCATACCCTGGGGTCGATGGATCGACGGATCTTCGGCCTGGAGAACGAGTACGGCGTCACCTGCACCTTCCGCGGGCAGCGCCGGCTGAGCCCCGACGAGGTGGCCCGGTACCTGTTCCGCCGGGTCGTGCACTGGGGCCGCTCCTCGAACGTCTTCCTGGAGAACGGCGCCCGGCTGTACCTCGACGTCGGTTCGCACCCCGAGTACGCAACGCCCGAGTGCGACGCGATCCGCGAGCTGGTCGCGCACGACAAGGCGGGGGAGCGGATCTTGGAGCACCTGCTCTCCGCGGCCGAGATGCGCCTGCACGAAGAGGGCATCAGCGGCGAGGTGTACCTGTTCAAGAACAACACGGATTCGGCCGGCAACTCCTACGGCTGTCACGAGAACTACCTGGTCGCCCGCCACGGGGAGTTCGCCCGGATGGCCGACGTGCTGATCCCGTTCTTCGTGACCAGGCAGATCTGGTGCGGCGCCGGCAAGGTGCTGCACGGGCCGCGGGGAGCGCAGTTCTGTATCGCCCAACGGGCCGAGCACATCTGGGAGGGCGTTTCCAGCGCCACGACGCGCTCGCGACCGATCATCAACACCCGCGACGAGCCGCACGCCGACGCCGAGCGGTACCGGCGCCTGCATGTGATCGTCGGAGATTCGAACATGAGCGAATGGACGACCTTCATGAAGGTCGGGATCACCGACCTCGTGCTCCGGATGGTCGAGGGCAACACCGTGATGCGCGATCTCACGCTCGAGAACCCGATCCGCGCGATCCGGGAGATCAGCCACGACACGACGTGCACCCGGAAGGTGAAGCTGGCGAACGGCCGCGAACTCTCGGCGTTGGACGTCCAGACCGAGTACTACGAGAAGACGGCGCGGTTCGTGGAGCGGCGCGGCGTCGACGAGCCCTCCGAGGTGCTCCTCGCGGAGTGGGGCGCGGCGCTCGAGGCCCTGCGCGCTGGCGAACCCGATCGGCTCGCTCGGAAGGTCGACTGGGTCACGAAGCGGCTGATGATCGACCGGTACATGGCGAAGCACTCGCTGCCGCTCGGCTCACCGAAGATCGCCCTCCTCGACCTGTCGTACCACGACGTCAACCGGACGCGCGGCCTCTACTACCTGTTGGAACGGGCGGGGCGGGTCGATCGTGTCGTCGGCGACGATGAGGTCAGCAAGGCGATGCGCGAGCCGCCGCAGACCACCCGGGCGAAGCTCCGCGGCGACTTCATCCGGCACGCGAAGGCCAAGCGGCGCGACTACACGGTCGACTGGGTGCACCTGAAGCTGAACGACCAGGCCCAGCGGACGGTCTTGTGCAAGGACCCGTTCCGCAGCGCCGACGACCGGGTGGAGCAGTTGATCGCGCACATGTGAGGGGCGCGGCCGGGTGCCGGGTCGCGCCGCGGCGCGCGGCTATCATCGCCGCGATGGCCGGAGACGACGGGATGGAGCCGCTCGAGCGCCTGCTCAACCTGGTCGGGTTGCTGCTGGAGACGCCGATCCCGCTCACCTTCGAACAGATCCGCGAGACCCTCGAGGCCTACCGGTCCGACAACCTCGACTCCGCGAAACGGAAGTTCGAGCGCGACAAGGACATCTTGCGGGAGTACGGGGTGCCGCTCGAGATGGCGCCGACCGACGCGTGGGACGTCGAGCAGGGCTACCGCATCCGGAAGGAGCGCTATTACCTCCCGGAGATCGCCTTCACGCCCGAGGAGGTGACCGCGCTGTTCGTCGCGGCCCAGGGCGCCTCGGAGGAGACCGCGGCGACCCAGGGCGTTCGGAAGCTGCTCTACGGGGCCGACGGCGGGCTCCTCGCGGGCGACGGAGGCGGGCCACTCATCGCGGGCTCGGATGCCCGGATCGAGCGCGTGCTTGCCGCCGCCGACGCGGCGAGCGGCCACCGGCGGACCCGCTTCGGCTACCGGACCTCACAGGGCAGCGTCTCGGACCGCGAGGTCGACGCCTACGGGGTGGTGTTCCGCGGCGGTCACTGGTACCTCGTCGGCCTCGACCGGGAGCGCGACGCGATGCGCGCCTTCCGCCTGTCGCGGTTCACCACCGAGACCGAGGATCTCGGCGAGGGGAGCGGGCCACCCCAAGGATTCCGGGCGATCGACCACGTCGAGGCCGGGCCCTGGCACCCCAGCGGTGAGGACCGTGCCACGATCGCGTTCTCTCCCGCAGCCGCGGTGCTCGCCGAGGGCTCGTTCCCCGGTGCCGCTCGGACGCAGGAGCGCGACGATGGGTGGACGCTGTTCGAGATCCCCGCCGCGGACGAGCAGGCGCTCGCCGCGATGGTGCTCCAGTACGGCGCCGACGCCGAGGTGATCGCGCCGGGGCCGCTCCGCGACGAGGTGATCCGGCGGCTCGAGGCGGTGGCCGATGGCTGAGGGTCGACGACGCTCCGCGACCACGGCCGAACGGCTCGGCCGGATGCTCGTGATCGTCCCGTACCTCGTGCAGCATCCGGGCACGAGCCTCGACGCGGCGTCGCGGTTGTTCGACGTGCCGGCCGTGCAGCTGCGCAAGGATCTGGACCTGCTGTTCATGTCGGGCCTACCGCCGTACGGGCCGGGCGACCTGATCGACGTCGATGTCGACGAGGACGGATGCGTGTGGATCTCGATGGCCGACCATTTCGCGCGACCGTTGCGGCTGACGCGCCAGGAAGCGCTGGCCGTCTCCGTACGTGCAACCGAGCTGCTCGCGACGCCGGGCGTGCCGCAGGCGCCGGCGCTCGCCGGTGCGCTCGCGAAGCTCCGCGACGCGCTCGGGGCCGACACCCTCGGCGACGCGTCCGGCATCGAGGCGGCCGAGGCCGGGAGGGCGCCGGCGCACCTCGGTGTGTTGCAGGGCGCCTCGGCAGCGCACCGGCGCGTTCGCATCGACTACGCCGCGGCCAGCACCTCCGCCCGGTCGACGCGGACGATCGAGCCCGAGGCGGTCTTCGCGAGCGCCGGGCATTGGTACGCGGTCGCGTGGGACGTGGACGCCGATGGCGAGCGGCTGTTCCGGATCGACCGGGTCGTTTCGGCGGAGCCGACCGACGAGACGTTCGAGCCACGCGGCCTCGAGGGCGCCACCCGGCCCCTCTACACGCCGGGGGAGGGCGACACGGCGGTCCGGTTGCTCCTGCGCCCGTCGGCCCGATGGGTGGCCGAGTACTACGCGACCACCGACGTGCGGGTCCGGGACGACGGGTCGGTCGAGGCGACGTTCCCTGCGAAACAGACCGGCTGGGTCGCGCGGTTGCTCCTGCGGCTGGCGCCCGAGGCCGAGGCGATCGAGCCCCCCGAGCTCGCCGGCGAGGTTCGCGAACTCGCTCGTCAGGCACTCGAGGTCTACGGGCGCTAGGGGCTCCGTTCGGCCTGCGAGACGAGCCGTTCGGCGGCTCAAGCCCCTCAGGGTGGCGGCCGATGCTTCGGGGTGAGATGACCACCATCCGGACGACCTGCCCTCGCTGCGGCGAGGTGGATATGGGCCCCGAAGCGAT
Organism: Actinomycetota bacterium; assembly: GCA_035519495.1. GTDB lineage: Bacteria > Actinomycetota > UBA4738 > UBA4738 > HRBIN12 > AC-51. Next base: position 50,175 of record DATIWE010000050.1, read on the forward strand.
CTCGCTGTCGGTGCGCTCGAACGGGCACGAGGGCAGCTACCGATTCACGTGCCCGAACTGCGAGGACGACGTCGAGAAGCGTGCCGACCGGAAGATCCTCGCCCTGCTGGTCTCGGCCGGGGTGGATATCGATCGGCACGACGGCGAGCGGCCGTTCGCCCCGGAGCTCTTCGACGACGAGGACCTGGAGGCCCTCGGCTCCTCGGAGCCGGCCTTCACGGTGGACGACGTCATCGAGTTCCACTACCTCCTCCAGGACGACGCGTACATCCGCGAATTCCTCGCCAGCAGCGGCGGCTGAAGCACGGCCGCCAACCCCGGCGCCTCACCCTGTAGCATCGCGGCGTGTCCACGTGGATCGGCATCTGGCTCCTGATCGCCCTCCTTTCGACGATGGCCATCGTGATCGTCCTGATCGGCCTGGGGCGTCACGTCCAGATCGTCGGCCGGAGCGCCGCGGAGGCTCGAGACGAACTGGCGCCGCTGGCCGAGGAGATCTCCCGCGGGGGAACGAGGGCGTCCGAGCGCGCACAGAACCTCAAGGTCCGACGTCCGGGCCCTTCGTAGGCCCCGGGGGTACGATGGACCCGGTCGAGGCCCCATGCTGAACATCGGTCCCCAAGAGCTCATCGTGATCCTGATCATCGCCCTGCTCGTGGTCGGGCCGCAGCGGCTCCCCGAGCTCTCCCGGCAGATCGGCAAGGGACTCCGTGAGTTCCGCAAGATCCAGGACGATGTCAGGGACATGGTGAAGCTGGATCTGGACGCGCCGGACCCGACCCCCAGCCCGGCCCGCTCGCCGACCGTTCCCGGCGTCGATCGCACACCGACGACGGACCCCGCGCTCCCGGAGGACCCCGCCACCGCGCCGCCGGCGTCGAACGGCGAGGCGGTCCGACCTCCCGACCACGCCGCCGATCAGGCGGAGTAGTCGGGGATCGGTTCGATCATGAGGGTCATCCCCCGCAGGAAGCGCTCCGAGGAGCGCCGCACCGGGACGATGACGATCGTCGAACACCTCGAGGAGCTCCGGCATCGCATCATCGTGTGCCTCTATGCGGTAGCCGCCTGTGCCGTGATCGGATGGTTCCTCTTCCCTCCGTTCATGGACTTCGTCCGGAAGCCCTTCTGCGAGTTCATCGCCGCGAACCCGGCCTCCAGGCCGCCCACCGGCTGCGACCTGGTCTACAACGGTCCGCTCGACGCGATGCTCATCAAGATGAAGGTGGTCGCGTACATCGGCGTCGTCCTCGCGTTGCCGGTGCTGCTGTACCAGCTGTGGGGCTTCATCGCGCCGGGCCTCACGGCGAAGGAGAAGAAGTACTCCGTCCCGTTCGTGGCGTCCTCGGTGGTGCTGTTCCTGTTGGGCGCCGCGTTCGCGTTCGTGACGCTCCCGAAGGCGCTGAACTTCCTGTTGGGGTTCGCTGGGCCCGGCGTCACACCGCTGCTCACGATCAACCGGTACGTCGGCTTCGTCACCTTGGTGACGCTCGCGTTCGGTGTGTCCTTCCTCTTCCCCGTCCTGATCGTCTTCCTCGAGCTGGTGGGTCTCGTGACCCCCGAATGGCTCTCGAAGTACCGCCGGTACTCGATCCTGGGGATCGCGATCTTCGCGGCGGTCATCACGCCGAGCTCCGACCCGTACTCGATGCTCGCGATGATGATCCCGATGTACCTGTTCTACGAGGCCGCTATCATCATCGGTCGCTTCCTGAAACGACCGTCGAGGACGACGTAGATGGCGATCAAGAGCAAGGGACGTTCGAAGTCGAAGCAGGTCGCCCGCGCGCCGCGCCGGGATCCCGTCGCGGTGCCCACACCGTTCTTCCAACGCCGGTGGGTCCAGCTCGTCGCGGTGCTCATCGTCGGGATGTTCGTCTTCATGATGGGCGTCTGGGTGACGAACGGCCTGCGCTCGACCCACCGGACGGACGCCGCGAACGCGACGAGGTCGGGGCAGAAGACGGCGATGATCGCGTGGCAGAACGCGCTCGAGCCCGCGATCTCGAAGGTCGGGCAGCTCAATGGGCCGGTCGCGCCGACGATCGCGCCGACGGTCACCGCGGCGGCAGCGAACCTCGCGAAGGGACGACCTGCGGGCGCGAGCACGGCGGACCTCTTGGGCTCGGCGGCCGCGCTGAGGACCGCCGCTGCGACGATCGAGAAGGTCGACCTCGTCGACACGATCCGCGGGAAGGGCTTCGACCTGCATCAGACCGAGGCGCTGCTCTCGAGCCAGGTCTCCATCGTGGCAGGGCTGCGGGGCCTGGAGCAGGCGGCCCGCCTGTCGGTCCTCGCGATCAACGCCGAGGGCGCCACGAAGGACCAGCTCGCCGAGAGCGCGAAGGCCCTCGCCCACTCCTCGACGGGCTTGATCCAGGACGGCTTCAACTCGTACCTGAACGCACTCAACGACGTGGGCCTCGTCGGTGGTGGCCAGGCCCCGGGCGGGAGCCCGCAGCTGATCCCGGGAGGCTGACGGGCGCGCACATGGGCATCGGCTCCGTCGTGGTCTTGGCGAACCCCACCGCCGGCCACGGCAAGGCGGGGAAGAGGATCGGCAAGATCGACGCCCTGCTCCACGGCCTCGGCATCGCGCACGAGATCCAAGTCTCCGAGTCGGCCGAGGATCTCGAGCACCTCGCTCGGACGGCGGCGGAGGGCGGCGCAGGCGTCGTGGCGGCGCTCGGCGGCGACGGGACCGTGAACCTGGTGGCGAACGGCGTCCTCGGCACCGACGCGACGCTCGCGGTGCTGCCGACCGGCACGGGCGACGACTTCGCGGTGTCGATCGGCGTGAAGACCCTGGAGGCGGCGGCTCGCGCGATCGCGGGTGCCAACGTCGTGCCGATCGACGTCGTGCGCGTCACCGCGGGAGCCGTCCAGCGCCATTACGTCAACATCTCGGGGTGCGGGTTCGACTCGGAGGTCAACGAGGCGGCCAACGCGATGCGGATGAAGCTCGGGGCGACCGGGACGTACATCGCCGCGCTCCTGAAGACGCTTCCGCGGTTCTCGCCCGCGGGGTTCCGCATCGAGCTGGACGACGAGGTGATCGAGGGACCGTACATGCTCGTGATCGTCGGGAACTCCATCAGCTACGGTGGCGGCATGAAGGTGACGCCGGACGCCTCGGTCGTGGACGGCGCGCTCGACGTCTGCCTGCTGTCGGCGATGGGCACCGGGAGCTTCCTCCGCGCCTTCCCGAGGGTCTTTCGCGGCACCCACGTGACGCACCCGAAGGTCCGGATGGCTCGCGCGACACGTGTACGGGTCGAGGCCGACCGTCGCGTGATGGTGTACGCGGACGGCGAACGGGTCGGGCCGGCGCCGGCCCTCTTCGAGGTGCTGCCCGGCACGTTGCCGACGATCGTCGGCCCGAACGCGAAGGCGGTGCGCTGAGATGGACGGACTCCTGCTGATCCATGCCTTCCCCGTCGATGCCCGGATGTGGGGAGGGCAGGCGGGCGGCGATCACACCGTGGCGCCCGACCTGCCCGGGTTCGGGGGGACGTCGATGCCCGACGGCGGGGTCATGACGATGGCATCGGCGGCCGCGCGATGCCTGGAGGGGTTGGATGCGGCCGGCCTCGACCGCGCCGTCGTCTGTGGGCTGTCCATGGGCGGCTACGTCGCGTTCGAGCTACTGAGGGCGGCCCCGGAGCGCATCGCGGGCCTCGTCCTGGCGAACACCCGCGCCGGCGCCGACACGCCGGAGGGTGCCGCCGGGCGCCGCGCGCTAGCGGAGCGGCTGCGCACGGAAGGCAACGTCCTCGTCGACGCGCCACCACCGCTGCTCTCCGCGGATCCGCCCGAGGGACTCTGGGACCGGGTGAAGGCCTGGATCGGGGACCAGCCGCCGCAGGCGATCGCGGCCGCGGCGCTCGGCATGGCGGATCGGCCGGACTCCACGCCGGATCTTGCCGGCATCACGGTTCCGACGCTCGTCATCACGTCCGAGGGCGACACGCTGATCCCGCCGGAGGTGACCTCGCCGATGGCCGAGCAGATCTCCGGTGCAGAGCTCGCCGTCCTTCCGGCCGCCGGACATCTGTCGAACCTCGAGGACCCGGCCGGCTTCTCCCGCTTGCTGCGCGCGCACGCCGAGCGGTGCGGGGTCTCGCCCTGAGGCCCACCTAGACTGGGAGCGTGACCTCCCCGCAGGCGTTCGCCGAACGCTACCCGTTCCCGCTGGACGCCTTCCAGGAGGACGCGATCGACGCGCTCGCAGCGGGTTCCTCCGTGCTCGTGGCCGCGCCCACCGGCTCCGGCAAGACCGTCGTCGCCGAATTCGCGATCGAACAGGCGCTCGAGGCCGGCCGCAAGTGCTTCTACACGACCCCGTTGAAGGCGCTGTCGAACCAGAAGTTCGGCGACCTCGTCGCGGCCTACGGGCCGCAGACCGTGGGCCTGCTGACCGGCGACAACACGATCAACGGCGAGGCGCCGGTCGTCGTGATGACCACCGAGGTGCTGCGGAACATGCTGTATGAGCGCAGCGACACCCTCGATGGGCTCGCCTCGGTCGTCATGGACGAGGTGCATTACCTCCAGGACCCGTACCGAGGCGCGGTCTGGGAAGAGGTGCTGATCCATCTCCCGCGCTCGGTCAGCGTGGTGTGTCTGTCGGCGACGATCTCGAACGCGGAGGAGTTCGGCGAGTGGATCGGGACGCTGCGGGGCGAGACGCGGGTGGTGATCGAGGAGCGGCGGCCCGTGCCGCTCGAGCACCACTACCTGGTCGGGCGCCGGCTGCATCCGATGCACGTGGAGCAGAACGGCATCTTGCTGCCGAACCCGCACGTCGTGTCGCTGGACCAGCAGGAGCTCCGGGTGCGGTCCTACCAGCGGCGGGGGAGCGGCCGGGTTCAGCACCACCGGAGCGACCGGCCGCGCGAAGGGCACCGCGGGGTGTACGTGCCGCGCCGCGAGGAGGTCGTCGAGGTCCTCGCCCGGGAGGGCATGCTGCCCGCGATCTACTTCGTGTTCAGCCGGGCCGGCTGCGACAAGAGCGTCCGCTGGCTGCGGGGATCCGGCGTCTCGCTGACCACCCGGGAGGAGGCGGAGCGGATCCGCGAACGTGCCGAGATCCGGGCCGCGTGGGTCGACGAGCAGGACCTCGTCGCGCTCGGCTACTACGAGTTCCTCGACGGCCTGACGGCGGGCGTCGCCGCGCATCACGCCGGCATGCTCCCGGTGTTCAAGGAGACCGTCGAGGAGCTCTTCGAGGAGGGCCTCGTGAAGGTGGTCTTCGCCACCGAGACGCTGTCGCTCGGGATCAACATGCCGGCGAAGACCGTCGTCATCGAGGATCTCTGGAAGTTCCAGGGCGAACGGCACGAGATCCTGACCCCGGGCGAGTACACGCAACTCACCGGCCGTGCCGGCCGCCGCGGGATCGACCATCTCGGCCACGCGGTGGTGCTCTACCAGCGGCAGGTGCCGTTCGAGCGGGTCGCCGGGCTCGCGGCGACGCGCACGTACGACCTCACGTCGTCGTTCCGGCCTTCGTACAACATGGCGGTCAACCTGGTTCGGAACTACTCGCCCGAGCAGGCGCATGAGCTCTTGAACTCCTCGTTCGCGCAGTTCCTCGCCGATCGCGGCGTCGTCGCGCTGGAGCACCAGCGCGAGCGAGACCTCGCGGCGCTCGAGGGCTACCGGACGCACCTCCGCTGCCATCGAGGCGATTTCGACGCGTACTGGGGCTTGGTCCAGCGGGCTCGCCGGCTCCGGGAGGAGGACCGTCGAGGGCGGGAGTCGGCGCGTGCGGACGCGGTGCGCACGGCCGTCGCCTCCCTGAAGCCCGGCGAAGTGATCCACGTCCCCCGGTCGAAGCGACGCGGGCTCGCCGTGGTCCTGGCGACCCGCGACGGCCGCCCGACCGTGCTGTCGGAGGACCGATCGTCGTTCCGCCTGTCGCCGCGCGACTTCGAGGAGCCGCCGCCCGTCCTGACGCGCATCGTCCTGCCGCGCGCCGGCTCGACCCGGAGCGCTCGCTATCGGCGCGATGTCGCCGCCTCCCTGGTGAGCCTCCACGTGAAGCCGCCGCGCGGTCAGGGCGCAGGAGCGTCCGATCCGAAGGTCGAGCGGGCCGCCGTCCGTTTGGAGTCGGAGGCGCAGGCACATCCGTGCCACGGCTGTCCCGAACTGCCCGAGCACGAACGATGGGCCGAGCGAGCGTCGAAGCTCGAGCAGCAGCTCGCCGGGGTCGAACGCAGGATCAAGGTTCGCACCGAGACGCTGGCCCGGCGTTTCGACCGCGTCCTGGCCGTGCTCGGGGCGCTCGGCTACGTGGAGGGATGGGCACTGACGCCGAAGGGCAGGACGCTCACGCGGATCTACGGCGAGGGGGACATCCTGGTGGGGGAGGCCCTCGCCGCCGGCATGTTCGATGGGCTCCAGCCGAGCGAGGTGGCCGCACTGGTCTCAACGGTCGTCTACGAGGCCCGAGAGAGGAACCCACTGCCCGCGAAGATGCCGACCGACGCGACCGAGGATGGCTACGAGCGGCTCCAGCGGCTCTGGCGTCAGATCCGGCGGACCGAGGACGCGAACGAGGTGCAGCTCTGCCGGGAGCTCGAGCCCGGGTTCGCGACCCCGGTCCACCGATGGGCCGAGGGCGCTGCGCTGGAGGAGGTCCTCGAGGAGACTGAGATGGCCCCGGGCGACTTCGTGCGGAACTGCAAGCAGCTCGTGGATCTCCTGCGGCAGATCGAGGACGTGGCGCAACCCGCCGCCGCGGAGCTCGTGCGCGCCGCCCGGGCCTCGGTGCTCCACGGCGTCGTCGCCTACACGGGCGTCTAGCTACGATGCGCGCCATGAGCACGGTCACGAGCCCGTTCGGAGCGCTCGCGGTGATCGTCGACCCGGCGGCCGGCGATGGGAGCGTCGCGTCACAGGTGACCGCCGTGCAACGGGCGCTCGAGGGTCGCCGGATCGAGCACCGGATCCACGTGGCCACCGGTCGGCTGGACGTGACGCGGTCGGCCGGGCTCGCCCTGGACGAGGGGTATCGATTCGTCGCGGCCGTCGGCGACGACGCGACGGTGCACGACGTCGTGAACGGGATGTTCCGGGACGGCCGGACGATCGTGGAGACCCCGGTCCTCGCGGTCCTGGGCGCCGGTTCGGGAGGCGACCTGCTGAAGAGCTTCGGGCTGCCCGACGACGTGGACCAGGCGGCCGCACACCTCGAGGGCGAACAGACGTACCCCTTCGACGTCATGAAGATCGCGGCGGTCGGCCGCGAGGGGGACCGGGTCGTCGGGTACGCGCACAATGTGGCGGAGGTCGGACTCCACGCGGCGGCGACCGCGGCGGCCGCGCGGTTGCCGCGACGTCTCGGCAACGCGCGGCGCTTCCTCGGGTTCTGGAGCGCGTACGCGCGGACGCGGGCGCTGCCGGTCACGGTGACCGTCGACGGACGCGCCCGCGCGCTCCGCACCTGGAGCGTGATCATCGGGAACGGACAGTTCGCCGACGGCGGCCTCCGCCTGTCGCCCCGCTCGTTCCCGGGGGACGGGGTGTTGGACGCCTCGATCTTCACCGGCCCGCGGTCGGACGCCTACCGGCTCCTGCCCAGGATGTTCCGCCACGGGGACCACATCCCCGATCCCGGCATCACCGAGCTCCGCGCTCGCCTGAGCCTCCAGCTGGAACCCGCGGCGCCGTGGCCGGTCGTCGCCGACGGCGAGCTGATCGGGCGAACCCCGGTCGCGTTCCAAGTGGTGCCCCGGCAGATCCTGCTCAAGGTATGAGCCAGATCCCGGAGCGTCTCCGCGAGCGGCTGCGGCGAGCGGCGTCGGATGCCGGTGCACGCGGGCTCGGGGCGGTGGTGGTGGCACCGTCGCCGGATCTCGTCTATCTCACCGGCTACGACCCGATGCCCTTCGAGCGCCCGACGCTGCTGATCCTGCGCCCGGACCGCGATCCGGTGCTGCTGGTCCCGGAACTTGAGCGCCCGCTCGCCGCGGCGTCGGCCGCCGGGGGGTTGACCGAGCTCCACGGATGGATCGACGGCGTCGACGCCTACGCCGAGGTTGCGCGGCTGCTCCCCGCCCACGGCGCCGCGGCGGTGAACGACCGGGTCTGGGGGGTGCACGTCCTGGGCCTCCAGGCCGCGGCGCCGGAGCTCGACTGGTCCTCGGCCGCCCCGATCCTCGGCGCCCTGCGGGCGCGGAAGGACGCGGACGAGCTGGATGCGCTCCGGCGCGCCGGGGCAGCGGCGGACGCGACGTTCGCGGACATCGTCGATCTGCCGTTCGCCGGTCGCACCGAGCGGGAGGTGGCTTTCGACCTCGCGCGGCTGCTCGTGGAGCACGGCCATCGGACGGCGGACTTCACGATCGTCGCCGGCGGCCCGAACGCCGCGTCGCCGCACCACGAGCCCGGCGAGCGGTCGATCTCGGGCGGCGACGTGGTCGTCCTCGACTTCGGCGGCGAACTCGACGGCTACCACAGCGACACCACGAGGACGGTGGTCGTGGGGGAGCCGCCGGAGGGGTTCGGGACGGTCTACGGCTTCGTGCATGCGGCCCAGGAGGCGGCCGTGGACGAGGTCCGCCCGGGGCTCCCGATCCAGGAGGTGGATCGCGTCGCGCGGGCGGTGATCACCGAGGGCGGGTTCGGCGACCGGTTCATCCATCGGACCGGGCACGGGATCGGCCTGGAGGTGCACGAGCCGCCCTACGCCGTCGAGGGCGACGACACGGTCCTGGAGGCCGGCATGACGTTCAGCGTCGAGCCCGGGATCTATCTGCCCGGGCGGTTCGGGGTCCGCATCGAGGACATCGTGGCGGTCACCGACGACGGCGTGGAGCGCCTCAACCGTTCGACCCGCGAGCTGCAGACGGTCGGCTAGGTCCGGGGCCGGACCCGGGTGCCGTCGGGGGTGTCCATCACCTCGAGGCCCATCCCGGCCAGCTGGTCGCGCAGCCGGTCGCTCGTGGCGTAGTCCTTCGCGTCCCGCGCGGCGTCCCGCTCCTGCATCAAGCCGTCGATCTCCTCGCTGGGCTCCCAGCCGGCCGTCGCCTCCCGCTCGAGATCGAGCCCGAGCACGGCGTCCCAGGAGGCGAGCAACGCGTACTTCTCGCCGTCGGGGACCTCGTCCGAGGACACCAGCTCGTTCGCGATCACGACGGCTGCGGGTAGGGCGAGGTCGTCGGCGAGCGCCTCACGGAAGCGGGCGTCGACGGCCGCGGCCGCCTCGCCGAGCGTGACGGCGGCCGGCGCCCACGCCGCCATCCGATGCCGCAGGATCTTCAGCCGCTGGTCAGCGGCCTCCATCGCCTCCCACGAGAAGTCCATCTCGCTGCGGTACTGCGTCTGGAAGCAGAGCCACCGGAACGCGAGCGGATCGAGGCCCTGGGCCTGCAGGTCCTCGACCCGGATCACGTTGCCGGTCGACTTCGCGATCTTCTGCCCGGACTGCCGCAGGTGCCCGCCGTGCACCCAGATCGACACGACCTGATGCCCGACGGCACCCTCCGACTGCGCGATCTCGTCCTCGTGATGAGGGAACCGCAGGTCCGTGCCACCGGTATGGATATCGATGTGATCGCCGAGATACTTCATCGACATCGCCGAGCACTCGATGTGCCAGCCCGGGAAGCCCTCGCCCCACGGGCTCGGCCACTTCATCAGGCGGCCCGGGCCTGCGGCCTTCCACAGGGCGAAGTCCGCCGCATGGCGTTTCCGCGGATCGGTCTCGAGGTCGCGGTGCCCCTCGCGCAGGTTCTCGAGCGTGTTGCCCGAGAGCCTGCCGTAGCCGTCGAAGCTCGCGACGTCGTAGTACACCGAGCCCGTATCCACGACGTAGGCATGGCCGCGGCTGACGAGCGTTCCCGTCAGCTCGATCATCTCGGGGATGTGCTCGGTGGCCTTCGGCGTGACGTCGGGCCGGCGGATCCCCAACGCGGCCGCATCGTCGAAGACGGCCGCCGTGTACTTCTCCGCGATCTCGAGCGGTTGCAACCCCTCGTCCTCGACGGCCAGGAGCATCTTGTCGACCGCTTCCGGCGAGGATTCGTCCGTCATGTGCCCGACGTCGGTGATGTTCATGACGAGCGTGACGCGGAGCCCCTCAAGCTCGAGGGCGCGCCGGATCAGGTCCGACAGCATGTACGTCCGGAGGTTGCCGAGGTGCGCGTACCGGTACACCGTGGGCCCGCACGCGTAGATCTTCACGTGGCCGGGTTCGACCGGCACGACCTCCTCGACAGCGCGCGACAACGAGTTGTACAGACGCATCCGGGGAGGATACCCGGGTGTGCCGGTGGCGATCCGCCGCCTAGCGAGGATCGGGGCGAGGCGGCGACTCCCGGTCGACGCGGCCGCCGACCTCAGGCCGCCGATCCGGAGCGGGTGCCGGCGCGATCGCCGGCGGCGGCACCAGCGTCTCCGGGCTCGGCGGAACGGGGACCGGGATCGGCGTGGTGACGCCGCTGTGGTCCCGGTGCGCCCGCAGTGCTGCGGTGTGGTAGTTCTCCAGCATCTGCCGGAACGCCGGATCGTGGTACGGGCGCCCGTCCACCGTCGGTCCGGTGGTGCCCTCGATGACCGCCTCGATGTCATCGCCGGTGACGGTCTTGTGGGTCTCCAGGACGTGGGCGACGGCGAGCACGTCGGCGCGGTGCTCCTCCAGCAGCGCCCAGGTCGCGTCGTACAGCTCGCGGAGCTTCCCCTCGACCTGCTTGCCGAAGTCCCCGTCGAACATCGTACGGTCGGTGCCGTCCTCGACCACCATGCCGCCGCGCATCCCGCCCAGGGTCACTGCGCGCGAGGCGATCGTGTCGCCCATGCCCGCGTAGCCGAGGTTCACCATCACGATCCTCGTGGCGTTCGCCAGGTCGCTGCCGACCCCGTTGGAGTTGTCGCCGTCGAAGAACAGCCGCTCCCCGGCGAGCGAGGCCAGGCTCCCCATCACATCGATGTCCCGCTCGGAACGCCACTCGAACATCTGGTCCTCAGGCGGGATGTACGACACGAGGCCGCCGATGTCTCCGCGCCGTTCGATCGTGGCGATGTCGATCACCGCGTGCCGGCGCAGCAGGTAGGCGACGACGGCGTGGCACGACTCGTGCACGGCCGTCTGGTGTCGCTCGCGCTCGATGTACTCGAAGTCGTCCGGCACCCCGAGCTGCTTGATGTGCTTGGCCCGGATGATGTCGCGGTACGTGATCGTGTCCCGCCCGTCGCGGATCGCGACGACGAGCCCCTCGTTCACGATGTCCTTGATGCTCGCGCCCGTCCCGTACGGGGTGATCGTCGCCAGCTTGTCGAGGTCCTCGTCGGTGAGCTCGTGCTGCACCTTGTCGAGGTAGTACTGGAACGTCGCCTTGCGCCCGTCCTTCGTGGGATAGCCCACCTTGTACTGGCGGTCGACGCGGCCCGGCCGCAGCATCGCCTGGTCCAGCGCCGACGGCATGTTCGTAGCGAAGATGTGCAGGATCCGGTACTTGAAGGGGGGCTTGACCTTCATGCCGAGCATCCGGCGGATCTTGTTCACGAGCCCGCGCGGTTTCTCCAGGCCGGACATCTCCGAGAGCAGCGCCTGCAAGGTGCCCATGCCGCCGCCGCCCATGTTGCCCATGCCGCCCATGACGAACGGGTCGTACCAGGTGCGCGCCTCAGGCACGCCCGTCGGCAACGCGTCCACCATCACGAGGTTCCGGGAGGCCGGCGTGAGGTAGGCGAGGCCGTTGCAGCTCGGCGTGGCGGACCACGGTCCGGGGGTCGCGTTCTGGAACCCACCCTGCGCGATCTGGCCCCGGTTCCCGAGCGAATCCGCCTCGTCGAAGAACACGATCACGCCGCCGAAGCGCAGCGCCATCCGCCGGAGCTTCCGGTACAGCGACTTCACCTTGAGGATGCCGACGCCCATGAACATCTGGATGAACGCGCCCGGATCCACGAACACGAACGGCTTCGCCGTCTCGCCCGCCACGGCCTGCGCCATGAGCGTCTTGCCGGTCCCGGGGGGGCCCCACAGGAGGATGCCACCGGGGACGTAGCCGCCCTTCTCCTCGATCGCCTCCGGAGCATCGAGGAAGATCATCGTCTCCTTCACGCGGCCGAGGACGGCGTCCTGGCCCTTGACGTCGTCGAACCGCGTCTCGATCTCATCCGGCATGTAGACGTCGATGCCGCCGCGCGAGAGGAACCAGAAGAGTCCGACGAACTGGAAGATGATGAGGAAGAAGTAGAAGACCAGCTGGAAGAGCATCGGCAGGGCTGCGACCAGCCGTGCCGGCGCCTCGAGGATGCCGAGCCACACCGGCTGCGTGTGGAAGATCCGCCCCAGGAAGGTGCTGAGCGCGAACAAGACGATGAAGGCCTTGAGCGCGCGGCCGACCCGGTAGCGGGTCCAGTCATCCATCTTCTTCGTCCGGCGGTTGAGCCCGTCGAGGACGGTCTTCTGCCAGAAGCGGTAATAGCGCTCGGAATGCTCTTCGATCACGTAGTGGATCTGCCGGAGGAGCTCGAGCGCGGCCAGCACGATGATCCATGCGTAGTCGTGCAGCGCGATCCGGACGGCGTCGGAGAACGGGCCGCCGATGGGGTTGACCGACGATGTCCACACGACCGCGAGGCCCGCGAGCCACAGGCCCGCGAGGAGGATGAGGAACTTCACGCGATCCCAGAACGTCATGGGCGAGCGTGTGGTCCGCTCGGACGCACGCGGCCTGGATGGTCGGTCTTCGAACGTGGCGATGTCGCGCTTCGATCGATCCCTCATGTGATCACCGTCCAAGAGTCGACCGCGGATTCGATCGATCCGCGGTTCTGCTGGTAGCACGTCGCGCTGCACAGGATGGCCACGTAGTAGACGCGGTTCGACGAGTCGTCGATCAACGCCTTCTGATCGAGCTCGACGAAGTTCGGGGACAGGACGCTGGCGCCCGCGCCGCCGAGTAGCGCACGCTGCAGGGCGCTGGCCGTATCGGTGTTCGAACTCGACGACGACTGGCTCGCGGCGACCGCCGCCGCGAGCTTGGAGGCTCGGAACTGGATGACCAGGTGGACGCCGTGGAGCCCGCCCTGCACGAGCTTGTCGTTGTAGGACACGATGGCGCCGTCGCTGCCGTTCTGGATCAGCTGGTCGACCGGGAACAGGAAGTTCCGGAGGTAGCTGATGGAGGCGCTGTCGCGCTCCGTGAAGCTCAGGGTCTGGACGAGGCCGATCCCCTGCGGGTCCGGGGTCGTGAGATCCGCGACGTTCAAGATGTGCGAGACGGACGCCTGCGGGTCGCCGTCGATGCCGACCAGCCACTGGATCGGGTCCGGGACGGCGGGCTGCGGGCCCGGCGGGAGGCCCAGGACCGTCGCCTTGTCGAAGATCGTCCAGCTGGTCGGAACGCGGAACGCGGTTCGCGTGTGCGTGTCGCGGACGTAGCGGTACTGCGGGCTCGCACAGGAGGCGGACAGGATCGTCACGGCGACGAACGCGAGCACGAGGGCGGACGGACGGCGCATCGTCCGTTCATTATCGGCCGCGAACCTGGCACTGACGAGGGACGGGAGCCTAGGTTCTGAGCGGCCGATCCTCGAACGGGACCGACAAGACGACCGTGGTGCGTGTTGCGACGCCGGCCTTCTCACGTAAGCGGCGGATCAGATCCTCGAGCTCGCCCGTGGTCCGCGTCCGCACCTTGAGGATGTAGCTCGCCTCGCCGGCGACGCTGTAGCAATCCTCGACCTCGGGCAGGTCGGCCAACCGCTCGGGCAGGTCGTCCGGCTGGCGCGGATCCAGCGGCGTCGCCGCGATGAGGGCGGTCACGAGCAACCCGATGCCCTCCGGATCGACGACGGCACGGTAGCCCTTGATCACGCCCGCGTGCTCGAGCTTGCGGACGCGATCGTGCACGGCCGAGGCGGACAGCCCGACGCGTTGCGCGACGTCCGCGTACGTCGCCCGGGCGTCCTCTTGGAGCGCCGAGACGATCGCCAGGTCGCGCTCGTCGAGCATCGCACCATCGTAGGGGAGCGGGGGATGGCAAGTTCCCCCGGACCGGGGATCGTGCCGGCGGCGCTCGTGTGGTCCGATGGGGTGGCGAACCCCGATCTCCTCCCGGGGATGACCGAACGGGAGGATCAGATGCCGTGGACGCGCCCGTCGAGGCCGATCCGATGGGAGCTCGTCGCGAAGCCCACCGGGGGCACCCGACCGATCGCACACCTCGACCCACGTGACGCCGCGGTGTACCGCCGGCTCGTGCAGCCCTACGCGGCGGCGGTCGACCGCGGGCTCGGCGCCGGCGCGTTCGCGAACAGGACGGACCGCTTCGGCAACCTCGCGGCCGTGGGTCCGGCCCTGCGACGGTGGCGCCGCGCCGTCGATCGAGCCATGGCGGTCCCTCCACGAGGCTCGATCATCGTGAGCGACGTCCGCGATTGCTACGGGTCCATCGACCCCCGTGTGCTCGGGCGCGTCGGGATCGACGACCCCGACCTGATCGGGTTCCTCCGAGGTCTTGAAGACGCCGGCGTTCGCGGCCTCCCGGTCGGGCCGCCGCCGTCCGCCATCATCGCGAACGCCGTGCTCGGCCTCGCCGATCGCGCGGTCGTGGAGGCCGCCGCCGTGCCGATCCGGTGGGTGGACGACGTCGTGCTCGTGGGGCGGGACCGGCTGGGAGCGGAGCAGGCGTTCGATGCATGGAGGCGGGCGCTCGCCGGCCTCGGCCTCGACGCCCACGACGGGAAGACGGTCCGCGAGCCCGGCCTTCGGCTCGCCCGGGTCGGGCGGTCGCCCTCCCTCGCCCCGGCCCGGTCGCGTGCCATCATCGCGTCGCCGTGAAGACCCTCTACCGCGCTGCGCGTGTGCACACGCTGGGTCACCCCCGCACGGGCGAGTGGCTCGTGGTCGATGACCGCCACGTCCAGCGCGTGGGCTCGGGCGAGCCTCCGGAGGCCGGGCGGCTGGTCGAGCTGCCGGGCGCCACGATCATGCCCGGTCTGATCGACAGTCACGTCCATCTGACCTCGACCGGGCTGTCGCTGGGCGGTGACGGGTCCTCCGAGGTCCGCTCGAAGGAGGAGCTGCTCGCCGCGGTGCGGGCGCGGCCCGTCCCGGAGGGCGAGGTCGTGGTCCTGCACGGCTTCGACGAGACGCGCTGGGACCGGCCCGAGCACCCCGGGATCGAGGAGCTCGACGCCGCCTCCGCGGCGCCGCTCGTGATCGGACGTGCGGACGGCCATCTCGCGCTCGTGAACACGGCGACGATCCGCCTCGCGGGCATCGACGAGGTCGCCGGACTCGAACGGGGCCAGGACGGAGCACCGACTGGGCGCGTCACGGGCGCGGCGAACCGAGCCGTCCGGCGATGGCTCGCCGCGTCGCGGACCGAGCACCTCATCGAGGAGCTCCAGCTCGACGCGGCGGGTCTGGCCGCCGCGCGCGGCGTGACGTCGCTCCACGAGATGTCGATGCCGAGGGAGGACGGTGAACGCGATCTCGAGGTACTGCTCCGGCATCGCGCCAAGCTGCCGGTCGACGTCGTGCCGATCCCGGCCACGATGGACGTGCCACGAGCGATCGAGCTCGGCCTGGCGGCGATCGGTGGGGATCTTCCCGTGGATGGGTCGATCGGGGCCAGGACCGCCGCCCTCTCGTCGCCGTACGCGGACCGTCCCGACGAGGGGGTCGCGTACTACGACGATGACGAACTGGCGGGGTTCTTCCACGACGCGCACGGGGCCGGGCTGCAGGTCGGTGTGCACGCGATCGGCGATCGGGCGATCGAGCAAGTGCTCGGCGTGTGGGAACGGATCTACGGGGCGCTGGATTCGCGCGAGCGACGCCACTTCCGTGCCCGCCGGCACCGCATCGAGCACTTCGAGATGCCGTCCGTCCCGCACGTCGAGCGTGCGGCGATGCTCGGATTGGCGGTGTCGGTGCAGCCCGCCTTCGACCGCCTCTGGGGTCAGCCCGGCGGCCTGTACGAGGTCGGCGTCGGGGCCGAGCGCGCGGCCGCCATGAACCCCTTCCGTACGATGCTCGACCGAGGGGTCGCCCTGGGGGCGGGGTCCGACTCGCCTGTGACACCCTTGGACCCGTGGCTCGCGATCGCCGCGATGGAGCGGCACCACGCTCCCGGCGAACGGCTGTCGCGGATCGAGGCGATCCGGACCCACACCGTGGGCAGCGCTCGACTGGCCCATCAGGAAGAGAGGAAGGGATCGCTCGAGCCGGGGATGCACGCCGACTTCTGCGCCTACGACGTCGATCCGCTCGAGGCGGCCGACGTGGAAGGACTCCGGCCGATCCTGACGGTGTCGCTCGGGCGAGACGTCTTCGCCGCGTGACGGCCGGAGCGCAGGGTTCTGTCACTCTTTTCCGGATGCGGGGGTTGACCGGTCCAGCGGCGCGCGGCTACGGTCCCTCCTGCGTCACCGCCCCGGCGGAGGCGCACGAGGACCCAAGAGGCTGAGTAGAGAACGCGGCGCCCCGGCGCTGCGGCCCCAAAGGTCTCTTGGGTCCTCACTTCTGCCTCCGGCACCCACCGATCCGCCCCTCCCGCCCCGTTTCCGGGAATGTTCTTGGGGTGCCCGGGCGTTCGACGGCGTGCGCACGCCGCGCGTGGTTGCATCCGCGGGAACTGGGTGTAGGATGCGCGCCCGAACGGAGGATGGGGTCGTCCCGCGCCGCCATCCGAGGGACGAACGATGCCCGACGATATCGATCAGATCGACGAACCGCTCGAGGACGAGGACGTCCTGAGCGACGACGACGACCCGCTGGAGGACGCCGAGCCGACGGAGCAGGATCTGGCGGAAGCAACGGTGCCGCCCGAACCGGGGCTCGGCGACGTCGAATCCATCCAGGACCTCCTCGCCAAGCAGGAGACCCGAGAGGTCGAAGAGGAAGCGGCCGAGGAGGAAGAGGAGACGGTGGTCGCGACGACGACCCGTGGCGACGAGCGCCTCGAGCCGCTGGACGCCCGGGTCGTCCCGATGCAGGCGACGGAGTTCATGTGCAAGAACTGTTACCTGGTGAAGCACCGGAGCCAGCTCGCCGACAAGCGCAAGATGTTCTGCCGCGACTGCGCCTGAGCGCGCCCCGTCGACTCCCGCTTCCCCTGCAGCTGCTCGTGAGCCTGGCCGGCGGGCTGTTGCTGTCCCTGGCGTTCCCACCGGCCGAGATCTGGCCGCTTGCCTTCGTCGCGGTGGCGCCGCTGCTGTGGCTCCTCCGGAGCGCACGAGCGCGTCGCGGGGCCCTCCTGGGCTTCATCTATGGGGTCGGGTTCTACGGCGCCACGCTCTATTGGATCTTGCGGTTCGGCGAGCTGGCCTGGGTGGGGCTCGTGACCCTGTCGGCACTTTCGGTCGCGCTCGTCGGCCTGGTCGGCCCGGCGGTGATCAGGGAGGGGAGGCCGCTGCGGACCGCGGTCGGCCTCGCCGCCTTGTGGACCCTCGTCGACTGGATCCGCGGGATGTGGCCCCTCGGCGGGTTCACCTGGGGCAGCCTGGGGATCTCCCAGGTGGACGATCGGGTCCTGCTCCCTCTGGCGGGCCTCGCCGGCGTCTGGGGCGTCACGTTCGTCGTCGCGGCCGTGAACGCGCTCCTGGTCGAGACGGCCGTCGGCGGGGGAGGGGGGCGCCGCCGGGCGGCCCTGCCTGTTCTGGCCGCGGCCCTGATCGTCGCTCCCGTCCTCGTGCCGTTCCCCGAGCCGAACGGCGGCCCCCTCGACGTGGCGGTCGTGCAGGTCGACGTGCGGGTGCCGCCGGGAACGGATGGGCTCGAAGAGGACCGCATCGTCGCGGAGCGCAACATCGAGGTCCACCGCAGCCTCGCCGGCTCACCCCGGCCAGACCTGGTCCTGTGGGGAGAGGGCGCGCTCGATCCCGGCGCCTCGAGCGATCCTGCCACCGTGCAGGCGGTCCGCTCGGCGATCGCCCAAGTGGGCGCGCCGGCCGCCATCGGTGCCGTCGTGGACGACCCAGACGGACGCGAGTTCACGAGCGCGTTGATCTTCGACGGCAGCGGCCGGCTGATCGGCCGCTACGACAAGGTCCACCTCGTGCCGTTCGGCGAGTACGTCCCGTGGCGGTCGAAGCTCGACTGGATCAGCGCCACCGAGCAGATCCCCGTGGACCGGACCCCCGGGGATTCGGTGCATACGTTGGCGACGCCGGGCGTTCCGCCGTTCGGGACCCCGATCTGCTTCGAGAACTCCTTCCCGGACCTGCCGCGCGACTTCGTCCGCGACGGCGCGACGTTCCTGGTCGTGCCGGTCAACAACGCGTCGTACGGGTTCACGGCGGCATCGGACCAACACCTGCAGATGAGCCGGATGCGCGCGGTCGAGACCGGCCGCTGGATCGTCGACGCCGCCGTCTCGGGGGTCTCGGCCTTCGTCGACACGCACGGCCGCGTCGTGGCGCGAACGGGCCTGTTCCAGACGACTATCCTGCGGGACCGGCTCCGGACCTCCACCGCGACCACGTGGTACGTGCGGATGGGGGATTGGCTGCCGTGGCTCTGTCTGGTGCTCCTGGTGGCTCTCCTGCTCGTGCCCCGTCGCCGCTCAACGGTCCGGCCCGCGCCGGCCCCGTTGCCGACCCCGTTGCGCGCGCTCGCGGTCCTGCCGACGTACGAAGAGCGCGAGACGATCCAACGGGTGATCGAGGGGCTCCTCGGCGACCCGACGCCCCCGGACATCGTCGTCGTCGACGATTCATCCCCCGACGGCACGGGGGACATCGTGCGCACGATCGCGGCGGACGAACCGAGGGTCCGGCTCCTCGAGCGGCCGGCGAAGTCCGGTCTGGCGAGCGCGTACCTCGAGGGGTTCCGGCTCGCGCTGTCCGAGGGGTACGACGTCGCGATCGAGATGGACTCCGACCTTTCCCACGATCCCGCGGAGCTCGCGAGCCTCCTGCGGGCCGCGGACGCGCACGACCTGACGGTCGGCAGCCGGTACGTCGCGGGGGGGACCGTCACGAACTGGAGCCGGTCCAGGGTCGCCCTGTCGCGAGCCGGCAACGCCTACGCGCGCTTCATGCTCGGCGTGCCGATCCACGACGCGACGAGCGGCTACCGCGTCTATCGGCGTGAGGTGCTCGAGGCGCTCCTGGCGACGCCGTTCGCGAGCGACGGCTACGGCTTCCAGATCGAGCTCGTGATGCGGGCGCACCGGCTCGGGTTCGACGTGGGTGAGTCCCCCATCTCGTTCCGCGAACGGGAGCATGGGCGCTCCAAGATCTCCCGCGGCATCGTCGTGGAGGCGTTGTGGCACGTGACGCGCTGGGGCTGGTCGCTCCGGTTCGGCCACGAGCCCCCCGGGATGAAGCCGGGATGAGCCGGGATGAGCCGAGCACGCGTCATCAGCCATCGGTCACTCGGCACAACGCCCATAACGCACATTATGTAATGTTGCGATGGGCCTACGCCCAACGCCATCCGGGCTCGGACGCTTTCGCCCGATGCGTCCCCCGTTCGGGTGTCGTACCTTCCTCGTGGATCGGGCTCAGATCCGAGGATGACGTAGCCGCGCGCCGAGGCGAACGGCTGAGGGAACACTTGGGGGGTCGTGACGGTGAAGGGTCGGTCTGGCACACGGACGTCCGGAACGCATCGTTCGGGTTGGGTGACGCGTCTCGGCTTGGCAACCACGTTCCTTTCGCTGTTGCTGTTGCCGCTGGGCATGGCCGGCGCGCACGCGACGACGACACAGACGTGCCCGTCGGGAACGCAACTGAGCGCGACCTCGACCCACGAGGTCTGCGCCCCCGACGTGGAGACCAAGGTCAGTGACCCCTCCATCAAGGCCGGCGACACGGTCACCGACACTGCCACCCTGAGCGGCTGGAGCGACGACGACGGGACGCCCGGTGGACTCGTCACGTTCTGGCTGTGCGGGCCCGAGAACGTCGCTGCAGGATGCGCGGGCGGCGGCACGCAGGTCGGCGACCCGGTCGCGACCGAGGACGCGGACCCCGGCACGACGGCGACCTCCTCTGCGGTGACCCCGACCGAACCGGGGATGTACTGCTTCCGGGCCGACTACCAGCCGGGACCGAACGAGCCGTTCGCCGCGGCCTCGCACACGAACGACACGTCGGAGTGCTTCGCGGTGACCGGCCGGCCCAAGATCGGCATCGAGATCATCAAAGGCGGCCCGAAGCTCGCGCACGTGGGCGACACGATCACGTACACGTTCCACGTGCGGGTCACGACGTCGAGGCCGCTGAACGACATCACGGTGACCGACCCGCTGTGCGACGAGGCGCCGGTGCTCGTGTCGGGCGACGACGGTGACGGGATCCTCCAGCCGGGCGAGGACTGGTCGTACACGTGCACCCATCTCGTCACGAAGAGCGACCCCGATCCCCTGCCGAACACGGCGACGGTGACGGGCAAGGACACGTGCGGCTGCACCGCGACCGACACCGACGAGCACACGGTGGACCTGATCCACCCGAAGATCGAGATCGTGAAGACGGTCGATCCGAAGAACGGTCACCCCGGCGACGAGGTGACGTACAGCTACACGGTGACGAACACGGGAGACACCACGCTGTACCACGTCGTGGTGAACGACGATGTGCTCGGGCACATCGGCACGATCAAGGAGCTCGCGCCCGGGGACTCCGTCGTCCTGATGAAGAAGTACGCGCTGCCCTCGGGCGTGGTCTCGGTCAAGAACGTCGCCACCGCGAGCGGGAGCGACACGCTCGGCCTGACCGTCGCCAGCGACGCGAACGCGGTCGTCACGATCGTCTCCGCCGCCAGCGCCTCGGCCTCGACGTCGCCGGGCACGGCCTTCACGGGCTCCGACGCGGCGCCGATCGGTGCGCTGGCGGGCGGCTTGGGGCTCCTGGGGCTGCTCGGCCTCGTTGTGGGTCGCAGGCGGAGCCGGGAAGCGTAAGGATCCGCGGGAGGGCCGGGCGTCCGGGAGGGGCGCCCGGCCCTCCCCCGCGGCTACCAGCGCAGCTTGAGCTGACGCGCCGCCCGCGCTTCGTCCAAGCGCCGCACCGGGGCGCTCAGCGGCGCGTCGTGCAGGGCCTGCGGGTCGGTCGTGGCTTCCGCGGCGGCCTGCCGCAACGCCGCCGCGAGCCCTTCGAGGGTCTCGCGCGTCTCGGTCTCCGTGGGCTCGACCATGAGCGCCTCCTCCACCACGAGCGGGAAGTAGACCGTCGGCGCGTGGTACCCGAGATCGATGAGCCGCTTCGCGATATCCATCACGCGGATCCCCGTGCGGTCCTTGAGCTCCACGGATGTCGAGACGAACTCGTGCATCGGTCGCAGGTCCGGCTGCGCCAGCGGGAAGACGTCGCGCACGAGGGCCGCGAGGTAGTTCGCGTTCAGCACGGCGCGCTCACTGACCTCGCGGAGGCCGTCGGCGCCATGAAGGAACACGTACGCATACGCCCGCACGAGCACCGCGAAGTTGCCGTTGAAGCCGTGCATCCGCCCGATCGACGCCGGCGCCTCCTCCGAGAGATGGAACGCGCCGTCCCGGTCGCGTTCGACGCGCGGCACCGGAAGGAACGGCACGAGCCGTTCGACCACCCCGACCGGTCCGGCCCCCGGCCCTCCCCCGCCGTGCGGCGTGGCGAACGTCTTGTGGGTGTTGATGTGGACGATGTCGAAGCCCATGTCGCCGGGTCGCGTCCGGCCCATGATCGCGTTGAGGTTGGCTCCGTCGTAGTAGACGAGTCCGCCGGCGTCGTGGACGAGCTTCGTGATCCGCTCGATGTCCCGTTCGAACAGACCGAGCGTGTTCGGGTTCGTGAGCATGAGACCGGCGACGTCGTCGTCGATCGCCCGGCCGAGCGCCTCGACGTCGACGAGCCCGCGGTCGTCCGCCGGTACATGGACCGCGTCGAAGCCGCCCATCCGCACGCTCGCGGGGTTCGTCCCATGGGCGGCATCGGGGATCAGCACCTTCGCGCGGGGTGCTCCCTGGGCCGCATGGAACGCCCGCATCATCAGCAGCCCGGTGAGCTCGCCGCAGGCACCGGCGGGCGGCTGGAGGGTGGCGCGCGCCATCCCCGTGAGCTCGCACAGCGCGCGCTCGAGGCGCCACAGGAGCTCGAGCGCGCCCTGGGTCGTGGCGTCGGGCTGGAGCGGGTGCATCCGGGCGAAGCCGGGCATCGCAGCGGCCACCTCGGCGAGCTTCGGGTTGTACTTCATCGAGCAGGACCCCAGGGGATAGATGCCCGTGTCGACGCCGTAGTTCATCTGCGACAGGCGGGTGTAGTGGCGCACCAGCTCGAGCTCGGAGACCTCCGGCAACCCGGGCGCGGAGGCTCTGCGGTGCTCGGCCGGGACCTCGACGGGCTCCACGTCGAGCGGGGCGAAGCTCCACGCCCGGCGGCCCGGCCGGGAGAGCTCGGCGATCGTGCTCGCCGCGGGCGGGCCTTGACCGCGCACCGGCGCGCCGCGCCTCACGCGAGCACCTCCCCCATCGCAAGGGCGAGCGCGTCGATCTGGGCCTTCGTGCGGCGCTCCGTCACCGCAACCAGCAGGACGTCGGATCCCACCCACGGCGCCGGCACGCCGGCGAGGAAGCCACGATCCACGAGCGCGTCACGAACCTCGGCCGCTTCGCCGGGAACCCGGATCGCGAACTCCTTGAAGAACGGCGCGTCCGGGAACGCGGCCCGCACGCCCGGCACGGCCGTGAGGGCGGTGAACGCGTACGCGGCCTTCGCGGCGCATCGGCGGCCGAGCTCGGCGAGGCCCTCGGGCCCGAGCCACGCAAGGTGGATCGTGGCGGCGATCGCCATCAAGGTCTGGTTCGTGCAGATGTTCGAGGTCGCCTTCTCACGACGGATGTGCTGCTCGCGAGCCTGCAGCGTCAGGACGTAGCCGGGGTCGCCATCCACATCGAGGGTCTCCCCCACGATGCGCCCCGGCATCTTGCGGACGTGCTCCATGCGGGCGGCGAGGATCCCCAGATAGGGCCCGCCGAAGTTCAAGTGGTTGCCCAGCGATTGGCCTTCCGCGACGGCGATATCCGCGCCGAGGGCGCCCGGCGGCGCCAGGACGCCGAGGGAGGTCGGGTCGAAGACCTGGATCAGCTCCGCCCCACCCCCATGGGCGAGCTCGGCGAACGAGGTCACGTCCTCGAGGATGCCGAACACGTTGGGGTGCTGGACCACGACGGCCGCGACGTCGGGCTCCAGCTCCGCAGGCACGCCGCCCCAACCGGCGGGCGCCTCCAGGACCTCGGGCGCGTACCCGCTCCCCGCACCGTAGGTCCGGAGCGTCGCCACGAGCCTCGGGTCGACCCCGCCGGCCACGAGGACGCGATGCCTGCCCCCCGCCCTCGCCATGTGCACGGCCTCGACGAGGGCCGTGGCGCCGTCGTAGAGCGAGGCGTTCGACACGTCGAGCTCGGTCAGCTCGCACACCATCGACTGGAACTCGAAGAGGGTCTGGAGCACCCCCTGGGAGAGCTCGGGCTGGTAGGGCGTGTACGAGGTGAAGAACTCCGACCGACCCGCGAGGGCCCATACGGCGCTCGGCACGAAGTGGTCGTACGCGCCCGCCCCGGCGAAGCACACGAGGTCCTCGAGCGATCGGTCGGCGCGAGCCAGGTTGCCGAGGTCCTCGAGGATCTCCTGCTCTGAAACGCCGCCAGGGAGGTCCAGCGGACCCTCGACCCGCAGCGCCGCCGGGATCTCGTCGAAGAGGTCGTCCAACGACGCGACGCCGATCGTGGCGAGCATCTGCCTGACGTCGTCGTCGGTGTGCGGAGCGAACCTCACGGCTCAGGATTGTACGGGTCGCACCGTGTCAGCCCGACGTGTCTTCGAGGCCGTATTTCGTGACGAGGGACAGGTAGTCCCGCTGGTAGAAGACCTTGCAACGGATCTCCGGGTACCGCTCGCGGAGACGGCGGACCTTCCGGTTCTTCTTCGTCACGAGCTTCTGGTTCAGCGTGGTGATCTCGATGTAGAGATCGAACTCCCGGAGGAAGAAGTCGGGCGTGAACCGTTGGACGACGTTGCCGTCCCGGTCCCACGCGATGTCGAACGAGGTGGGCTCGTAGTCCCAGTCGATCTGATAGAAGTCCAGCAGCCGAGCGAACTGGCGCTCGGACGCGTGCGCGAAACGGACGGTGTCGCTCTTGAGCAGCGTGGCGCTCGAGCTCACGTCCCTCCTGCCGCGGCCCGTCGCTTCCCGGTCCCCCGCGCCGACTTCGTCAGATCCCGTTCGACGTCCTCCCAGACCCGATCCACCGCGATCGCGAACACGCCCTGCCCCTGGCGGACCAGGTCGACGAGCTCCTGCGGCGAATGGGCCTCGTAGACACCCTTGCCGTCGGACATCAACGTGACGCCGGCGACCGGCCGATCCATCGACTCGAGGTGCTCCACGGCCTTGCGCACCCGCTGTAAGGAGACCCCCGTATCCAGAAGGTTCTTGATAACGCGTAGAGTGACGAGATCCTGGAACGAGTACAGCCGCTGCGTGCCGCTCCCCGAGGCATCACGGACGGATGGGGTTACGAGTTCCGTTCTGGCCCAATAATCGAGCTGCCGGTACGTGATACCCACGATCCTGCAGACCTCAGGAACCCGATACCCCACCTGATCCATGCCTGTCTCCGTTCGGAGGGAAGGAATCACGACGATGTGATTCCGCAGCGTACGGGGGTTCTCGGGGCTCGTCAAGGCCACGGGAGAGCCGAGGATCGATCTGGATCGGCCCGGGGGGTCAAGGTGGCCACCGGGTAGGCCGATGAGGTAGTAGTTATCTCGTGCTAACCGAAGGCGCGGGCCGGAGGTGCGACGGACCGATGCGAACGAGGCTGGCGAAGATCCTCTGTGTGGGGGTCCTGATCGGGCTCCTCATGGGGGCCGGTACGGCGGTCGCCGAGACCGGGACCACCACGAACCACGTGACGACCGGAAGGCTCCACGCGCGCGACCTGATGCAGCGCGCCACGAACCGGAGCCGCGTGACCCACGGGGTCCATCGTGTGTCCCTGAACGCGAGGCTCTCCGCGCTTGCGCTGCGGCATTCGGTCGCGATGGCCAACGCGGACGAGCTCTTCCACACGGGGGATCCGGCCGCCTATTACCTGCACGGGATCAAGTGGCACATCTGGGGCGAGAACGTGGGCGTGACCGGCGGCAACGTACCGCAGCTGGAGTCGGCCTTCATGGCCTCGACGCCGCACCGCGAGAACATCCTTCGCCCATCCTTCTATCACAGCGCCATCGGCGCCGTTCGCATGAACGGGAAGCTCTGGGTGACGGTCTTCTTCTACGGCTGAGCGTGGATCCGGGGCCGAGCCCGGTCGATGGCCGTCGATCGCTCAGGTCGCGAAGTCGTCCGGGCTGACGTTGTCGAGGAACTCCCGGAACTTCTCGACCTCTTCATCCTCGTCGCCGGGGATCAGGATCGAGGCCTCCTCGAGCACCCCTTCGTCGGCGAAGATCGGCACCGACATCCGAACCGCCAGCGCGATCGCATCCGAGGGCCGGGAGGAGATCTCGAGCGCGTCGGTGCCCTGTTGCAACTGGATCGTCGCGTAGAACGTGCTCTCGCGCAGCTCCGTGACGACGATCCGCTGCACCTGTACGGCGAGGTCGTCCAGGATGTTCTTCAGCAGGTCGTGCGTCATCGGCCTGGGCGTCGCGACCCCTTGCAACGAAAGCGCGATCGCCGCGGCCTCGGCAGCGCCGATCCAGATGGGGAGGTAACGCTCACCGCCGCGTTCCCGCAGCAGGACGATGGGTTGGTTCGTGGGCAGCTCGACGCGAACGCCGGTGAGCTCCATCTCGATCATCGTCGCAGCCAGGGTAACGACGGCCCTGAGATGGGGCAACCCTCACGCAGCTGCGCGCGTCAGGAGGTGCACCAGCGCATCGGGATCGAGCCGGAGGGCGGCGAGGTCGTGGACCTGCAGGATGTCGGCCAGGTTCCGGTACCGCTCGGCGTGATCGAGCCCGTAGCCCACGACGAAGGCATCGGGACAATCGAACCCCACGTAGCGGGGCGCGAGCGGCACGATCCGGCGCGCCGCTTTGTCGAGCAAGGTGCAGAGCTCGAGGGAAGCGGGGGCACGCGCGCGGAGCACGGACAGGAGGTACCGGGACGTCAGGCCGGTGTCGACGATGTCCTCCACGAGGATCACGTCACGACCGGCCAGATCGGTCTGCACGTCCAGGAGGATCTGCACGCGGCCGAGCGACTCCTCGGCGCCGGCGTACCTGCTGATGGCCATGAAGTGGGTCTCGACGGGGAGGTCCAGCTCGCGGATCAGGTCCGCGAGGAACATCGCGCCGCCCTTCAGGACCGAGACGAGCACGGGCTCCCGCCCGATGTAGTCCCCGGTGATCGTGCGGCCGAGCTCCTCCACCCGGCGGCGGACGTCCTCGCGTCCGTACAGGACGCTCGCGACCTCCATCATGCCGCGAGCAGGCTACCAGGGCTCCCGCCGCGATCCGGGAGGCGCCCTCAGGAGCCGGCGATCGCCTCGATGGCGCCCACGACCGCCCGGCCGATCGACCGGGGGGCCCGGATCCACCAGGCTCCGCCGACCGGTGGCGGCGGCGGCACGGTCGAGACCACGAGAGGCACGCCCCCGAGCGGCAGCCCCGCCGCGGAGAAGACGACGGCGCCCACCCGCTGGCCGCGCGACGGGGGGAACGCGACGGTCGGATCGACCACGGTCCGCGCCGTGACGCCGCCGCCCGCGACCGGCACGAGCGCCGTGAGCGTCGCGCCGGCGACGACGGAGGCCGCTCCCCCGCGCATCGCCACCATCCCTCGATCGTCGCCCGCCGCGACGATCGTCCGCGGGGTGAACCCCGCGAAGCCGTAGTCGAGGAGCGAAGCCGCGTCGGAGAAGGGCTCGTGCGGCGCTCCCAGGACGATCGCGACCAACCGACGCCCGTCGCGCTGCGCCGACGCGACGAGGCACGCGCCCGCGCCGCTCGTGGTGCCGGTCTTCGTCCCGAACGAGCCCGGATACAGCCACAGCAGGGCGTTGCGGTTCTGGATCCTGCGGGCGGGGCCGCGGGGCGGCGGGATCGAGTGCTGGCGCGTCGCCGTGATCCGGTCGAAGCCGGCCGTGCGGTCGGCCGCACGCACCAACCGGAGGAGATCCGCCGCGGTCGAGTGGCCGCGATCGTCCAGGCCGTGGACCGACCGGAAGCGCGTGTGCCGCATGCCGAGCGCGTGCGCCCGCGCGTTCATCTGGCCCACGAACGCGGTCTCGCTGCCGGCCTCCGCGATCGCGAGGGCAGACGCGGCGTCGTTCGCCGAGCCGAGCAGGAGCCCGTAGAGGAGGTCCTGCACGGTGATCCGCTCACCGGCGTGCAGGCCGAGGGTCGAGTCCGCTCCGAAGTCGTGCCGGTGGAACACCGCCCGAGGATCGACCACGACGACATGGGCCGGATCCATCCGCTCCAGGATCAGGAGCGCGGTCATGATCTTCGTGATGCTGGCGATCGGCCGAGGGTCGTTCACGTGGAGCGCGTCGAGGATCTGCCCGGTGTCGAGGTCGGCCAGGAGCGCGGCCCGGGCGCTCAGCTCCGGCGCGACGGTCGCGTCCGACGGAGTCGAGAGCTCGCTGGGGAACGGTGAGAGGCTGCCGTGCGGCGGCACGGGCGTGGGCGGCGGCCCCGCCGCTCCCGTCGCGATGCCGGAGACGAGCGCGATGGGCGCCAGCACGGCAGCGACCACGATCGCCGCGGCCAGCGCCCGAGCCCGGACGAGCGGGCTCACGCGGAGGACAGGTGGTCCCGCAGCGCGTTCCGCAACAGCGCTTGCTTGAACTTCCGCGATGTGACGCTCAGCTCGGACAACGTCTGCGTCGCCGCCTTGCGCGCCTCGGGGTTCCGCTGCCGGAGCGTCGGCGCCACCAATGCCTCGAACAGATCCGCCTCGCGGACCGCGAAATGCTTGTACATCGTGAGGTGCCTCGGCTCGATCCCGTGATGCAGGAAGTCCTTCACGATCGATAGGACGATGTAGTCATCGCCGTCGTAGTAACGCGACCCCTCCGGCCCATGCGTGCAGACGATGGCGAACGATTCGAGCTCCTTGATCCGCTCTCGGTCGACCCCGGTTGCCGCCGACATCTCCTCGAGCGACATCTGGAGCCCGGTCGGCGCCTCGGCCAGTTCCTCACCGGACGCCTCGTCGGCCACCGGTTCGTCGAGCTCCCCACCCTCCTCCTGTCCGGCGTCCGCGCGAGCGAGGCGTTCCTTGATCACCTTCAGCGGGAGGTACTCGTCGCGCTGCATCTGCAGGATCGACTTCAGGCGGTCGACGTCGTCGACGTAGAACTTCCGGTATCCCGACGGCGTGCGTTCCGGCGTGATCAGGCCCTCGGATTCGAGGAACCGGATCTTCGAGATCGTGATGTCCGGGAACTCGGTCTTCACAGCCACGAGGACCTCGCCGATCGATTGGTAGTTGCGCGTGCCTGCCATCTGCCGCCTCACTCCCCCGCCGCGAAGAACGTCAACTTGAACCTGCCGATCTGCACCTCGTCGCCGGTCGCAAGCGTCGTCTCGTCGACCTGCTCACCGTTCACGTACGTCCCGTTCAAGCTGCCGACGTCGCGCACGAACCACGCCTCGTGCTCGCGACGCTCAAGCACGGCGTGCGCGCGTGAGACGGTGACGTCGTCGAGGAACACCCCACTGTCAGGGCTTCGGCCGACCGTGGTGCTCTCGGCCTGCACCAGGAACGTCGAGCCCGCGTTCGGACCACGCTTGACCAGAAGGAGAGCTTGTCCGGGCTCGAGTTCATCGCGTGGGAACGGGAACTCATCGTGCGCCTCTTCTTCACCGTCGATCGCCGGAAGGCTGAGCGTGACATCGCCGTGAAGCGGATGTCCGCACTCCGCGCAGAACCGCGCATCGTCCTTGTTGGGATGTCCACAACGGGTGCAGAACACCGTGAAGAGCTCCTTCGGTCCTGGGTCGAGTTGAGGGTCGGATGAGCGACGAACCCTCGACCCTCGACGCCTCGTGGACGCTATCGTACGGGTTCCGGAGGGTCAACGACGGGGCGACCGCAGCCTCAACCTCGGAGGATCCTCACCCTGGATCCTCGCTCAATGCGTCTACGAAGGCTCAACAAGGGTGCGGTAGTGGCGGGCGTCCATCAGGTCGTCCAGCGACGCCGCGTCGACGACCTCGATCACGACGAGCCAGCCGTCCCCGTACGGCTGTTCGTTCACGAGCTCGGGCCGGTCGTCGACGAGTGGGTTGCGCTCGACGATCGTGCCGGTCACCGGGCTGAACACATCGGAGACGGACTTCGTGGATTCGACCTCACCGAGCGGCTCGTTCGCGCGGACCTGCGCGCCGACGTCCGGAAGGTCGACGTAGACCACATCCCCGAGCGCATCCTGCGCGAAGTCCGTGATCCCGACGCGGATCCGCGCTCCCTCCGCCCGTGCCCATTCGTGTTCCTTCGTGTATCGGAGATCCTCGGGGAACTCCACCGTCGTCGCCCTCCTCACCTCGGCTCACCCGGGCCGGCGTGCGCCGGCGTCGCCGGAGCCACGATAGCTCGGCGGTTCGGTTCGCGCGGCGGCGAGCGCGCTCCGAAGGTCGCCGAGGTACACGAACGCGGCCACGTAGTACTCGATGATGCCGAGGGCGAAGGCGGCCCAGCCGACCACGAGCGCCGCGTCCCCGAGCGGGAGTTCGAGCGTGCCCCAGGACACCGCCGGGATCGCGATCATCAGGGAGAACGTGGCGATCTTGCCGATCCACCGCACGTCGAGCCGGACGTGCGCGCGCCGGAGCGCGACGATGCCGACCACCAGCACCGCCGCGTCACGAGCCAGGATCAGGACCGCCGCCCACAGCGGGAACGCGCCACGGATCACGAGCGCCACGAGGCCCGCGGCGATCGCCAGACGGTCGGCCACCGGATCGAGGACCTTCCCCAGCTCGGTGACCTGTCCCGTTCGGCGGGCCACGAAGCCGTCGACCCAGTCGGTCGCCATCACCACGCCGAAGAGCACGATGCCGGCGGTCGTCGTATCGGGATCGACGATCAGCGCGACGAAGACCGGGATGAGACAGATGCGCAGGAACGACAGGAGGTTCGGGACCGTCAGCACGCGCCGAGAGGCCGACGCGGTATCCTCGCTCCCGTCCATCGGTCGGGCCGGCCGGATTCGAACCGGCGACCTTCTGACCCCCAGTCAGACGCGCTAACCAAGCTGCGCCACGGCCCGCTCCCACGAGCATAGCCAACCGAGACCGGCGATCGTCGCTCAGTCGATGTCGCGCCGGAGCGCGCCGAGCACGCCGAGCCACTTCAGCGCCGCGGCGTACTCCTCGTGGAGCAGCGTCAGCTCTTTCTCCAGATCGTGCCGGATCGATTCCAGCTTCTGGTTCTCGGCTTCGAACTCGTCGGCTCGAGGCGCGCCCTTCGTCGCCCGGGAACGCACCGCCAGCGCGAGGTTCCTCGACATCGCCTCGAGCCTCAGGAGACGCTCCCGAGCCTCAAGGTAGGGCTTGACCTTGAGCGCTTGCGAGCGGATCTCGGCGTCGAGCACGTCGGCGTCGCGCGGACCGGCCGGCATCGTGATCCCGTTGCCGTTCTCGAGCATGACGGCGTCCAGCGTGGGCCGGATGCGCTCCAGCCAGCGATCCTCTTCGGTCTGCGCCACGGCTCGGCTCCGTTCCGCTGCGAGGACTGAAGCGTACGTCGCGGTCCGCTGCAGGGGAAGTGCGGGCGCCGATGGCTCCTAGGCCGACCCCGGGGCTCCCCTGGCCCGGAAGCGGAGCCGGATCGGCACGCCGCCGAGGCCGAGGTCGCGCCGCAGTCGGTTCTCCAGGTAGCGCTGGTAGCTCGGTCCGGGCGCCCGCGCGCCGCCGAAGATCACGAACGTGGGAGGACCGGAGGCGACCTGCGTGGCGTAGTGCAGGGTTCCGGCGGTGCGCGGGGTGGGAAGTTCCTGTTGCGCCGTCCGAAGGATCTCGTTGACCCTCGAAGTGGGCGTTCGGCCGCCCCAGCGTTCGTGCAGATCCACCACGAGGGGTGGCAACCGGTGCACGCCGTGCCCGCGGATCGCGGAGACCCGGATCACGGACGCGGCGGCGAACGGCTTCATCGAGGTGGTCAGCTCCTCGTACACCTTCGCCTTCTCCTCGAGCAGATCCCACTTGTTCGCGATCACGATGAGGCCGCGGCCCGCCTCCATCACGCGCTTCGCGATCTTCTTGTCCTCGGTGGTGAGGCCGGCGTCGGCGTCGAGGACCAGCAGCGCCACGTGGGCCGCAGCGATCGCCTCGGCGGCGCGCAGGAAGCTGAAGTATTCGACGCCCCGAACCGACTGCCCGCGGCGCATGCCGGCCGTATCCACGAAGCGGACGATCCCGTAGCCCGGCCAATCGATCAGCGAGTCGACGCTGTCGCGGGTCGTGCCGGCCACCTCCGAGACGACGCTCCGGTCCTGCCCGAGCAGCCGGTTGAACAGGCTCGATTTCCCGACGTTCGGGCGGCCCACGATCACGAATCGCCGCTCCTCGGGCTCCTCCCGGGCGGCGGCCGACCCCGGCAGGAGCGGGACCACGAGGTCGAGCAGGTCGCCGGTCCCCTGTCCGTGCAGGGCGGAAACCGAGACCGGCTCGCCGAGGCCCAGTCGGTAGAGATCCGCCACGTCCGCGGCGTCCTTCGGAGAGTCCGCCTTGTTCGCGACGAGCAGGATGGGGACCTCAGCGGTCCGGAGCCGCCGCGCGAGCGCGGCATCGTCCTCGGTGATCCCCGTCTGCACGTCCACCACGAGCAGGATGACGTCCGCCTCCGCCATCGCACGAGCGGCTTGTTCGGCGGCCAGGGCCTCGATGCCGCGGGCGTGCGGCAGATACCCGGCGGTGTCGACGAGGGCGAAGGTCCGGCCGCCCCACGTCGTCCGGAGCTCGAGGCGATCCCTGGTGACGCCCGGCATCTCGTGGGCGATCGCCGTGCGCTTCCCGAAGAGCCGGTTCACGAGGGTCGATTTCCCCACGTTCTGACGACCGACCACCGCGACCTTGGGCACGGCGCCGGTCATCGCAACAGCTCCGGCGCTCGGTCCCGGATGATGTCCATCGCCGCCTGGATCGTCTTCTCGATGTCGAGCCGACCGGTGTCGAGCACCACCGCACCCTCGGGCGGCTCATCCAACGGAACGGTTCGGTGGTCGCGAGCATCGCGCTCACGGAGCGCCTCGGCGATGTCGGCATCGCGATCGGCCCGTTCCTCGGCGCGCCGACGGCCCCGAGCTTCGGGATCGGCCACCAGGGAGAGCTTCACGACGGCGTCGGGGAACACGACCGAGCCGATGTCGCGACCCTCGACGACCGCCCCGGCCGCGCCGAGTTCCCGCTGCCGGTCCCGCATCCAGGTGCGGACATCGGGATGGCTCGCGACCTCCGACACCGTCCGCTCGACCTCGACGCTCAGCAACGCGGCATCGTCGAAACCCTCGACCTCGAGCTCCCTCGGGCGCTCGCCCACCAGCCTGAACCTCAACCCTCCCATCAGGTCCATGAGACCCGCGGCGTCATCGGGCCTGATCCCTCGACGCGCGGCGAGCGCGGCGAGGGCTCGATACATCAGGCCGGTGTTGAGGTAGTCCAGGCCGAGCTCCTTCGCGAGCGCTCGCGCGAGCGTCGACTTGCCGCTGCCCGCCGCCCCGTCGATCGCCACCACCCGATCGGTCACGGCCCGACCTCGATGCTCGCCCCGATCCTCCGGAGCGTCTCGACGAAGCCCGGGAAACTGACCTCCGCGGACTCGATCCCCTCGACCTCCGTCGGACCCTCGGCCGCCAGCCCGGCGACCGCGAGCGCCATCGCGAGACGGTGGTCGCCGAAGGACCGCGCCAGACCCCCCCGGAGACCGCCCCCGGCGAGCACGAGGTCGTCGCCTTCGACGGCGGCATGGCCGCCCAGCGCGCCGAGGGAATCGACGAGCGCGGACAGACGGTCCGTCTCCTTCACGCGGAGCTCCCCCGCGCCACGGAACCAGCTGTCGGCCCCGGCATGGGCGGCGAGCGCCGACAAGACCGGGACCTCGTCGATCACGAGCGGGAGCTCGTCCGCTTCGATCCGAACGGCTCGGAGATCGACGGTCTCCTGGACCTCGATCGTCCCGACCGGCTCGCCGAGCTCCTCGTGATCGACCGCGATGCGGGTGGCCACACCCATCCGACCCATCACGTCGAGGAACCGAAGGCGGGTCGGATTCAGGCCGACGCCCTCGACGCGGAGCGTCGAGCCTGTGAGCGCGGCCGCCGCCACGAGGAAGGCCGCCGAGGAGGGATCGCCCGGGCAGGTCGCCTCGAACCCCTCCTGCTGGAAGCGGCTCACCGTGATCGCGCGACCGTCGATCCTGATCGGAGCCCCCAGCGCCTCCAGCGCGCGCTCCGTGTGATCTCGCGTCGCCGCCGGTTCCACGACCGTCGTCTCGGCGTCGGCGTCGAGACCCGCGAGCAGGATCGCGCCCTTCACCTGCGCGGTCGCGAGCGCCAGCTCGTGCCGGCGCCCGACGAGCCCGCCGCCACGGATCGCGATCGGGGCGTGACCGTCCTCGGTCCGGATGTCGGCCCCCATACGCCGGAGCGGTTCGGCGACGCGTTCCATCGGCCGCAACGAGAGACTGGCGTCGCCGATCAACGTGCTGGCGAAGGGCGCGGCGGCCAGCAGACCGGTCAGGAGCCGCATCGAGGTTCCGGAGTTGCCGCAATCGAGCGGCTCGACCGAACCGCGGAGGCCCGCACGCCCCTCACCCTCGAGTTCAAGCACCCGATATGAGGAGGTCTCGAGCCCGGCGTTCCACGTGGAACCGGGAGGTTCCACCCCTGCGGCAGCGTTCGCGGTCCAGATATCGAGCGCAGGTCGAGCCTTCAGGGTGACACGCGCAAGGCTCGATGCGGTCGAGCGTACGTCGAGGGAGGGAGGAAGGTCGACCATGCGGCTCGAGCCGCGCGCGGTCGCGGCCAGGATCAGCCATCGATGCGCGATCGACTTGTCTCCCGGGACACGGGCCGTCCCTCGGAGGGTGCCGCCCGGCTGGATCCGCGCCAACATCGAGCGCTCCTCACGCCAGCCGGATCGGATCGTGGCCGGAGTCCCGGAGCACCGCGACCGCGTCGGTGGCCGCGTGGGCGGCCACCGTGATGTGGACGGTCCCGCGGCCGCCCTCGGGCGAGTGCACGATCTGGAGATCCTCGATGTTCACGTCGCCCGCGCCGAGCGTAGCGGTGATCCGGCCGAGGGCCCCGGGTTCGTCCGGGATCTCGACCTGGAGCACCGCGACGCCCGCTCGCACGGTGGGCTTCGCCGCCAGCCGCAGCCGGGCCTGTTTCGCGGTCTCGAAGGTGCGCTCGACATCCGCGCCTTCCGAGTGAGCGATCTGCTCCCGGAGCGTCCCCAACCGTGCGACGAACAGGTCGATCGCCTCGACTATCTGGTCGCGGTTGGCCAGCAGGATCTCACTCCAGAGCCGCGGGTTGGATGCCGCCAATCGGGTGAGGTCGCGGAACCCGCCCGCCGCCAGGAGCAGCAGGTCGGGCTCCCCCGCCTCCTCGGTGGCCGCGAGCCCCATCAGGGACGTGGACGCGACCTGCGGGAGGTGGCTGACGAACGCGACGAGCCGGTCGTGACGCTCGGGCGTGAGGCGCACGGGCCGCGCACCGATACGGACGATCCATGCCGAGAGGCGCTCGACCGCCACCGGATCGGACGACCCCGTCGGCGCGAGCACCCACACGATGTCGTCCACCACGGACGCGGCGGCGTGCTCCGGACCAGATCGCTCGCTCCCACCGAGCGGGTGGCCGGGCACGAACCGGCGGAGGTCCTCCGGCTCGGCCACCCCGGCCACCGCGTCGGCCACCGCGGCCTTGATGCTCCCGGCGTCGGTCACGATCGCGGCGGGCGCCAGCGCGAGGGTCTGTGCGACCGCGCCGACGATCTCTGGGATCGGCGTGCAGACCACCACGAGGTCCGCGCCGCGCACCGCCTCCTCGATCGATCCCACGGCGGCCAGCCCGCCCGACGCCGCGGCGCGGGAGGCGACGGCTGGATCGGCGTCCCAGCCGGTCACGGCCATCCCGGCGCGGGTCGCCGCGAGCGCCACCGAGGTCCCGATCAGGCCGGTGCCGACGATCGCGACCCGGTCGATCGGCTCCGCCGACGCCTCCAGGTCACCCGCCGGCATCGATGTCATCGCGGAGGCTCTCCGCGCCGTCCAGGTAGACGTGGGCGACCTCGTTGAGGGTTCGCTTGGTGTAGAAGTGCACGAGGAGACGGACCACGGAGGCCATCGAGCCTTCCACCGGGATCTCCTGTGCGCAGAGCAGCGGGACCGATCCCATGCCCATGCGACGAGCCGCTTCCGCCGGGAAGGCCGAGCGGAGGTCCTCGGTCGCGGTGAACAGGATGCTCACGAGATCCTCGGGCTCGATGGCGTTCGACGTGAGCACCGCGCCGAGCAATCGCTCGGTGGCGGTCAACACGTCGTCGGCGAGCGGCCCGCGGGTCACGATCGCACCCCGAGCGGCGCGAACCCTCATGCTCGCATCCTTTCCGTCGGCGGGGTTCCGAGCCGGCGAACGGCCCGATGCGTCCAGGCTACAGGTCGGCCGGGGGGCGGCGCCGCGCGGCTCGCTCCGCCTTCGCGGCCATGGCGCCGAGCGCGAGCACCTCGTCGGCGGTCAACTCGCGGAGCTGACCCGCGCGGAGCCGCCCGAGATGCAACGAGCCGATCCGAACGCGGACGAGCCGCAACACGGGGAGGCCGACCGCGGCGAGCAGCCGGCGCACCTCGCGCTTGCGGCCCTCCGTCATCACGAGGGCGAGCTGGCCCCGATCGTCCCGGGCGTCCACGATCCGAGCCGACTTCGCCTTCGCCGGCCCGTCGTCGAGGTCGACCCCGGCCTGGAGCTTCGCGAGGTGCTTCGGGGTCGGGCGGCCCTGCACCTCCGCGAGGTATTCCTTCTCGACCTCGTACCTCGGATGCAGGAGCCGCTCCGCCAGGTCCCCGTCGTTCGTCAGCACGAGGAGCCCTTCGCTCTCGCGATCGAGGCGGCCGACCGGGAAGACGCGAGGCCCATCTTCCGGCAGGAACGCGCGGATGTCGGGCCGACCCTGAGGATCCTTCATCGTCGTCACCACCCCGGCGGGCTTGTGGAGCGCGTAGTACCTCGTGCTGGGGTCGAGGTTGACGGGGACCCGCTGAAGCTCGACCCGGTCGCGCGAGACCTCGACCTTGTCCCCGAGCGTCGCGACCCTCCCGTTCACCCGG
Source organism: Actinomycetota bacterium (assembly GCA_035519495.1). Classification (GTDB taxonomy): domain Bacteria; phylum Actinomycetota; class UBA4738; order UBA4738; family HRBIN12; genus AC-51. The sequence continues at coordinate 86,404 of DATIWE010000050.1, forward strand.
ACCTTTCCCTGCACGATCAGTTCCTCGCAGGATCGACGTGAACCGTAGCCCGCGCGGGCGAGCGCGCGTTGCAGGCGCTCCTCGGCCATCAGCCCTCTGCCGTCGTTGGCTCGTCCTCGGCTTCGGGGTTGCCCGGCTCCCCGGCCTCCTCAGGCTCCTCGGGCCCGTCGGCGTCGATATCGGCGGCGCTCGTGGCGGCCGCTCCCGCGTCGAGCAGCGGCGCGAGCGAGGGCAAGGCGGCGAGGGACGGCAGGCCGAGGCGTTCGAGGAAGCGCGGGGTCGTCGCGAACAGCACCGGGCGGCCGGGCGCCTCGTCCCGCCCGGCCTCCTCGATCAGACCGCGATCGGTCAGCGCACGCAGGACCCCGTCGGAGTTCACACCCCGGATCGCGTTGACCTGGTGCCGCGTGACCGGCTGCTTGTACGCGACGATCGCGAGCGTCTCGAGCGAGGCCTTCGTCAGGCGGGCCTGGCGGGAGGACAGGACGAACCGTTCGACCGCCGCCTGCGCATCGGGGTGCGTGAACAGCCGCCAACCGCCGGCCACCTCGCGCAGCACGAGCCCCGAGCCACGCTCCTCCAGGTCGTGGGCCAGTCGAGCGCAGAGGGCGTCGACGCCGGCGCGATCCAACCCGATCGCCTGCGCGAGCACCGGGCTCGGCAACGGTTCGTCCGACACGAACAAGAGCGCCTCGAGCACCCGCGTCTCCTGTTGCTGGAGGTCGTCCGTCACCTGAGCCTCACCCCTTCCACTCCACGGCAACTTCACCGAAGGTCTCCGCCTGCTGAAGCTCGACCTTCCCTTCACGGTAGAGCTCGAGGAGGGCGAGGAATCGGACGACGACATGGATCCGGTTCTCGCAATCGGCCGTCAGTTCCCGGAACGACGCCTGTCGTCCGTCGACCGACGCGAAGCGCCGCTCGACCGCCTCCATCGCATCGGAGACCGTGTACGCGATCGGCGTCACGTGGGAGAGGTCGACCGTCGGTTGCGGCCGCAGCAGCATCGCCGCGAGTTCGGCCAGCTGCGGCGACGTCACTTTCTCCAACGGGTCGGGGTACAGGTGAGAGAACTCCGACCCGGGGCCGACGTCCCTCGTGAAGTACGCGGCCTCGTCTTCGAGTCGCCGCGCGAGGTCGGCGACCACCTCGCGGAACGCGCGGAGCTCGAGCGACCGGGCGTACGAGAGATCCGGCGAGCCCCCCACGAGATCCTCCTCGTCCAGCTCCGTGTGCCGAGGCGTCAGGCGTGCCACCTTGAGCTCCAGCAGGACGGCGCAGATCGCGAGGAACCACGTTGCCTCTTCCAGGGTCCAGGCGTCGGGTTCCTTCGCGTAGGCGAGGAACCGGTCGGTGACGCCGCCGATCGCCACGTCGCAGACGTCGACCTTCTGCTCCAGGATCAGGTCGGCGAGCAGCCGGAACGGCCCGGAGAACCCGGGCAGGTCCACGGCGAAGCCCTCGACGGTGGCCTCGGTCGCGTCCCCCGCCTCGCTCATGGATCGAAGTGCATCGCCGCTCGCACGGCGTCGAGGGTCGCCCGGGCGATCGGACGGACGCGCTCCGCGCCCGCCGCCAGCACCGTGCCCGCGAGACCGGGGCGCGTCTCGAGCTCGGCGCGCCGCTCCCGGTAGCCGCGGAAATACTCGATCAGGTGATCCGCCAGGAGCGTCTTGCAGTCGACGCACCCCAGTTCGCCGGTGCGGCACGTGGCCTCGACCCGACCCACGTCGGCCGGCGAGAACTTGCGATGCAACGCGAAGATCGGGCAGATCTCCGGGCGGCCCGGGTCCCCGCGGCGGATCTTCTGGGGGTCCGTGATGAACGAGCGCACCTTCGCCCGGATCGCGTCCTCCTCGTCCCGGACCCCGATGAAGTTGTCCAGCGTCTTCGACATCTTGCGACCGTCCGATCCGGGGATCAGCGGCGTATCGGACAGGAGCGGTTGCGGCTCCAAGAGCACGTCGCCGTAGAGCCGGTTGAACCGCCGAACGATCTCCCGGCTGATCTCGAGGTGCGAGACCTGATCCTCCCCGACCGGCACGAGCTGGCCGCGGACGATCGTGATGTCGACGGTCTGCAGCAGCGGGTATCCGAGCAGCCCGAAGTTCGAGATGTCCCGTTCGGCGAGGTCCCGGAGACGCTCCTTGTAGGTCGGCACGCGCTCGAGCCAGCCGAGCGGCGTGATCATCCCCAGCAGCAGCGCCATCTCGGCGACCTCGGGTAGATCGGACTGCCGGTAGATCGTGACGCGCTCGGGGTCGAGCCCCGCGGCGAGGAGATCCAGCACGAGGTCCTCGACGCGATCCGGGAGCGCCTCCGTGCGGTCGTAGTCGGTCGTGAGCATGTGCCAGTCGGCGACGAAGTAGAAGCAGTCGTAGCCCTCCTCCTGGAGGCGGACCGCGTTCTCGACGTTCCCGGCCCAATGGCCCAGATGCATCGGACCGGTGGGCCGGAACCCCGTGAGGACGCGGTTCGTTCGGATCCCGACGTCAGCGCTCACGATGGCCGCGATGATAGCGCGGGGTTCCCGCGCGGCCGGAAGGCGCCGTGAGAACGCCGCCGTCCCTCAGAAGGACAGGAGCTGCAGGCAGTTGGCCCCGGTCGCCGCGTTGCACAGGGCGCCCGTCAACGAGGTCAAGATCCCGAGCACGAGCGAGCTGAACACGAACACGATCACCAGCACCAGCAGCGGCAGGTACTTGTCGGCGCCGCGATACACCTCTGCGGCGTCGCGCGGGAGGATCAGCGCCACCATCCGGGCGCCGTCGAGCCCGGGGATCGGCAGCAGATGGAAGATCGTGAGCGACATGCTGGTGTACGCGAAGGTCAGCAGGGCCCGGATCATCTCCGGTCGCATCGAGACGCTCCGCAGGACGAGCCCGGCGAGGACCCCGAGCACGAGCGTCGCGACCGGCCCGGCGCACGAGACGAGGACGACGTCGCGTCGCTGATCCCGGAACCGGTTCGGGTCGATCGGCGCCGGCTTGCCGTAGGCCGCCGGGATGACGAGCGCCTGGACGGTCCACAGGATGGCGATCAGGGCCGGCACGAGGCCGCTGCCGAAGGGCTCGAACCATGCCTTCGGCGAGAGGGTGAGACGGCCCCAGAGGCGCGGCGTGGGGTCCCCCAGACGCACCGCGACGCTGGCGCGCGCGTATTCGCGCACGCTCATACCGATCAGCAGGGACACCAGCATGTAGGAGGCGAGGCGGAACCCGAGCGCGGTGAAGTTGCCCACCGCCACCATCACGCGCACCCCCATCCCGGCCGCATCATCCCGGCAACCAATCGTGCACCAGCGGCGGCGGCTCGACCTCGTGCTCGACGAGCATCAGCGCCGCGAGGGCGTCGATGATCGCCTCGTCCGCATCCTCGTCGGTCCTCGCGTGGACCTCTCCGAGCGTCTCCCCCACCTCCACGCGGTCGCCGATCTTCGGGCGCATCACGATACCGACCGCGGGATCGATCGGGTCGCCCTTGCGGAGGCGTCCCGCTCCGAGGGCGCCGCTCGCGACCCCGATCCGGTCGGTGGCGACGGCCGAGACGATCCCTGCGCGATCGGCCAGGAGCGGCACGACGACCGGCGCGCGCGGCAGGACCCCGACGGGATCGTCGACCACCCGAGGATCGCCGCCCTGCGCCTGCACCATCCGCCGGAATCGATCGAGCGCCGATCCGTCGTCGAGCGCGGCCCCGGCCCGGGCCAGCGCGTCTTCGAACGAACCCCCCTCGAGCCGTTCGACGGCGCGCGCCGTGAACCACACCGCGAGCTCCCGCAGGCGGCCTCGCTGCTCGCCGCGGAGGATCGCGACGGTTTCGGCGATGTCGAGCGCGTTGCCGACGGCGTCGCCGAGCGGCTGGGACATATCGGTGACGGCGGCGGCCGCCGGCCGTTCCGCGCCGCGGGCCAGTGCGAGACAGGCGCTTGCCAGTGAACGCGCCTCATCGGGGGTGCGCATGAACGCCCCGGAGCCGGCCTTCACGTCGAGCAGGATGAGGTCGGTCGCGACGGCGAGCTTCTTCGACATCACGCTCGCGGCGATCAGGGGGATCGACTCGACGGTGGCGGTCGCGTCCCGCAGCGCGTAGAGCGCGCCGTCGGCCGGGACCAGGGCCGGAGACTGCGCGGCGACGGCGCACCCGACCGCTCGCACCTGCTGAGCGATCTCGGCCGGAGACAGGTCGGTCCGGAACCCGGGGATCGCCTCGAGTTTGTCGAGCGTCCCGCCCGTGTGGCCGAGGCCGCGGCCGGAGAGCTTCGCGACGGCGAGCCCGAGCGCGGCGGTGAGCGGAGCGAACACCAGCGTGACGCCGTCCGCGACCCCGCCGGTCGAGTGCTTGTCCACCGAGGGCCGCCCGAGATCACCGAACGCGACCGTCTCCCCCGACGCGATCATGGCCTCCGTCATCGCCAGCGTCTCGCCGTCGTCGAGCCCGTTCAGGAGCGCGGCCATCAGGAAGGCAGCCGCCGGTCCATCGCCGAGCTCGCCGCGCGCGTACGCCAGGACGAACCGCTCGATCTGCTCCGGCGCAAGGGTTCCGCCGTCGCGCTTCGCCGCGATCACCGCCCGCGGGTCCCACCTGGTCATCCGGAACGCTCCGTCACGATCAGCGGGCGCATCCGAGGTCGGCCGCGAAGCTCGAGCCGAGCGAGGTCGGTGCCGCGACGCCCAGCAGATCGGCCACGGTCTGCCCCAGGTCGGCGAACGTCTCGCGCGTGCCGAGCCTGTACGGCCCGCCGCGCACACCGGCGGCGAGCAGCGGGGTCCGCTCGCGCGAATGGTCGGTCGGCGGCGTCGTCGGGTCGCACCCGTGGTCGCCCGTGATGAACAGCACGCCGCCGTCGAGCGCGGCGAGCACGTCCGGGAGCCGCCGATCGAACGCTTCCATCGCCGCGGCGTAGCCGGGTGCGTCGTTGCGGTGGCCGTACTTCGAATCGAAGTCCACGAGGTTCGCGAACACGAACGCCGGTTCCGGACGGGCGAGGTACTCGATCGTGAGATCGACGCCGTGGTCGTTCGAGTCCGAGTACCGCCCCTCGGTGATGCCGTGCCCATCGAAGATGTCGCGTATCTTGCCCACGGTGAGGACCGGGACGGCCGCCGCGGCCAGGTGGTCGAGCACCGTCGGACCCGGTGGCGGCAGGCTGAGGTCACGGCGCTCGGGCCGCCGCACGAAGTTCCCCGGGGGCCCGTCGAACGGCCGCGCGATCACGCGACCGACGGCATGCTCGCCGGTCAAGATCCGGCGCGCGACGCGACACCACGTGTAGAGCTCTTCGAGCGGCACCACGTCGACGTGCGTGGCGATCTGGAACACGGAGTCGCCGCTCGTGTACACGATCGGGCGCCCGGTCGCGAGGTGTTCGCCCCCGAGCTCCTCGATGATCTCGGTCCCGGAGGCCGGCACGTTGCCCAGCACGCGGCGACCGATCGCCTCCTCGAAAGGCCTCAGCACCTCGGGAGGGAATCCATCGGGATACAGCGGGAACGGCCGGTCGAGCCGGATCCCCATCATCTCCCAGTGCCCGGTGGTCGTGTCCTTCCCCGCCGAGACCTCGGTCGCGCGGCCGTGGGCGGACCCGGCCTCCGCGCGAGGTTGGACGCCTTCGATGTCGGTCAGGTGCCCCAACCCGAGGGCCTCGAGGTTCGGCAGATGGACGCCGCCCACCGCGCGCGCCGCGTTCCCGAGCGTGTCGGAGCCCTCGTCGCCGTAGGCCGCGGCGTCGGGAGCATCGCCCACGCCCCAGGAATCGCACACGATCAGGCAGACGCGAGGAACGCGCGGATCCCCCAACTCACCCCGCCAGCTTCTTGCAGTCGATGCAGAGCAGGGCCCAGGGGATCGCCTCGAGTCGCTCAGGCGCGATCGGGCGGCCGCAGCGTTCGCAGGTGCCGTACGTGCCGGCGTCCATCTTCGCGATCGCGCGCTCCACGTCGTGCAGGTTCGAACGGAGCGCGCGCACCACGGCAATCACCCGCGAGCGCTCCTCGGTGCTGTGGGATCGATCCGAGAACCCCGCGTCGGCGTCGAACGTGACCTCGTCGGACTCCGGATCGGCCCCGTACTCCTGGATCTCGTGCCGGAGGTCCGTCCGCTGCCGCTCGAGCTCGTCGCGCAAGCGGGCGAGCACCGCCTCGTCGAGCACCGTCATCCCCCCTTCCCCGACCCGCGCCGCGCCCTCGGGTGCGACGAGTAGTACACCTCCCGCAGATGCTCCTTCGTCACGAGCGTGTAGATCTGCGTGGTCGCGACGCTCGCGTGCCCCAGCAGCTCCTGCACCACCCGGACGTCGGCGCCCCCGTCGAGCAGGTGCGTCGCGAACGAGTGTCGCAGGTCGTGCAGCGTCACGCGACGCTCGATCCCGGCGGTCTCCGCCGCCCGGGTCAGGATCCGCCCGCAGCTCTGTCGCGTGAGGCGGCCGCCCCGGGTATTGAGGAACAGCGCGCCGCGGGTGCGGCCGGTGGCGAAGGCCGGCCTGGCCCGCGTGAGGTACGTCTGGACGGCGTCCCGGGCGTAGCGGCCCACCGGGACGTCGCGTTCCTTGCCGCCCTTCCCGAGGACCCGGACGAACCCGTCCAGCAGATCGACATCGTCGACGTCCAGCCCCGTGAGCTCGGAGATCCGCAGGCCGGCCCCGTACAGCAACTCGAGGATGGCCCGGTCCCGCATCCCCGCCGGCTGGGTCGGGTCGGGCGCCTCGACGATGGCGCGGACCTCGTCGACGGAGAGCGGATGCGGCAGCGCGCGAGGCAGCTTCGGCCGGACCACCCCGGCGCTCGGGTCGCGATCGGTCACGCCGTCGCGGACGAGGAACCGGTGGAACGACCGCACCGCCGAGAGGGCGCGCGCGACCGACGTCGCCGCGTACGGCTCCTCCTCCGGACCGTGGGTCGCCGCCGAGATCGACGCGACGAACGACCGGACGTCGGCCGGCTCGACGTCGTCGGGCGACGCGATGCCACGGCGTTCCAGGAACGCGGCGTACCGAGCCAGATCGCGGTGATACGCGGCGATCGTGTTCGGCGAGAGGCCGCGCTCTACGGTGAGTTGGTCGAGGAACCGTTGCACCGCAGGGTCGATCACGGCCCCGGCTGCGCGGCGGCGAGAAAGAGCGCCAGGGCGGTACTGGCGTTGCGGAACCGTCCCGCGCGTGCCGCCGCGATCGCATCGTCGAACGGCATCCGCACCACTTCGATCCCGGGCTCCGGCTCTCCTTCCGGCTCCGGGCGGGTGCGCGCCATGAACAGATGCATGTACTCGTCGGTGAAGCCGGGCGACAGGTACGCGCCGCCGAGGAACGTCAGCGTCTCGGCGTGGAAGCCGGTCTCCTCGAACAGCTCGCGCCCGGCGCACGTCATCGCGTCCTCGCCGTCGATGTCGAGGAGCCCGGCCGGAATCTCCGTGAGCGCGTCGCGAACGGGCGGACGGAACTGCCGCACGAGCAGGACGTCACCGTCGGGCGTCCTCGGGACGATGCCGACGGCGTCGTGCTTGCGGACGGTCTCGTAGGCGTCGAGACCCGGCCAATCCTCCAGCCAGACGGAGAGCCAGCGGCCCTCCCACGCCCGGCGAACGCCCAGCGGCTCGGGCATCCGGCTCAGCCGGTGATGACGATCCGCTCGTCCCCCGCGAGACGCCGGGTCCGTGCGGCCCGAGCGGCGGCGACGAAGTCACGGAACAGCGGGTGCGGCCTGGTTGGCCGCGACCTCAGCTCGGGGTGGAACTGCCCGGCGACGAAGAACGGGTGCTCGGGCAGCTCGATGATCTCGGTCAGCCGGCCCTTCTGGGAGGACCCGCTGGTCACGAGGCCCGCGTCACGCAGGATGTCGTGGTAGGCCGGGTTGACCTCGTAGCGATGCCGGTGGCGCTCCTCCACGACGTCGGCCCCGTAGGCCGCCGCGGCCCTCGTCCCGGGCTCCAGGTAGCACGGTTGCGCGCCCAGCCGCATCGACGCCCCCAGATCCGTCACGTCCTTCTGTTCGGGCAGCAGGTCGATCACGGGATGCTGCGTCGCCGGGTCGAACTCGGAGGAGTTCGCGCCCTCGAGGCCGCAGACGTTCCGCGCGAACTCGATCACCGCGCACTGCAGGCCCAGGCAGATCCCGAGGAACGGCACGTCGCGCTCCCGCGCGAACCGCACCGCCTCGACCTTGCCCTCGACGCCGCGGACCCCGAACCCGCCCGGGATCAAGATCCCATCCAGGTCGGCGAGCGCCGCCTCGGTGGCCGGTCCGCCGAGGTCGTCGGAGGCGAGCCATCGGATGCGCACGTCGCAGCCGGACTGGAGGCCGCCGTGCCGGAGCGCCTCCATCACGGAGAGGTACGCGTCGCGCAGGGTCACGTACTTCCCGACCACGGCGATATCGACCGGGTCGACGGCGGCGTGCACCCGCTCCACGAGGGCGTTCCACTCCGTGAGATCGGCCGGTTCGTCGATCCGCAGATGCTCGGCCAGGACGGTGTCCAACCCCTCGCGATGCAGGACGAGCGGAACCTCGTAGATGGACGGCGCGTCCGGGGCGCTGATCACGCCGGCGATCGGCACGTCGCACAGCAACGAGACCTTCTCCTTGAGGTTGCGACCGATGGGCCGGTCCGAGCGGCAGACGATCGTGTCCGGCTGCAGACCCAACGAGCGGAGCTCCTTCACCGAGTGCTGCGTTGGCTTCGTCTTCAGCTCGCCGGACGGCCCGATGAACGGCATCAACGAGACGTGGACGAACGCGCAGCGGTCGCGGCCGATCTCGTTGCGCAACTGACGGATCGCCTCGAGGAACGGGAGGGATTCGATGTCGCCGACGGTGCCGCCGACCTCGACCACCTGGAGGTCGGCCTGCTCGGTTTCGGCGAGCGCACGGATGCGAGCCTTGATCTCATCGGTGATATGCGGGATCACCTGCACGGTCTTGCCGAGGTAGTCGCCGCGGCGCTCCTTCGCGAGGACCGAGGAGTACACGGCGCCGGTCGTGAAGTTCGAACCGCGGTGCAGGTCCGCGTCGAGGAAGCGCTCGTAGTGACCGAGGTCAAGATCGGTCTCGGCGCCGTCGTCCAGCACGAAGACCTCGCCGTGCTCGAACGGGTTCATCGTGCCGGGGTCGACGTTGACGTAGGGGTCGAGCTTCTGGAGGACGACCTTGAGACCCCGGGAGGCGAAGAGTCGGCCGAGGGAGGCGGTGGTGATGCCTTTCCCGAGCCCGGAGGCGACACCGCCCGTGACGAAGATGTACTTCGTTCGCTCCCTCACCACGGGACCCGACTGTAGCAGACCCCACCGACGCTCCGGGCGGGTTCGGCCAACAACCTTCGTGTCACCGGCGAAGGCGCCCTTCACGCGCCGGAACGCACGCGGGCCGCTTCTGCCAGGAGCTCCTCGGCGTGCGATGCGCCGTGCTCGGATGCCTCGAGGCCCGCGAGCATCCGCGAGAGCTCGAGGACGCGCTGGTGGTCGTCGAGCACGTCCACCTCGGCGGTGCCGGCATGCTTGCGCACGCGGACGTGCAGGTCGGCGAAACAGGCGATCTGCGGGAGGTGGGTCACGACCAGCACCTGCCGGGAGGCGGCGAGCGTCGCGAGCCGCCGGCCGACGGCGAGCCCCGCCTGTCCACCGATGCCCGCGTCCACCTCGTCGAACACGAGCGTCGGCACGTCGTCGAGGTCGGCCAGGATGCTGCGGCACGCGAGCATCACACGCGAGAGCTCGCCGCCGCTGGCGGTCTTCCCGAGCGGGAGCCATGGCTGCGTCGGGCCGCCGCGCAGCAGGAGCGTGACGCGATCGGCTCCGGACGGTCCGGGTGGCTCCAGGGGCTCGACCGCGACGCGGATCGCGGCGCCCTCCATGCCGAGCTCGTTGATCTGCCGCGTCAGCTCGTCGCCGAGCGCGGGGGACGTCTGGGCTCTGCCCGCCGACAGGTCCGCGGCCTGCGTAGCGGCGAGCCCCTCCAACTCGCCGAGCTCCCGCTGCAGCGCCTCGAAGCGCTCATCAGCCGATGACAGGGCGACCACGCGCTCCGAGGCTTCCCGCAGGAACGCGAGCACGTCGATGTCGGTGGCGCCGTACTTGCGCTGCAGCCCCTTCAGCGCCGCGATCCTGGCCCTGACCTCCTCGAGCCGCTCGGGGTCGATCACGAGCGACTCCCGGTAGATCCGGACGTCGTGGGCCAGCTCGGCGGCCTCCGCGGCCAGACCGGCGGAGCGCGTGGCCAGCTCGGCGGCCGCCGGATCGAGGTCGGCCATCTCCCCCAGGCCGTGCGCCGCCGACGCGAGGCTCTCCGCGGCCGCCCCGTCGCCCGCGACCTCGGCCTCGACGGCGCTCGCGAGCGCGAGCAGGCGCTCGACGTGGCCGAGGCGCCCGGCCTCCGCCTCCAGTTCCGGCGTCTCGCCCGGGCGCGGCCCGACCCCCTCGATCTCACCGGCCTGGTAGGCGAGCAGATCGAGCTCGCGCTCGCGCTCGCGTGAGGCCTCCTGGAGCTCCGCGACGGCCGCCCGAACGTCGCGCAGCCGGGCGTACGTCTGCCGATACGCGGCGAGCGCGCCGAGGTGTCTGTCGCCGGCGGCGCGGTCCAGGAACGCGGTCTGCGTCTCCTGCTCGAGGAGCCGCAACGAGCCGTGCTGGCCGTGGATCTCGATCAGCCGCGCCCCGAGCTCCGCGAGCGCCGATGCCGTGGCGAGCTGGCCACCGATCCGGCCGCCGCTCTTGCCGTCGGCCCCGAGCGTGCGTGCGAGGATCACCTCGCCATCCTCGGCCCACGCCTCCGAGCCCTCCGGCGCGTCGAAGCGGGCCTGGATCTTCGCCGAGCTGCCGGCTCGGACGAGCTGCGCGCTGGCGCGGGCCCCGGTCACCAACGACAACGCCACCGCGATCATCGTCTTGCCGGCGCCGGTTTCCCCGGTGAGGACGGTCAGGCCGGGCGGCGGCTCGAGATCGAGATCGTCGATGACCCCGAGACCGCTGATGTGCAGCTGGCGGAGCACGCACGCATCCTAGCCACCGCCACCGACATCTCCGGGAGCCGAACCGCCGGGCAGATCGAACTTCTCGCGTACCCGGGCCAGGAAGCCCGCGCCGGTCGGTCGCCGGACGAGCCGGGCCGGCCTGCCGGACGCTCGGATCCGCACCGAGGTCCCAACCGCGATCTCGTGCGTCTCCCTGCCGTCCGCCGAGACCAGCCCCGGTTCATCGCCGACCACGGTCAGGACCACGCTCTGGTCCGCAGCCAGCACGAACGACCGGTCGAACACCATGTGCGCGGCGATCGGCGTCAGCACGAGGCAGGGGACGTCCGGCGTCACGATCGGCCCGCGAGCGGAGAACGAGTATGCCGTCGAACCCGTCGGCGTCGCCACGATCACGCCGTCGGCCGAGAACGTCGTGACGTAGTCCCCGTCCACCTCCACGCGGAGCCGGATCAGCCGGTGGCGGGCCCGCTTCTCGACCATGATCTCGTTGAGGGCCCACTCCGGCGGGAACGCGCCGCCGTCGGCGGGCTCGGCGACCACGGCCAACCGTTCCTCGATCCTCGCGCTGCCGGCGAGCGCATCGGCGATGAGGGCCGCGGCCTCCGGCGGCTCGACCTCCGTGAGGAACCCGAGCCGCCCGACCTTCACGCCGAGCACCGGCACCCGCGCCTGCGCCGCGAGGTGCGCCGCGCGCAGGAAGGTGCCGTCGCCGCCGACCGACACCGCCAGATCGACCACCGGCGCGCCCTTCGTCAGATCCACGCTCGCGACGTCCGTCGCCGCCAACGCGGCCTCCAGGTCGCGCGCTGCCGCGACCGCCGCGTCGCGGCCTTCGTGCACGACGAGGCCGACGACACTCATGGCCGCAGGGCCTCGCCCTCCGCGATCGCAGCTTCGACGTCCCGCGGAGAGGCCGGCGCTACCGATGTCCGACCGCGCCGCAGCTCCAGCAGGAACTCCACGTTGCCGGCCGGTCCGGGCAGCGGCGAGGCCATCACCCCGGCCGTCCCCAGCCCGACCGCCCGCGCCGTCGCGCCCACCTGGACGAGCACGCGCCGCCACACCTCGGGGTCGCGAACCACGCCGCCTCGACCCACCGACTCCCTCCCCGCTTCGAACTGCGGCTTCACGAGGACCACGTAGCCGGCCGTGTCGGTCCCGAGCTGCGCGAGCGCCGGGAGCACCGAGCCGAGGGAGATGAACGAGAGATCGGCAACGACGAGCTCCGGCTCGAACGGCAGCGCCTCACGCGTCAACGTGCGAACGTTCGTGCGATCCATCACGACCACGCGGGGGTCGGATCGCAGCTCCCAGGCGAGCTGGCCGTAGCCGACGTCGACGGCGATCACGCGGGCGGCGCCCCGACGCAGCAGGCAATCCGTGAACCCTCCGGTGGAGGCGCCGGCGTCGAGGCACGAGCGACCCTCGGGATCGATGCCGAAGCGGTCGAGGGCCGCCGCCAGTTTCGAGCCACCGCGCGAGACGAAGGGTCGGACCGACCCGGCGATCTCCACCGGTGCGTCCTCCGCCACGAGCGTGGCCGGCTTGGTCGCGGTGATGCCCGCGATGCGCACCTGCCCGGCGGTGACGGCCTCACGCGCCCGCGCACGGCTGGGCGCGAGCCCCCGACGCACGAGCTCCGCGTCGAGGCGGCGACGGGACATCCCGCGGTTCGTCCTGCGCTCAGCCGCCGGATCCGTCCGCCGGCTTCGTGGCGGTGCGCTTCGCCGCCGTCGGCTCCTTCGCGGTCGACTTCCGTGCGGTCGACTTCCGCGTGGTGGTCTTGCGTCGCGCCCGAGCGCGTCCCGACGCGGTCATGCCCGCACGGCGCTCCAGCTCGCGCACACGCTTGCGCACCGTATCCAGGTCGTCCTGCGTGGCGACACCGACCTGCTTCATCTGATCCGCCACCTCGCGGCGGATCACGTCGGTGAGGCGTTCCCGGTTGCGCTGGGACCAATCCAGGATGTCCGCGGCGGTCTTCGCCACTTGTTCCTTCGCGGCTCCGGGCTCCAGGAACGACTTCGCGAGTTCCTGTGCCCGCGCGGGGGTCATGTTGCCGATGGCGGCCTCGAGTGCTCTTCGGAGATCGTCGACCCTGGTCATCTGTACGCTCCTTGATCGTGCCTCGCGCCGGCATCTACCGGTCGCGACCAGCATAGCCGCGAGCGAACCACGCTCGGCCGGCCGACCGGGCGCTCATCCGGTCGCGACCAGCGCCGACAGGTCCTCCGCGACGTACGTGGGGGGCGCCGCCACGCCCCGGAGGTCCGCGCGCGAGGCGATGCCGGTCAGCACGAGCATCGAGTCCCACCCGAGGCGCGCCGCTCCTTCGATGTCCGTCTCGAGCCGGTCGCCGATCACGAGCGGACGGCCGCCGCCGGCGCGCTCGAGCCCCGCCCGGAAGATCGGCTCGTTCGGCTTCCCGACGACGTCGGCCTCGATGCCGGTCGTCGCCTCGATCGCCGCCAGGATCGCACCGGCGCCGGGCCAGGCAAGCCCGCCGGGAGCGGGGTACGACGGGTCCGCGTTCGAGGCGACGAGCCGGGCGCCTCGCTGGACGAGTACCGACGCCACACGCAGCTTCTCGTAGTCGACCTGGCGATCCCACCCGACCACCACCGCGTCGGCGGCGGCGGGCTCGCCGTCGAGGAGCCGCACGCCCGCCGCGGACAGCGCGTCCCGCAGCCCTCGCTCCCCCACCACGTACGCGCTCGAGACATCGCGGGCCCGGAGGAAACCGGCGGTCGACAGGGCGGAGGTCTCGACCTCATCCGGCGCCGCCTCGACGCCGACGCTGCGAAGGTGCGCAGCCACCTCCTCGGGGGTGCGCGCGGAGTTGTTCGTCAGGAACGCGAGCCGCTTGCCGAGCGCACGGAGGGCACCGACCGCCTCCGCGGCGCCGGGGATGGGCTCCGACGCTCGGTACAGCACGCCGTCGAGATCGAACAGGAATGCGTCGTAGCCTTCGGCGATCATCCGACGGGCGCCAGGCGGGCCAGGACGCGCTCGTAGTCCCGGTTGCCGGGCCGCAGCGCGTTCGCGAGCTTCGCGTGACCGATCGCGCGCTGGAGCTGGCCGGTCCGCTCACACGCGAGCGCGAGCGCGAAGTGGGCGTAGTCGTCCGAGGGGTTCAACGCGACGGCCTTCGCGAACTCCCGCCGCGCGCGGGCCGCCCGCCCCGCCATATAGAGCGCGCGACCGAGTGCCTCCCGGATCGATCCCTTCTCCGGCTCCAGCAGTTTCGCGCGCGACAGGAGCACCGCCGCCGCGTGCGGATGCCCCCCGCGGAGCATCTCGCTCCCTCGCGCGTACAGGTCGTAGGCCGAGGGAGGGTCATGGTCATCTCGCCTGCTATACAGGGCGGGTGCCACGCATCGGTCCTTTCTCCGGCCTGACCTACGACGTCGCGGCGGCCGGTCCGCTCGATCGCCTGACCGCGCCGCCTTACGACGTTATCAGCGAGCCGTACCGAGACCGATACCGCTCGGGCAGCCCGTACAACATCGTGCACCTGGACCTTGCACAGGCGCATCCCGGGTCCACCAGGGAGCAGGCGGCCGATCCGTACGAGGCCGCCGGCGAGCGCCTGCGAGCCTGGATCGCCGAAGGGATCTTCGTTCGGTCGCCCGAACCCATGTACTTCGCCTATGAGATGCGCTTCTCGCTCGGCGGCCGGCGCCGGAGGATCCGCGGATTGCTCTGCGCGATGGACCTGGAGCCGTGGGGCGGGGACGTGGTTCCCCACGAGCAGACGATGCCGGGGCCGGTCGAGGACCGGCTCCGACTCCTGCGCGCCACCGGGACGCACCTCTCCCCGATCTACGGGATCATCTCCGGCCCGAACGAGCCACTCGCCCGCTTGCTCGACGAGGTCGCGGGGACGCCGCCGCCGTTCGCCATCCTGGACGAGGAAGGGGTGGAGCATCGGATGTGGCCGGTCGCGGGCACCGTGGACGTGCCGACCTGGCTGGCCGAGGAGCGGCTGCTGATCGCGGACGGTCACCACCGCTACACGACCGCCCTGCGGTTCCGCCTCGACCTCGACGCCGACACGGGGCCAGGACCCTGGGACCAGATCCTGACCCTCGTCGTGGACGCGGGCGTGCAGGACGTCCCCGTCTTGCCGTACCACCGGCTGCTGGTCGCCGGCACGGCGGCGTCCGACGGACCCAGGGATGAGGAGGCCGCGCCGGATCTGATGAGCGTGCTCGCCTCTGTCGACGACGACACGCTGCGGTACGGGATGGCGACCCGCTCGGAGGACGGCCGTCTCCGGTTCGCCCTGCACCGCCTCACCGGCGAGCCCCCGACCGTGGCCGCGCTCCATCACCAGGTCCTGGATCGCATCGCGCCGGAGGACGCGATCCGATTCACGCACGATGCCGAAGACGCGGCGGCCGCCATCCGGTCCGGCGCGGCCGTGGCCGCCTATCTCCTGCCGCCGACCTCGCCGGACCGGATCCGTGCGGTGGTGGAACGGGGCGAACGCCTGCCGCGCAAGTCCACCTTCTTCTGGCCGAAGCCTCGGACCGGGATGGTACTGATGTCCGTGGGCCGGCCCGCGCTCACCCGACCGCCGCGGGTTCCTCCAGCTTCTTGATCCCCGACGCGACCACCTCGGTGAGACTCCGGGCGCCGGCTCCGCTCCGGTAGAAGCGCCGGACGAGCTGCCCGTGCACCAGCACCCGATCGCCCTTCGCGATCCCTTCGAGTGCCGATGCGCCGACCGTGGCGTGCCACGCCGCGACCGGGAGGGGGAGGAGGCGCTTGCCCGCCTCCGGAACGGAGAGCCGGAGCTCGGTCACTTCATCGCCCGACGGCATGCGACGCTGGACCGGATCGGCCGCGACGCTGCCCGCCAGGACCACGACGTTGACCGTGACCATGGCTCCTCCTTCCGACGTGGACGCTAGCGGCAGGCAACGACATCGCCGTGTGCCAGACTCGGCCGCGTGCCCCACCTCGAGGCCGTGACGGGCGACGCGGCGCCCGGCATCACGTGGATCGACACCGGGATGACCGGCCAGCGCGAGCTGAACGCGGTGTACCTGATCGCGTCGGCGGAGCCGTGCCTCGTCGAAGCGGGCCCCGGCGCCGACGTCGAGGCGGTGACCGACGCCCTCGGTTCGCTCGGTGTCGGACGCGAGGACCTCGCGCACATCGTCGTGACGCACGTGCACGTGGACCATGCGGGCGGCGTCGGCGAACTCCTGGATCGCTTCCCGCGCGCGACCGTCTGGGTCCACGAGCTCGGCGCCCCGCACCTCGTCGATCCGGCGCGGCTCGTCGCCAGCACGGCCAGGACGTACGGGGTCGATCGCATGCGCCGCTTCTATGGGACGACACGACCGTGCCACGCCGACCGGGTGCGTTCGGTCGCCGACGGCGACCGGATCGCGATCGGCGACCGAACGCTGGACGTGCTGCACACCCCCGGCCATGCCTCTCATCACGTTGCGCTGCAGGACTCTTCGAGCGGTGCGCTGTTCACCGGAGAGGCGATCGGGTCGCACCTCCCGTGGGCCGACTGCTACCGGCCGGCCATGCCGCCGCCGGAGGCGGATGTCGAGGGCGCGATCGCCAGCATCGCACGTATGCGAGACCGGCGCCCGAGCGTTCTGCTCACCTCGCACTTCGGTGCGGTGCGGGATCCGCAGGAGGGATTCGATCGGGGCGCGTCGAGGATCCTCTCGTGGGCGACGACCGTGCGGACGGCACTCGAAGATGACCCGGTCGCCGACGGCGATCACCTTGCGTCGGTCTTGCGCGAGCAGGCGCGCGAGGAGTACGAAGCGGATTCGGGCTCGCCGTTCGATCTGGGTCGCTACGACGCGATCGGGTCGATCCGGATGAACGCGGACGGGCTCGCCCGCTACTGGCGGAAGCGATGGGAGCGTGAAGCGGCGTCGCTCAGCTGAGCTCCGCGAGCCGCTCGGCCGCGTCGAACGCGGACGCGTCGTGGCGCACGATCTTGCGGAACTCCGCCGCCGCCTCGTCGCGGCGCCCCGCTTTCGCCAGCACGTCGCCCCGCACGTACCACAGCCGCAGCGTGTAGGGCTCCGCGAGATCGGGCCGCGTCTTCGCCCGGCCCAGGAACGCGAGCGCCTCCGGAAAGCGGCCTTGATCCGCGAGCGCGGAGGCGGCGACCACGACGGCCTCGGCTTTCGCCTCGTTCGGGACCGCCCGGTCGTGCAGGGCGTCCTCCGCGAGCGGCACCGCCTCCTCGGGTCGTCCGAGCGCCCGCAGGCAATCGGCCATCACGTGGTTGTGGTCGTTGCGCCCGGAGATGCGCCGGTACGTCTTCAGCTCGTTCAGCGCCTCTTTCCATCGGCCGGAGCCGTAGAGCGCGAGGCCCAACACCTCGCGGACCGACGACGAACGCGGCGAGAGCGCCTTCGCCTTCTCGGCCTCGGTGACGGCCGCGCCGGCATCCTCGCGGTCGAGCAGCTCGATCGCCCGGGACAGGCGCGAGATCGCGTCGCGCTGGGCCGTGGGCTTCGTGCTACGCCGTACCTCGTCTAGGACATCGGGCGGCAGGTCGGCCTGCTTCGAAGGGGTGCCGCGCGGTCGGTGGCCGGCGCGCGGCTGCAGCGACTTCGGCATGTGCGGAGGGTAACGGAATGCGAACGGGCCGCCCCGTACGGGGCGGCCCGTTCCACGATGTCTCGGCAGCGACCTACTCTCCCACTCGGTCTCCCGGGCAGTACCATCGGCGCTGGAGGGCTTAACTTCCGGGTTCGGGATGGGACCGGGTGTTCCCCCTCCGCCATGGCCACCGAAACCTGGTGTCCGATATCGGACGATCTTGAGGGCGCAGCCCTCGAGCAGCCTCGAGAACCGCGATAGCGAGCGCGAGCATAAGGGTCAAGTCCTCGGGCTATTAGTACGGGTCAGCTCCACGCGTTGCCGCGCTTCCACGTCCCGCCTATCGACCTGGTGGTCTTCCAGGGCCCTTACCTGGTCTCCCAGTGGGAGGCCTCATCTCCGGGCGAGCTTCGCACTTAGATGCTTTCAGCGCTTATCCCTTCCGAACGTGGCCAACCAGCCGTGCCGCTGGCGCGACAACTGGCACACCAGAGGTTCGTCCGCCCCGGTCCTCTCGTACTAGGGGCAGCTCCCGTCAAGCCTCCTACGCCCACGGAGGATAGGGACCGAACTGTCTCACGACGTTCTAAACCCAGCTCGCGTGCCTCTTTAACGGGCGAACAGCCCGACCCTTGGGACCTGCTCCAGCCCCAGGATGAGACGAGCCGACATCGAGGTGCCAAACCCTGCCGTCGATATGGACTCTTGGGCAGGATCAGCCTGTTATCCCCGGAGTACCTTTTATCCGTTGAGCGACGGCCCTTCCACATGGCGCCGTCGGATCACTAGGCCCAGCTTTCGCTCCTGCTCGATCCGTCGATCTCGCAGTCAAGCTCCCTTGTGCCCTTGCACTCGCCGCCTGATTGCCAACCAGGCTGAGGGAACCTTTGGGCGCCTCCGTTACTCTTTAGGAGGCAACCGCCCCAGTTAAACTGCCCACCAGACGCTGTCCCCGACCCGGATCACGGGCCTGGGTTAGAGTCCCAACAGGTGAAGGGTGGTATTTCAAGGTTGGCTCCACGAAGCCCGGAAGCTCCGCTTCAACGCCTCCCACCTATCCTACGCAACACATGCCAGAACCCAACATCAAGCTGCAGTAAAGGTTCCGGGGTCTTTCCGTCCTTCCGCGGGTAACGAGCATCTTTACTCGTAGTGCAATTTCGCCGAGTCCCTGGTTGAGACAGTGCCCAAGTCGTTACGCCATTCGTGCAGGTCAGAACTTACCTGACAAGGAATTTCGCTACCTTAGGACCGTTATAGTTACGGCCGCCGTTTACCGGCGCTTAGGTTCAAAGCTTCGCGGCCGAAGCCACTAACCTCTCCCCTTAACGTTCCGGCACCGGGCAGGCGTCAGTCCGTATACATCGTCTTGCGACTTCGCACGGACCTGTGTTTTTAGTAAACAGTCGCTTGGGCCTGGTTTGTGTCACCGTTTCGAGCTCGGGACGCGAAGTCCTTCACCCTACTGCGGTCGTCCTTCTCCCGAAGTTACGGACGTAATTTGCCGAGTTCCTTAACCAGGGTTCTCTCGATCGCCTTCGTATTCTCTACGTGCCCACCTGCGTTGGTTTGGGGTACGGGCACCTTGATCACTCGCTAGAGGCTTTTCTCGGCAGTAGAGGATCACTCGCTTCACCTGGAACGGTTCGGCATCGTGCCTCGGGATGATGGCTCCCCGGATTTGCCTGGGGAACCTCCCTACACACTTGCCCCAGGACGACCATCGCCTGGGTCGAGCTACCTTCCTGCGTCCCCCCATCGCTGGCCTAGTACCGAGTGGGTCGGTAGCCCCCGAAGGGGTTCCCTTAGTGCCTCGGATTCGGCCTGGGCGCGATCAAGGTGGTACTGGAATATCAACCAGTCGTCCATCGCCTACGTCTGTCGACCTCGGCTTAGGTCCCGACTAACCCTGGGCGGATGAACCTTCCCCAGGAACCCTTGGGCATTCGGCGGACGGGCTCCTCCCCCGTCTTTCGCTACTCATGCCGGCATTCTCACTTCCTGCGCATCCACGGCTGGGTTCCCCCGCCGCTTCACTCGCGTAGGAACGCTCCCCTACCGATCCGCCCACTTGGACCCACGAGGCTGCCCTCGAGGGCCGGGTGATACGGCGGATCCCGCAGCTTCGGTGTCGTGCTTGAGCCCCGATACATCGTCGGCGCAAGACCACTTGACCAGTGAGCTATTACGCACTCTTTCAAGGATGGCTGCTTCTAAGCCAACCTCCTGGTTGTCTGTGCGATCTCACATCCTTACCCACTTAGCACGAACTTAGGGACCTTAGCTGGCGATCTGGGTTGTTTCCCTCTCGGACACGGAGCTTAGCCCCCGCGCCCTCACTCCCGGGCTCTGGTCCGACGGCATTCGGAGTTTGACTGAGGTCGGTAAGCTTGTAGGCCCCCTAGCCCAATCAGTGCTC